>NZ_JBIDCT010000011.1:0-285705 GCF_043204735.1 Micromonospora sp. NPDC047740
GGGGGGGGGGGGGGCCGGGGGGGGGGCCCCCCGCCCGTTGGGTCCCCGGGGGGGGGGGGGGGGGGGGGGTTGGGGGGGGGGGGGGGGGGGGGGGGGGCCCCCCCCGGGGGGGGGGGGGGGGCCCCCGCCACCGGTCCGCGGGCCCTGGACGCCCGCGGGCTCGGCGGGTCACCGGCGACTCAGCTGGCCGCCTTCCTGGCCTCGTCCATCGCCTTCTTCCAGGCGGCTTCCGAACTGAGCTGGCCGCGCTCAGCCGCCTGCATCTGCGGCTCGACGATGGTCTCCCAGATCTGCTGGTGCTTGGCGCCGAGGAAGATCGGCTTCATGTTCTTGACGCTCGCACCGAAGATCTGGCCGGTGGGCGCGCCGCTGAAGTAGTCGCTCGTCTTGTCCTTGAACGCCGGGTCCTCGAGGCCGGCGATGTCGGACGGCATGGCGCCCGCCTCCTTGAACGCCGCGAGGTGCCCCTCCTTGCTGGTCAGGTACTTGGCCAGCAGGTACGCCTCCTTCGGGTGCTTGGTCTGGGCCGGGATGGCGAGGTAGGAACCACCCCAGTTACCGCCACCGCCGGGGATCGTGGCGATGTCCCACTTGCCGGCGTTCGCCGGGCCCGAGCGCTGGGCGATGACGCCCTCGGTCATCCAGGCCGGGCAAGGGAGGGTGGCGAACGCGGAATTCTTGAAAGCGGCGTCCCAGTCGGCGCTCCACCGCTGCGCCTTGGCGGTCAGCCCGTCGGCGGCCATCTGCAGGCCCAGGTCCCAGGTCTGCTTGATCACCGGGTTGGTGTCGCCGATGAACTTGTTGTCCCTGTCGAAGAAGAAGGTCTCCGAGTTCTGCATGACGTACGGCTGCATCAGGCTGGTCGCGCTGTCCAGCCAGGCCGCCTTGACCTTGCCGCTGGCCTTGAACTCCTTGCCCAGCGCGATGTAGTCCGGCCAGGTGCTGATCCGCTTGGCGACCTCGTCCCGGTCCGTGGGCAGGCCGGCCTGCTGGAACAGGTCCTTGCGATAGCACATGGCCAGGCCGCCGACGTCGGTGCCGAGGCCGATCAGCTTCTTCCCGTCCGGCGTCAGGGCGTTGTTCCACTTCCACTCGGGGAAGTTGGCCTTCAGCTCACCAGCGCCCAGGTCGAGCAGGTTGGCGAACTTGTCGTGGTTCTGGACGTACCCGAGCAGGACGCCCTCCTCGAGACCGACCACGTCGCCGGCGCCACTGCCCGCGGCGAGCCACTGCACCAGCTTCGGCTGGAAGTCGCGCAGCTCGCCCATCTTCTGGTGCTCGACCTTGATGTTCGGGTTGGCCGCCTCAAAGTCCTTGATGGCCTGGTCATAGCCGAAGTTCTGGAAAGTCTGCAGGACCAGCTTGACCTGGCCGCCCCCGCCGGCCGACCCCTCGTCCTCGCTCTTCTTGCTGCACGCCGTGCTGCCGAGAGCCACGCCCGCGGCGAGCGCGGCAACCGCGACAGTTCGGAGCCGGCGCCTGATGACGCTCATCCCTGACCCCTCTCAGGTGGTAACTCGTGTGGTGGTTGTTGACCCGCGCCGCCCGTCGGCACGGCGGGTCAGGTGGTGGGGTTGTTCCGGTTTCCGGGACGCCGCCGCGACGGGCGATGTGGCTTGGAACACGTCGGGAGCGCTCCCATGAGCTTGCCGATGCGCTTCGAGGGGTGTCAACAGCGCTGTGGGAGCGTTCCCAGATTGTTACCGGGCGACGGTTCCACCGAGCCGGTCGAGGGTGCGGCAAACCGAGACCGGCCCCTGGCCGCCGCGCGGCCAGCGGGTCAGCAGAAGCGGCGCAGCAGGGTGGTGGCCCGGGCGGCGTCGAACGAGTCCGGGTCGAACCCGTCGGCGACCCAGTCCCGCATCGCCTTGTGCTCGGGGTGGGCCGGGTCGGCCAGTGCGGCCAGCAGGATGGCGTACCCGGACGGGCCGCCCACGTTCTCCGGCGGGCAGGCCCGCTCCCCCTCCAGGCAGGACGGGTAGCGCTCGTCCGGGTCGGCGGTGCAGGAGTCCTCCACCACCAGGTCGTGCTCCCACCAGTCGCCGAAGTCGTAGGTGTAGCGCAACCGGCCGCCCTTGCCCAACACCTCGTCCAACCGGACGTCCAACTCGTCGCGGAACGCCAGATCGCCGTCCGGGTCGGGTTCGCCGTACTGGCAGCCGTCGATCTCGAACGAGTGCAGGTGGCAGTCGCGCCAGCCCATCGCGTGCTGCACCACCCGGTGCAGCCGGTCCAGGGTGTAACCACCGGGAACCCGCACCCGCCGCCACACCGTCGGCCGGACCCCGGCGAGGGAGACCTTCAGCTGGAAGATCTGACGCGGCATGCTGTCCCATCCTTCCCCGACATAGGCTGCCAGCATGATCTGCCGAGCGTGCCGGGAGCGGCGGCACGACGACTGTCCTGGCCGGAAGTGGTGCGACTGCCAGCACCGTACCCCCGAACCCACCCCTCCGGTCACCGGTCCGGCCGGCGAATGACCGACGGGATGCCGATTTCGCGGGTCTGGCCGGCACCCGCGACCGGGCCGCTGACCGACCCGGAACTGGCCGCCCTCTACGGCCGTGCCGCCCGGCCCCGCCTGCGGGTGAACTTCGTGGCCAGCGCCGACGGGGCGGTTTCGCTCGACGGGTTCTCGGCCGGGCTCTCCGGAGAGCCGGACAAGCGGGTCTTCGGGCTGCTGCGGATGCTCTGCGACGGGCTGGTGGTGGCCGCTGGCACGCTGCGCCACGAGGGCTACCGGGCGGTCCGGCTCGACCAGGCACGCCGGGCCTGGCGCCGGGAGCACGGCCTGGCCGAATATCCGACCCTGGTGGTGGTCTCCGGCTCGCTCGACCTGGACCCGGCCCAGGCGGCCTTCGCCGACGCGCCGGTCCGGCCGCTGGTGCTCACCCGGGCCGCCGCCGAGCCGCCACCCGGGCTCACCGACGTGGCGGAGCTAGTGCGGTGCGGCCAGGAGCAGGTCGATCTCGCCGCCGGCCTGGCCGAGCTGCGCCGCCGGGGGCTCGGCCAACTGCTCTGCGAGGGCGGCCCGTACCTGTTCGGCGCGCTCACCGCGGCCGACCTGGTCGACGAACTCTGCCTCACCGTCGCGCCGCTGCTCGCCGGGGCCGGCCCGGGCCGAATCACCGCCGGGGCCGGCAGCACCACGCGCCACCTGCCGCTGCGCCACGTGCTGGCCGCCGAGGACGGGGTGCTGATGCTGCGCTACGCCCGCGACCCGGGCGAGCCGCCGCCCGCCGGATCCGCCCCCGCCGCCTGACCCGACCGACCTGATCGACCCCGGGTCGGCGATGTGGTGGGGTCCATGGCGGCCGAATGCCACCGGATCGGCGAGGCGGGTAGGCGCCGCCCGGTACGGCGAAGGGCGCGGGCACACCCGGGAGGGCGAGCCCGCGCCCCTGGCGACGCGGCGGGACCGGGGCCAGCGGCGGAGGAGACCGCCGGCCGCGGTTCAGCGGGTCAGTTGACGGAGCCGGCCGACCAGGCGGCGGCTGGTGCGGTCAGCGCGGCTCGCAGACCCGGCCGGTCAGTGCCGGATCCCCTTCCCGGGTCGCCGACCACAGGGGGTTGAGCGCGAGAACCAGCGGGGGCGCCTGCCAGGCGGCGCCCAACTGCTGGAGCAGCGCGTACTCCCGGCGGGGCTGCGCCACCGGCTCGCCGGCCAGGAAGGCCTCCACCCGGTCCTCCACCGCCCGCCGCCCGATCAGGCCGCCGTGGAACGCCGGCTCCTGATAGACCGGGATGCGGCTGTACTCACCGGGTGGCGCCTCGGCGGCGCTGACCGTGGGCAGGAAAGCGATCATCCGGACCCCCGGCACCGGGCAGAGGATCCGGTTGCGATAGAACGGCGCGTCGACCAGCACCGAGCGGACGAACGGCTCGTCGGGATGGTCCTTGACCGGCCGGGGGAGATTCGCGAGCCAGAACAGCACCCGCAGCTCCCAGCCCGCCGCGACCCCCCAGCCCTCGTGCCCCGGCGGCGGGTAGTAGGTCCGCCCCGCCTGGACCAACGGGCTGAACATCACCACGGCGCTGACCGGGCCACGGGGCAGCCGCTCCAGGTAGGTGCGCGCCACCATGGAACCCTCGCTGTTGCCGAACAGGGCGATCGGTCGGCCGGTGCGGTGGTGCAGCGCGTCCACCTGCGCGGCGAGCAGGGCGCTGCTGGAGTCGAGCGACCGGTGGGTCGCCTCCGGCGGGTACGGCAGCGGCCGGCCGTGCGCATCCAGCCCCCGGTAGGAGAAGCGCTCGACCCGGGGATCGGCGGACGGCTCGCCGTCCCAGCGCGAATCGTGCCCGCTGAGGACGATGATCGCGTACGGCACCCGGTCGGACAGCCGGTCGCTGAGGATCGGGGGCATCCACGGGCCGTGCCGGCCACCTCCGGCGACCCCGACCAGCGCCTCGGCCCAGACCGCCCCCACCACGGCCAGCCCGATCGCGATCGGGGCGACCGGGAGCCGGGGCAGCCGGACCCGGGCCGGCAGCACGGCGGCGGCCACCGCCCGCCGCCACAGCAGCCCGTTGACCACCCCTGTCAGCGCGGCCACCCCGACCGCCCACCAGCCCGGAACGCTGGAGATCAGCGCGCCGGCCAGGGTCAGCACCAGGAAGTTCAGCGACGACCAGCCGAACAGCTCGATCGTGGGCAGCCCGCGCCACCAGCCGGCGGCCACGCCGGCCCGGGCCAGGAAGGGGGCGAGCACCAGCATCGGGACCAGCGAGGCGAACAGGTACCAGGAGAGCGACACCGCGGAGAAGGCGACCGAGAGCGCGGCCCACGGCGAGATGACCAGCGCGGCCAGCACCGCCACCGACAGGTTGCGCCGGACCAGCCAATTCCAGGCGGGACGCGCCGCGCCGGCCGGCCACGCCAGCGCGGTCAGCCCGGCGGAGAGCAGCCCGCGGGCCACCGTGACCGTCACCAGCCCGAGCAGGAAGGTGCCCCACGAGTCGTGGTACACCAGCAGCCAGCGCAGGTCGTGGTACGAGTCGTAGGGCCAGACGGCGGTGGCCTGCGGGGTGAGTCCCCGGGCGGCGCGGATGCCGAACGCCATCAGCAGCCCGCCCTCGAGCATCGGCGGCAGCGCGGCGAGCACGAGCAGCGCGACCACCCGGCGCCGTGTCGATGTCACGTCCACTCCCCGCTCCCCCGGCCTCCTGAGGATCTCGCGGATCAGTCACCGGTGGGATGGGAATCGCACGGAGAGGCGTACCGTCCGTGGCCATCCGACCCCGCTGGGCAAGCTCGGCGGACGCGGGCCGTGGCGTCCGCCGCGTCGCGTGGCAACCTGTCGCATCCCTCGGGCAGGATGCACCTCGTGCGCCGCGAACGGGACGACCAGCCGACCGGAGATTGCCGATGACCGACGACCTGCTCGACGGCCCCGGCGACGGGGTCGGCCGGGTGCTCGGCACCGCCGACGCCACCCCGCTCACCTTCTGGACCGCCGTCGCCCCCGGCAGCTACCTGCAGCTCGACGACGTGGTGGTCACCCGCCGCGAGCTGCCCGACCGGGAGCCGGTGACCATCGCCGGCGTGGTCACCCAGGTGCGAGCCCGACACGAGGGCGCGCAGTTCGACTCCGACGTCTTCGCCATCGCCGACGGCACGCTCCCCGCGCAGGTGCAGGAGGCGGCCGAGGTCACCACCACCCGGGTCGACCCCGAGTTCTACGTGCCGCCCACCCCGGGTGCGGTGGTGCACCGGGCCGAGGGCGACGCCCGGGCCCGGGCGCTGCACTTCGACCGGATGGAGCGGCGCATCCCGATGGGCATGGGCCGCGACGGCGTGCCGGTCTACCTCAACGCCGACTTCCTCGACGGCACGCGGGGCGCGCACGTCTCCATCTCCGGCATCTCCGGGGTGGCCACCAAGACCAGCTTCGCCACCTTCCTGCTCTACTCGGTCTTCCGCTCGGGCGTGCTCGGCGGCGACGCGGTCAACGCCAAGGCGCTGATCTTCAACGTCAAGGGCGAGGATCTGCTCTTCCTCGACCACCCGAACGCCCGGCTCGACGACGACACCCGGGCCGGGTACGCGAAGCTCGGGCTGGCCGCCGGTGCCTTCCCCGACGTGCGGGTGTACGCGCCGCCCCGGGTCGGTGACTCCTCCGGCACGCCGGACGTGAGCAGTCGGCTCACCGGCGTGGACAGCTTCTACTGGACGCTGAGCGAGTTCTGCGCCGACCGGCTGCTGCCCTACGTCTTCGCCGACGCCGACGACGAGCGCCAGCAGTACACGATGGTGGTCCACTCGGTCGCCGCCCACCTGGCCCGGTACGCCCAGCCCGCCGACGGCGGGGTGAGCATCGACGGGGTCCGCCTCGGGTCGTACGCCGACCTGGTCGACCACATCGTCGAGCAGCTCAACGACGACGAGACCCGGGGCGACTGGGCGGGCAGCGCGGTCGGCCTGGGCACGGTCAACGCGTTCGCCCGCCGGCTGATCGGCAGCAAGAAGGACCTCGGCCGGCTGATCCGGGGCGACCTGGCCACCCGCCGCCCGCACTCGATCAACACCGCGGAGAGCGCCCAGGTCACCGTGGTCGACCTGCACAACCTGCCGGACCGGGCACAGCGCTTCGTGGTGGGCGTGACGCTCAAGAGCGAGTTCGAGCGCAAGGAGAAGGCCGGCACCGCCAAGCCGCTGCTCTTCGTCGTCCTCGACGAGCTCAACAAGTACGCCCCGCGCGAGGGCTCCTCCCCGATCAAGGAGGTGCTGCTCGACATCGCCGAGCGGGGCCGCTCACTCGGGGTGATCCTGGTCGGCGCGCAGCAGACCGCCAGCGAGGTGGAGCGGCGGATCGTGACCAACTCGGCGATCCGGGTGGTCGGCCGGCTCGACCCGGCCGAGGCGTCCCGCCCGGAATACGGCTTCCTCCCGCCCGCCCAGCGGCAGCGGGCCCTGCTGGCCAAGCCGGGCACCATGTTCGTCAACCAGCCCGACATCCCGGTCCCGCTCTGCCTGGAGTTCCCCTTCCCGGCCTGGGCCACCCGGGTCTCCGAGGCCGGCCGCGCGCCGTCGGAGACACTGCGCTCGATCACCCAGGCGGCCGACCCGTTCGCGGTGGTGGGCTCCGGCACCTCCGACGACGACATCCCGTTCTAGGAGGCGTGAGCGACCGGTGAGCGCGAGGAGCGCAGCGCGGCGGAGCCCCGCAGTCGCGAACGAAAGGTTGGCACGGTGAAGATCCTGCACACCTCCGACTGGCACGTCGGCAAGGTCCTCAAGGGGCAGTCCCGCGCCGACGAGCACAAGCAGGTGCTCGCCCAGGTGATCGAGATCGCCCGGGTCGAGCGGCCCGACCTGGTCATCGTGGCCGGCGATCTGTACGACACCGCCGCGCCCACCCCCGAGGCGACCCGGCTGGTGACCCGGGCGCTGACCGCGCTGCGGCGCACCGGGGCGGACGTGGTGGCGATCGGCGGCAACCACGACAACGGCCAGGCGCTCGACGCGCTGCGGCCCTGGGCCGAGGCCGCCGGCATCACCCTGCGGGGCAGCGTCCGGGACAATCCGGCCGAGCACGTCATCGACGGGGTCACCGCCGGCGGCGAGCGCTGGCAACTGGCCGCGTTGCCCTTCCTGTCCCAGCGCTACGCGGTCCGCGCCGTGGAGATGTACGAGCTGACCGCCGCCGAGGCCAACCAGACGTACGCCGACCACCTCGGGCGGGTGCTCGCCCGGCTGGCCGACGGCTTCACCGAGCCGGACCGGGTGCACCTGGTGACCGCCCACCTGACCGTGGTGGGGGCGAGCACCGGCGGCGGCGAGCGGGACGCGCACACTGTCCTCGGCTACGCGGTGCCGGCCACGGTCTTCCCCGGCAACGCGCACTACGTGGCGCTGGGTCACCTGCACCGCTCACAGCGGGTCATCGGGCCCTGCCCGATCCGCTACAGCGGCAGCCCGCTCGCCGTCGACTTCGGGGAGCAGGAGAACGTGGGTTCGGTGACGCTGGTCGAGGTGACCGCGACGACCGCCGCCCAGATCCGCGAGGTGCCCGTGCCGGGGGCGGTGCCGCTGCGGACCGTCCGGGGCACCCTGGCCCAGCTCGCCGAGCTCGACCCGCCCGAGGGTTGGCTGCGGGTCTACGTCCGCGAGCAGCCCCGCGCCGGCCTGCGGGAGGAGGTGCAGGAGCTGCTGCCCCGGGCGTTGGAGATCCGGATCGACCCGGAGCTGATGCCGGCCCCCGGCAGCGCCACCCGCACCGCCCAGCGGGCCGGCCGCTCGCCTCGGGAGCTCTTCGCCGACTATCTGAGCAGCCGGGGCCACGGCGACGACGGCGTCCAGGAACTCTTCGACGAGCTGCTCGAGGGGATCGATCACTGATGCGGCCGATGCGACTGGACATGGCCGGGTTCACCGTCTTCCGCGAGGAGACCACCGTCGACTTCACCGACGCGGACTTCTTCGCGCTGGTCGGGCCGACCGGTTCCGGAAAGTCGACGGTGCTCGACGCGATCTGCTTCGCCCTGTACGGCACCGTGCCCCGCTGGGGCGGCACCCGGGGCCTGGCCAACGCGCTCGCCCCGTCGGCGAACGAGGCCCGGGTCCGGCTGGTCTTCGAGTCCGCCGGTGACCGCTACGTGGCCACCCGGGTGGTGCGCCGGGACGGCCGGGGCACCGTGAAGACCGCCAACGCCGGGCTGCAGCTGATGCCGGCCGGGTTCGACGTCACCAAGCTCGACACCGGGCTCAGCCCGGAGGACCTGGGCGAGGTGGTGGCCGGCACCCCCGCCGAGATGGAGCAGGCGGTGCTGGACGCGGTCGGGTTGCCGTACGAGCAGTTCACCAGCTGCGTGGTGCTGCCGCAGGGGCAGTTCGCCGACTTCCTGCACGCCAAGCCGGCCACCCGGCAGCAGATCCTGGTCAACCTGCTCGGCCTCGGCATCTACGAGGAGGTGCAGAAGAAGGCCACCGAGCGCGCCGGGCAGGCCGAGGCGAAGCTGGAGACGGTCGACAAGCTGCTCGGCGGCCTCGCCGACGTCGACGACGAGACGCTGGCCGGCGCGCGGCATCGGGTCGACCGGATGGGCGAGCTGGCCGAGGCGGTCGCGGTGGCCGTACCCGAGCTGGACCGGGCCCGGGCGACGGCGCGCGAGCAGGCGGCAGCGCTGGCCGAGCGGGACGCGGAGCTGGCCGTGCTGGCCGGCGTGCGGCCGCCGGACGGGATCGCCGAGCTGGCCCGGGCGGTGGCGGCGGCGCGGATCGCGGCCGACGAGGCCGCCACGGCCGTCGGGCTCGCCGAGGAGCGGGAGGAGAAGCTGCGCGGCGAGCTGGCCGCGGCCGGCGACGAGAGCGCGCTGCGGCTGCTGGTCAAGGCGCACGCCGACCGGGAGAAGCTGACCGGCCAGGTGGCGGCGGTCCGCGCGGCGGTGGCCGCGGCGCAGACCGAGCACGACGCGGCGGTCGGTGCCCTGGCGGAGGCCCGGGCCGCCGCCGAGCGGGCCGAGGCGGAGCTGGAGGCGGCGTTCCGGGCGCATGAGGAGGCGAAGGCCGCCGACCAGGCCGTGGCGCTGCGCGCGCACCTGGTCGAGGGCGGCCCGTGCCCGGTCTGCGAGCAGGCCGTCCCCCGGGTGCCGGCGGTGCCGGCCGGGTCGGCGGTGGCCCGGGCGATCGCGGCCGGCAAGGCGGCCCGGGCGGCGAGCGAGGCCGCCAAGCGGTCGGTGCAGGAGCGCGACGCCGCCGCCCGTGAGCTGGACCGGGTGCTGCTGCGCGCCCGCGCCGAGCACGACCAGCTGCGGACCCGGCTGACCGAGCTGGACGACCAGCTCGCCGACGCCGCCGCGCCGGCCGCGCTGCGGGAGGCGCTGGACGAGCACGCTCGGCTGCGCCGCGCCCTGGAGGAGGCCGCCGGCGCGGTCCGCGCCGGACGGGACGCCGCCCGCCGGGCCCGGGGCGCGCTCGACGGCGCGGAGGAGCGGCTGCGCCGTGCCTGGCGGGACTTCGACACGACGCGGGACGGGCTGGCCCGGTTCGGCCCGCCGGCCGCCGACCGCGACGACGTGGCCGCGGCGTGGACGGCGCTCGCCGGCTGGGCCGGTGAGCAGGCCGAGCGGCGGCGCGCCGACCGGGACGGGCTGGCCACTTCGGTCGGCGCGGCCGAGGCCGCCGCGGCCGAGGTCGAGGAGCGGATCGGCGAGCTCTTCACCGCGGCCGGACTGGCCGTGGCCGACGATCCGCGGCGGGACGCCGCGGTGGCGGTCGAGCGGGCCGAGGCGGAGTTGCGCCGGCTGACCGAGCGGCGCGAGCAGGCCGCCGAGCTGCACGAGCAGCGGGCCGGTCACGAACGGGAGGCCCGAGTGGCGCGGGCCCTCGCCGGGCACCTGCGAGCCAACAACTTCGAGCGATGGCTGCTGGCCGAGGCGCTGGACCTCCTGGTCGACGGCGCGTCGCGGATCCTGCGGGAACTCTCCAACGGCCAGTACGACCTGGTGCACGACAAGGGCGAGTTCTTCGTGGTCGACCACCACGACGCCGGGCTGCGGCGCGGGGTGCGGACCCTCTCCGGCGGGGAGACGTTCCAGGCGTCACTGGCCCTGGCACTGGCGCTGTCGGAGCAGCTCGCCGGGATGTCCACCAGCGCGGCCAGCCTGGAGTCGATCGTCCTGGACGAGGGCTTCGGCACGCTGGACGCGGCCACCCTGGACACGGTCGCCGCCACCCTGGAAAATCTGGCCGCCCGGGGCGACCGGATGGTCGGCGTGGTCACCCACGTGCCGGCCCTCGCCGAGCGGATCCCGGTCCGCTTCGAGGTCCGCAAGGACGCCCGCACGGCCCGGGTGGAACGGACGGGCCTGTGACGCGGTTCTACGTCGACGCGTGGGATCCGGCGTACGGGGCGTCGTTCGAGGCGGCCGGCGGGGGCGGACCGGCGGCGCCGAGCAGCGCCCAGGTCGACGTCGGCGTCGAGCTGCCGGCGACGGACTGGCGGGCGATCGACGCCCGGCGGGACGTGCTCGCCCCGGACGTGGTGCTGCTGGTCGACGGGGTACGCCGAATCGACGCGAGCGTCTGGACGGCCGAGGACGACGGCGGCTCGTTCCCGGGCATCGCCGCCTCGTACGCCGCCGGGGTGGTGCGCTGCGACCTGGAGCGCGGCGCGGCGGAGCTGGCCGGGGCCCAGGTGGGCCGGGGCCTGTTCACCGCCAGCCCCTCCGCCCAGGACGTGGTGGCCGGGCAGATCCGTTACCCGGTGCACCGGGTCGGCGGCACCGGTGAGCTGAGCAAGCTGCCGGCCGCGGTGCAGGCCCCGCTGACGGCGCTGGAGGTGGCGGTCTCCGACGCCGCGCGTACCGATGGTGACCTGCTGGTGGTGGACGGCCCGCTGCGCAGCCGCCGGCACCTGCCGCGCACCCTGGGCTACATCAAGACGCAGCACAGCCAGTACCTGGACGCGCGGCTGACCGCGGTGGTCACCGGGTTGGCCCCGGGGCAGCGCTGCCCGGTGTTCCGGCTGGAGACCGCGTGGGGCGGCTACTCCTGGTATCTGCGGCTGCCGGTGGCCGGAGGCGCACCCTGGGCGGGCATCGTCCGGATGGAGTGCTCCGCCGAGCTGACCCCGGCCGAGGCGATCGAGCTGGCCGACCTCGCCCTCGTCACCCTGCCCCGGTTCGCCTCCACCCCGTACAAGGATCCGCGGGCCCCGCAGAACCTGATCCCGATCGCCGGCCTGGAGCGCCGGCTGCGCGGGCTGCTCGGCGACGCCCGCCTGCTGCACCGGGTGCTGACCGCGGCCGCCCGGGGAATCCGCCGCTGATGGGCCGGCGACGCGGCGCGGACCGGGTGGCCGAGCAGGTCGACACCGGGCAGGCCGAGCTGGTGCCCGACCCGGATCGACCGGGTTCCTGGACGCTGCTGCTCGACGGCGCACCGCAGTCCCATGTGGACCTGACGGATCCGACCCACCTGGAGTTCGAGTACGTCCGGCGGCTGGCCGCCGCGATCGACCTGGTCGCCCCGGCCGGCACCCCGCTGCGGGTGCTGCACCTGGGCGGCGGCGCGCTGACCCTGCCCCGGTACGTCTCGGCCACCCGTCCGGGTTCGACGCAGCGGGTGTCCGAGGTGGACGGCGCGCTGGTGGAGCTGGTCCGCCGGGCGCTGCCGTGGCCCGCCGACGCCCGGCTGCGGGTACGGGTGGCGGACGCCCGGGCCACCCTCACCGCCAGCCGGGAGGCCAGCTACGACCTGGTGGTGGCGGACGTTTTCGCCGGTGCCCGCACCCCGGCCCACCTGACCTCGGTGGAGTACGCCGCCGAGGTGGCCCGGGTGCTCCGTCCGGGCGGGTTCTATCTGGCGAACATCGCCGACGGCCCGCCGCTGCGGCACGCCCGCGCCCAGGTCGCCACGGTCCGTGCGGTGCTGCCCCGGGCCTGTGTGGTCAGCGACGCGGCGGTGCTGCGGGGGCGCCGCTACGGCAACCTGGTGCTGGTCGCGTCGCGGGTCGACCCGCCGGTGGCGGAGCTGTCCCGGCGCGCCGCCGGCGACTGGTTCCCGGGCCGGGTGCTGGCGGGCGACGAGCTGGACCGGTTCGCCGGAGGCGCTGCGGTGGTGCCGGACGCCGATGCCCGGGATTCCACTCCGCCGCCGCCCGGAATTTTTTCCGTGCGCCGTTGATCCGTCCGGCGGACCGCTCCGTATCACCCCGGCGGCCATGCCCGTGGGGGCCGGCTGATGGTCCGCGTGGCAGAGTGACCGGGTGACCTCCCCCGCCGCCCACCGGACGCTGCGCCCCCCGGCCGGCTACCGGCTGGCCAGGTCGGTCCGGTCGCTCACCTTCAGCCCGTACGACCCGTGCGCGCGGGTCGCCGCCGGCGCCTTCTGGTGGGCCACCCGCACGCCGGCCGGGCCGGCCACGCTCGCGCTGCGCCCCGGCGGGGACGAGTTGGTCGCCGAGGGGTACGGGCCGGGAGCGGACTGGGTCGTCGAGCGGGCCGACGCGATCGCCGGGCTCCGCGACGACCTGACCGGGTTCGCCGACCTCGCCGCCGGGCACCCGGTGGTGGCCCGGCTGGCCCGCGAGCACCACGGGCTGCGGATGCCGGCCACCGGCCAGGTCTTCCCCCGCCTGCTGCGGGCGGTGCTGGAGCAGAAGGTCACCGGCAAGGAGGCGTACCGGGCGTACGCGGCGACGGTCCGGCACTTCCGGGAGCCGGCGCCGGGACCGATGTCGCTGCTGCTGCCGCCGCAGGCGGCAGCGGTGGCGGCCACCCCGTACTGGGTCTTCCACCCGTTCGGGGTGGAGCAGCGGCGGGCCGACACGCTGCGCCGCGCGGCCGGCGCCGCCGAACGGCTGGAGCAGTGCGCCGACACCGTCGAGGCCACCCGCCGGCTCACCGCGATCCCCGGGATCGGCCCGTGGACCGCCGCCGAGGTGGTCCGGATCGCGTACGGCGACCCGGACGCGGTCAGCGTCGGCGACTACCACATCCCGAACACCGTGGCCTGGGCCCTCGCCGGGGAGCCGCGCGGGAACGACGCCCGGATGCTGGCGCTGCTGGAGCCGTTCCGCGGCCACCGGGGGCGGGTCTGCGTGCTGCTGGAGGCGGCCGGCATCCAGGCGCCGAGGTACGGCCCCCGCGCCCCCATCCGTTCCTTCGCCGGCTACTGACCGCTCCGCCGGCCGGGGCGCGGATCAGCCCCGGGCGCAGAGCCGGCGCAGGGTGCGACCGAGCCACCAGGCGTAGCCGTGCTGGACGGCCCGGGCGAGCGGACCGGCGGCGCGGAGGTACCAGCGGGCCGGGCGGCTGAACGTGGTCACCTCGAACCAGACCCCGTCGCCCGCCCGGGTGACCACGAACGCCTCCTCGCCGATCTCGGGATGCCCGGGCAGGGTGCCGTAGCCGAAACCAGCCCGGTCCGGCTCGTCCACCGTCCAGACCACCTCCGTCGGGCCCCAGATCCGCAGCGGGCCGACGCCGAGCCCCGGGGTGACCCGCACGCCCGCGGCGGCGCGTGGCGCGTCGGTGCGCATCACCACCCCGGCGGCCCGGTGCAGCCGCCAGTCGAGCACCGCCTTGGCGGCGGTGGGAAAGCCGCCGTCCGGCAGCCGGACCCGGTGGCGCAGGTGGTCGTAGCCGGCCGGCAGCGCGCCCTCGCGGGTCGCCCCCACCTCGGGGTACGTCAGTTCCGGCACGGCGGCCACCTCCTCGCGGGGACAGCGCCAGCCTACGGCCCGCACCCGGGCGGGCGGGCGGCTACGCGGCCTCGTGGAGGTCGGCCAGGCTCACCGGGGCGTACCGGCGGAGCAGCTCCTCCAGCTCCGCCACCGAGGCGACCTCGCCGATGACGTTGGCGCCGCCGCCCTGGTCCGGGCGGTAGCGGTGCACCAGCCGGTAGCGGTACCGTCCGCGGATCAGTTCCAAACTGACCCGCCAGCGTCCACAGCATCCGCAGATCCACTCCGGCACGCGGCGAACGGTAGCCCTGACCTGCGGTTTCACCATCCGGTCGGGGGTGACGAACCGACCTGTCCGGGGACACGCCGCCCGACGCCACCGGTGATCTGCCTCACCGCTGTCGGTGGCGTCTGATTGACTGGTCGCCGTGGACCTGCCGATCAATCCGCCGGTCGAGCCGATGCTGGCCAAGAGCGTGCCCCAGCTGCCCACCGCCCCCGGCATGACGTACGAGCCGAAATGGGACGGCTTCCGCTGCATCATCTTCCGCGACGGCGACGAGGTCGAGCTGGCCAGCCGGGGCGGCAAGACGATGACCCGCTACTTCCCGGAGGTGGTCGAGCAGGCACGGCGCCAACTCCCGCCCCGGTGCGCGGTCGACGGCGAGCTGATCGTGATCCGCCGCGACGGCCCGGGCGGCCAGCCCCGGCTCGACTTCGAGCTGCTCGCCCAGCGGATCCACCCGGCCGCCTCCCGGGTGAAGCTGCTCGCCGAGACCATCCCGGCCGACTTCGTCGCGTTCGACCTGCTCGCCCTCGACGACGAGCTGTTGACGGACCGGCCCTACCCGGAGCGGCGGGCCCGGCTGGAGCAGGCACTGGCCAAGGTCCGTCCGCCGGTGCACGTCACCCAGATCACCACCGACCCGGAGACGGCCCGGCGCTGGTTCGACGTGTTCGAGGGGGCCGGGCTGGACGGGCTCATCGTCAAGCCGGCCGACCTGCCGTACGAGCCGGGCAAACGGCTGATGTTCAAGGTCAAGCACGCCCGTACCGCCGACGTGGTGGTGGCCGGCTTCCGCTGGCACAAGTCCGGCCCGGTGGTCGGCTCGCTGCTGCTCGGCCTCTACGACGACGCCGGCGTGCTGCACCACATCGGGGTCAGCTCGTCGTTCACCGCGGCCCGGCGCAAGGAGCTGCTGGACGAGCTGGAGCCCTACCGCGACGTCGACGGCGACCACCCGTGGGTGCACGGCGACCACGAGCGGGGCCAGCGCATTCCCGGCGGGGTGAGCCGGTGGACCGGCACCAAGAACCTGGAGTGGGAGCCGCTGCGCCCAGAGCTGGTGGCCGAGGTCGGCTACGACGCGATGGAGGGTGACCGGCTGCGGCACACCGCCCAGTTCGTCCGCTGGCGCCCCGACCGTGATCCCCGCTCCTGCCGCTACGACCAGCTGGAGCGCCCGATCCGCTACGACGTCGACCAGGTGCTGCGCGGGGATCCGGCGGCGACCATCGGCAGCGCGTCCGGTCGGGCGTAGCCTGGCCGTTGACATGATCACGGAAGGCTGCCACGTGACCCGCTTCTCCGACCGGATCCGCCGGGTCCGACCCGGCCTGGCCGGGTTCGCCGCCGCGGTGGTGCTCACCGCCGGCTGCACCCTGCCGGCCCTCGCCCCGCGCACCGAGAGCCAGGGCCCGGCGGTTGCCCCGGGCACCGCCCCGACCTGGCGCGCCTGCCCGGAGGTCCCCGACGAGCTGGTCGGCCGGGGCGCACCGGGCATGCGCTACGAGTGTGCCCGGATCGCCGTGCCCCGGAACTGGGGCAACGGCGCCGCCACCGGCGCGACGGCCGGGCCCGGGGCCGGCGAGACCTTCGAGATCTCGCTGATCCGGATCAGGTCGAACAAGCAGCACGACCGGATCGGCTCGCTGGTGGTCAACCCCGGCGGTCCCGGCGCCTCCGGCGTGGACACCGCCGTCTATCTCTCCTTCGGCCCGGCGTTCGGCGGGCTGCCGGCCGCGGTGACCGACCGCTTCGACATCGTCGGGTTCGACCCGCGCGGGGTGTCCCGGTCCAGCCCGGTCAAGTGCATCTCCGACGCCGACCTGGACGCCAGCTTCGGCTACGACCCCGACCCGCAGAGCCAGGCGTCGTTCGACGGGTTGGCCGCGCTCAACCGACGGATCGGCACCGGCTGCGGCACGAAGTACGGCGACCAGCTCCCGCTCTACGGCACCGAGCAGGCCGCCCGGGACATGGACGCGGTGCGCGCGGCGGTCGGCGACGAGAAGCTCACCTACCTCGGCTACTCGTACGGCACCCTGCTAGGCGCCGTGTACGCCCAGCTCTACCCCAAGCGGGTGCGGGCGCTGGTGCTCGACGGCGCGGTGGACCCGCAGCAGAAACTCATCGCCGGGTCGGAGAGCCAGGCGAAGGGCTTCGAGCGGGCCTTCGACAACTTCGCCCGCTGGTGCGCGGACAACGCCGGCCGCTGCCCGATCGCACCGGACGCCCGGGCCGCCGTCACCAGCGCCATCGACAAGGCCAAGGTCTCCCCGGTCCGCAGCCGGGACGGCCGGGAGGCCACCGCGGGCTGGGTGTTCTACGCGGTCATCTCGTCCCTCTACACCGAGGCGGGCTGGCAGGAGCTGGCCCGGGCGATCGACGCGTTGCAGGGCGGCGACCCGACCGGGGTGTTCAAGCTGGCCGACGCGTACGCCGGCCGCGGCGACGACGGGCACTACTCGAACCTGTTCGACGCCAACATGGCGGTCAACTGCGCGGACGAGGCCGAGAAGCCGAGCCCGCAGCAGATCCGCCAGCTCCAGTCCCAGTGGCGGGCGAAGTATCCGCTGTTCGGTCCGGCTCTGGCGGTGGGCATGTTCGGCTGCGTGGAGTGGCCCGGGGGGCGGGATCCGTACCCGACCGGGAAGGCGGCCGGCGCCCCGCCGATCGTGGTGGTCGGCACCACCGGCGACCCGGCCACCCCGTACGAGCAGACCGCCGCGCTGGCCTCGATGCTGGGCGTCGGGCAGGTGCTCACCTGGGAGGGCGAGGGGCACACGGCGTACCCGCAGACCGCCTGCATCACGGCCGCCGTCGACGCGTACCTGATCTCGCTGACCGTGCCCCGGGCGGGGCTGCGCTGCCCGGCGCGCTGACCACCGCCCATCGCCGGCTGTCGCTGTGTCACGCTGCCGGCATGACCGACGCGATCTTCCGGGAGGCGGTCCGCGCGGACCTGCCGGCCATCATCGCCCTCCTCGCCGACGACGTGCTGGGCAAGGCCCGCGACTTCACCGAGGTCGACGACGCGTACGAGAAGGCGTTCGCCGACATCGCCGCCGACCCGCGCAACCACCTGGTGGTCGCGGACGCCGGCGGCGAGCTGGTCGGCTGCATGCAGATCACGTACATCCCGGGGCTGGGCCGGCACGGCGCCGAGCGGTCGCTGATCGAGTCGGTGCGGGTCCGCTCCGACCTGCGCGGCCGGGGGTTGGGGCGGCAGATGATGACCTGGGCCATCGACCAGGCCCGGGCGCGGGGCTGCGCGCTGGTGCAGCTCACCACCGACAAGACCCGCGCCGACGCGCACCGCTTCTACCGCAACCTCGGCTTCGTGGCCAGCCACGAGGGGATGAAGCTGGCGCTCTGATCCCGGCGGCTCCCCCACCGGAGGGAGCCGACTCCCCGCCGTGCGGGATGATCGCCGTCGGCCGGCACGGGCAGGCTGGGCGGGCAGCCGACGAACGGGAGTCACATGTCCACCGCCACCGCACCGGCCGCCGCCCACCCGCGCGACGGCCGGCCCGCACCCGCCTGGGCGGTCCGCGCCGCCCACCTGATCCCGCTGGTCGTCCTGCCGTCCGGGCTCTGGCGGCTCGCCCTGGTCGCCGGGGTCCCGATCGGCGCGTACGAACACGGCGCGCCGGTCCGCACGCACGGCTGGGAGAGCGTCTACGTCGTCTCGCTGACCGTGTTCTCCGAGGCGCTGGCGCTGCTCGCGCTCGGCCTGGTCCGCCCGTGGGGCGAGGTGTTCCCCCGGTGGCTGCCGCTGCTGGGCGGGCGTCGGGTGCCGCCGTCGTTCGCGGTCACCGCCGCCACCGCCGGCGCCATCGGGGTCACCCTCGTCTGGGCGTACGCGGCCTGGGGCATCATCGTTCGGGACCTCGTCGTCGAGGGCGATGGCCTGGGCTTCTCGCCGGCCGGTTTCGCGCTGCTGGTGGCCTGCTACGTCCCGCTGCTCCTCTGGGGCCCCCTCCTGCTCGCGGTCACCCTGTCCTACCACCGCCGCCGCTGTCGCGACTGACCGGTTGTCACTCCCGCGGCGCCGGCGCCGACGGTCAGTCGGTGGCCAGGCGGCCGTCGCGGAGGGTGAGGGTGCGGTCGGCCATCTCGATCAGCGCCGGATCGTGGGTGGCGACCAGGGCGGTCATGCCCCGGGCGTGCACCACGGCCCGGATCAGGTCCATGATGGACCGCCCGGTCTCCGAGTCGAGCTGGCCGGTCGGCTCGTCGGCGATGAGCAGGTCCGGCTCGTTCGCCAAGGCGCGAGCCACCGCCACCCGCTGCTGCTGCCCGCCGGACAGCTCGTACGGGCGCTGCGCGGCGTGCCCGCCCAGCCCGACCAGCTCCAGCAGCACCGCCACCCGCTGCTCCCGCTCCGCAGCCGGCACCTTGGCCAGCCGCAGCGGCACCCCGACGTTCTCGGCCGCCGACAGGATCGGCACCAGCCCGAAGGTCTGGAAGACGAAGCCGACGTTGCCCCGGCGCAGCGCGAGCAGCTCGCGCTCGCTCGCGCCGGTCACGTCGTGCCCGGCCACCCGGACCCGCCCGCTGTCCGGCCGGTCCAGGCCGCCGACCAGGTTGAGCAGCGTGGTCTTGCCGGCACCGGAGCGACCCCGGACCGCGACCAGCTCGCCCCGCCCGGCGGAGAAGGACACCTCCCGCACGGCGTGCACCGCATGCTCGCCCCGCCCGAAGGTGCGGCTCACCGCCTCGACCCGGACCACCTCGTCGGTGGTGACCACGCGGGCCGGCGCCAAAGTCGACCGCTCGCTCATGCCGCCACCTCGCTCCGCTCGGCGCCGGCATGAGGCACCACAACCCTGCACTGATGATTCGCTCGCTGACGCTCGCTCATGCCGCCACCTCGCTCCGCTCGGCGCCGGCATGAGGCACCACAACCCTGCACTGATGATTCGCTCGCTGACGCTCGCTCATGCCTGCTCCTTCTCGGCGTGCGCCCGGTCGCCGGGCCGCACCTCGACGTGGTCGGGTTCCAGATTGAGCCGGACCCGGTCGCGCAGCGACAGCGCGTCCACGAAGGACGCCGGGAGCTGCATCCGGCCGGTCCGGTCGAGCACCGCGTACTCCTCGCTGACCAGCTCGGTGCTGCCGTCGGCCGCGACGCGGGCGGTGCGGCGTACCTCCGAGGAGGTGCGGCCGTCGCGGATCGCGACGGTCCGGCGGACCTGGCTGGCCACGGCGTGGTCATGGGTGACCACGACGATGGTGACGCCCAGCTCGGCGTTGATGGTCCGCAGCGCGGCGAAGACCTCGGCCCCCGTCGCCTCGTCCAGCTCACCGGTCGGCTCGTCGGCGAAGAGCACCTCCGGGTCGTTGGCCACCGACACGGCGACCGCGCAGCGCTGCTGCTCGCCGCCGCTCATCTGGCCGGGCTTCCGGTCCGCGCAGTAGCCGACGCCGACCAGGTCGAGCAGCTCGCGGGCCCGGTCCCGCCGGGCCCGCCGGCTGCGCCCGCCGGCCAGCCGCATCGGCAGCTCCACGTTCTCCAGCGCGGTCAGGTACGGCAGCAGGTTCCGCCCGGTCTGCTGCCAGACGAAGCCGACCATCTGCCGGCGGTAGGCGAGCCGGCGCCGGTTCGACAGGGCGAGCAGGTCGTACTCGGCGACCCGGGCGATGCCGGCGGTGGGCGTGTCCAGCCCGGAGAGGATGTTCAGCAGCGTCGACTTGCCGGAGCCGGAGGCCCCCACGATCGCCACCAGCTCGCCACGGTCGATGACCAGGTCGAGACCCTGGAGGGCGACCACCTCCACCCCCTCGGTCTTGAAGATGCGGACCAGGCCGTCGCAGACGATGTGCCCGCGCAACCGGTCCCGCCCGCCGGCCCGTTCGGCGGCGCGCTGCGCGGCGCGCTGCTGGAGGGCGGCCAGGTCCGGCACGGCGGAGGCTGGCTGTCCGGGGTCGCTGCGCGGCGTCAGACGCGCCGAGCCCGGATGGCCATGGGCGGTCGCTGTCATCTCAGCTCTCCTCTCCGAGCCGGAGCACCTCGCCGAGGCGCATCCGGCGGTTGTTCAGGGCCTCGACGGCGATCGCGAAGCCGAGGGCCAGCGCGGCGAGGCCCAGCACACCGGCCACCAGGCCGGGTTCGAAACTCGCCCGCACGGCGACGCCGCCGGTGAACGCGGGCAGGCCCAGCACCGGGGTGAGCAGCATCGGCAGCAGCGCCCCGACGACCGCGCCGGTGAGCACCGACACCAGCACCAGCGGGGTCAGCTCGACCAGCAGCAGCCCGCGCCACTGCCGGCGGGACAGGCCCATGGTGCGCAGCCGGGACAGCACCTGCCCCCGCCCCCGCGCTCCGGCGAGGACCGCGAACGCGAGCGCGAGCAGGCCCAGCGCGCCGCCGCCGGCCGCACCCATGGTGAAGCCGAAGACCAGCAGGCCGTTCACCCCGCTGCCGCCCAGTTCGGCGCGGACCGCCGACCGGACCCGCAGCTCCGGCTGGCGGGGCCGCTCCCCGGCGGTGACCGCCCCGGTGCGCTGGTAGCGCTGCTGCCCCTCGTTGACCACCCGGGCCACCGCGGCGTGGTCCACCCGCTCCCCGGCCAGCACGAAACCTGTGGGTACGAGCGGATGCGGGGCGTTCGCGGGCAGCGTCGGCCAGGGCAGCACCACGAACCGCTCCACGTTCCGGTCGATCAGCGGGAACTCGGTGACGGTGGCGGCGGTGCGCACCGGCAGCCGGTTGCCCTGCACGTCCAGCCAGGCTGGTCGGCGGCCCTGCGGGTCGGCGAGCCCGGCCTCGGTGAACTCGTCGGCCAGCGCCGGGGAGACCAGCGCCGGCAGCGGCGTGGTGCCGTCGCCGGTGGCGCGCAGCGCGTCGGGGACGGTCACGGGCACGCCCGCGCGGCGGGCCACCTCGGCGAAACGGGCGCCGTCGACCAGCAGCACCCGGGTGTCGCCGACCCCGCCGAACCGGCCGGCCTGGTCGGCGTACGGACGCACGTTGGGCTCGACCAGCAGCGGGGCCACCGCTTGGGCGCCGGGCAGCGCGGCCAGCGCCTCGGTGGTGTCCGGGGCGAACCGTTCCCCGTTGACCAGGACGTCCCCGGGGACGGCCCGGACGGCGGCCCGGTCCCGGCCGGCCTCGATCCCGGCCGCCACCACCCCGCAGAACGCGGCGGTGGCGACGGCGAGGACGACCACGACGAGCGGGCCGGTGGTGGCGGCCCGGCCGGCGCGGGCGGTGCCGAGGAACGCCACGCTGCCCCGGGCTCGGGCGGCGAGCCGGCTGAGCAGCCGCAGCGGCCACGGGTACGCCCGCAGCGCGACCAGTGCCGCGGCCACCGCCAGCAGCACCGGCACGGAGACCAGCAGCGGGTCCACCGACCCGTCGAGGGCCAGGCCCCGGCGGCGCAGCAGGAACGCCCCGAGCACGGCGATGCCGAGCACGGTCACCTCGACGGTGAGCCGGACGGTGGTGGACCGGGTGCTGACCAGGTCGGCCCGGCCGGCGCCACCGCGTGCGGCGGTGAGCGCGGCGGCCGGCGGGACCAGGGTGACCAGCACCGCGACGAGCAGCACCCAGCGCAACTCGGTGCCCTCGCCGGGCAGTAGGCCGCCGAGCAGCCAACCGAAGCCGGCCGCGGCCGGCAGCACGAGCACCGACTCGGCGAGCCCGCGGCGGAGCACCGCGCCGGTCGAGCCGCCCCGGGCGCGCAGCAGCACGTACTCGGACCGGCGTCGGCGCGCCGCCAGGCGGGCGGCGAGCAGGGTCAGGCCGGCCAGGGTGGCGAGCAGCCCGGCCGCGATGATCGCGAGCAGCGTACGGGCGGCGGCGAGCGAGTCGGCGAACTGCCGCAACGGGATGTCGACGCCCTGAGTGAAGCCGAGCCCGGACGGTTTGGGGATCCGGTCGAGGCTGCTCAACCCCTCGATCAGCGCGTCGAGCTGGGCCGGGGTGATCCGGTCCGGCGAGATCCGGTAGCGCCAGCCGAAGCTGACCGGCCAGCCGGCCCCGGTCAGCGCGGCCAGGCCCTGGTCGGAGGTCACCCCGACCAGCAGGAACGGTTCGCCGTCCCCCTCGGGTTCGCCGAGCCGCAGCAACGACGGAAGCGCGTCCCAGATCCCGTCGCCCTGGTCGAGCTGCCGGAAGACGCCGACCAGGCTGATCTCCTTCCTCGTCATCGGGTTGCCGGCGACGTCCAGGACGGACAGCGTGAGCCGGCTACCGGCACGCAGCCCGAGCCGGCCGGCGACCGTGTCGGCGAGGGCCAGCTCGACGGAGCCGTCGGCAGCCACGCCCGCGTCGGGCCACCGGCCCTCGACCAGGGTCGCCGCGTCCTCGATGCCACTCACCGTCCGCAGGCTGAGGTCGATCAGCCCCTTGTCAGCGGTCAGCTCCGGTCCCTTCAGCCGGGCGAAGGAGGTCTCCGCCGTGAACCACCGCTCGCCGATCGCCTGCCGCACGACGGGCGGCATCCGCTCCTCGAAGCTGTCCAGCTCGGCCGCGCGGCCGGCGAGGACCTCCTGGCTTCCGGACCGGATCAGCACGTCCTTCATGGCGTAGGTCAGGTCTCGGCGGGCCACCGGCTGGGCCGCCACGTACTCCCGCAGCCCCTGCCCGGTGAGCCGATCGGCGATTCGCGGCACCGCCGTGATCAGCAGGGCGGTGACCAGCGTCAGCACCGCGAGGAGGAGGAAATGCCCCCCGTACGCCCGGACCCGCCGGGCCACCCTGAACAGGCTCATCGTTCTCCCCCGATCCGCAGCTGCACGGCGGCCACCCGCTGGCGGATGCCGGTGGTGATGACGGCGGCGAACGCCAGCGCGGCGAGCAGCAGCCCGGCCGCGGTCAGTCCGATCGGGGTCCATGGCACCGTGAAGACCGCCTCCGGCACCGGCCGGCCGGCGGCCGGCGTGAGGATCACCAGCGGCACCATGGTGGCCGCGACCCCGGCCCCGACCAGCAGCCCGACGCCGACCCCGATGCCGGCCAGGAAGGCCTGCTCGGCGAGGAGGGCCCGGGCCAGCAGCCGGGCGTTGGCGCCCAGCGTATGCAGCACGGCGAACTCGGTCAGCCGGTGCCGGGTGGTGGCCCACACGTCCACGGCGAGACCGACCAGGGCGAGCAGCGCCGACCCGAGCGCGGCGGCCAGCAGCCCGACCCGGGCACCCCGCCAGTACGGGTCCCGGGCCGCCTCCGCCGCCACCTGGCGGCGGTCGAGCAGGGTGGTCCCGGGCAGCGCGGCGAGGGCCTCCGCGGCGGCGGCGTGACCGCTGTCGTCGGTGCGCAGCCACCACTCGGCCGTCGACCGGACCGTGCCCTGCTGGCGTAGCAGCAGGTCGGTGGCGGCGGGCAGGTCCAGCAGCACCCCGTCGCCGGCGGTGCCGGGGACGGCCTTGACCTGCCCGACCACCGTCACCGGCAGGGAGACCCCGGACAGCGACAGGTTGATGGTGTCGCCGGTGCGGACGTTCAGCGCCGCGGCTGCGCCGGACGTGACCAGCGCCGGCACCGGCGGGTCGTCCCCGACGGGCACCACGGCGATCCGGGCCGCCGGCCCGCTGATGAACTCCCGGAGGCCCTCGGGCACCAGGAAGTGGCGGGTGACGTCGACCGAGCCCCCGTCGACCTGGGCGGCCGCCCGAGCCCCCTCCTCGCCGCTGATCCGCCACCCGCCGTCGAGGGCCAGTGGCCGAATGCCGCCAGCCGCGTCGGTGACCCGGAGCCCGTTGATCCGCAGTCGGTAGCTCTCGCCGACCGCCTCGCCACCGTCGGCCTCGAACCCGGCCAGCCGCACCGGGACGCCGCCGGTCTCGGGCAGGGGCACGGAGAAGGACACCGGCCGGCCGTCGCCCTGGCCGACCGCCAGCGGCAGCCGCCAGGCCGTACCGGAGTCGGTGACGAGCAGCGCGGACACGGACACCCGCGGCTGCTCGAACCGCGTCTCGACGGGGGTGCGAACGGTCCCGGCGAGCGCCCGCGCGCCGGCCGGGAGGGCGATCCCGGCGGCCATGGCCCGCTTGCGGACCAGCCGGTCGAGCAACGCGTCACTGGACGCGCCACCGGCGGCGTCGTCGAGCCGGAGCATGCCGGCCGCGCCGGCGGCGTCCAGGCTCACCACGGTCGCCTCCCGGTTGTCGCGACCGAGCCGCACGTCGTCGCGCCAGGCCGGCAGCACCCGGTCCAGCCCGGGCACCGCGGCCAGCCGGCCCGCCCGGTCGGCCGGGGCGCTCCCGCTCCGTTCGACCAGCCGCAGGTCGGTGCCGACGGCGTGCTGGGCCTGGTCCCGCTGCGACCGTTCCCAGGAGGCCACCAGCGACCAGGCGAGCGTGCTGCCGCCGACGGCGAGGGCGAGCAGCAGCACCGGCCCGGCGTGCGGCCGGCGGCCGGCCTGCCACATGCCGAACATGGTGGCCGTCCACGGCCGCCGGTCGACGAACCGCTCGGCGACCCGGGTCGCCGGCGGGAGCAGCCGCAACGCGACGACCGCGCCGGCCAGCACCCCGATGGTGGGCGCGGCGGCGAGCAGCGGGTCGATGCCGAGCCGCCCGCCGGCCCCGGCCAGCGGCGAGGAGTACTGCCGGAGCTGGGTCCAGGCGAGCACGGCGAGCACGACGAGGGCCAGGTCGGCGCTGGCGCGCTGCACCGCCGCGCCGCGGGTCGGGCGGGACCGGGCCGCCATGTCGGCGACGTAGGTGCCGGCCCGCCGCAACGCGGGCATCACCATGGCGAGCAGGCAGCCGATCGCGGCGGCGACCGCGACCAGCCAGACCTGGGCGAGGCCGCCGTCGGCCAGCCGCAGGTCGGCGCCGAGCCGGTGCACGGCCTGCCCGGTCAGCGGCGGGGCGAGCAGCATGGCCGGCGCCACCACCAGGGTCGCCTCCCGGACGGCGAGGCCGGCGAGCTGGCCGCGGGCGGCGCCCCGGGCGCGCAGCAGTGCGGTCTGCGCCCGCCGGTCCTCGTTGAGCAGCGCGGCGACCAGCACCAGCGCGTACCCGCCGAGCACCACGATCAGCAACAGCGGGGTGAGCAGGGCGGACCGGCCCACCAGGTCGGCTCGGCCGAGCCGGTCGATCAGCTGGTCCAGCTTGCTGACGGCCTGCGCGGACGAGCCGAGGCCGGTGGCGTCGGGGATCTTCGCCGAGATGGCGGCGACGGCAGTCTTGACCGAGACCAGCCGGCTCGGCTCGACCACCGCGAGGTCCGGCTGCACGAGCCAGGACGCGGACACCGAGCCGGGGAAGGTACGGGCGAAGTCGGCCGGGTCCAGCGCGAACGGCCCGTACGAGGTGACCGCACCCGGGTCACCCTCGCCCACTCCGGGAGCCAGCCGCCAGTACGCCTCGGTTGGGTCACGGGGCCGCCAGATCCCGGCGACCACGACCGCGCCGGCCCGCTCGGTGCTGCGGTCGTAGAGCGGCACCCGATCGCCGGTGCGCAGCCCGAGCTGGCCGGCGACCTTCTCGGGCAGCGTCACCTGCAGCGGGTTTGCCCCGGGCGCCGGCCACGACCCGGCGGTGAGTTGGGCGTGCGCGGCCAGGTTGTCGAGGGTGCCGAGGTTGGCGAAGACCGCGTCGTCGCCGGCCCGGGCGGCGCCGAGGTCCCCGGTCAGCTCGCGCCCGGTGCCGTAGCGGGCGGCGGCGACGGTGACCGGCGCCTCGCCCAGGCCGGCGGCGAACTGGGCGCGGACCGCCCGGTCCCGTTCGGCGTACGCGGCCGCGTCCGGGCCGCCGGAGCCGCTGACCAGCAGGCTGCGCTCCTCGGCCGGGGCGGCGTCGAGCACCGCCCGCGCTCCGGCGTCGACGGCCCGCCGGTTGTAGTCGGAGAGCCCGGTGACCAGTGCCACCGCGACCAGGGCCGCCACGGCGGCGGCGAGCAGCAGCCCGCGCGCCTCGACGGCCCGCCTCCACACCAACTTCATCCGACGCCCTCCCCTGGCCCCCGTCGGGCCGATGAAAAGGAAGACCGGTCGGGGGGCGGGAAAGGTTCGCGCCCGTTACATGATCGTTACCAGCCGCCCAGCGACCGGTGGAGAGTGACCCGCCCAACCCTGATCGTTGGCAGCTTTCTGGTCTGCCTACTGGCCGAAGGTGTAGCGCAGGTTCGCGTTGATCAGTTCGTTGAGCCGCTTGCGAAGGTGTCCGAGCAACGAAGGGTCGGGCACGGGCTCGGCGACCAGCAGAGTCCAGCTCAGCTGCGTGCCTCCTCCGCCGTCGGACTCCAGATCGAAACGTACCTGGGCATCCGGTCGCCTGATCCACAGCGACGACCAGATGACCAGGCGCGGATGCTCGGCGCGCAAGATCTGCGGCGATCGTTCATCGTCGAGCAACCGCAGCCAGGGCCGCGCCGGGTCGGGGTCGGGTTGGGTGAGCGCCTCGAAGACGACGCCGGGTGGTGGTGGTTGCGTGCGCGTGCGGCTACCGGCTTCGAGCATGCCTCAAACCAACCTCGCTCTGGCTTCCGACTCGGCGGCGCCGGCCGCTGCCGGCGCCGCGACGACCACGATGAATCCTGCAACCACCGACGAGCCGGCCGGTGCTCTGGCCGCCGGTTGACCTACCCGGCTCCGCCGCGCCCTGCAAGATGGTGCTCGATCCTGGATCGAGTGGCGTCGGGCGCGCTCCGATGCCACTACTTCCTGGATCGAGCACGATCTTGGTGCGGGCGAGGCGGCGGTCAGGCGCGAGGCCGGTCACGGTCCTTGGAGGGCTGCACCCGTTTCGGCTCGCCCGGCATCTTCGGATATTCCGGCGGGTACGGCAGGTCGCCCTGCCCGGCGGCGGCGTCCCGCTCGGCCCACTCCAGCAGCGGGCTGATGTCCCACGGGGCGTCGTCGATGCCGGCGTGCGGGTCACCCCGCTCGGCCAGCCGGGCCGGCACGCTGCGCAGGTCGAAGTCGTCCGGGTCCACCTGGGTCAGCTCGTCCCAGTCGACCGGGGTGGAGACGGTGGCCCGCGCGTTGGCCCGCAGCGAGTACGCGCAGGCGATGGTCCGGTCCCGGGCCATCTGGTTGAAGTCCACGAAGACCCGGCTGCCGCGCTCCTCTTTCCACCAGGCGGTGGTGACCAGCTCCGGACGGCGGCGTTCCAGCTCCCGGGCCAGCGCGATGGTGGCCCGGCGCACCTCGACGAACGTCCAACGCGGCTGGATCCGCAGGTAGACGTGCACGCCCCGGCCGCCGGACGTCTTCGGCCAGCCGGCCACGCCCAGCTCGTCCAGCAGCGCCCGCAGCTCGCCGGCCGCGGTGACCGCGTCGGCGAAGTCGGTGCCGGGCTGCGGGTCCAGGTCGATCCGCAGCTCGTCGGGGCGGTCGACGTCGGCGGCGCGGACCGGCCACGCGTGGAAGACCACCGTGCCCATCTGCGCCGCCCAGGCCACGTGGGCCAGGTCGGCCGGGCAGAGCTCCGCGGCCTTCCGGCCGCTGGGGAAGCTGATCTCCGCGGTCCCGACCCACGGGGGTACGCCCCGGGTCGGCACCCGCTTCTGGAAGAACATCTCCCCCTCGATGCCCTCGGGGAAGCGCTGCAACGTGGTCGGCCGGTCGCGCAGGGCGCGCATGATCCCCTCGCCGACCGACAGGTAGTAGTGGAAGACGTCCGCCTTGGTGAAGCCGCGCTGCGGGAAGATCACTCGGTCCGGGCTGCTCAGCCGTACGGTGTGCCCGGCGACCTCGATCTCCTCGGCTGCGGCCTTGGTGCCACCCATTGCGCGACCATATGCGATGCCACCGACGCCCGGCGTACCGTTGACCGGTGAGTCTTTCCGAGAGCGAACTGCCCACCACTGAGGAAGAGTGGCGGGTCCGGCTGAGCCCCGAGGAGTTCCGGGTGCTCCGCGAGCACGGCACCGAGCGGCCGTGGACCGGCGAGTACGTCGACACCAAGACCGCCGGCGTCTACCACTGCCGAGCCTGCGGGGCGGAACTGTTCCGCAGCGAGGACAAGTTCGACTCGCACTGTGGCTGGCCGAGCTTCGACGACGCGATCCCCGGCGCGGTGAAGGAGATCCCCGACAACACCCTCGGCATGCGGCGTACGGAGATCCGCTGCGCCCGGTGCGACAGCCACCTGGGGCACGTCTTCGAGGGCGAGGGGTTCACGCCGAAGGACACCCGGCACTGCGTGAACTCGGTCTCGATCCGGCTGGAGCCGGAGCAGGGCTGAGCTGCCCCGGCGGACCGACCAGGCCAGCCTCACAGTCAGAGCAGCAGGCGGCAGCCCCGCTCGTCGACCGCGTCGGCAGACTCGTCGTCCAGCCAGACTCCGCCGGTGGCGAGGTAGCGGAAGTGGTGCTCGCCGGGGCCGAGCCGGACGGTGATCGTCCGGGTGCCGTCCCGACGGGGCATCAGCTCGTGCCGGCCGGGCTCCCAGTCGTTGAAGCAGCCGACCACGCTCACCGTGCCGGACGGGGTGTCGCGCGGCAGGCAGAAGGTGACCCGGGTCTGGTTGCCGAACAGCTTGTTGCGCTTGATCACGTGGTCCTCCGGGGGTGTCGGGGCGATCACCAGGCCTAACGTCCGACACGCCGGGGGCGACTCGCCGTCGAGCCGGACCAGATTCCCCGGTTCCGGTTGCCCGCGTGTGTCGGCTGCTCGACGCTGGGGTGACGTGTCCATATCGGGGGGATTTGTAATGGCAACCTGCGAGGTATGCGGTAACGACTACTGGGGGGCGTTCGAGGTCCGTACGGCCAGCGGGGCGGTGCACACCTTCGACTCCTTCGAGTGCGCCATCCACCGGATGGCGCCGATCTGCGAGCACTGCCAGATCAAGATCGCCGGCCACGGTGTCGAGGTCAACGGCCGCTTCTTCTGCTGCGCGCACTGCGCACGGGCGGTAGAGGGCGCCCAGGGCGCCGAGGTCCGCGACGCGGTGGGCGCCCGCCCGTCCTGACCGAGAGGCGCCCCGCGCGGTTCCCCGGGGTCGACGATGTGGCGGTATCCGCCCCGCGCAGCTCCCGGGCCGGCGATGTGGCGGCATCCGGCGCACCCAGACACCGCCAGGTCGGCGAGCTGGCGCCGCCTGGCCACGCCTACCATCGCGGGATGCCCGTCGAGTCGCACGTCGCCAGCTTCGCCGAGCTGGGCGCCCGCACCTTCCACGACCTGCTCCGGCTGCGCATCGACGTGTTCGTGGTCGAGCAGAACTGCCCGTACCCAGAGCTGGACGGCCGGGACGTCGAACCCGGCACCCGGCACCTCTGGCTGACCCGGGACGGCGTGGTCGTGGCGTACCTGCGGATCCTGGCCGACCCGGACGGCGTGGCACGGATCGGCCGGGTGGTGGTGGCGCCGGCGGCCCGCGGCGCGGGCCTGGCCGGCCGGCTGATGACCGAGGCGCTGGCCGTGGTCGGCGCGGGTCCGTGCGTGCTGGACGCGCAGACCCACCTGGTCGACTTCTACGCCGGCCACGGCTTCGCGGTCAGCGGCCCCGGGTACGTGGAGGACGGCATCCCGCACACCCCCATGCGCCGGGAGGGCCGCCCACCCGCCTGAGCGGACATCCCGCGAGGCGGCACTTTCGGGGAAGGTGCTGCCTCAGCCGCGGCAGACGTGGCACCTTCCCCGAAGTTGCCGCGTCCGCCGACGACCAAGCGTCAGACCAGGCAGGTGACGATGTCGGCGATGGACCGGCGACGACCGGTGTAGAAGGGGATCTCCTCCCGCACGTGCCGCCGGGCCCGGGAGCCCCGCAGGTCCCGCATCAGGTCGACGATCCGATGCAGCTCGTCGGCCTCGAAGGCGAGCATCCACTCGTAGTCGCCGAGGGCGAACGAGGCCACCGTGTTGGCCCGCACGTCCGGGTAGCCGCGGGCCATCCGGCCGTGCTCGGCCAGCATCTCGCGCCGCTCGGCGTCCGGCAGCAGGTACCACTCGTACGAGCGGACGAACGGGTAGACGCAGAGGTAGGCCCGGGCCTCCTCGCCGGCCAGGAACGCCGGGATGTGGCTCTTGTTGAACTCGGCCGGCCGGTGCAGCGCCATCTGCGACCAGACCGGGGTGAGCGCCCGGCCCAGCGTGGTCCGGCGGAACCGCAGGTACGCGTCCTGGAGCGCGTCGCTGGACGAGGAGTGCCACCAGATCAGCAGGTCGGCGTCAGCGCGCAGGCCGGCCACGTCGTACGTGCCCCGGATGGTCACGTCCTTGCCGGCCAGCTCGGTGAAGAGGGACTCGACCTCGTCGACGACGTTCTCGCGCAGCGACGGGAGCGGGCTGGTGGCCCGGTACACCGACCACATGGTGTAGCGGATGGTCTCGTTGAGCTCCCGCAGCCGGGCCGCGTTGGTCTGCTCGGTCATGCTGCCGATCCTCCCAGTGCTGTGATGATCTCTTCGGCCGCCGCCTCGCCGGAGCGGACGCAGACCGGAATGCCGACGCCGTCGTAGCCGGCCCCGGCCAGGGCCAGCGTCGGGTGAGCGGCGCGCAGCCGCGCCCGGACCGCCGCCACCCGCGCGCCGTGGCCGGGGGTGTACTGCGGCAGGGCCCCGCCCCACCGCTGCACATGCCGGGCGACCGGGGCGGGCAGCGGGGCGCCCAGCACCTTGGACAGCTCCCGGTGCACGGTGGCGACCAGGTCGTCGTCGGTGAGCTGGAGCGACGTCTCCTCCCCATACCGGCCGACCGAGGCGCGCAGCAGGGCGAGCCCGTCGGCCCGGCGCAGGTGGCCCCACTTCGTGGTGAAGAACGTGGCCGCCTTAATCAGCAGCCCCTCGGTGGCCGGCGCCAGGAAGCCGGAGAGCTCCGGCAGCTCCGGCGCGGGCAGGGCCAGGGTGACCAGCGCGACGCTGGCGTAGTCGAGCCCGCCGACGGTGGCGGCCACCTCGGGCGCCGGGCCGGCGAGCAGCCGGGCGGCCGGGCGGGCCGGCACGGCCAGCAGCACGGCATCGGCCTCGACTTCCGACAACTCCAGCTCGGCGCGTCTGCCGCCGCGCCGCGACGTGGAGCCGTCGTCAGGCTGGCGGACGGTGAGCTGCCACCCTGTCGATGTCCGGTGCAGCTCGCGGACCGCCGCGTCCCGGCGGATCGTCGCGCCGCTGCACCGCGCCGCCGCCGCGACCAGGGTGCTCAGCCCGCCGGCCAGGGTGCCGAAGACCGGCGCGCCGGGGGTGCGCGGCGCGGCCGCCTGCGCGGCCCGGACCGCGCCGACCAGGGTGTGCTCGACCCGGGCCGCGCGGGCCAGCGCCGGCATGGTGGTGACCAGGGAAAGGCCGTCGGCCCGGCCCGCGTAGACGCCGCCGAGCATCGGGTCGACCAGCCGGTCCACCACCTCGTCGCCGAACCGCTCCCGGACCAGCGCGCCGACCGCCATGTCGGCGTCCGGGCCGAGCAGCGGGCGGCCGGCGTCCCGGTCGGCGTCCGCCGCCGGCCGCGCCACCGCCGCCACCTTCTCCAGATCACCGGGTACGCCGACCAGGGTGCCGCCGGGAACCGGCCGCAGCCCGCCGTCGACGACCAGCGCCGCCTGCCCGACGGTCGGGTGCACGATCGAGTCGGCCAGGCCGAGCCGGCGGACCAGGGTCACCGCGGCCGATTCCCCGCCGGCCGGGTCACGCATCAGGAACGACTCGGCGCCGAACTCGACGGGCTGCCCGGCCAGTTCGCCGGTGCGCAGCTTGCCCCCGAGGAGGCCGGACTGCTCGTACACGGTGACCTCGGTGCCGGCGGGGGCGCGGTCGCGCAACCGGACGGCGGCGGCCAGCCCGGTGACGCCGCCACCGACGATCGCCACCCGCCACGGTCGCGCCATGGTCCCTCCCTACTCGGCCGGCCGCGCGCTGAGCTCGTGCACCAGCGCGACCACCCGGGTCAGCACGTCCGGGTCCGTCTCCGGCAGGACGCCGTGCCCGAGGTTGAACACGTGAGCGGGGGCGGCCCGCCCCTCGTCCAGGATCCGGCGCACCTCGGCCTCCACCACCGGCCACGGGGCGAGCAGCACACACGGGTCGAGGTTGCCCTGCACGGCCTTGTCCGGGCCGATCCGGCGGGTCGCCACGTCCAGCGGGGTACGCCAATCCACGCCGACCACGTCGACGCCGGCCTCGCCCATCGCGCCCAGCAGCTCGGCGGTGCCGACCCCGAAGTGGATCCGGGGCACGCCGGCGTCGGCCAGGCCGGTGAGCACGTGGGTCGAGTGCGGCAGCACGTAGCGGCGGTAGTCGGCCTCGGACAGCGCGCCGGCCCACGAGTCGAAGAGCTGCACCGCGGACACCCCGGCGTCGACCTGGACCCGCAGGAACGACAGCGTGACCTCGGCCAGCCGGGCGCACAGGGCGTGCCAGAGGTCCGGGTCGCCGTACATCAGCGCCTTGGTCTTCGCGTGGGTCCGCGACGGCCCGCCCTCGACCAGGTAGCTGGCCAGGGTGAACGGGGCACCGGCGAAACCGATCAGCGGGGTGTCCCCCAGCTCGGCGACGAGCAGCCGGACCGCCTCGTCCACGTAGGACACGTCGTCGCGGGTGATCGGCCGGATCCGCTCGACGTCGCCGGCAGCGCGGACCGGCTCGGCCACCACCGGCCCGGTGCCGGCCACGATGTCCAGGTCGATCCCGGCGGCGGCCACCGGGACCACGATGTCACTGAACAGGATCGCCGCGTCGACCCCGTGCCGGCGGGCCGGCTGAAGGGTGATCTCGGTGACCAGCTCCGGACGGCGGCACGACTCCAGCATCGGCACGTTGGCCCGGATCTCCCGGTATTCCGGCAGCGACCGGCCGGCCTGTCGCATGAACCAGACCGGGGTGTGCGGGGCCGGCTCCCGCCGGCAGGCCCGGACGAAGGGCGAATCGGCCGGCCCGCCACGGCGGGATTGTCCGTCTCGGGCGGCGGTGCCCGTGGTGTCGGTGGTCATCGCGGCAATCGTGCCACGCGTGCGGGCGGCCCCCGCCGCCACCGTCACCTTTTGTGACGTGAACGGAAGGCCCTGGTTGACGCCCCCGGCGCCGGAAGGCCCCGGCCGGCAGGATTCCTCCCCGCATGATCGCGGCCCGCCGCTCGGCGCGCCGTCCCGCCCTACCGGCGGGCGGCGGCATAGGCTGCCCGCATGGCCCCCCCGATCGCGCTCCCGGAAACCTTCGCCCGCGCGGTCGCGGGGTTGCGATCGGTGACCCCCCGCCCGGAGATCGTGCTGGAGGAGGTCGGCGCCCCGCAGCGCCTGGCCCCGTACGCGTTCGCGCTCTCCGCCGCGGTCATGCGCAACGACGACGAGGTGGCCACCGGGCGGCTGATCCTGCTGCACGACCCGGCCGGGCACGAGGCGTGGCAGGGCACCCTGCGGCTGGTCACGTACGTGACCGCGGAGCTGGAGGTGGACCTGGCCAGCGACCCGCTGCTGCCGGGGGTGGGCTGGACCTGGCTGACCGACGCGCTGGACGCGCAGGACGCCCGGCACCGGGCCATCGGCGGCACGGTCACCCAGACCCTCTCCACCCGGTTCGGCGAGCTGGCCGGGCCGCCCGCCGCCGGGGACATCGAGATCCGGGCCTCCTGGACCCCGCTCGGCGTCGACCTGTCCCCGCACCTGCTCGGCTGGTGCGCCCTGCTGGCCTCGACGGCCGGGCTGCCACCGCCCGGGGTGACGGCCCTGCCGTCCCGCCGCCCCGCCGGCGCCGCCTGAGCGGCGGAAAACCGGCGACGGGCCACCCCGGGTGCCCGGAGCGGCCCGCGCGATACCCGTCAGAGGTAGTTCTCGGCCTCGTCGCAGACCTTGTCCAGGCCCTTGTTGGCCTTGTCGAAGGCGGCCTTGTTGCCGGCCGACGCCGCCGCGATGGCGGTGGTCAGCTTGTCCAGGCAGGTGGCGATGACCTTCTTCTGCCGGGCCTGCTCGTCCCGGTCGTTCTTGGTGCCGGTCAGGTTCTGCTCGGTGTCGGCGAGCTTGTCCCGGACCGTCTGCAGGTCGGCCTTGAGCTTGTCGATCTCCTGCCGGTTCGCCGCGATGGTGCCGTCCCGCTGGCTGACCTGCTGCTCCGTGCGGTGCAGCTTCCCGTTGGTGGTGACGTAGAGGCCGGTCATCACGCCACCGAGCACGAACAGCAGCCCGGCCACCAGGGCGAGGATCAGCGTGCTCCGCCCCTTGCCGGCGGGCGCCGCCGGCGCCCCGTACGGCGGGACCGCACCCGGCGGGGCCGACATAGGCTGCGTCCCGAAACCCGGCCCGGACACGGGCGGGGCGGACATCGGCGGCGCCGACATCGGCTGCGGGTAACCGGGCGCGGAGACCGGGGCGGCGCCCGACGCGTACTGGCCAGGGATCGGGGCGGCGCTCGGCGGGTACTGCCCGGGGACCGGGGCGCTCGGCGGGTACTGGCCGGGGACCGGGGCGGCGCCGGGCGCGTACTGCCCGGGGACCGGCGGGGCGGGCGCCGGGGCGACGGGTTGGGGCAGGGTGGGGTCGGGCTGGCCGGCCGGGTACTGCTGGGGCGCGGGCTGGCCGCCGTACGGGCTGCCGTACCCGGTGCCGCCCGGCGGCTGGGGCGGGCAGCCCGCCGCTCCGGTCGGTGGCTGGGACATGACGTACCTCCAAGTGTGCTGGTCCCCGTGGGGTGGCCCGAAGGGCCGTGGTCTGCGCGTCGACGTGCTCGGGGCCAGGCGTCGACGGATGCGGTCAACGGCGACCGGGTGCGGGCCGGTCAGCAGAGCGTGAACGTGTCGCAGGCGGTCTTGATCGGCACCGCGAGGCCGATGCCCTCGGCGTCCCGGGCCTTGGCGGTGGCGATGCCGACCACCTCCTTGGACCCGTTGATCACCGGCCCGCCGGAGTTGCCGGGGTTGATCGGCGCGTCGAACTGGATCACCGGGCCGGAGCCGCCCTCGTCCGGGCGGAACGCGCTCACCACCCCGGTGGTCACGCTGTCCTGCAGGCCCAGCGGGGCGCCCACCACCACGATCTGCTGCCCGGACTTGACCGGCGTACGGGCCGCGACCAGGCCGGTGAACCGGGCCGTGCTGCGCAGCTGGGCGAGGTCCTTGTCCTTGTCGACCTTGACGATGGTGGCCTCGAAGCGCTGGCCGGTCCGCTCCAGGAACACCTTCCGGCCGCCGCCGTCGTAGACCGACTCCACCACGTGGAAGTTGGTGAGCAGCATGGTGCCGCCGCCGGACGGCGGCTTGCCGATCGCGAAGGCGGTCCCGGTGAACTGGCCGGCGCTGACCCGGAACACGCTGGGCAGCACGGCACTCGCCACGGCCTCCGGGTTGAAGGCGGAACCGGCCTGCTTCTCCAGGGCCTCCGCCCGCTTCTCCAGCCCGTCCAGCCGGCTGCCGTCCGCGCCCTGGGCGTCGGCCAACCGCCGGTCGGTGGCGGCGAGCCGGCCGTCCAGCCGGTGGATCTGGTACGCCTGCACCCCCGCGACCACCGCCAGCATGCCGGCCAGCACGAGCGCCACCACCGGCAGCCGACGCCCGCGGCCGGTCCCGCCCGCGGCTCCCCCCGGGTACACCGGCCCCGGGGCGGACTGCCCCGGCAGGGCCGACCCGGCGGTGGGCTGGCCCGGGTAGGCCGGTCCCGAGATCGGCTGCCCTGGGTAGGTCGGCCCGGCGACCGGCTGCCCCGGGTGGGCGGGTGCGGAAGCCGGGTGGACCGGTGCGGTGGTCGGCTGAGCCGGGTGGGCCGGCGTGGAGATCGGCTGTCCGGGGTGGGTGGGCGCCGGGGCCGGCTGCCCTGCGAACGCCGGCCCCGGGACCGGCTGCAACGGAACGGGCGTCGGCGGGGCGAACGCCGACGCCGGTTGAGCGGGCGCGGTGGTGGGCTGGGCGGGCGCGGTGGTGGGCTGGGCGGCGAAGCCGCCGGGGACGGTCGGCTCGGCGCCGACCGGCTGCCCGGGCGCGCTGCCCGGCTGGGCCGGCGGCCATCCGTCCTGCGGGCGCGGGGCGGCCGAGGCACCGCCCGGGCCCCACTGGCCGCTGTTCGGCGCCGCCGGCCAGGTGGCTCGGGGTGCGGGTACGGCCGGCTGGCCCGGCGCACCGGCGGGCTGCTCGGGGGCGGGAACGCCACCGGTGGGCGCGGCCGGGAAACCGGCGGGCGCGCCCAACGGCGCCGGCTGACCGGGCGCGACCGGTGGGATCATCCGCGGCGGCAGGGGCCCCGGCCGGACGCTCTCGCCGCGTGCCTGGTCGGCCGTCTCGTCGGGGCCCGGCCCCGGCACCCCGGCACCGCCGTACGCAGCCGTCATGATCGCTCGTCCTCCCCCGTGAACGCCCCGCCCGACACCGCCCGACGGCCCCTCGACACCCCGGCTGCGGCTCGATGGACCGTACCTGCGCGAACGGGGTTTGTCTCCCCTGTTGTCCGACCCTGCCACGGGCGCGCAAGCCGACCTGCCCCGACACCCGGCGGTCATCGCGCCGACACGCGCCGGACCGGCTGCGCACACCGCGTCGGGCGCGCGCACTAGGGTTGTCAGGTGACCGACGAACCACCCCTGCGCCGTCGGGCCGCCGAAAGCCGTACGGGAGAGGCAGCACCGCGTCCGTCGTCGGCCGGGTCGGAGCCAACGGACGCGGGGACCGAACCCACCGCCGGCGGGCCCGTGCCGCTGACCGCCCCGCGCGAGGGCACCCCCGCGCCGGTGGCCATGCCGAGCGAGCTCGAGGAGGTCGTGGCCCGCTTCGCGGCGGGCATCGGCCCGGTGGCCCTGGACGCCGAGCGTGCCTCCGGATACCGCTACAGCCAGCGGGCCTACCTGGTGCAGCTGCGCCGGGCCGGCTCGGGCACGGCGCTGATCGACCCGTTGCCGCTGCCCGACCTCTCCGCCCTGGACGCGGTGATCGCCGAGGCCGAGTGGGTGCTGCACGCCGCCAGCCAGGACCTCGCCTGCCTCGGCGAACTGGGGCTGCGCCCGCGCCGGCTGTTCGACACCGAGTTGGCCGCCCGGCTGGCCGGGTTCGAGCGGGTCGGCCTCGCCGCGCTGACCGAGCAGCTGCTCGGCTACACGCTGGAGAAGCACCACTCGGCGGCGGACTGGTCCAGCCGGCCGCTGCCGGAGTCCTGGCTCACCTATGCGGCGCTGGACGTGGAGATGCTGGTCGACCTGCGCGACGCCCTCGACGAGGAGCTGCGCCGGCAGGGCAAGTCGGAGTGGGCGGCGGAGGAGTTCGCCGCCCTGGTCCGCAACGGCGCCCGGCCGCCCCGGGTCCGGGCCGAGCCGTGGCGCCGCACCTCGGGCATCCACCGGGTACGCGGCGCCCGCGCGCAGGCCCGGGTCCGTTCCCTCTGGTACGCCCGCGACCAGATCGCCGCGCGGCGGGACGCCGCCCCGGGGCGGGTGCTGCCCGACTCGGCGATCGTGGCCGCCGCCGAGCTGGACCCGAAGGACGAGAAGACGCTGCTCACTCTCCCCGGCTTCGGCGGCCGCTCGGTACGCCGGCTCGCCCGGACCTGGCTGGCGGCCCTGGACGACGCCCGGCAGCTGCCGGACAACGCGCTGCCGGTGACCCCGGTGGTGGAGGGGCCGCCCCCGCCGCACCGCTGGGCCGAGCGGGATCCGGTGGCGGCCGGCCGGCTGGCCCGCTGCCGGGAGGTGGTGCTACGCATCGCCGGTGAGCACAACCTGCCGCCCGAGAACCTGATCGCACCGGACTACGTCCGCCGGCTCGCCTGGCAGCCACCGGAGGAGATCACCGACGAGACCGTGGCGGAGACTCTCCGCGGCTTCGGCGCCCGGGAATGGCAGCTCACCCTCCTCCTCCCCGCCCTCTCCCAGGCCCTCACGACCCCCTGATCTCGCGTTGATCATGAGGTTGGCGGCATTTTTGGAGATCCACATCGCCGTCAACCTCATGATCGACGAAGCGCGGCGTCGCGGGCGGGGTGTGGGGTTGGCCACACGGGGGGTGGTGTCGGCGTTGGTTACTGGCGAGTAGCATCCGGGGAAACGCCAGCGCCGGCGACCTTCATTCAGCCCGTGGCGCCGCCGGTCGGCGCGCGGAGGCCGAATTGTGGTCGAAAAGGAGGCTCCAAGTGCCCCGTGAAGTTCGCGACGTCGTCTTCGTCGACGGCGTCCGCACCCCGTTCGGCAAGGCGGGTGGCATGTACGCCAACACCCGCGCCGACGACCTGGTGATCCGCTGCATCCGGGAGCTGATGCGGCGCAACCCGCAGCTGCCGCCGGAGCGGGTCGAGGAGGTCGCCATCGCCGCGACCACCCAGATCGGCGACCAGGGCCTGACCATCGGCCGCACCGCCGCCCTGCTGGCCGGTCTGCCGAAAACGGTGCCCGGCTTCGCCATCGACCGGATGTGCGCCGGGGCGATGACCGCCGTCACCACCGTCGCCAGCGGCATCGCGATGGGCGCATACGACGTCGCCATCGCCGGCGGCGTCGAGCACATGGGCCGCCACCCGATGGGTGAGGGCGTCGACCCCAACCCGCGGATCATCGCGGAAAAGCTGGTCGACCCGTCCGCCCTGGTCATGGGCGCCACCGCGGAGAACCTGCACGACCGGGTCCCGCACATCACCAAGGAGCGCACCGACGCGTTCGCGCTCGCCTCCCAGCAGAAGACCGCCAAGGCGTACGCCAACGGCAAGCTCCAGGGCGACCTGGTGCCGGTCGCGGTGCGCGACCCGGAGACCGGCTGGGGCCTGGCGACCGTGGACGAGGCGCCCCGGGACACCTCGCTGGAGAAGCTCGCCGGCCTGAAGACCCCGTTCCGCCCGTACGGCAAGGTCACCGCCGGCAACGCGGCCGGCCTGAACGACGGCGCCACCGCCGCGCTGGTCGTCGCCGAGGAGACCGCCCGCGAGCTGGGCCTGCCGATCGCCATGCGGCTGGTGTCGTACGGCTTCGTCGGCGTCGAGCCCGAGGTGATGGGGGTCGGCCCGATCCCCTCGACCGAGAAGGCGCTGCGCATCGCCGGCCTCAGCATCGACGACATCGGCCTGTTCGAGCTGAACGAGGCGTTCGCCGTGCAGGTGCTCGCCTTCCTCGACCACTTCGGCATCGCCGACGACGACCCGCGGGTCAACCCGTGGGGCGGCGCGATCGCCGTCGGTCACCCGCTCGCCTCCTCCGGCGTACGGCTGATGACCCAGCTCGCCCGGCAGTTCGCCGAGCACCCCGAGGTCCGCTACGGCCTCACCGCCATGTGCATCGGCATCGGCATGGGCGGCACCGTCATCTGGGAGAACCCGCACTGGACGGAGTCCGGCAAGCCGGTTCAGCGGGAGGGTGGAGACAAGTGAGCACGCTAGCCGCACCGAACGAGGTGGTCACCAGGGCGCTGCTCCGCCAGGTGAACGTACCGGGGCTCGACCGGCCCGCCGCCCTGATCACCCTGGACAACGGCCTCGACCACACCAAGCCGAACACCTTCGGGCCGGGCGGACTGACCAGCCTGGACGAGGCGATCACCACGGCCCTCGCGGCGAACCCGGCGTTCGTCGCGGTCACCGGCAAGCCGTACATCTTCTGCGTGGGCGCGGACATCACCGGTCTGCCGCTGCTGGCGAACCGCGAGCAGGCCCTGGAGATCGGCCGGCTCGGCCACCGGGTCTTCGCCCGGCTCAAGGACAGCCAGATCCCGACCTTCGCCTTCGTCAACGGCGCGGCGATGGGCGGCGGCCTGGAGCTGGCCCTGCACTGCCACTACCGGACGCTCTCGGCGGGCGCGGCGGCCCTCGCGCTGCCCGAGGTCTCGCTCGGACTGGTCCCCGGCTGGGGCGGCACCCAGCTGCTGCCGAACCTGATCGGCATCCCGGCCGCCACCCAGGTGATCCTGCAGAACCCGCTGATGCAGAACAAGATGCTCAAGCCGAAGCAGGCCGCGGAGATGGGCATCGCGGACGTGCTGCTGGAGCCGGCCGACTTCCTCGAGCGGTCCCTGGAGTGGGCCGCCGGCGTGGTCAAAGGCGAGGTCACCGTGACCCGGCCCGAGGTCGACAAGGACATGTGGGCGGGGGTGCTCTACTTCGCCCGGCAGACCCTCGACCAGCGGCTGCACGGCGCGGTCCCGGCCGCGTACCGGGCGCTGGACCTGCTGGAGACCGCGAAGGACGCCGACTTCGCCGCCGGCACCGCCGCCGAGGACGAGGCCCTGGCGGACCTGATCTTCTCCGAGGAGCTGCGCAGCGGCCTGTACGCCTTCGACCTGGTGCAGCGGCGGGCCAAGCGGCCCGCCGGCGCGCCGGACAAGGGACTGGCCCGCCCGGTCACCAAGGTGGGCATCGTCGGCGCCGGCCTGATGGCCAGCCAGCTCGCCCTGCTGTTCGCCCGCCGCCTGCAGGTGCCGGTCGTCCTGACCGACCTGGACCAGGCCCGGGTGGACAAGGGCGTCGGCTACGTGCACACCCAGATCGAGAAGGCCGTCAGCAAGGGCCGGATGGACAAGGGCACCGCCGCCAAGCTGTACGGCCTGGTCAGCGGCTCGGTCGACAAGTCCGTCTTCGCCGAGGCCGACTTGGTCATCGAGGCGGTCTTCGAGGACCTGAACGTCAAGAAGCAGGTCTGGGCCGAGCTGGAGAAGATCGTCAAGCCGGAGGCGGTGCTCGCCACCAACACGAGTTCGCTGTCGGTCACCGCGATGGCCGAGGACCTGGAGCACCCGGAGCGGGTGGTCGGCTTCCACTTCTTCAACCCGGTCGCCGTGCTGCCGCTGCTGGAGATCGTCCGGGGCGAGCGGACCGACGACGCCACCCTGGCCACCGCGTTCGCGGTCGGCAAGCAGCTGAAGAAGTCGAGCGTGCTGGTCAAGGACGCTCCGGCGTTCGTCGTCAACCGGCTGCTGACCCGCTTCCTCGGCACCGTGTTCGCCGCCGTCGACCAGGGCACCCCGCTGGACGTGGCGAACAGCGCGCTGGACCCGCTGGGCCTGCCGATGCGCCCGCTCGCCCTGCTCCAGCTGGTCGGCCCGGCCGTGGCGCACCACGTGGGCGGCATCCTGCACGCCGCCTTCCCGGACCGGTTCGGGGTCAGCGAGAACCTCAAGCGAATCGCCGACTCCGGCCAGCCGATCGTGGTCGACGACCAGGTCAACGAGGAGGTCGTCAAGCTGCTCGTGGTCGGCGACCAGCCGTTGACCGCCGAGCAGGTCCGGCAGCACGCGCTCGACGCGCTGGCGCAGGAGATCCGGCTGATGCTCGACGAGGGTGTCGTCGCCGAGGCGCAGGACATCGACCTGTGCATGATCCTCGGTGCCGGCTGGCCGTTCCACCTGGGCGGCGTCACGCCGTACCTGGACCGGACCGGCACCTCCGAGCGGGTCACCGGCCAGCGGTTCCTGCCGCGCGGGGTGGCCAGCCTGCCCGCCTGACCACCGCCGCTCCCCCGCGATCGCGGTGGCCGACCGTCCCTCGCGGACGGTCCGGCCACCGCGTTCGTCGTTTCCGGGACCCGGACCGGCACCGCTCGCCGCCTGCGCCACCGGGCGGACGATGCCGGCAGCTCGGGTGCACCCGGTCCGTCACCGCCCGGTCACCCCGCGCTCGCGGCCGCATCGGCGGTGCGGCGGGGCCGGTCACGACCCGGTTCCGGTTTCGTCACGTCCACACCTGTCGGTCAACAGTCTGTCGGTCGGGCTCGCTACCATCACGCGTCCAGATTTCTTAGGAGCTGACCAACATGTCCCAGCCGCCGTCCAGTCCGTACCCCGGTTCATACCCTCCGCCGCAGCAGCCCGGCCAGCAGCACGGCGGTGGCTACCCGCCGCAGCAGCAGCCCCAATACGGTGGCGGCTACCCGCCGGCTCCGCAGCAGCCCGGCCCCCAGTACGGCGGCCACCCGGAGGCGCCGCAGCAGCCTGCCCCGCAGTACGGCGGGTACGTGGAGACCGGCCAGCCCAGCTTCGGCGGCCCCGAGGTGCCGCCGAAGAAGAAGTCGAAGGCCGGCAAGATCGTGCTGATCGTCCTGGCCGTCGTGGTGGTGCTCTGCGTGGGTGGTGGTGCCGCCATCTACTTCGCCGCGAAGGACACCGTGGGCGAGGTGGTCGACGCCACCAAGACCCGGGTGTCGGCTCCGGAGACGCTCGGCGGCCGGGCGAAGGTGGACAACCCGCAGCTCCAGGCCGCCGCCACGGAGATGGAAGCGGAGATCAAGAAGGACGTGCCGGACGCCACCAGCACCGTCGGCGCCTTCTACGGCGATCCCACGAAGCAGGATCTGGTCATGATCGCCGGCGCCTCCGGCGTGATGGCCGACCCGAAGAAGGAGCTGGAGGACGCCACCACGGGCCTCGGCAGCGAACTCGGGGTGACCGAGTTCAAGACGGTGGACGCCGGTCCGCTGGGCGGCGACGCCAAGTGCGGTGACGGCAAGATCGACGGCGACCCGGTCGGGGTCTGCGTCTGGGCCGACCGGGGCAGCGTCGGCATGATCGTCATGTACTTCAAGCCCGCGTCCGCGCTGCAGTCCGAGTTCGTCGCCATGCGGGGCGAGATCGAGCACAAGAACTGATCGCCTGCCAGACCGGTGACCGGGCCCCCGCCGTGGCGGGGGCCCGGTCCCGTTTCCGGGTCAGGCGGACGCGGCCCGCTCGGCGGGGCTGCGGCAGACGCAGAACTCGTTGCCCTCCGGGTCGGCGAGCACCACCCAGCCGGTGCCGTCCGGCCGGCGCCGGTCGGCGACCAGGGTGGCCCCGACGCCGAGCAGCCGCTCGACCTCGGCGTCCCGGGTGCCCTCGGCCGGATGCAGGTCGAGGTGGAACGCGCCCTTGCCATGCCGCTCCCCGACCGATACGAAGAGCAGGTCGGGGCCGTGCCCGTCGGGCGCGACGAGCACCGCCTCGGTGTCGCCCGGGTGGTCGTCGTCGTGCAGCTTCCGGTCGAGCACCTCCGCCCACCAGCTCGCCAGGGCGTACGGGTCGTCGGTCTCGACGGTGACGCAGTGGATCTGTGCACTCACGGTGCTACCTCCAGGTCGGAGTGCGCCCCGCGGAGTCGATGACGTCAGCGGCGGCTGCGGGGCGCGGGAGTCTTCACGGTGGACATCGACCACACCCCCTTCCGCATTTCGAGCTGACGCGCAGCATCATGTCACCGCCCCGGCCGTCCGCACAAACCCGCCGCCGGCCCGGCCTTTGAGCTGCGGGGCCGAGCCGGACGGCCGGACGCCCGGCGGCGGCCGGTCAGGTGGCGGCCGGGGCGTCGGCGGACGGCAGCGTGACGGTCACCTCCAGGCCGCCGCCCGGCTGGGCCACCGCCGTCACCGTGCCGCCGTGCGCGTCGCACACCGCCCGGACGATGGAGAGCCCCAGACCGGAGCCACGGGCGCCGGTGCGCTCCTGGCCGCCCCGCCGGAACGGCTCGAACAGCCCCGGCACGTCCGCCGGGGCGACCTCGAAGCCGGTGTTGCCCACCACCAGCCAGGACCGCTGCCCGTCGGTGCCGGTACGCACCCAGAGTCGCCCGTGCAGGTGGTTGTAGCGGACCGCGTTCTCCACGAGGTTGCCGGCGAGCCGGTCGAGCAGCCCCGGGTCGCCGACCACCGGGGCAGGGCGCAGCGCGGTGTGCACCTTCAGCCCGATCCGCTCCACCTCGCCGGACATCGCGGACAGCGCGTTGGCGGTGCCGGCGGCCAGGTCGCACTCGGCTCGCCGGGCCAGCCGGCGGCCCGTCTGGGCCTCGCTGCGGGCCAGCACCAGCAGCGCGTCGACCAGGCCGTTGGCTCGCTCCGAGGCGTCCCGGACCACGGTGGCCATCCGCCGGTACTCGGCCCGATCCGCCTCGTCGTCGCTGAGCGTCACGTCGATCTCGGTCCGCATCACCGCCAGCGGGGTACGCAGCTCGTGCGAGGCGTTGGCGACGAACCGTTTCTGCGCCTCGAACGCCGCGGCGATCCGGTCCAGCATGGCGTCAAAGGTCCGGGCCAGCTCGGCGACCTCGTCATCCGCGCCGGACCAGCCGATCCGCTGGTCCAGGGTGGCCTCGCCGAGCCGCCGGGCGGTGGCGGTCACCTGGTGCAGCGGGCGCAGCGCCCGGCCGGCCACCAGATACGCCCCGGCGACCCCGACCACGCTGATCACCAGCAGCGCCAGCAGGCCCTTGACCAGCAGCTCCGTCGAGGCGGCGCCGACCAGATCATGCTGCCACTGCCCGGCGTCCAGGGTGCGGCCGTCGGCGAGCACCACCGTGGTGCCGGGCCGCAGCTCGTCGGTGGGGCGCAGCGCGTCGCGGACCAGCAGCCAGGCCAGCACCACCAGGATCGCCCCGGCGCCGACGAGCAGCACCCCGTTGAGCAGGGTGAGCCGCAGCCGCAGCGTGGGACGCAGGCCGCCGCTCACAGTGCCTCCTCAGTTCGCGACTGCGGGGCTCGCAAAACCGGCTCACTCCTCGCGCTCACGCGGCGACCTCGGCGGTGCGGTAGCCGGCGCCGACCACCGTCTCGATCAGGGGCGGGTCGCCGAGCTTCTTGCGCAGCGTCATCACGGTGACCCGGACGATGGTGGTGAACGGGTCCGTGTTCGCGTCCCAGACCCGTTCCAGCAGTTCCTCGCTGGAGACCACCGCGCCGCGCGCCTTGAGCAGCTCGGCCAGCACGCCGAACTCCTTGTTGGTCAGGTCGACCGGCACCCCGCCGCGGGTGACCACCCGACGGGCCGGGTCGAGCACCAGGTCGGCGACCGCCAGCACCGGCGGGGCGGCCGGGGTGGCCCGCCGGCCCAGCGCCTGCACCCGGGCGACCAGTTCGTCGAAGGCGAACGGCTTGGGCAGGTAGTCGTCGGCGCCGAGCTGCAGGCCCTCCACCTTGTCGGCGACGGTGCCGCTGGCGGTCAGCATCAGCACCCGGGTCAGGGTGCCGGAGGCGGCCAGGTCGGCGCAGATCTGATCACCGTGCACGCCGGGCAGGTCCCGGTCGAGGATCACCACGTCGTACCGGGTGACGAAGGCGGCCTCGTGCCCAGCGGAACCGTCGTAGGCGACGTCGACGGCCATCCCGCGCTTGCGCAACCCGCGCGCGATCGCGTCGGCGAGGTTCCGCTCGTCCTCGACCACCAGTACCCGCATCCCCGGCCTCCCAGCTCGTGACCTCCCGACAACCTAGTGCCGGCCACCAAACCAGCATCCCGCGCCGCCGTTGCAAAGAACCTTCGCGTACGCCATGCTTCCCGGCACCTGGCGACAAGGAGCTGCCGATGACCGGAACGCCCACCGGGCGGGACGTGGCGTACCACCGCTTCCGCTTCCCGGACGAACTGGGCCGCGGGGCGTCCGACGGGCTGATCGCCGGCCCGGGCGGCCTGGTGATCGGCCCGGCGGCCGGCCGGGTCGAGCACACCGATCCGCACACCGGCAGCACCGCCGCTTACGACCTGGCGACCTGGGCGTCCCCGCCGGTCCGGCTGGGTTTTCCGGCGGCCGAGATCGTCCCGTCATGGACTGCGGACACCCCGCCGAGCTGCTGGCTGCGGGTGGAGCTGCGCGGCTGGGCCGAGACGGGCCCGTCGACCGGCTGGTACGTGCTGGGTGACTGGGCGGCCGACGAGGCGACGATCCACCGCAGCTCGGTGCCCGGCCAGGCGGGCGACGACGCGCGGGTGGCGGAGGACACCCTGCGGGTCACGGGCGCGGTGGTCACCGGCTGGCAGGTCCGGGTCAGCCTGTTCCGCCGCCCCGGCGCCCCGGCCGGCCCGGTGCTGCGCACGGTCGGCGCGGTCGCCTCCGGCAGGGCCACGGCCGGGTCGGTGGACGCTGCGGCACCGCCGCCGACCGGCGCCCGGGGGCGGGTGCTGGACGTGCCCCGCTACTCGCAGCGGCTGCACGCCGGCGGGGAGATTCGCTGGGGCGGTGGTGGGGACTCCTGGTGCAGCCCCACCTGCACGTCGATGGTGCTGGACTTCTGGGGCGCCGGGCCCGCCCCCGACCGGTACGCCTGGGTCGACCCGCCCGGCCCGCGGCCGGTGGTGGTGCACGCCGCCCGGCACTGCTACGACCACGCGTACGCGGGGGCCGGGAACTGGGCGTTCAACACGGCGTACGCGGGGCTGCACGGGGTGGACGCCTTCGTCACCCGGCTGCGTTCCCTCGCCGAGGCGGAACGGTTCGTCGCCGCCGGCGTACCGCTGATCCTGTCGGCCGCCTTCGCGGCGGGGCAGGTGCCCGGGCTGGACTACGACACCCGGGGGCACCTGATGGTGCTGGTCGGCTTCACCGCCGACGGCGACCCGGTGCTCAACGACCCGTACGCCCCGGACGACGAGGGGGTCCGCCGGACGGTGCCCCGAGCGGCGTTCGAGGCGGCCTGGCAGGCGGGCAGCGGCGGCGTCACGTATGTGGTCCGGCCGGCGTCGGTGCCGCTGCCGCCGGCACCCGCCCAGGCCAACTGGTGACCCCCACCGGCCGGACGCCGGCCGGTGCGGCGTCGGCGGGCCGCGTCAGGGCAGCCGCCACACCCCGAACCCACCGGCGCTACGCCGGCAGACCAGCACCCGCCGACCGTTCCGGCAGTCGCCGAGCACGCCGGGCAGCGCGTCGAACACCCTCGCCCGGGCGGCCGCCACGTCCAGCTCGGCCACGAGCAGTCGCCCGTCCCCACCCGGCCGGACGCCGATCAGCGGGTCGCCCGGTTCGTGCCAGCTCGCCAGTTCCCAACTGCCGAGGTCGGCGACCGGCTGGCCGGTCGCCGCGTCGGCCACCACGAACCGGGGCCCGCCAGGGTCATCCGAGCCGACCAGGAACCGGCCCTGCTCCGCCCACAGCACCGCCTGCCAGCGCGGGTTGCTCCATCGCACGGCGCCGGTCGCCGGGTCGAGCACCCACATCCCCCCGGTCTGCCGGTAGGCGCAGAGCAGGTCGCCGCAGTCGGTCAGGTAGCCGACCTGGGCGAGCCGGGCCGTCCAGCGCTGGTCCAGCCGATCCAGGCCGTAGCCGGTCACCGTGCCGCCGTTGTCACTGATCACCAGCAGCAGGTCGCCGACGATCTGGTTCCGCTGCCAGCTCGGCAGCTGACCGGGCCGGATGTTGCGGGCGGCCAGCAGGGCACCGCTGGCGGGGTCGCGCACCTCGACCTCGCCGGAGGGCGCGGCCAGCACGATCCGGTCCACGCCGTCGGGGCCGAAGCGCAGGTTGGGGCCGTCCAGCGGGGTGGGCACCGACCACAGTGTCCGGCCGGACGCCGCGTCGACCCGGCGGAGCGAGCCCTCGCCGGAAACATCCAGGTTCTGGAGGAGGACGCCGTCGCCCGCCGGGTAGCTGGCCCCGGGTTGCTGCCAGCCTGACCGGCCGGTGCCGGCGTCGAGGGCGGTCGTCCGGAACACGCCCTCGGGGCCGCCCACCTGGCGGCCGCTGACCAGCACCGTCCCGCCCTGCTGCAGCAGCCAGACGTCGCCGCCGCCGGCCGGGAGCGAGGTGCGCCACAGGACGGCGGGCGGCCCCTCCGCCGGGATCTGGTACGCCACCAGCAGCCGCCCCGTACCCTGCTGCGGATCCAGCGGATCCACGACGTAGAGGCGGTCGGCCGCCAGGAAGACGTCCGCGCCGAGCCGGGCCGGCACGATGGCCACCGCGCGCTCCGGGCGCGGGACTCCGCCGGCGACCACCCACAGGACGGCCAACAGCACGGTCAGCACCCGGTACGGCCGGCTGACGGCGCGCGGCGGGCGAGGCGGCGGTTCCGGCGCCGGGTCACGGCGGAGTTCGCCCAGATCGATGACCGTCACGATCACCCCTTCCCGGGCAGCCGCCCGGCGCACCAGCGTCGGGCGTACCGGCCGGCCGGGGTGACGCCGGGTCGCCTGTACGATGGCCCGTCGTGGCTGTGCCGGTGGTAGACCCCTCGCTGAACCCCTCGCCCGTCGCGGTCGAGCCCGTCGCGGCGGTCCCGCCACGCCGGCCGCGGCGCCGGCCGGCCCGCGCCGACGTGCTGGCCATCGGAGCCTATGCGTTGCTCGGGGTTCTCGTCTGCCTCAACTACTGGGGGGACGTGCAGCACCGGGTCTCCTCGCACCTGCCGACGGACCACAGCTGGTTCGAGTGGCTCTTCGCGCACGGCGCCTACTCGGTGCGTCACCTGGAGAACCCGCTCTTCACCGCCCGGCAGAACGCCCCGGACGGGGTGAACATGATGGCGAACACCTCGCTGCTCGGGGTCACCCTGCCGCTGGCGCCGCTCACCCTGCTCCTCGGCCCGCAGGTGATGTACGCGCTCTACCTGGGCGCGGCCCTGTCGGCGACGGCGGCCACCTCGTACTGGACGCTCTCCCGGCACCTGGTCCGCTCCCGCGCGGCGGCCTTCGTCGGCGGGGTGTTCCTCGGCTTCGCCCCCGGCATCGTGCACCACGCCAACGGGCAGCCGAACTTCGTCTCCAACTTCCTGCTGCCGCTGATCGTGGCCCGGGTGCTGCGCCTCGACGAGCCGGACCGCCGGCTGCGCAACGGCGTCGCGTTGGGGCTGCTGGTGGCGTACCAGATCTTCATCAACGAGGAGATGCTGCTGCTGACCGCGCTGGCCTGCCTGGTCATCGTGGTGGCGTACGCGGTGCAGCGGCCACGCGCGGCGCGCGAGCGGGCGGCGACGTTCCTCGCCGCGCTCGGCGTGGGCGGCGGCCTGGCCCTGCTGCTGACCGCCTACCCGATCTGGTTCCAGTTCAACGGGCCGCAGTCCTACCGGGGCCTGCAGGGCGGGGTCTTCCACAACTGGGGCGAGGACCTGATGGCCTTCGTCACCTTCGCCCGGGACACGGTGGCCGGTGACGAGGCGGTCGAGCAGACCATCGGGCTGACCGAGCAGAACACCTGGTTCGGCTGGCCGCTGGTACTGGTCGCCCTGGTCGCCCTGGTGCTGCTGGTACGCCGCTCGCTGCCGGCCCGGATCCTCGCCGTGCTGATGGTGGTCTTCACGGTCGCCGCGATCGGCCCGAAGGTGCGCTTCGACGGGGTCGAGACCACTGTCGACGGCCCCTGGGCGTACCTGCCGGACGACCTGCCGCTGGTCGAGATGATGATGCCGACCCGGCTGGCCCTGGTGGTGGCCGGCGCCGTCGGCGTGCTGCTCGCGCTGGCCTGGAACGCCCTGGCCGGGGCCGGCCGCCCGCCGGTGCCGAGGCCGCGCGCCGGGGCGGCCACCGGGACGCCGCCGGCCGCCGGCCCGCGTCGCCGCTGGCTGCGCGGCATCGGGTACGCGGCGATCGTGGCGGCCCTGCTGCCGCTCTTCCCGCGCCCGCTGCCGGCCGAGCGGATCGACCCGCCGCCGCACTTCATCACCGCGGGCGGCTGGCGGCCGTACGTGCCGGACGGCCGGACGCTGGTCCCGGTGCCGATCCCGAGCAACGTGCACGGCCTGCCCACCCTGCGCTGGAGCGCGCTGACCGGGCAGGAGTTCCCCATCCCCGCCGGCTACTTCATCGGCCCCAACGAGAACGGTGCGGGGGTCTTCGGCGCGCCGAACCGGCCGACCAGCACGCTCATCTACGCCACCATGGACGCGAACAAGGCCCCCGCGATCACTGCGGAGCACCGCCGTCAGGCGGTCGAGGACCTGCGCTTCTGGAAGGCGTCGGTGGTGGTCCTCGGCGCGAACCCGCGCGAGGCGGTGCTGCGCGACCTGATGACCGCGCTGCTCGGGCCGCCGCAGCGGATCGACGACGTCTGGCTCTGGGACGTCCGCGACCGGCTCTGAACCGACCCCGCCCTGCGCCCAGTCAGCCGACCAGGGGGCGCACGTCCCAGACGTACGCGCCGGCCACGTCGCGGCCCGGGCCGACCAGGGCGTCCACCGTGGTCCGGACCGGGTCGCCCGGGAACGAGCCGGCTTGCACCAGCACCGCCGCCCGCCAGTGCCGCAGGTCCGCGACCGCCTGGCGGCGCTCGGCGGCGCCGACCGGCGGCACCTGACCGGTCTCGGCGGCCCGCCGCATCAGCAAGGAGGTGGGGCGGTCCGGGGCGCCCCAGCGCGCGGTCGGGTCGGCCGCGCTCCGGGGGCCGATGAAGTAGCCTCCCGGCGCGTGGAACGCCAGCCCGGTGCGGGCCGACCAGAAGGTGGCCGGGCTCTTCGCCGCACCGGTCACCGGCGGCACCGGCACCAGCGTCCGGCCCGGCGGGACGTACGCCCGCCAGCCGCCGTCGGCGACGAAGGCCGGCACCGGCACCACCGGCACGGTCCGGATCGGGGTGGGGACCAGCGGCAGCAGGGCGGCGGCGACCGCCCCGGCCCAGGGCGCCCAGGTCCGGGCCGACCGGTGGCGGAGCCGGTCCAGCGCGAGGGCCAGCAGCACCCCGAGCACCGGTACGCAGACCAGCGCGAACCGGGCCGGCACCACCAGGTCGAGCAGCGGCACCCCGGCGACCAGCCGGTACGGCCCGGGCAGCCCGGTGTCGTGCCGGTTCACCACGATCGTGGTACCGAGGGAGAGCAGGGCGAACAGCAGCCCGCAGACGGCGAGGGCGCGGACCAGCGGCCGCCGCCACAGCCGGACCACCACCAGCAGGGCGAGCAGCGGCAGGAACGGCCCGAAGAAGGAGGTCTGCTCGGTGGGGTTCGGCGCCAGCAGCCGCGAGTGACGATCGTCCCCGGCCACGCTCTGCCGGGCCCCCGCGGTGAACGAGGCGACGTCCAGCCGGTAACCCTGGGCGAAGAACGGCATCCCCGCGTAGTGGCCCGGGCCGCGGAACTGGAACCACAACGGATACGCCAGCAGGGCCCCCGCCACCAGCGCGCCGACCCCGAGCCGGCGCAGCACCACGGGCGCCAGCCGGCGCGCGGCCGCCCGGTCGGCCAGCGCGTACGCCCCGGCGACAACCCCGGCGGCCAGCGCCACGAAGACCAGCACCTCCTCGCCGAGGAAGACCTGGTAGGCGACGGCCAGCCCGAGCAGCACCCCGTCCCGGCGTACCCGGTCGGTGGCCGGGCGGAACACCAGCGCGAGGATCACCGGGACCAGGAACTGGGCGGCCATGTGCAGGTGCGCCCCGGCCTGCGACACCATGCCGGGCGCGAACCCGCAGAACAGCCCACCCAGTGCCGCGGCGGCCCGGGACCGGACCAGCCGGCGGGCCAGCAGCGCGTACCAGGCGGTGGCGGTGCCGGCGAGGCAGGCGACCACGGCGACGAGGAAGGCCGCCTGGGAGCCGAACAGCAGGGTGATCGGGGTGAGCGGCAGGCCCAGCCCGAGCACCGAGGTGTTGGCCATCAGGTTCACCCCGTCCGGGGCGTTCAGCGCCGTGCTGTGCAGCGGGTTCTCCCCCGCGGTCACCGCCCGCGCCGCCCGGGCCAGCATCCACTCGAAGAGCATCTGGTCGCCGGCCTGGTGGAACAGCCGCTCCGGCCGCCGCCACTGGTCGCCGGTGAGCAGGACGGCCAGGCCGAGATAGCCGGCGACCACGAGGGCGTCGACCAGGCGGAGGCGCCGACGCCGCGACCGGGCCGCCGGCGGGTCCGGCGGGGCGGTCAGGCCGACCGGCTGGTCAGTGTCCGGACGTCCCACAACCACACGTCCAGCTCCTGCCGGGCCGGCCCGATCAGCTGCTCGACGGTTTGCCGCAGCGGGTCGGCGTTCGGCTGGTCGAGCGGCAGCACCACGACGGCGGCCCGCCAGTGCCGCAGCTCGTCCAGGAAGCGCCGGCGCTGCCGGTCGTCGAGTTTCGGCGTACGCCCGGTGGCGGCGACCTCCGCGAGCAGGTCGCCGATGCCGCTGGGCCGACCGCCGAAGCGGCCCGGGTCGCCGGTGACCCCGTTGCGTGGGGCGAGGAAGTACCCGCCGGGGATCTTGAAGGCCAGGTCGGTGCTGGCCGCCCAGCGCATCGCGTTGGTGTTGCCCATGCTCGGCACCGGCACCGACACGAGCGTCTGGTCCGGGCCGACGTACCGCCGCCACCGGTCGGCGGTGATGAACCGGGGCACCTCCGGCCGGGTGGTGACCTCCAACGGCATCGGCGCGATGGGCAGCAGCGCCAGCACCAGACCGGCGACCGTCAGGGTCCGTACGGTCCGGCGTTCGGCGGTCCGCAGCGACCAGGACCGCTCCACGGCGAGGGCCAGCAGGATCCCGATGACCACGGTGGTGATCAGGCCGAACCGGGTCGGCACCACCGCGTCGAGCAGCGGCAGCCGGACCAGCAGCTCCCACGGGCCGGTGACCAGCTCCCGGTCCCACCAGGACACCCGCTCACCGAGGGAGAGCACCGCGAAGAACAGCCCGGTCACCGCGAGCGCCCGGACGATCACCTCCCGGCGGAGCCAGACCACGATGCCGACGGCCAGCAGGGACAGGCTCCAGCCGAAGAAGGCGTTCTCCTCCGAGTAGTTCGGGGCGAGGTTGACGTTCGCCCGCTCGTGGCCGCCCAGTGTGGGCGAGCCGGGGGCGAAGAACGAGGCGATGTCGTTGCCGTAGTCGCGGACCGTGTCGCTGAGCCCGTGGTACGCCATCGGCCCGGCGAACTGGACCCAGAGCGGGTACGCCAGCAGCGACCCGGCGAGCACCGCGCAGACCGCCAGCCCGGTCCCCAGGGGACGCCACGCGGTGGCCCACCGCTCCCGCTGCTGCGCGACCACCGCCAGCAGGAACACACCGCAGGCCAGCGCGGTGAAGAGCAGGATCTCCTCGTTGATGAACGCCTGCGCGGTGACCAGCAGGGCGAGCAGCGCGCCGTCGCGGACCGGGCGGGTGGAGCGGGTCAGCACCAGCACCCGCCAGACGATGAACGGCAGCAGGAACTGGGAGATGATGTTGGGGTGCCAGTTGGCGTGCGACAGCATCGCCGGTGAGAACCCGCAGAACCAGCCGCCCACGGCGGCGGCCAGCCGGGTACGCACCACGTGCCGGGAGAGCACCCGGTACCAGGCGGCGGCCGTGCCGGCGAGGCCGAGCGTCACCAGCGTGACGAAGGAGACCGCCGGTCCGAACAGGACGGTGATCGGCACCATCGGGATGCCGAGGGCCAGGATGGCGGTGTTCGCCATCAGGTTGACGCCGTCCGGGTAGTTGAACTGGTCGGTGTAGAACGGGAACTCGCCGTGCAGCACGACGCGTACGGAGTGGGCGAGGAAGAACTGCACCTGCGCCGGGTCGCTGCTGTAGAGGGCGGCCACCCGGCCGGCCGGGTCGACCCAGATCCGGCTGGTCACCCAGAGCGCGGCCAGCAGGAAGATGCCGTACATGGCGAGATCCTGCCGGCGGGGCGTCCAGCGTCGGCGCGGCCGGGCGGCCGGCCGGCCGTCGCCGGGAGCGGGGTCGGGCGGGGCCACGGTGGTGACGGAGGCGGAGCCCGTCGGGGCGTCGGCGTCCGCTGGCGAGTCGCCACGGGGCTCGGCAGGCGTCACAGTCGGCGGAGTCTACCGGAGCCGGAAAATGGCCACGAAACGCACACCGCCGTCCACTGTGGTGGGCGTCCAGAGGGGGTGAGCCGGGCGCGGCCGGACGACCGGTCGTCTCGTACCATGTGGCTCGCAAACACGACCAACGACGCGATCGGGGGCGTACAGGTGGCTTCAGTCCGCCGACGCGGCACGGTGGCCACCGCGCTGCTGACCCTGCTGCTGGCCGCACCCGGGTGCGGGCCCGTCGCCGGGCGCCAGTCGGCGGACCTGCGGGTCGGCTACGACAGCCTGGACGGGCCGCTGACCGTCTGGCCGGCGCGCGGCAGCCTGGCCGGCGACGCCACCGCGACCGCCGCCATCAGCGCGGCCGTCCGGGACTGGCGTTCGCCGATCGACGACCGGGCACACCTGCCCACCTCCGGCATCCTCTACTCCGGCGAGGTGGCCGGGTCACCGCTCGCCCTGGTCGCCGCCGACGTGCCCGGCGAGAGCGCGTCCTGGCTGCTGCAGCTCGACCGTGCCGAGGACCGCTGGCGGGTCGCCCACGCCACCGAGTACACCGACCCCGGCTACCTGGTCTACTCCGACGTGCTGCCGGTGCGGCTCCCGCAGGGCCGGCGCTACCTCACCTCGGCCCGGGTGGAGCGGCTGCTCGGGCCGGACGGCCGCGCGCTGGCCAGCACCGACGGCCTCACCGAGCCGCTCGCCGTGCCGGCCTGCCGGGCCGTGGAACTGACCGCGGCGCTGCGCCCCACCCGGTCGCTGCCGCGCGGCCGGGCCGCCGACCGTGTCCTCGACCTGGGTACGGCCACCGCCGACCCCCGCTATCCCCTGGTACGCGACGAGACCGGCACCGGCAAGCGCGCCCTGGCCGGGCTGGACACCTGCGTTCTCGCCGAAACCACCGGACCGTTCGGCAGCGTGCCGCGCCGCATCGGCGACCGGCTGGCGCCCCGCTCCGCGCCGGAGTCCTGGCCGATGGCGAAGGTCGCCGTCCGGTCGCTCGGCGAGGTGGCGCTGGCCGGCGGCGAGCCGGGCGACCTGCAGCAGCTCACCTGGGAGAGCGCCACCGGCACGATGACCGCGCTGGTCTACCGCCCGGGCGACGGCGGCGCCCCGGTGGTCTCCGCCGCCGACCGGTCCACCACCCTGCAGGCGTACCACCTGCCGATGCCGGGCCAGCCGCTCGCGGTGCTGACCTGGCGGGCCAGCCGGGACACCTCGTTCGCCGCCCCGCCCGGGGCGTCGCGCCTGGTCGACCGGCCGGGCCTGGTGGTAATGCCGCAGCCGGACTCTCGTCAGACGTTCAGCCTGGCCGGCACTGAAAAGACCTGGTACCGATCCGTGGGCGGACGCTGACCTTCGCGCCCCGAGCGCCCGCCTGGGCCACCCGCCCGTACTCCTGGGTGGTCGACTCTCGTGATGATCATCCGCCGAATCGCCGGCTGCGTGCCGCATAGGAACGCAGAGCGCGAAGGAAGTCGACCTTCCGGAAGCCGGGCCAGTACACGTCGCAGAAGTACAACTCGGAGTAGGCGGCCTGCCAGAGCAGGAAGCCCGACATCCGGCGTTCTCCACTCGTGCGGATGACGAGATCCGGGTCGGGCTGGCCGCCGGTGTACAGGTGCGCCGCGATGTCCTCGGCGGTCAGGCGCTGCGCGACGTCATCGACGGTAGCGCCGGTCTGCGCCTCCTGCTCGAGCAGTGAACGGACCGCGTTGACGATCTCTTCGCGGCCGTCGTAGCCGACGGCCACTGTGAGATGGAAGTTGCCGCCGCGCGCACCGGTCGCCTCCTCGGCCAGCTTCAGTGCGTGGCGCGTCGAGTCGGGCAGCACGTCCGGGCGGCCGGCCACATGAAGCTGCCACGGGTTGCCCGGCCGCAGCAGTGGCTCCGCCACCACCTCCTCGATCATCCGCATCAGGTGCTCCACCTCGTCGGAGGCCCGCTTGCGTACGTTGTCGACGGAGGCGACGAACAGGGTGACGTGCTGAATGCTCAACTCGGCGCACCAGGCCAGCACCTCGTGCATGTGCTCCGCCCCGTACCGGTGCCCCAGTCGTGGGTCGTCGAAGCCCATCTGCTTGGCCCACCGCCGGTTCCCGTCCATCGCCATGGCAACGTGCCGAGGCAGTGAGACGTCGGCCAACTGCGCTCGCAGGCGGCGGGCGTACAGCTGATAGGCCATGCGACGAACGGGCTCGATCATGACCAGATGAAACCACGCGAGGGCCCCTGCTGCCGCCCGTGCACCTCCGGGTCACACTGCGATCTTGGTAGGAAATGACCCTGGAGGGGCCACTTCCTACCAAGATCTTCCCTAGCTGCGGTGGGTGGCCTTGTGCCGGACCACCCACTCGCGTGCCGAGTCAGTTCTTGGCGGTGGCCTCGGAGGCGGCCGGCTCGACGGGCTGGGCGTCCAGGCCGGAGATCCAGCCGGTGACGTCGCGGGCCACGTTCTGCGCGGTCAGGCCCAGGTCGGCCAGGATCTGCGCCCGCGTGCCGTGCGGGTGCCAGTCGGCCGGCACCCCCAGGTCCTTCAGCGGCACCCGGACGTCGGCGTCCCGCATGGCCTGGCCGAGCGCGTCGCCGACGCCGCCGACCCGGACACCGTCCTCGACGGTGACCACGAGCCGGTGCGCGGCGGCCAGCTCGACCAGCTCGGCCGGGACCGGGCGGACCCAGCGCGGGTCCACCACGGTGACCCCGTAACCCTGCTCGGCCACCCGGGCGGCGACCTCCATGCCGAGCTGGCCGAAGGAGCCGACCGCGACGAGCAGCACATCGGTACGCGCCGACTCGGCCAGCACGTCCACCGCACCCACCCGGCGCACGGCCGGCAGGTCGGCGGCCACCGTGCCGGTCGGGAAGCGGACGATCGTCGGGCCGTCGTCCACGGCGACCGCCTCGCGCAGCTCCTCGCGGAGGCTGCCGGCGTCGCGGGGGGCGGCGATCCGCAGGCCGGGCACCACGCCGAAGACGGACATGTCCCAGACGCCGTAGTGGCTCGGGCCGTCCGGGCCGGTGATGCCCGCCCGGTCCAGCACGAAGGTGACCGGCAGCTTGTGCATCGCCACGTCCAGCAGCACCTGGTCGAAGGCCCGGTTGAGGAACGTGGCGTAGACGGCCACCACGGGGTGCAGGCCACCCATGGCGAGGCCGGCCGCCGACGTGGCGGCGTGCTGCTCGGCGATGCCCACGTCGTACACCCGCTTCGGGTGCTTGCGGGCCAGCTTGGCGATCCCGGTCGGCTCGGCCATCGCGGCGGTGATGCCGACCACGTCCGGCCGCTCGTCGGCGATCTTGACCAGCTCGTCGGCGAAGACGTGGGTCCACTTCACCGAGGGCGCGGCGACCAGTTGACCCGTCTCGACGTCGAAGGCGCCGCCGGGGCCGTGCAGGCAGTCCGCCTCGTCCTCCTCGGCCGGGCGGTAGCCGTAGCCCTTGCGGGTGACCGCGTGCACTATCACCGGGCCGCCGAAGTTCTTCGCCGCGCGCAGCGCGGACTCGACCGCGGCGACGTCGTGGCCGTCGACCGGGCCGACGTACTTGATGCCGAGGTCCTCGAACATGGCCTGCGGCGCGACCGCGTCCTTGATGCCCTTCTTGACCGCGTGCAGCACCTCGTACATCGGCTTGCCGACCAGCGGGGTCGAGCCGAGGGCCTCCTTGACGGTGTCGAGCACCTTCTCGTAGCCGGGGTTGAGCCGCAGCGAGGAGAGGTGGTCGGCGAGGCCACCGATGGTCGGCGCGTACGACCGGCCGTTGTCGTTCACCACGATCACCAGCGGGTTGCCGGCGGCGGCGATGTTGTTCAGCGCCTCCCAGCACATGCCGCCGGTCAGCGCGCCGTCGCCGACCACGGCGACCACGCTGCGCCGCTCGCCGCGCAGCGCGTACGCCTTGGCGAGCCCGTCGGCGTACGACAGGGCGGTGGAGGCGTGCGAGTTCTCAATCAGGTCGTGCTCGCTCTCCGCCTGGCTGGGGTAGCCGGAGAGGCCACCGCGCTGGCGGAGCTTGTCGAAGCCCTCCTGCCGGCCGGTGATGATCTTGTGCACGTAGGCCTGGTGGCCGGTGTCGAACAGGAGCCGGTCCCGCGGCGAGTCGAAGACCCGGTGCATCGCCAGGGTCAGCTCCACCACACCGAGGTTGGGCCCGATGTGCCCGCCGGTGCGGGAGACCTTGGCGATCAGGAAGTCACGGATCTCGGCGGCGAGGATGTCCAGCTGCTCGGCGGTCATCCGCTTCACGTCCTGCGGGCCCCGGACGGTGCCCAGCAGTCGGCCGCGGTTGGCCGTGCCCTCTTCAACACTCATGACCGAAGAGTCTATCGGCCGCCCGACAGCCCGCAGCTCGGCCGTGGATCACGGCAGCCGGATCGGGGGGTGCGAAGGCCCCCGCCGGCCGGCGGGGATCCTGGCCCGCCGGCCTGGCTCAGGACGACGGGAGGAGCAGGCCGACCAGCTCGACGTGCTGGGTCATCGGGAACAGGTCGAAGCCGCGCAGCGCGGCCAGCCGCCAGCCCAGGCCGGTGAAGGTGCGCACGTCCCGGGCGAAGGCGGCCGGGTCGCAGGCCACGTACGCCACCGCCCGCGGGCCGGCGGCGACGATGTCCCGCACCACCGGCGCGCCGGCGCCGGAGCGGGGCGGATCGAGGACCACCAGGTCGACCGGGCCGGTGATCCGGCGGCGGGCCAGCGCGGTCTCCACCCGGGCCGCGACCACCTCCACGGCGGGCAGGTCGGCCAGGTTCTCCCGGGCCGCGGCCACGCCTGGCTCGGCGGACTCGACCAGGGTGACCCGGGCCGCGCCGACCCGGCCGGCGAGGGCCGCGGCGAACAGCCCGGCCCCGCCGTACAGGTCCCAGGCGGCCTCGCCGGGGCGCGGGTCGAGCAGGTCGAGGACCGCCCCGACCAGGGTGTCCGCCGCGGCCGGGTGGACCTGCCAGAAACCGGACGCGGGGAGCCGCCACGCCCGGCCGGCGGCCACCTCGCGGACCACCGCCGGGCCGCTCACCGGGGTGGGCACGCCCTGGGCGTACGCCGTGACGCTGACGTCCCCGCCGGAGGCGGCGACCGTCTCGACCGCGTCCGCGTCCGGCCAACGGGCCCCGGCGGGGGCGAGCACCGGCAGCTCCTGGATCGCCGGGTGGGCGATCAGGCAGCGGTCGATCGGCACCACCTCGTGCGAGCGGTGCTTGAGCAGCCCGGCCCGGCCGGCGCCGTCGACGGCGTACCGGACCCGGGAGCGCCAGCCCAGCGGCCCGCCGGGCAGCGCCTCGACCCGGACGCCGAGCGCGTCGACCTGCGGGTCGGTGAGGCCGCCGAGCCGGGTGAGCTGCTCGCGCACCACCGCGGTCTTCCAGTCGAGCTGGGCGTCGGGGGCGACGTGCTGAAGGTCGCAGCCGCCGCAGCGGCCCGGCTTCGCGTACGGGCAGGGTGGCTCGACCCGGTCCGGGGAGGCCGCCAGCACCTCGACCGCGTCGGCCCGGGCGAAGCCCCGGTGCAGCTCGGTCACCTCGGCGACCACCCGCTCCCCGGGCAGCGCGTGCCGGACGAAGACCACCTGGCCGTCGACCCGGGCCACACAGTGCCCGCCCGGCGCGACCGCGGCCACGGTCAGTTCGACCCGCTCGGCCTCCTCCAGCCCGCGCCGCCCGTCGACCGGCGCCGTCACGCGCGGTCTCCGCTCTCGCCGGGCGGGGCGGGGGCCACCGGCGGGACGGTGGGTGGCAGGGTGCTGCGTGGGGCCACCCGGGGTCCGCGCGCCGGCCCACGGCTGAGGTTGGCGTCCAGCCGGTCCAGGTTCTTGTTGGCGGTCGAGGCGAGCTGCCACGGCACGCTGGTCACCATCACCCCCGGCTCGAAGAGCAGCCGGCCCTTGAGCCGCAGCGCGCTCTGGTTGTGCAGCAGGTTCTCCCACCAGTGGCCCACCACGTACTCGGGGATGAAGACGGTGACCACGTCGCGGGGCGACTCGCGGCGGGTGGAGGCGACGAAGTTCAGGATCGGCCGGGTGATCTCCCGGTACGGGGAGTCGATCACGGTCAGCGGCACGGGCAGCTCCCGCCGCTCCCAGTCGGCCTGGAGGTTCCGGGTGTCCTTCTCGTCCACGTTCACGGTCACCGCGGTCAGCGTGTCCGGCCGGGTCGCCCGGGCGTACGCGATGGCCCGCAGCGTCGGCTGGTGCAGCTTGCTGACCAGCACGATGGCGTGGTTGCGGGCGGGCAGCACACCCCGGGTCTCGGTCGGTTCCAGCTCGGCGGCGACCCGGTCGTAGTGCCGGCGGATGGCCAGCATCAGCAGGTAGATCACCGCCATCGCGGCGATCGCGATCCAGGCGCCGAGCAGGAACTTGGTGATCAGCACGATGATCAGGACGGTGCCGGTGAGCGCCATGCCGAAGGCGTTGATCGCCCGGGACCGCACCATCCGGCGGCGCACCTCCGGGTCCCGCTCGGTGCGCAGGTGCCGGTTCCAGTGCCGGATCATGCCGGCCTGGGAGAGCGTGAACGAGACGAACACGCCGACGATGTAGAGCTGGATGAGCCGGGTCACCTCGGCCTGGAAGCCGACGATCAGCACCACCGCGAAGACGGCGAGGAAGACGATGCCGTTGGAGAAGGCCAGCCGGTCGCCCCGGGTGTGCAGCTGGCGGGGCAGGTAGCGGTCCTGGGCCAGGATCGAGCCGAGCACCGGGAAGCCGTTGAAGGCGGTGTTGGCGGCCAGGAACAGGATCAGCGCGGTCATCCCGGCGACCACGTAGAGCAGCACCCCGTTGCCGAAGACCGCCTCGCCGAGCTGGGTGGTGACGGTCTTCTGCACGTACCCGGGCGGGCCGGCGACGATCTGGCTCGGAGACTCGACGAACTGCAGGCCGGTCAGCCGGGCCAGCCAGATGATGCCGAACAGCATGCTCACCGCGATCACGCCGAGCAGCAGCAGGGTGGTGGCCGCGTTGCGGCTCTTCGGCGCCTTGAACGCCGGCACCCCGTTGGAGATCGCCTCCACACCGGTGAGCGCGGCGCTGCCCGAGGAGAAGGTCCGCAACAGCAGGAAGATCAGGGCGAACCCGGTGACGCTGTGCTCCGCCTGGATCTCCAGGCCGGCGCTGGGCGCGCGCAGCTCGTCACCGAGGATGAAGATCCGGACCAGGCCGGTGAGCAGCATGCCGCCGATCACGATCACGAAGCCGTAGGTGGGGATGGCGAACGCCGTGCCGGACTCGCGCAGGCCGCGCAGGTTCATCGCGGTGAGCAGCGCCACCGCGATGACCGCGATCAGCACCTTGTGGGTGGCCACGAACGGGAGCACGGAGCCGAGGTTGGCCACCCCGGAGGAGATCGAGACCGCGACCGTGAGCACGTAGTCGACCAGTAGCGCGCTGGCCACCGCCAGGCCGGCGCGGGGGCCGAGGTTGACCGTGGCCACCTCGTAGTCGCCACCGCCGGAGGGGTAGGCGTGCACGTTCTGCCGGTAGCTCGCCACGACGGTGAGCATCACCACGACGACCGCGAGGGCGATCCACGGCGAGAAGAAGAACGCCGACGCGCCGGCGATGGAGAGCGTCAGGAGGATCTCGTCGGGCGCGTACGCGACGCTGGAGAGCGCGTCCGAGGCGAAGACCGGCAGCGCGATGCGCTTCGGCAGCAGGGTGTGCTGGAGGCGGTCGGACCGGAACGGTCGACCGACGAGGAGTCGCTTCAGCAGCGAGGTGGGTCTGGCCACAACCGCCAAGGGTACGACCAGTCCAGGGAATGCGGTGGGGATGGCTGATCACCCTCGCGCAGGTCCGCGCGGTACGGTCGGCTCCCCGCCGGCAACGGGGACGTGGCAGGCTCGCAGTCGACGGGTCCGCCGGGCGGACCGTGGGAGGAGCGGACACCGTGCATGTCGTGATCATGGGCTGCGGCCGGGTCGGGTCGACCCTCGCCCACAGCCTGGAGTCCCGGGGGCACTCGGTGGCGGTGATCGACCAGGACGCGGACGCGTTCCGCCGCCTCGGCCCCGACTTCGCCGGCATCACCGTCACCGGCGCCGGCTTCGACGGCGAGGTGCTGCGCCAGGCCGGCATCGAGCGCGCCGACGCCTTCGCGGCGGTCTCCAGCGGCGACAACTCCAACATCATCTCGGCCCGGCTGGCCCGGGAGACGTTCGGCGTCTCCCGGGTGGCCGCCCGCATCTACGACCAGCGCCGGGCACAGGTCTACGAGCGCCTGGGCATCCCCACCGTCGCCACCGTCCGGTGGACGGCCGACCGGATGCTGCGGCACCTGGTCCCCGAGGGCAACGTCGAGATCTTCCGCGACCCGACGAGCACCGTGTCGATCATCGAGGTGCCGGTGCACAAGGACTGGATCGGCCGGTCACTGCGGGAACTGGAGGAGGCCGTCGGGGCCCGGGTCGCGTACCTGATCCGGTTCGGGATCGGCACGCTGCCCACCGCCTCCACCGTGGTGCAGGAGGGCGACCAGGTCTTCATGCTGGTGACCGACGACATCATCCCGTCGGTCACCTCGGTGGCGGCCACGCCGCCGGAAGGGGGGCACTGAGCCATGCGCATCGCCATCGCCGGCGCGGGCAACGTGGGCCGGTCCATCGCCCAGGAGCTGATCGACAACGGGCACCAGGTGATGCTGATCGAGCGGCAGCCCAAGATGCTCCGGCCGGACCGGGTGCCGGCCGCCGAGTGGGTGCTCGCCGACGCCTGCGAGCTGGCCAGCCTGGAGGAGGCCAACATCGCCGGCTGCGAGGTGGTGGTGGCCGCCACCGGTGACGACAAGGTCAACCTGGTGGTGTCGCTGCTGGCCAAGACCGAGTTCGCGGTGCCCCGCGTGGTCGCCCGGGTCAACCGGGCGGAGAACGAGTGGCTGTTCACCGAGCAGTGGGGCGTCGACGTCGCGGTGAGCAAGCCGCGGGTGATGGCCGCCCTGGTGGAGGAGGCGGTCACGGTCGGCGACCTGGTCCGGCTGATGACCTTCCGGCAGGGCGAGGCGAACCTGGTCGAGATCACCCTGCCGCCCACCGCGCCGTACGTCGGTGAGCCGATCCACGCCGTGCCGATCCCCCGCGACGCGGCGCTGGTGGCGATCCTGCGCGGCAAGCGGGTGCTGGTGCCCAGCCCGGACGACCCCATCGAGGCCGGCGACGAGCTGGTCTTCGTGTGCACGGCCGCGGTGGAGGACGAGGTCCGGGCGGTGATCCTCGGGCCGGACAGCGTCGAGCGCACCCGCGACGGCGCCTGACGGCAGCCGTTCGGTCCCGCCGGCCGGGGGTTCCGGTACGGCCGGCGGGCTCAGGCGCCCGGCAGCGGCGTCCGCGTGGTCTCCCGGGTCACCCGGCGCACCACCCAGACGGTGATCAGCAGCAGCAGCGCGTACGGCGGGTAGCCCAGGGCGAGCCGGGCCACGCCCAGCAGGGTGTCCTGGTGGGCCAGGTAGAGCCCCGCCTGCACGCCCACCTTGGCCAGCCACACCACGCCCCAGAGCACGGTCAGCTGGGTGAAGGTGCGCACCAGCCGCGGGTCGTCCCGCCACTCCGAGCGGCCCCGGGCGACCAGCACCGACCAGATCCAGCCCACCAGCGGCTGTTTGATGGCGGCCGACAGCAGCAGGGCCAGCCCGTAGCCGATCCCGTAGAGGATGCCGGGGAGGTAGAAGTCCCGCTCGTCCCCGGTCCGCCAGGCGATGGCGGCGCCGATGGCGATGCCGACCAGCCCGTTGACCGCGTGCCGGATCGGCCGACGCTGGGCCAGGCGCAGCCCGGCGATCAGCAGTGCCACCGCCACCGAGGCGATCACCGCGGGGCGCAGCTCGCCCAGCACGTTGGCGATCACGAAGACCACCACGGGGATGCTCGACTCGACCAGGCCCCGCCAGCCGCCGAGCTGGTCGGCCATCTGCTCGGCGAGACTGGGCAGGCGCTCGTCGTCCTCCGGCCCGAGTTCCGGCCCGGCGGACCGATGCTGTCCGGTCGTCACTTCGGCGACTCCAGCTCGTAGTACGGGTTGTAGATCACCTTGCGGTCGTCCCGGACGGCCAGCCGGCCGCGGGCGGTGAGGTGCCGACCCGGCTCGATGCCGGCGATGTGCCGCCGGCCCAACCAGACCAGGGTGACCACGTCGCTGCCGTCGTAGAGGTCGGCCTCCAGCGTCGGCAGGTTGGTCCGGGGCGTGTAGACCACCGTGCGGAGCCGCCCGTTGATCGACACCACCTGGCCCCGCAGGCACTGCTGGGCCGGCATGCCGCCGGACTCCGCGCTCTCCCGGCGCAGCTCCTGCGCCTCGATCTCGGCCTCGCTCGCGGTGAGCCGATGCAGCAGCCGTCGCAGCGACACCCGGCTCTCGTCGGTCGTCATGACCTCCGCGTCACCCTCTCCACGCTGGCCGGCCGCGCCGGCACTGGCTCGGCCCCGGGATGCGGAACCGTCCCGCCAGCGTACGCCGATCCGGCCGGTCCGCGGAGCCGGCGTCCGCCCCGGACGGCGCCGGACACGCGACGGGCCCGGCGCCGTCGACGGGAGCCGACCGGCCGGGCCCGGGCGATACGGCTCAGGCCTCGCGCTGCCCCGGCGCGGCCTGCTGCGTGGCCGCCTGCTGCTCGGCCGCCTGCTGCTCGGCCACCTCGCGGGGCAGCCGCAGCGGCAGCGGCTCGCGGACCGGCTTGGCCTCCTGACCCCGGTCCACCACCAGGCCGTCGAGACAGGCCGCCAGCGGGCCGGCGACGGCCGGGTTGTTGGCCGCCTCGCCCTGATAGACGCCGCGGACCATCCAGCGCGGGCCGTCGATGCCGACGAAGCGCAGGTCGGTCAGCCCGTCCGGGGTGCGGACCCGGGCCTTCAGCTCGGTGCCGTACTCCCCCTGCACCTCCTGGGCGGCCGCGCCGTCGTTGTACAGCGACTGCCGGATCTCCTCGCGCACCTCGTCCCAGATGCCCTCGGACCGCGGCGCCGCGAAGACGCCCAGCTGCAGCGCGTTGTCGCCGTGCACCAGCACGACCTGCTGGATCACGCCCTGCGGGTCGGCCTGCACCCGCACCTCGACGTCCGGCACCGCCGGGATCTGGAGGCTGCCCAGGTCCAGCCGGGGCGCGTCGGGCGCCTCGGAGACGTCGTACGGGCCCCGGGACGCCGCCGACGCGGTCGACTCCTCGGTCGCCGGGGAGTCGAGGACCTCGTCGGCCCGCTCGTCACGCGCGTGCCGCGCCTCGCCGGCCCGCTTTCGGGAGAAGATCACTGCGCCCGCCCTCCGCTGCTCACACTCACCCTGCCACCTCTTCCGTCTGCCCGCTCGCCGGGGCCGGGACCAGCCCGGCGTGCCCGCCGGTCGACCCGTGCCCGCCGGTCCCGCGCCGGGACGCGGGCAGCTCCGCCACCGGCTGGAACTCGGCCCGCGCGACCCGCTGGACGACGAGCTGCGCGATCCGGTCACCCCGGCTGATCTTCGCCGGGGTCTCCCGATCATGGTTGATCAGGTTGACCAGGATCTCACCCCGGTAGCCGGCGTCGACCGTACCGGGCGCGTTGAGCACGGTCACGCCGAGCCTGGCCGCCAGCCCCGATCGGGGGTGCACTAGCCCGACGTACCCCTCCGGCAGCGCGACGGCCACGCCGGTCGGCACCAGGGCGCGCCCGCCGGGCGGCAGCTCCACGTCCGCGGCGGCCACCAGGTCCGCGCCGGCGTCGCCGGGATGGGCGTACGCCGGCAGCGGCAGCTCCGGATCGAGCTGCCGTACGGGCACGGGTACGACGTCTGTCACGGTCTTCCTCTTCCGTCCGGTCCTTGCGGGGGTGACCCTGCCATCCTGCCGGTTGGCCGGCCGGTCGTGCGCCGTACCCTCGGACTGTGAGCCTGTCGTCGTCCTCGTCCGCCGCGACCCCGCCGGTGGCCGCCACCCGCGAGTACGCGGAGCGGCTCGGGCTGCCGTGGTGGGCCTGGCCCGCCGGCCTCGCCGTCGCCGGGCTGCTCGCCACCGAGCTCTGGATGGGTGCCACGGGCGTCCGGTCCTGGCTGCCGTTCGCGCTGCTGATCCCGGCGGTCCTGGTCGCTCTCTGGTGGCTGGGCCGGATCCGGGTCGCGATCCGCGACGGCGAGCTGCGGGTGGACGACGCCCGCCTCCCGGTGCGGTACGTCGCCGACGTGATCCCGCTGGACGCCGCCGGCCGGCGCGAGGTGCTCGGCGTCGGGTCGGACCCGCTGGCCTTCGTGGTGCAGCGCCCGTGGATCGGCGGCGCGGTGCAGGTGGTGCTGGACGACCCGGCCGACCCGACCCCGTTCTGGGTGGTCAGCACCCGGCACCCGGTCGAGCTGGCCACGGCGATCCTCGCCGCCCGCGACGCCGCCTGACCCACCGCCCCTGCTGCGGGCAGATTCCCGGAACAAGTGGCTGTGCCCCGCCGGAGAGCCCCGCTTTCCGCGCCTGAGGTGCCGGACCGGGCGGCACGCGGGCGCGGCGCGCTCAGGGCAGGGCGGGGCGGGAGCCGGGGAGTTCCCGGCTCTTTCGGCGGAGGTCCTTGCGGAGCTGCTCGGCGAGGGACCGGGTGGCCCGGCGGTTGAGGTAGCCGGCCACGGCGGCACCGGTCAGGAACGGACCGAGCGTGGTCAGGTTGCGGCCGAAGCGGCGCAGCAGCCTGTCCCGCAGCTCCCGGCGGGCGGCGGTGCCCAGTACCGCGCCCACCCCGACCCCGGGCAGCATCGGATTGATCCCCCGCTGGCTGGACCAGGACTGGATCAGGGCCACGGCCCGCTGGGTGCCGCCGGTGGGCAGCGGCACCCGGTGGATCTCGTGCAGCTCGCCGACCAGCTTCAGCTCGATCGCGACCACGGCCACCGTCTCGGCGGCCAGCAGCACCGGGGCGGTGAGCAGGGTCGGGGTGACCGTCCACTCGACCGCGGCGACCCCGCCGCCGGCCGCGCCGACCCCGGCGGTGGCCCGGGCGGCGTTGCGGATCAGCCGCTCGGCCAGCTCGTCGTCGGTCAGACCGGGGAAGTGCCGCCGGAGCGTGGCCAGGTCGCGGACCGGCACGTGCGGGGCGACCTCGGCGACCGTGTCCGTGATCCAGCGGATCGCAGCCTTGGGCTTGAACAGGTCGGCGAGGCCACGGGCACGGGCCTGGCCGACCAGTCGGGTGAGCAGCTGCCGGCGCCGGGCCGGGGCGATGTCGTCCGCGGTCAGCGCGGCGACGGTCGCGCCGAGCTGCTCCGCGTCACCGCCCCCGGCCGCCGGCGCGGAGGGCTCGGCCGCTCCCCCGACGGCCGGCGCGGACGGCTCGGCGGGCCGGTCGGTCGGTCCCTGGGCGCCCGTCCCGGCGGCGTCCGGTGCCCCGGCCCGCCCGCTGTGCTCGCTCACCCGTCCGCCCTCCCGTCTCTGGGCGGCGTGACAGCCGCCGGTTACGAGTCAAGCAGCTTCCCGCCACCGCCGCACGGCGGCTCGGACCGCGGCGGCCCCATCGAGGAGGCCGCCGCCGGTGGACACGTCGTGATCAGGCGCACTCGCGGCAGATCAGCTCGCCGTTGCGCTCGACCGCCAACTGGCTGCGGTGGTGGACCAGGAAGCACCGGGCGCAACGGAACTCGTCCTGCTGCATCGGCAGCACCTTGACCGTGAGCTCCTCGTCGGCCAGGTCGGCGCCGGGCAGCTCGAAGCTCTCCGCCACCTCGGCCTCATCGACGTCCACGGCGCCCGACTGTGAGTCGACCCGCCGGGCCTTGAGCTCTTCGAGGCTGTCCTCGCCGAGGTCGACCTCGTCGCGACGCGGGGCGTCGTAGTCGGTGGCCATCGGTTTCACTCTCCCATATCGATATGGTCACTTCCGGGTGTAACGCCGGAGGACGCTGTTTCGGTTCCACTGGCCGGCCACCACTTTGTGTCGGTCACCCGACCCGACGACCGGTGGGCCGAGTCCGCCAGAGAAGAACACCCCAGCGAGCGCGGAACCTTACCCCCCCATTGGGCGAGGCATGTATACCGCCCTCGTGGCAGAGATGTACGCCCCTGCGCCCGAAGTTGTTCCCAATGTGACTCAGGCGACACGAAGATAGGGGTAGTACTACCCGTTCCCTCGGTGGCGCGCCGGCATGTCGGGCTGTTTCCACGCCACGGCCGGACAACCGTTAACCTCAGCGGCGTACTTGACGGCCGGCGGGGCGGACCGACCGCCGACGGCCACCACCCAATCTCTGTACCGGGGAGCGCCAGATGAGCTTTGCACGAGTGCGCGCACTCGTTGTCGTCGGTCTGCTGGCGGTCGTCGCCCTGGTCTTCGTCATCGTCGCGATGGTCCGCGACACCCAGGGCAAGGCGGGCACCGCCGCGGGCTGCCCGAAGGGCTGGCCACTGGCGGACGTCACGCTGCGCGAGCCGAAGGACGTCAAGATCAACGTCTACAACGGAACCGACGAGGTCGGCCGGGCCGGCAGCGTCGCGGACGACTTCCGCAACCGCAAGTTCCAGGTCAAGAAGGTCGGCAACGCCCCCAAGGCCGTGGACGAAGTCGCCGTGCTGCGGTTCGGCCCGAAGGGAGTCGGCTCCGCGCACCTGCTGCGGGCCTACTTCCTCGACAACGCCGAGCAGCAGTACGACGCGAAGCGCACGGACGACACGGTCGACGTGATCCTCGGCAACGCCTTCCAGCAGCTCGCCACGACCACCGAGGTCAACCAGTCCCTCGGCGACCTCGGCTCCCCGGAGGCCCCGACCGGCACCTGCCCGACGTCGGAGAAGGACAAGTAGTCAGGGGCCGCCGGAGGCGTCCAGGGCGGCGAGCCGGGTGTGCAGCGGCTCGAAGAGCGCCGGCGGCGCGGCGATCACCAGGTCCGGTCCGGGCGGCCGCCCGGACAGACCGGTCACCCGCAGTCCCGCCTCGCGCGCCACCAGGCCGCCCGCCGCCAGGTCCCAGGCGGCCAGCCCCTTCTCGTAGTAGGCGTCGACCCGCCCCTCGGCGGCCAGGCAGAGGTCCAGTGCCGCGGCGCCCATCCGGCGGATGTCCCGGACGTGCGGGATCAGCTCGGCGACCACCCGGGCCTGGTGCGCCCGGCGGCCGGCGTCGTAGCCGAACCCGGTGGCCACCAGCGCCTGCCCCAGGTCGGTCTCCGCGGAGCAGCGCAGCCGCTCCCCGTCCCGCCAGGCGCCGCCGCCCGCGGTGGCCGTCCACTCCTCCCCGGTGGCGACGTTGCGCACCACCCCGGCCACCACCTCGCCGGCCACCTCGGCGGCCAGCGACACCGCGCAGTACGGCAGCCCGTACAGGTAGTTGACCGTGCCGTCGATCGGGTCGACGATCCAGCGCACCCCGCCGTCGGCGGCTGGCCCGGTCTCCCCCGCGCCGTACTCCTCGCCGAGTACCGCGTCGCCGGGGCGGTGCGTACCCAGGGCGGCCAGCACCTGGCGCTCGACGGCCCGGTCGGCGGCGGTGACCACGTCGGTGACCGTGCTCTTGGTCGCGGCGACCGACACCCCCTCGGCCCGCATCCGGTGCGCGGTGGCGGCGGCGTCCCGGGCCACCGTGATCGCGATCTCCAGCAGTTCCGGCGGAGTGGGCGCCGAGCCGATCATGTTCGTCCCCTTCCCGCACGACCAGGACCGGCCCGGTCGAGCGCGGGTATCATCCTTACAAAGTCCACATCTGCGCCGAATCGGCGGTCCATACCGCCGATACGCCGTGCGGCGCGGGATGATCGCCGCAGACGGCGTTACAATTCACCCTGCCCACGCGCCACGGACCGCCAGCGACCGGCCGGCCCGGGACACGGGGGTCCCTCAACGACTCGCCCGGCACGGCGTTCCGTGCTGCGCCGGACGACCCGGCCGTGCTCGCTCTTCGCCTCCGGAAGGTCATTCGTGACAGAACCCCGCCAGACCGGCGCCGACGTTCGCTCGCTCACCGACACCCTGATCGCCCACGCGCAGAGCGCCGGCGGCCAGCTCACGTCGGCCCAGCTCGCGCGCACCGTCGAGTCCGCTGAGGTGACCCCGGCCCAGGCCAAGAAGATCCTGCGTGCGCTCTCCGAGGCGGGAGTGACGGTGGTCGTGGACGGCTCTGCCAGCACCCGCCGCCGGGTGGCCGCCGCCCGGTCCGCCACGCCGGCTTCCCGGGCCACCACCGCCAAGACCACCAAGAAGGCCGCCGCGCCCGCCCCGAAGCAGGCACCGGCCGCCGAGGAGGTCCCGACGCCCGCCCCGCGGAAGGCGACCGCGCGCAAGGCCGCCGGCACCACCGCGGAGGTGGCCGCCAACGCCGCCGCCCCGGCGAAGGCCACCAAGGCGACCCGGGCCACCAAGGCAACCGTGGCGGCGAAGACCGCTGCCGCAAAGCCGGCGAAGGCCGGGTCGAAGGGCGAGGGCCCTGAGGGCGACATCGACCCGGAGGAGTTGGCCGCCGAGATCGAGGACGTGGTGGTCGACGAGCCGGCCGAGCTGACCCAGGCCGCCGAGGCCGACGCGGCCAACTCCGCCAACGACAACGACTTCGAGTGGGACGACGAGGAGTCCGAGGCGCTCAAGCAGGCGCGTCGCGACGCCGAGCTGACCGCCTCCGCCGACTCCGTGCGGGCCTACCTGAAGCAGATCGGCAAGGTGCCCCTGCTCAACGCGGAGCAGGAGGTCGAGCTCGCCAAGCGGATCGAGGCCGGCCTCTACGCCGCCGAGCGGCTGCGCGCCGCCGAGGAGGGCGAGGAGAAGCTCACCCGGGACATGCAGCGCGACCTGCTCTGGATCTCGCGGGACGGCGAGCGGGCCAAGAACCACCTGCTGGAGGCGAACCTCCGACTGGTCGTCTCGCTGGCCAAGCGCTACACGGGTCGCGGGATGGCCTTCCTCGACCTGATCCAGGAGGGCAACCTCGGCCTGATCCGCGCGGTCGAGAAGTTCGACTACACCAAGGGCTACAAGTTCTCCACCTACGCCACCTGGTGGATCCGCCAGGCCATCACCCGCGCCATGGCCGACCAGGCCCGCACCATCCGCATCCCGGTGCACATGGTCGAGGTGATCAACAAGCTCGGTCGGATCCAGCGCGAGCTGCTCCAGGACCTGGGCCGCGAGCCCACCCCGGAGGAGCTGGCCAAGGAGATGGACATCACACCGGAGAAGGTGCTGGAGATCCAGCAGTACGCCCGGGAGCCCATCTCGCTGGACCAGACCATCGGCGACGAGGGTGACAGCCAGCTCGGTGACTTCATCGAGGACTCGGAGGCCGTGGTCGCGGTCGACGCGGTCTCGTTCTCGCTGCTGCAGGACCAGCTCCAGCAGGTCCTGCAGACGCTGTCCGAGCGTGAGGCCGGCGTGGTACGCCTCCGCTTCGGCCTCACCGACGGCCAGCCGCGCACCCTGGACGAGATCGGCCAGGTGTACGGCGTGACCCGGGAGCGGATCCGGCAGATCGAATCCAAGACCATGTCCAAGTTGCGGCATCCCTCGCGTTCGCAGGTGCTCCGCGACTACCTGGACTGACCGCACGCGTCAACCAGTCGTGTCGGTTTGATCACCAGCCGTAGAACACTCATTGGTGATCGGTCGGTTGCCTGTTTGTGATCGTTGACGTGGCACCCTTGAAGCACGGCACACTGTCTTCCGCGCCAGGTGTGACCTCGGTCCCCCGCGGGCACACAGGGAAGGCAGGGCCCGAGCTAGGTGTTGCACGATAGGTGAGCAAGGACCGAAGAGAGTGTTCATCGGTGACGACCAGAGGAGGAAGGCGATGACCCCGACCCTCACGCCGCCGCCCGAGACGGTGAGCCCCCCGGCCGCCGATGAACGGTGCGACCGCTGCAATGCTGCCGGCAAGCTCCGGATCACTCTGGCGGGTGGGAGCGAGCTGGTGTTCTGTGGGCACCACGCGAACAAGTACGCGGAGGATCTCGTGAAGATCACCGTGCGGTACGCGACGGACCCGGAGTTCAGCTGGCGTGGCGCCGATCTGATGGCGAACTGAGTCCGAGGAATCCGCAACTCGACATAAGCCGGCCGGAGGCACCGAAAGGTGCCTCCGGCCGGCTTTTTCGGCCCGATGTCCGCACCTGGACCCGATGTCCCGGCTGTCGCGCTACCCACACGGCGGGCTGCGTGACTCGTGCCTCGGGGTACGGGCTAAAGGCTCGCCCTGGTCGCGCCGGTCCTGGCTGGCCTGTCTTCGGTCCGCCGGGCGTGTGCTCAAGGCGCGCTTTCGCCGAGAGTGGGCCCTCGCGGCGCCCTGATGGGCCACTTTCCCCGAAAGTGTCGCCTCGGTGGTTGTTAGAGGGTTTGGACGGTGGCGATGCGCTCTTCGAGCTGCTCGATGGTGGCCTGGGCGCTCGGCGGGCCGCCGCAGATCCGGCGCAGCTCGGCGTGGATCTTGCCGTGCGGCTGCCCGGTCCGGTGGTGCTGGGCGGCCACCAGCGCGTTCAACTGCCGCCGGAGCGCGACCCGGCGCTGGGCGGCGCTCATCGACGGCGCGGGCGCCTCGGCGGCCGGCTCAGCGGTCCGCTGGGCGGCCTTGCGCCGCTGCGCGGCCAACTGCTCGGCCTGCCGCTTGCTCAGCAGCATCGCGACCTGATCCGCGGAGAGCAGCCCGGGGAGGCCGAGATATTCCTCCTCCTCGGGGGTGCCGGCCTGGGCGGCGGTGCCGAACGACGCGCCGTCGAAGATCACCTGGTCCAGCTCGGCGGTCGCGGAGAGCGCCGCGAACCGCTTCTCCAGCTCGCCGCTGGCCTGGTCGTCCCGCTGGGCGCGCTCCAGCAGGTCGTCGTCGAAGCCGTCGGGGTCCTTCGCCTTGCCGAGCACGTGGTCCCGCTCGGCCTCCATCTCGCTGGCCAGCCCCAGCAGGTGCGGCACGCTGGGCAGGAAGACCGAGGCGGTCTCGCCGGGCCGCCGGGCCCGGACGAACCGGCCGATGGCCTGCGCGAAGTAGAGCGGGGTGCTGGCGCTGGTCGCGTACACGCCCACGGCCAGCCGGGGGATGTCGACCCCCTCGGAGACCATCCGGACCGCGACCAGCCAGCGCTGCTCGGACGCCGCGAATGTCGCGATCCGCGCGGACGCCCCCTGGTCGTCGGAGAGCACCACGGCGGCCCGCTCGCCGGTCACCTGCTCGATCAGCTTCGCGTACGAGCGGGCGGTCTGCTGGTCGCTGGCGATCACCAACCCGCCCGCGTCGGGCATGCCGGCGTTGCGCAGCACGGTCAGCCGGGCATCGGCGGCCCGCAGCACCTGCGGCATCCAGTCGCCGGCCGGGTCCAGCGCGGTACGCCAGGCCTGCGCGACGAGGTCCTGGGTCATCGGCTCGCCCAGCCGGGCGGCCAGCTCCTCACCGGCGTTGGTGCGCCACCGGGTCTCCCCGGAGTAGGCCAGGAACAGCACCGGCCGGACCACGCCGTCGCGCAGCGCGTCGGAGTAGCCGTAGACGGAGTCGGCGCGGGATCGGAGCAGGCCGTCCCCGCCCCGCTCGTAGGCGACGAACGGGATCGGGTTGTCGTCGGAGCGGAACGGCGTGCCGGTGAGCATCAGCCGGCGTACGGCGGGCTCGAAGGCCGCCTTGACGCCGTCGCCCCAGGTCCGGGAGTCGCCGGCGTGATGGATCTCGTCCAGGATGATCAGCGTGCGCCGGGTCATGGTGCGCCGCCGGTGCACCTGCGGTGCCATGCCGACCTGGGCGTACGTGACGACGGCGCCGTGGAAGTCGGCGGCGGAGTGCAGGTCGGCGTTGCGGAAGGCGGCGTCGAGCTGGATGCCGACCCGGGCGGCGGCCTGCGCCCACTGGGTCTTCAGGTGCTCGGTCGGGGCGACCACGGTGACGGCCTCGACGGTGCCGTCGTTCAGCAGCTCGGCGGCGATCCGCAGGGCGAAGGTGGTCTTGCCGGCACCGGGCGTGGCGACCGCGGTGAAGTCCTCGGTGCGCCGGCGCAGGTACTCCACCATCGCCTTGCGTTGCCAGGCACGCAGGGGCGGGAACGTCTCGAGCGCCGGCAACCGCGGTGCCACGCGTAGCTCCTCTCCGACCGCACGACGGCGGGCCCCGGCCGAGGGCCACGGGTTCCGCCGCCCATGAAAACGCCTCCGCGCAGAACGAGCCGCGAAGGCCGACTCAGCATAACCAGCGGGGCCCTTTCTCCCCACTCGACGCCACGCTGGTCACATCCGCCCACCCCGCGCGGTGGCGGCTCAGCCCTGCGGGCCGCGGGTGCCGGTGCGGGGCGGGCGCAGTGCGGCGACCGGGGCGGACCAGCGCCGCCGCAGCGAGACCAGCCGTAGCACGAAGACGAAGGCGGCCGCGACGATCAGCCCGGCCGTGTGCGCCTGTCCGTACGCCGACAGCAGCGCCACCACGATCGACCCGGCCAGCGCGGCGAGGGCGTAGATCTCCCGGCGCAGCACCACCGGGATCTCGCCGGTGAGCAGGTCGCGCCCCAGACCGCCGCCGATCGCGGTGAGCATGCCGATCATGCAGGCGCCGACCGCCGGGACGTGCGCGTCGAGGGCCTTGAGCGTGCCGGTGACGGTGAACAGCCCGAGACCGGCCGCGTCGAGCACCAGCACGGTGGTGCGCAGCCGGGCGAGCTGCGGGTGCAGCCAGAAGACGGCGGCGGCGGTGGCCGTCGCGGTGACCGCGTACCGCCAGTCGGCGAAGGCCAGGGGCGGGACCTCATTGATGACCAGGTCCCGGAAGATCCCGCCGCCGAGGGCGGCGACGACGCCGACGAAGGCCACCCCGAAGAGGTCGAGTCGTTTTGCCACGGCCGCCGAGGCCCCGGAGGCGGCGAAGACCGCAACCCCGGTGAGGTCGGCGACGAGCAGGGCGGTGGAGGTGGTCACCGGCGAAGGTTACGTGGGCGGGCGGCGGAGCCGCCCGCGGTCACTCGCCCCAGGAGTCGTAGATCTCCTTGCACTTCGGGCAGACCGGCGAACCCGGCTTGGCCGCCTTGGTGACCGGGAAGGTCTCCCCGCACAGCGCGATGACGAACGTGCCCATGACCGCGCTCTCGGCGATCTTGTCCTTGCGGACGTAGTGGAACATCTCCGGGCCGGTGTCGGCGTCCTTCACCTCGGGACGCTCGAGAACCTGTGTGCTCACTGCTACACCTCCAAATTTCCAGTTTGGCAGCTTCTCCGGGGCCGGTCCACCGCAGGTCACCGAAGAGCGGCCCGTACCGTAACGGAAGTGACCAACTTTCACATCCATTTCGGGACCGAAGTGGCCGACGCCCTGCGCGCCGGACGCCCGATCGTCGCCCTGGAGAGCACCATCGTCTCGCACGGCCTGCCCCGGCCCGACAACCTGCTGGTGGCGCGGCAGATCGAGCAGGCCGTCCGGGACGCGGGCGCCGTCCCGGCCACCATCGGCATGGTCGCCGGCGAGCTGATCGTCGGCCTGGATGACGCGCAACTGACCCGGCTCGCCACGGTCGACGGGGTGAGCAAACTGTCCGTACGCGATCTCGCGGTGGCCGCCGCGACCGGCGCGGACGGTGCCACCACGGTGGCCGCCACCAGCGCGGTGGCCGCGGCGGCCGGGATCGGGGTGTTCGCCACCGGTGGCCTCGGCGGGGTGCACCGAGAGGCGGCCCAGACCTTCGACGAGTCCGCCGACCTGGTCACCCTGGCCCGGACGCCGATCGCGGTGGTCTGCGCCGGCGTGAAGTCGATCCTCGACGTGGGCGCCACGCTGGAGCGGCTGGAGACCCTGGGCGTGAGCGTGGTCGGCTACCGGACCCGCCGCTTCCCCGGCTTCTACCTCACCGACGCCGGCTTCGACCTGGACTGGTCGGTGGAGTCGCCGGAGCAGGTGGCCGACGTGCTCGTCGCCCGGGAACGGCAGGGCGTGCACCAGGGCGGGCTGATCGTGGCGAACCCGCTCCCGGTCAACCAGCAGCTCAACCCGGCGCTGCACGACCGTACCCTCGCCGAGGGGCTGGCCATGCTGGCCCGCGAGGGGGTGACCGGCAAGGCCGTCACGCCGTTCCTGCTCGCCCATTTCCACTCGGCCACCGAGGGCGCCAGCCTGGCGGTGAACGTGCGGATCATCCTGCGCAACGCCGACCTGGCGGCACGGATCGCGGTCGCCGCGGCGGCCCGGCGTACCGATTCCCCGGCATGAGCGAGGTGGCGGCATGAGCCGGGCACCCGGCATCGTCGTCGTCGGCGACGTGATCACCGACGTGGTCGCGGTGCTCTCCGGACCCCTGGCGACCGGCTCGGACACCGCGGCCGCGATCCGGTTCAGCGGCGGCGGGCAGGCGGCCAACACCGCCGCCTGGCTGGCCGGTCAGGGTGCCGACGTCACGCTGGTGGCCGCGACCGGCGACGACGAGGCGGGCCGGGACCGGGTCGCCGAGTTGGCACGGGTCGGGGTGACCTGCGCGGTCGAGCGCCACGAGGGTTACCCGACCGGCACCGTGATCGTGCTCGCCCACGACGGGGACCGCACCATGGTCAGCCAGCGCGGGGCGAACCTGCGGCTGACCGCCGGGCACGTCGACCGGGCCCTGGCGGCGGCGCCCGACGCCGGGCACCTGCACCTGTCCGCGTACCCCCTGCTCGACGCCGGGTCGCGCGGCGCGGGACTGCGGGCGCTGGCCGTCGCCCGCGAGCGCGGGCTGACCACCAGCGTCGACGCGGCCTCCGCGGCACCGCTGCGGCGCGTCGGTGCGGCGGCCTTCCTGGCCTGGGTACGCGACGTCGACCTGCTGCTGGTCAACAGGGACGAGGCGACCGTGCTGGCCGGCGGGCTGGACCCGGCGGCGCAGGCGCGGGCGCTGACCGCGGTGGCCCACCGGGTGGTGGTCAAGCGGGGCGCGGCCGGGGCGGTCTGGGTGGACCGGACCGGGCGCGTGGAGACGGCGCCCGCGCGCGGCGTGCCCGTGGTGGACGTCACCGGAGCCGGGGACGCGTTCGCCTCCGGGCTGCTCCTCGCCTGGCTGGGCGGTGCCGAACCGCGGGCGGCCCTGTCCCGGGCCGGCGACCTCGGCGCGCTCGCCGTCTCCTCGGTCGGCGCCCGCCCCACCCCCTGACGGCGGGCCGGTCCGGGTGTGGGCGCCTGGACCGGTCAGGGCTCGGCGTCGATGACCTTGTGCGGACGTTCCTCGGCCGGGAGCGCCATCGGCGGTGTCTCGTGCCGGGCGTGCAGCTTGTTGGCGAGCCGGTGCTGCTCCTTCGGCGGGCGGTCGTTGGCGAGCAGCACCGCCAGCCACGGAATGAGCACCATCCCGAGGCCGCACAGCGGCAGCCAGAGCCAGAGCAGGGGTGCCTTCGCGCCGACCAGGATCGCACCGGCCACCAGGCATGCGACGCGGATGCCCATCATCAGCACGTAGCGCTTCTGCCGGCTGTTGAGCTGGTCGTCCTGGCTGCGCGCGGCGTCGGTGATCAGGATCGGCTCGTACGCCTGACGCTTCACCACGACCTCCTCAAGGGGTTACCCCTCATCCTGTCACTCCGGGCGGATGATCGGCGAAAATCGCCTGGAGCCGGGCGCGTGTTACGCGCGTGGTACGCTCGGGCCATGGCCAACCGGTTCAGCTTCACCGACGAGGCGCTGGCCAACCTGCGGGTCTACGACGTCACGCCCGGGGAAGTCTGGGAGGCCCTGCACAGCACGCGACGGGTCATCCGGCACCTCGGGGACGACGTGATGGTGGTCTACGCGACCGACCACCGGGGGCGACGCCTCGCCGTGCTGCTGGCCGAGGCGGACGGCACCGACAACGACTGGGACATCCTCTCCGCCCGCGAACTGAGCGACGTCGAGGCCAAGCGCTACGACGAGGCGGTACGGAGATCACGCCGACGAGGAGGCGGTCACGATGCACCGTAACGAGGCGACCAAGCGGTTCCACGACGGCGGCGACGCCCTCGCCGACCTGATCGACGAGACACAGCCGGCGGAGCTGCCCACCCCCGACACCGACGTGCCGATGGTCAGCCGCTCGGTACGCCTTCCGCTGGAGACGTACGAACGGGTCCGGACGGCCGCCGAGGCGCGCGGCATCGGCGTGACCACGCTGATGCGGCAGTGGATCGAGGCCGGCCTGGCCGACCTGGACGACTCGGCGACGGTCTCCCTGGCCGACGTCCGGCGGGCGCTCGCCGCGCTCTCCCGCCCGACCGCCGCCTGACCGCCGTCCGGCCCGCCTGACCACGTCCCCGACGCTGCCTGACGCGGCCGGTGCGGCCGGCCGTCAGATCGGCGGCGCGGGCTGCTCCGGCGGCCGGCCCCGCGTCAGCTCTTCGCCGCCTTCGCCTCCGCCTTCATCCGCTGCTTGTACTCCCGGACCCGGCGCAGCGACTCGGGATCGGTCACGTCGGCCACCGACCGGTACGCCTCCGCGTCGCCGTACCCGCCGGCGGCCTCCCGCCAGCCGTCCGGGGTGATGCCGAACCGCTTACCGAGCAGGGCCACGAAGATCTGCGCCTTCTGCTTGCCGAAGCCGGGCAGCTCGCCGACCCGGCGCAGCAGCTCCCGGCCGTCGGTCACGTCGGACCAGAGCCGGGCCGGGTCGCCGTCGTACCGGTCGACCAGGACCTGGCACACCTCCTGGACCCGGGCCGCCATGGCCTTGGGGAACCGGTGCAGGGCCGGCGGCTGGGCGAAGAGGGCGACCAGGGCCTCCGGGGCGTACCCGGCCAGCTCCCGGGCGTCCGGCTCGTGGCCCAGCCGCTGCGCGAGGACGTACGGGGAGGAGAACGCCTTCTCCATCGGCACCTGCTGGTCGAGCACCATGCCGAGGAGCAGCGCGAGCGGGCTGCGGGCCAGCAGTTCGTTGGCCTGCGGGTCGATGGGCAGGGAGAGCGTCATGCCTCCATCCTGCCGGTCGGGCCGCCGCGCGCCGAGCCGACTCCCCGCGCCACGCGACGCGGCCCGGTGGACAGGGGTGAGGTCCACCGGGCCGCGGGCGGGCGGGTCGTCAGTTGACGACGAACAGCAGTCGGTTCGGCGAGCCGGAGCCGGGGTTGGTCACCTTGCTGGCGGTGGAGTTGGTGGTCAGGTAGCTGGTCACCTGCGCCGGGGTGTACGACGGGTTGGCGCTGAGCACGAGCGCCGCCGCGCCGGCCACGTGCGGCGTGGCCATCGAGGTGCCGCTGATCGTGTTGGTGGCCGTGTCGCTGGTGCTCCAGTCCGAGGTGATCGACGAGCCAGGCGCGAAGATGTCCAGGCAGGAGCCGTAGTTGGAGTACGAGGCGCGGGCATCGGTGCTGGTGGTGGCGCCGACGGTGATCGCCGAGGCGACCCGGGCCGGCGAGTAGCTGCACGCGTTGGCGCTGGAGTTGCCGGCCGCGATGGCGTACGTGACGCCGGAGGCGATCGAGTTGGCCACCGCGTTGTCGAGGCTGGTGCTGGCGCCGCCGCCGAGGCTCATGTTGGCCACGGCCGGCTTGACCGCGTTCGCGGTCACCCAGTTGACGCCGCTCACCACGCCGGTGGTGCTGCCGCTGCCGGCGCAGTTGAGCACCTTCACCGCGACCAGGCGGACGCCCTTGGCGACGCCGTAGGTGTTGCCGCCGACCGTGCCGGCGACGTGCGTGCCGTGGCCGTTGCAGTCGGTGTTGTTGGTGTCCACCGTGTTGGTGCCCCAGCTGGCCCGGCCGCCGAAGTCGCTGTGCGTGATCCGGATGCCGGTGTCGATGATGTACGCCCGCACGTTGGTGGCCGTGTTCGGGTAGGTGTAGGTGCTGTTCAGCGGCAGGTTGCGCTGGTCGATCCGGTCCAGCCCCCACGTCGCGCCGGTCTGGGTACCCTGGGTGGTCACCACCCGGTCCTGCTCGACGTACGCCACGGCCGGGTCGGCGGCGAGCCGGCGGGCCTGCGCGGCGCTCATCGTCGCGCTGTAGCCGGTCAGCGCGGCGCTCCAGACCGTGCCGACGTTGCCCCCGTAGCGCTTCGCCAGGGCGGCGGCGCGGTCCGGGACCGCGGAGCGGGCGGCGAGGCTGTTGGCGACGCCGACCGCGTCGCCCTTGAGCACCACCAGGTAGCTGCCGCTGATGGCGTCCGGGGCGCCGGCGTAGCGAACGTCGCCGGTCGGCGCGGCGAGGGCGGGGGTGGAGGCGGCGGCGGCGAGGGCCGCGGCGGCGGCCGTGACGGCGAGCGCGCGCAGCGCGCGACGCCGAGGAACGGACACGTCGGACATCGTCTGGCTCCCTACCGGGCGCCCGCGCTCGCGACCCGGGCACCCATCGAAGATGTTGGGGGAGATCGTAGCCAGGCATCGACAGTCATGAAAGAGATAACCTCCAATCAATTCGTCGCGCGGTATGGATCTCGTGGGTGCCGGGCGATCGGCGCCGCCGGGGAGGCAGGATGGCGACGTGGACCGTCATGACATGCTGCTCTCCCCCGCGGGCGTCGACGCGCTGCGCACCGCGCTGACCCGGGCGCGTTTCACCGCCAACGGCATCGCCGACCGGCTCGGCCCGCAGGCCACCGGCGGCGTGGCCCGCAACGACTTCCGGGCGGCGCTGCGCGCCACCGAGGACCAGGACCCGCTCGCCACCCTGATCCGGGTCTTCATCTGCGACCAGACCGAGCCGGAGCCGGCGGTGGCCGCCGCGCTCGCCCCGCTGCCCGTCGAGGAGGCCGTCGCCGGCGGGATCGTCGAGCGGCACGGCGACGGCCTGCGTGCCGGCGTCGACCTGGAGCCGTACGGGGACGAGTGGTGGGTGCTCGCCGACGTGCCGGCCAGCGCCCGGCCCGGCAAGCCGCTGCACGCCGAGCACGTGCTCGGCATCGGCGGGGCCACCCAGACGCTGATCGGCGCGACCGTCCGCCGTCCGGTGGAGACCGCGCTGGACCTGGGCACCGGCTCCGGCGTCCAGGCACTGCACCTGTCCACCCACGCCCGGAAGGTCACCGCCACCGACGTCGCGCCGCGGGCGCTGCGCTTCGCCGCCACCACTGCCGCCCTCAACGGGCAGGACTGGGAGCTGCTCCAGGGCGACCTGGTGGCCCCGGTGGCCGGGCGCCGGTTCGACCTGGTGGTCAGCAACCCGCCGTTCGTGGTCGGGCCCGGCACCACCACCCACGTCTACCGGGACTCGGGGCGGGTCGGCGACGCGATCGGCGCCGAGCTGGCCGCCGCCGCCCCGCACCTGCTCACCGAGGGCGGGACGATGCAGTACCTGGCCAACTGGGTGCACGTCACCGGCGAGGCGTGGGACGAACGGGTGGCCGGCTGGTTCGCCGGCACCGGGCTGGACGCCTGGGTGATCCAGCGGGAGGTGGCCGACCCGATGGCGTACGTCAACCTGTGGCTCACCGACGTCGGGGAGGCCGCCGACCCGCACCGGATGGCGGCCTGGTTGGACTGGTTCGACGCGCACAAGGTGGAGGCGATCGGCTTCGGCATCGTCTCGCTGCGCCGCGCGGGCCACGACCAGCCGATCGTCCGGGTGGAGGACCTGCGCCAGCGGGTGGAGCCGCCGATGGGCGACCGGATCGCCGAGTGGTTCGACCGCCAGGACTGGCTGCGGACCCGCGACACCGACGGGCTGCTGGCCGCCCGCTACCGGGCCGCCGAGGGGCTCCAGCTGCGGCAGGAGGCGACCATGGGCGACGAGGGCTGGGCGGTGGACCGGCAGGTCCTCGCCATGCCGCACGGGCTGCGCTGGTCCGAGGAGATCGATCCGCTGGTGCTCGCCCTGGTCGGCGGCGCGGACGGCAAGCTGCCGCTGCGGGACCAGCTCGCCCTGCTCGCCGCCGCGCACGACGTCACCCCGGACGAGCTGGCCGAGGCGGCCGGCCCGATCGTGGCGCACCTGGTCGAGCGCGGCATCATCGAGCCGGTGGTGGCCTGATGCGGGCGGTGGTGCAGACGGTCAGCCGGGCCGGCGTGACCGTCGACGGCGAGGTGGTCGGCGAGATCGCCGACGGTCTGCTGGTGCTGCTCGGGGTCACCCACACCGACACCCGACAGGTGGCGGCCACCATGGCCCGCAAGATCCACGAGCTGCGCATCCTGGACGACGAGCGCAGCGCCGCGGACACCGGTGCACCCATCCTCGTGGTCAGCCAGTTCACCCTGTACGGGGACGCCCGCAAGGGCCGGCGGCCGACCTGGACGGCGGCCGCCCCCGCCGAGCAGGCCGAACCCCTGGTGACCGCGGTCGAGGAGGAGCTGCGCGCCCGGGGCGCCAAGGTCGAGACCGGCCGGTTCCGCGCGCACATGCTGGTCGAGAGCGTCAACGTGGGCCCCCGCACCATCCTCCTGGATCTCTAGCCCTGGCAGGTTGATCAAGGAGTTTGCGTCTGAGATCTGACTTCCCGAGACGCAAACTCCTTGATCAACGCGGCTCTGAGCGGGTCAGGAGAAGAGGCCGCGGCGGCGGAGGGACTGGCGGAGCCAGGCGTCGAGCTGGGCGGTCCAGTCGGTGCGGTCCACGGTGGCGTGCTCGACGGTGAAGCGGCCGAAGGCGTCCCGGCCCTCGGTGAACAGGCCGCCCCGTTTGTCGAGCTCCAGCACCACCTGCACCTGGTGCGGATCCGTCACGAAGGTGACCTCCAACTGGTTGATCGCGTGCGCGTACTGCGGCGCCGGGTGGAACTCGATCTCCTGGTAGAACGGCAGGCGCTGGTGCACGCCGTAGAGGTGCCCGCGCTCGACGTCCGCCCGGGCGAACCGGAAGCCCAGCCGCAGCAAGGCCGCCAACAACCGCTCCTGGGCCGGCAGCGGGTGCACCGCCACCGGGTCCAGGTCACCCTTGTCCACCGCCCGGGCCACCTCCAGCTCGGTACGCAGCCCCATCGTCATGCCGTGCAGGTGCTGGCCGTACAGGTCGGTCAGCGGGGTCTCCCAGGGCACCTCGAAGCGGAACGGCACCTCGTACCGCTGCCCCGGGTCCAGCCGGAACGCGCCGGTCACCTGCCGGCGGCCGAACTCCTGAGTGGTGTCGTACTCGTTGTCGCCGCTCTCCACCTCGACCCGGGTGACCAGGCCAAGCGCCGCGTACGTGACGTCCACCGGGTGGTCCCCGCCGACCACCTGGATCCGGCCCTCCAGCTGCCCGCCGGGGCGGCAGTTCGGGTTGGCCAGCACCGTCTCCACCGACGGACCGCCCACGCCCATCGCCTGCATGAGCCGCTTGAAGACCACCATGTCCTCCGATCGCCTGCGCTGCCGGGCCCCGGTGGCCGGCCGCTGGCACGGTAACCGGGTCGGACAACCGACACCGGACGTTCCGCACGGATTGCTGTCGGTTCCCCGATCGCCTCACTCCCGTTTCACGCCCCGACCGCCAAGCTGTTTCGTACCGGCACCGCCGCGGCCCGCGGCACGGAACCGGTACGGCACGAAGGACACGGGGAGAGACAGAGATGGCCCAGCAGATGATCGAGCACCAGACCCGCCCGGCTGCCACCATCGACGCCGAGCACGGCACCGACACGCTGACCGACCTGGACGCCACCGACGAGCGCGGCGTCTCCACGGACCTGGTCCGGGCGTACCTGAACGGCATCGGACGCACCAAGCTGCTCACCGCCGCGCAGGAGGTCGAGCTCAGCAAGCGCATCGAGGCCGGCCTGTTCGCCGAGGAGAAGCTGGCCACCTGCACCCCGGTCTCCGCCGAGCTGCGCGCCGACCTGGAGCTGATCGTGGCCGAGGGCCGGGCCGCCAAGGACCACCTGCTGGAGGCGAACCTGCGGCTGGTGGTGAGCATCGCCAAGCGCTACACGGGTCGCGGGATGGCCTTCCTCGACCTGATCCAGGAGGGCAACCTCGGCCTGATCCGCGCGGTCGAGAAGTTCGACTACACCAAGGGCTACAAGTTCTCCACCTACGCCACCTGGTGGATCCGCCAGGCCATCACCCGCGCCATGGCCGACCAGGCCCGCACCATCCGCATCCCGGTGCACATGGTCGAGCAGGTCAACCGGATGGTCCGGGTGCGCCGCGAGCTGTCGGTCACGCTGGGTCGGGAGCCCACCGTCGCCGAGGTGGCGCAGGCGCTGGAGATCCCCGAGTTCCAGGTGATCGAGCTGATCTCGTACGACCGGGAGCCGGTGAGCCTGGACCAGGCGGTCGGCGACGACGGCGAGAGCGCGCTCGGTGACTTCGTCGCCGCGGTGGACCCGCGCGAGGAGCCGGGCGACGCCGCCGCCAACGGTGAGCTGCGCAACGAGGTACGGATCGTGCTGGCCACCCTGTCCCAGCGGGAGCAGGCGGTGATCCGGCTCCGGTTCGGCCTTGACGACGGCCGGCAGCGCACCCTCGACGAGGTGGGTCGCGAGTTCGGCCTGTCCCGGGAGCGGATCCGGCAGATCGAGAAGGTCACCCTGCTGAAGCTGCGCGCGCCGGAGCGGGCCAACCGCCTGGAGGCGTACGCCTGCTGAGCGGGTCCGCCCCAGCGGAGGCCCCGGCGGTTCGCCGGGGCCTCCGCTGCCTGTCCCGGTCGTTCGCCGGGGTGCTTGCCCCGGCCTTCCCTACAAGCGGCGGGGACCGGTGTCCGGACGGGGCGCCTCGAGACCGGTGCGGACGGTGGCGTGCAGCACGGAGATGCCGTCCGGGCGGGCCAGCACCGGGTTGAGGGTCAGCGAGCGCACCCGGGGCTGCTCGTCGGCGAGCCGCCCGACCCGCACCAGCAGGTCGACCAGGGCCGCCCGGTCCACCGGCACGCCACCCCGGTGCCCGCGCAGCAGCGGCGCCGCCCGAGGCTCGTCGACCAGCTCGGCGGCGTCCCGGTCGGTCAGCGGCACCGCGCGCCAGGCCCGGTCGCCGAGCAGCTCAGTCGCCACGCCGCCCAGCCCGAAGCCGACCACCGGGCCGAACGCCGGATCCTCCACCAGCTCCACCGCACAGGCCACGCCGGGCGGGACCATCGGCTGCACCAGGACGTCCAGACCGAAGGCGGGGGCCAGCTCGGCGTAGGCGCGGCGCAACGCGGCCGGGTCGGCCAGGTCGAGGCGGACCGCGCCGAGGTCCAGGCGGTGCCGCAGCCCCGGGTCGGCGGCCTTGAGGGCGACCGGGTAGCCGAGGCGCTCGGCGGCGGCCACCGCCTCGTCGGCCGAGCGCGCCGGCACCGACTCCACCAGGTCGATCCCGTACGCCCCGAGCAGCGCCGCCGGATCCGCGCCGTCGACCCGCAGCGCGGCCTGCCCGGCCGCCCGGTCCACCCGGCTCAGCTCGGGCAGCACCCCGGGCGGGCGGCGCAGCCAGTCGGCGTACGTGGTGACCCGGGCGAGGGCCCGGACCGCCTCCTCCACGCTCGGGTACGCCGGCACCCCAACGGGCACCCGGCCGGCGAGGAAGGTCGCCACCACCGGCTTGCCGACGGTCGCCGCATCGGGCAGGGCGGCGGTGAAGTCGGCCTCCGGGTCGGTGAGCTGGCCGGGCAGCGGCGGCGCGAAGACGGCCACCACGGCGTCCACCCGCTCGTCGGCGGCGGAGGCGGCGAGCGCGGCGGCGTACTCGCCGGCACCGGCCCGGGGGCCGACGTCATGCGGGTAGCCGTCGGCCACGGCGAGACCCTGGGCGGCGCACGCGGTGGCGGCCAACCCGCTCAGCGCCGACGAGTTACCCACCACGGCGACCCGGCGGCCGGCCGGCAACGGCTGGTGGGCCAGGAGCACACCGACGTCGAGCAGCTCGGCGACGGTGTCCACCCGGATCACCCCGGACTGGGCGAAGAGCGCGCTGACCGCGGCGGCGTCCAGCGCCGGCCCGTCACCGAGACCCGGCGGGCGGGCCAGCGAGGCGAGCGCCACGATCGGCTTGCTCCGGCCGATCCACCGGGCCAGCCGGGCGAACTTGCGCGGGTTGCCGAAGGTCTCCAGGTAGAGCGTGATGACGTCGGTGCCGGGGTCGTCCTGCCAGTACTGGAGCAGGTCGTTGCCGGAAACGTCGGCGCGGTTGCCGGCGGAGACGAAGCTGGACAGGCCGAGCCCGCGCCGGGACGCCTCGGCGAGCAGGGCCACCCCGAACGCGCCGGACTGGCTGAAGACGCCGACCCGGCCAGGGGCCGGCAGCACCGGGGCGAGCGTGGCGTTGAGCCGTACCGCCGGGTCGGTGTTGGCGACGCCGAGGCAGTTCGGGCCGATCACCCGCATGCCGGCCAGGTGCGCGGCGCGGACCAGGGCGCGCTGGGCGGCCGCGCCCGCCGGCCCGGCCTCGGCGAAGCCGGCCGAGATCACCACGAGGCCGTGCGCGCCGGCCCGCGCGGCGTCGGCGACCACCTCGGTCACCGCCTCCGGGGCCACCGCCACCACCGCCAGGTCGACGTCGCGCCCGGCATCGGCCGCCGACGGGTAGGCGGGCAGCCCGGCCACGGTCGCCGCCGTCGGGTGCACCGGGACGACCGCGCCGGTGAACCCGCCGTCGCGCAGGTGCCCGAGCAGGGCCGCGCCGACGCCCTGCCCGGTGGTGCTCGCGCCGTAGACGGCGATGCCGCGCGGGGCGAGCAGCCGGGCGATCGAGCGGGCCTCGGTCCGGTGCTCCCGGCCGCGCTGCACCTCCAGGGTCGCCTCGGTGGGGGCGATCGGGAAGCTCAGATGCACCACGCCGTCGGCGTACTGGCGCTGGACCTGGTAGCCGAAGTCGGAGAAGACCCGCAGCATCGCCCCGTTGGCCGGGAGCACCTCGGCGACGAAGTGCACGATGCCGAACCGGCGGGCCGTATCGGCCAGGTGCTCCAGCAGCACCGACCCGATCCCCCGGCCCTGGTACTCGTCCTCCACCACGAAGGCCACCTCGGCCTCCGGCGACCCGGGGCCGAGCCGCTCGTACCGGCCGACCGCGACGATCCGGTCGCCGGCCAGCACCACGAACGCCTCCCGGTCGCGGTGGTCGACGTTGACGAAGCGTTGCAGGTCCCGCTCCGGGATGCGCGGGTACGGCGAGAAGTAGCGCAGGTAGCGGGTGCGCTCGGAGAAGCGCCCGTGCATCGCCACGATCCCCAGCCCGTCGTCGGGCCGGATCTGTCGCAGCTGGACGGTCGTGCCGTCGCTGAGCAGCACGTCCACCGGTTGCTCGACTGTGGTCACCGGTCGGTCCTCCCCTACCGCCGGTCAGTCGCGCGGATCGTGCGGATCGAGCCCGAACAGCGGGAAGACCGACCGGCGACTGGCCGCGATGGCCCGGTCCACCGCGTTCGGCTCGCCGTTCGGCTGCCACGGCTGGTACGCCGGGTCGGCGTCGTCGGTCATCCGCAGCGGCACCTCGCGCCCGGGCCGCCGCTTCGCCGCCAACTCCCGCCAGGCGGGCGGGGTGAGCGTGGCCGGGTCGAGGGGCTCCCCGGTGGCCACGGCCAGCAGGTGCGTCCACGCCCGGGGCACCACCTCGACCAGCGCGTACCCGCCGCCGCCGGTGGCCACCCAGCGGCCGTCGCACAGCTCGTCGGCGAGCGCCCGCAGCGCCAGGTAGGTGGCCCGCTGCCCGTCCACGGACAGACGCAGGTCGGCCAGCGGATCGAGCCGGTGGCCGTCGGCCCCGCACTGGGTGACCAGGAGCTGGGGCCGGAACGCCCGCAACACCGAGGGCACGATGGCGTGGAAGGCGCGCTGCCAGCCGGCGTCGCCGACGCCCGGCGGCAGCGGCACATTGACCGCGGTCCCCTCCGCGCCCGGCCCGCCGGTCTCGTCGGGAAACCCGGTGCCCGGGAAGAGGGCCAGCGGGGTCTCGTGCAGGCTGACCGTGAGCACCCGCGGATCGTGGTAGAAGATCTCCTGCACGCCGTCGCCGTGGTGCACGTCCACGTCCACGTACGCGATCCGCTCCGCGCCCAGGTCGAGCAGGCGGGCGATGGCCACGGCGGGGTCGTTGTAGACGCAGAACCCGGCGGCCCGGTCCGGCATGGCGTGGTGCAGCCCGCCGGACACGTTGACCGCCCGGCGGGCCTCCCCGCGCCACACCGCCTCGGCGGCGGCCACGCTCGCCCCGGCGACCAGCGCGCTCGACTCGTGCATGCCGTCGAAGACGGGATTGTCCGAGGTGCCCAGCCCGAAACCGGCGAACAGCGGATCGCGCGGGGCGGCCCGCACCGCGTCCAGGTAACGGGGGTCGTGCACCCGGCTCAGCAGCTCGTCGTCGGCCGGTTCCGGCTTGACCAGCCGGACCCCGGGCCGGTCCAGCACGCCGAGTTCGCGGGCCAGCGCGATGGTCAACTCCACCCGGACCGGGTCGAGCGGATGGTCACCCATGTCGTAGGCGAGCAGGGCCTCGTCCCACACCACCACCGTGTCGTCGGCCATGGGCTCATCGTCGCACGGACGCCCGACCCCGCCCACCGCACGGACCGCTAGCGGCCGGACGGCCCACCGGTGGCCACCGGACGGTCCGGGTCGGCCACCCAGTTGCTCCACGAGCCGACGTACAGGGCGGCATCCGGCCGGCCGGCGAGGTGCAGCGCCAGCACCGCCTGCGCGGCGGTGACCCCGGAGCCGCAGTACGCCCCGACCGGTGCATCCTCGGCAACCCCGGCGGCGGCGAACCGCTCGCGCAGCGCCGCCGTGGCGGGGAACCGGCCGTCGGTGACGTACTCCGGGGCGGGCAGGTTCACCGCGCCCGGCACGTGCCCGGCGACCGGGTCGATCGGTTCGGTCTCGCCCCGGTAGCGCGGGGCGGCCCGCACGTCCAGCAGCACCCCGGCGTCCGCGGCGGCCAACCGGGCCGCCTCCCCCGCGTCGAGCACGGGCAGCGCGCCCGGCGCGACGGTGACGTCGCCCGGAGCCGGCGTGGGCGCCTCGGTGGAGACGGGCAGCCCGGCGGCGACCCACCCGGGGAAGCCGCCGTGCAACACCCGCACCGCCCGGTGGCCGGCCCAACGCAGCGTCCACCAGGCCCGGGCGGCGGACATGCCGTCGCCGCCGTCGTACACGACGACGGGGTGACCGGCGCGGACCCCGGCGGCCCGCAGCGCGGCCTGGAGCGCGGCGGGGTCGGGCAGCGGGTGCCGGCCGGCGGCACCCGGTCGGCCGCACAGCTCGGTGTCCAGGTCGACGAAGACCGCGCCCGGCAGGTGGCCGGCCGCGTAGTCGTCCCGGCCGGGCGGCCCGACGAGCCGCCACCGGACGTCGAGCAGGGTGGGCGGGTCGGCGCGGTCGAGCTCGGCGGCGAGCCGGTCGGGCTCGATCAGCAGGTCATCGGTTCCGGACATGCGGTCCAGTCAACACCATCCGGGCATCGACCCCACGGTTCGGCGTCGGCCGATCGTCGCAGCTCCGGGGTAACATCGATCACCGGGAGGCCGCTGACGTGAAGCATGACCTGGTCGACACGACCGAGATGTACCTGCGCACCATCCTCGAGCTGGAAGAGGAGGGGGTGCCGCCGCTGCGCGCCCGGATCGCGGAGCGGCTGAAGCAGAGCGGCCCCACCGTCAGCCAGACCGTCGCCCGGATGGAGCGGGACGGCCTGCTCACCGTCGAGGGCGACCGGCACCTGGCGCTCACCCCGCTGGGCCGCGGCACCGCGGTGTCGGTCATGCGCAAGCACCGGCTGGCCGAACTGCTGCTGGTGAACGTGATCGGGATGCCCTACGAGGAGGCCCACGACGAGGCCTGCCGATGGGAGCACGTGATGAGCGACGCGGTGGAGAAGCGGGTCTACGACCTGCTCAACCGCCCCACCCGCTCGCCGTACGGAAACCCGATCCCCGGGCTGGCGGAGCTGGGCGAGCCGGGCCAGCCGGAGGCCGAGCCCACCGAGACCGAGCGCAACCTCGCCTTCCCCGGCCTCGCCGGCCCGGTGGTGGTGCGGCGGATCTGCGAGAGCGTGCAGACCGACGCGGACGTGCTCCGGCAGCTGCACGCGGCCGGCGTCGACCCGGGCGCCACGGTGACCGTGGCCCAGGAGCGCGACGGCGTCTCGATCGACCGCTCCGGCGACCGGGTCCGGCTCCCCCGCGAGGTGGCCTCCCGGGTGTTCGTCGCGGCCCGTTGACCCGCCGGTCAGGATCTTCACCGACCCCGCCGGTCACAGCCGGCGGGTGTCCACCGCCTTGGCCAGGTTGACCAGCTTGCCGGTCAGCTGCTCGGCCTCCGCCGGGTCCGTCCCCGCCGGGCAGGTCCAACGCAGGGTGGCCAGCCGCCCCTCGGTGGCGAGCCAGCCCACCTCCGCCCCCGGGCCGGTCTTGCCGCTCTTCGGCAGCTTCTGCCGGTAGGCGATCTTCCCCAGCTTGCTGACCTTCGTGGCACCCCGGGGCAGCACGTCCTGGGTGAACCCCGACGTGTCGATCGACGTTTCGGTGACCGTGAGGGTCAACTCCGGCAGGAGCTTCCGCTCGGCGCGTACCACGCAGACGTGCGTGTCCCCCTGCTCCACGGCGGCGGCCACGTCGAAGTGCACCCCGGTGTGCTTGGCGATCACCCCGAAGTCGAGCAGCCGGCACGCGCCGCCCGAGGACGCCGCCGCCACCTCCACCGGCGCCGGTGCCGCGGGCGGCAGCGCCACCGGGGTGGCCTCCGCGGCACAGCCGGCGGTCAGCAGTACGGCCGAAGCGGCCAGCCAGGTCCGGGCGCCCACGTCATCCCCCCACCCTCGCCGGCGGGATGCCCACCGGATGTCCGTCGGACACCGTACGGCGTGCCCGCGTGGGAGGGAAGTCCTCAATCGTCCACGTACGGACAGTGCCGGCAGCCACGGCCACAGCAGGTGCCCCGCCGGGCGAGGAACCCGGCGCTGAGCACGAAGAGCCCGCTCTCCGGATCGAGGTAGCCGGCCTCCCCGGCGGCCAGCGCCGCCGCGTGGGCGGCCAGGATCCGTTCCCGATGCGGGTGCTCGGGCGACAGCCGGGACGGGTGCGGCTCGGTCAACGGCCGCGCCGCCAAGGGTCGTCGCTCTCCGCTCACCGGGCGAGTCTACGGAGAGCCGCTCCGCGCCCGTCCCAGGCGGTTCGGCGCGGGATCACCCGTACCGGTGGAAGGCGGCGCGGACCCCGGCGCGGTCGGCGCCGCCGGCCAGCACGAGCCGGAGCAGCACCTTCGCCTTGTACGGGTCGAGCAGCCCGCCGCAGACCAGCCCCCGCCGGAGCAGGTCGGTCTCCGAGCCGACCGCCCCGTACGTGTGCCGCAGCACCGAACCGGCCCCGGTCCGGGAGGTGAGCACCACCGGCATCCGTTCCGCCAACGCGCCGAGCGCCGGGGCGAAGTCCGGCGGCACGTGCCCCACCCCGAAGCCGGCGACCACCAGCCCGTCGAGACTGCGGGCCACCGCGTCGAGCAGCGCCACGTCGTCGTCGAGGGTGACGGTGTGCAGCGCCACCCGGGTGGCGGCGAGCCGGTCGGCGTCCACCGGCGGCAACGGGGCGCGCCGGAGCGGCCGGGTGAGCAGCCGTACCTCTCCCTCGATGACGTGGCCGAGCGGGCCGGCGTTGGGCGAGGCAAAGGTGGCCGTACTGGTGCTGTGGGTCTTGCGGACGTGCCGCGCGGCGTGGATCTCGTCGTTGAACGCGACCAGCACGCCGAGGTCACGCGCGGCCGGCGCGGCAGCGACCCGGGCGGCGGCGAGCAGGTTCGCCGGACCGTCCGGGCCGGCCAGGGTGGGGTTGCGCATCGCGCCGGTGAGCACCAGCGGCGCCGGGTGCGGCCAGACCAGGTCGGCCAGGAAGGCGGTCTCCTCCAGGCTGTCGGTGCCCTGGGTGACCACCGCGCCGGTCGCTCCAGCCGCCACCGCCGCGCCGGCCGCGTCCACCAGGTCCAGGACCTGCCGGTACGTCAGCGCGGCGCTCGGCACCGCCTGCACGTCGTGGACGTCGAGCGGGACGTCGGCGAGCCCCGGCACGGCGGCGGTGAGTTCGGCCCCGGTGAGCCGGTTGACCACCCCCTGGCCGCTGGTCCCGGCCATGGCGATCGTGCCGCCGAGGGTGAACAGCGCGACGGTCATCGGTCCGCCCCGCCGTCACCGACCGGGTCGGATCCGACGAGCGGCGCCGGTCGAGTGGCCAGGAGGAACGCCTGTGGCCCCCGCTCGCGGAGGTGCCCCTCCGCCGCCCTGACCAGCGTGGCCCGCACGGTCAGCCCGACCTCGGCCAACTGGTCGGCGAGCCGGTCCGGCGGCAGCCAGTGCACGTCGTACGAGACGGTGTGGCCGTACGCCTGCTCGAGGCGGATCCGCTGGTCGCCGGCCTTGACCGCGAGCAGCAGGTGCCCGCCCGGCGCGAGCACCCGGTGGAACTCGGCGAACACGACGGGCAGCAGTTCGGGCGGCAGGTGGATGATCGAGTACCAGGCGACGAGCCCGGCCAGCCCGGCGTCCGGCAGCGCCAGGTCGGTCATCGAGCCGACGTCGAAGCGCAGCTCCGGGTACGTCCGGCGGGCCACCTCGACCATGCCGGGCGAGAGGTCGACGCCGGCCACGTCCAGCCCGAGGTCCCGCAGGTGGGCGGTGACCCGGCCGGTCCCGCAGCCCACCTCCAGCACCGGTCGGCCGGGCCCGACCTGCTCGGCGAACGCGGTCAGCATGCCCCGGTCGAGCGGGCCCTCCACCACCTCGGGAAGCAGCCGGGCGTAGTCCACCGCGACCGTGTCGTACGCGGCGCGGGTCTCGGTCAGCCAGGTCGGTTCGGTCACGACCGGAAACCCTAGTCGCCGGCCGGATCCGTCCCGGCCCCGAGCCGGGCCAGGTACGCGACGAACGGCTCCGGCCGCTCGAACAGCGACCGGTGCCCGGCGTCCGGGATGACCAGGTGGTCCTTGCGCGGGGCCTGGAGCCGCGCGTACCACTCGTCGAACAGGCGCAGCCGGCCCGGCACCTCGTTTGCACCGTCCACGAAGTACGCCGGCACCTGGAGCTGCCGCACGTCGCGGCGGAAGTCCAGCTCCTGCAACCGGGGATAGAGCACGTCCCAGCCGTCGAGGAAACCGAAGACGTGGGCGGTCTCCAGCGGGCTCTGCTCCGGCACCCCGAGGCTGCCCACCATGCCGGTCTCGTCCTCGCCGGCGCCGGTTCGGTCGAACGCGAAGGCGCCGGCCTCGTTGGTCAGCAACGGCTCGTACGCCCAGATGTCCGGGTACGGCGGTGGGCCCTGGGCGGCCATCCGGTCGGCGAGTCCGGTCCGGCCGGTACGGCGGGCCCAGGCCAGGGTGTCGGCGTACTGGCTGCGGTCGGCCTCGCGCAGGCTCACCACCTGCCCGACCCCCACGTACGCGGCGAACAGCTCGGGGTGGCGCTGCGCGGCGAGCAGGCCGGGGATGGTGCCGCCCGAGTGCGCGAGCAGGTGGATCCGGTCCCGGCCGAACCGCTCGCGTAGGTGCCGGGTCACCGCGAGCAGGTCGGTCACCTCGTCCTCCAGTGTCCACGCGGCCGGGGACCGGAACGCGGACCAGGATCGGGGGCCGGCGGCACGGTCCCAGGTGACGACCACGAAGCGCTGCTCCAGGGCGGCCAGGTGCCGGCGTACCGAGGCGATCTCCGAGCCGCCGGGCGGGCCGGGCACCACGAGCAGCACCGGCGCCGCCGGGTCCGTACCGCGGATCAGCAGGCCAAGGTGGCGGCCGGCGGAGGTGACCGAGTCGAACCGGGCGATCCCGCCCGGGATCGGTGCGGTCCGCGCCGGCACCGCCGCACCGACGGTGACCAGGGCGAGGACGGCGGCGAGCAGGCCGACGGCGCCCCGGCCGAGCCACCGCACGACCGGCTCGCGCGGCGCGACACCGGCGACCCGGCGGGCGATCCCGGCCCCGTAGGCCGCGCCCACCAGCAGCGGCAGCAGGGTGAGCAGCCCGTGCACCCCACGCCCGGCGAGCAGGGCCACCACACCGAAGCCGCTCAGGTGCGGTCGGTCGACGCTCGGCCCGCGCAGACGGATCCGGACCAGCTCGACGGCGGCCGCGAAGAGCACGGGCGCGGCGAGCATCGCCCACCGCGAGCGGCTCAACCGGCCGGCCGCCAGCCCGACGGCGAGGCTGATCCCGATCGAGACCAGGGCGGTACCGGCGGTGCCGGGGCCGCGCGGGGTCCACCACCCGGCGATCAGGCCCCACGCCGCCGGCGGCAGGAGCGCGAGCACCGAGCGGACTGTCTGGTGGCGGAGCGGCATACCGGACCTCCCGTCGTCGCCCGACCGTCCACACTAGTCACTGCCGGCGCTCCGCGTGGTCCCCCGATCACGGGTGGTGTCCGATCCGCCCCGGAATTAGCTCCAGCGCAAACTGGCGATTTCCTGCTTGAACTGCTTCAGCGTGAAGGTGCCACCCTCGGCTGGCTCCAGCCGCAGGGAGTAGGTCACCGTCCCGACCTCCCACCACATCGTCCATGACCTTCTTGGATCACCGGTGACGGTGCCGTGACGCGAGCCGATCGAGAGGGTCCCGACACGGTCGGGGAGGTCCACTCCCGCAGTGCGCTGCGCGGTCACGAGCAGCACTGAGCCTCCGGCGCCGTTGTAGCCCTGATGCCAGCCCTCGTCGGTCGACATCCAGTGTGACGAGAACGGACGCCACCGCTTGTCCGAGCGCAGGTCCGGCAGATCCCGCTCGAGGTAGATCGGCGGGGTCAGTCCGGTGGCGGCGTCGCGGAGCACCCGGCCACCGAGCGGCTTCGGCAGTGAGACGACGATGGGAACGGCGCCACCGCTGACGGCGCAGTCGACCGCATCAATGACGCGAGCGTTCACCGAGATGATCACCTGGGCGTCCTTCTGCTCAGTGATCGTGGCCTGCGGTTGCCAGAGCTCCTTGCATCGAACGTCGCCCGGGCCGCTGTACACGGTGATGTCGGTGCCATTTCGCGCCACCATCGCCGACACCCAGGGCAGCGTGGCAGGCGCATCCGGCGGCGCCGCCGCGGCTGTCGAGGTTCGGGGTGCCGCCTGGTCGGCCGCAGGTCGGTGGAGAGAACAACCGCTGGTGAGTGCGAGGGTTACGGTGACCGCTACTGCCACAACGGTGACCCGGCGCCGGCCGAGCCCATCATTGATCGCCATAGCCGCCTTCGCCTTGTCGTCGGACGCGCCGGACGGGATGGTACGTGATCATCCGCTGCCCCGGCGGCCCCCGCACCCGCCGCAGAGCACGGGCAAGAAAATTTCCCCGGGGTGTTGTCGAATCGGGCGGGACCCGTCCGTCGGTGAGGCAGCTGAGGGAAACGACCACCTGAGGAGATTCCGATGACCCAGTACGCAGTCCTGATCTACTCGCCCGCGCCGGCCGACCCGATGGAGATCACGCTCGACTACCTGGCACTGCTCGATCGGTACCCGGCCCAGGTCGAGGAGCTGGGCGGCAGGATCGTCACGGGGTTCGCGCTGCAGTCCAGCACCACCGCCACGGCGGTCCGCGGTGACCTCGTCACCGACGGCCCGTTCATCGAGGCCAAGGAGGTCGTCGCCGGGTTCTTCGTCCTGGAGGCGCCCGACCTGGACGTCGCCCTGAAGATCGCCAAGCTGAACCCGGCAACCATCGACGGCGGCGTCGAGGTCCGGCCGCTGTTCGTCCCGCCGGCCGAGTGACCGACGCCGGCACGACCGCGGCCGAACGTGCCGTGGCGGACGCGCACCGTCGCGAGTGGGCCTTCGTGCTCGCCGCGACGGCGCGCGTCGCCGGTGACCTCGACGTCGCCGAGGAGTGCGTGCAGGACGCGTACCTGGCCGCGCTGGACGCCTGGGCGCGGGACGGCGTACCCCACAAGCCGGGCGCCTGGCTGACCGCGACCGCGAAGCGCAGGGCCCTCGACGTGCTGCGGCGGCAGAAGGTGTTCCGGTCCAAGCTGCCGCTGCTGGTGGAGCCGGCGGAGGCCGAGGTGGCGGACGAGCCCGGCGAGGACGCGGTGCCCGACGACCGGCTACGGCTGGTCTTCACCTGTTGCCACCCGGCGCTCGCCCGGGAGGCCCAGGTCGCGCTGACCCTGCGCCTGGTCTGCGGGGTGAGCACCGGCGACATCGCCCGGGCGTTCCTCGTCTCCGAGTCGACCATGGCCGCCCGGGTCACCCGGGCCAAGAAGAAGATCGCCGCCGCCCGGATCCCCTACCGGGTGCCGGAGGCCGCCGAGCTGCCCGAGCGGCTGGACGCGGCGCTGACCGTCATCCACCTGCTCTACACGGCCGGGCACACCGCCCCCTCCGGCACCGAGCTGGTCCGGGCCGACCTGGTGGACCGGGCGCTGCACCTGACCCGCATGCTGCTGGCCCTCATGCCCGACGAGCCGGAGGTACGCGGGCTGCTCGCGCTGCTGCTGCTCACCGACGCCCGGCGGGCCACCCGTACCGACGCCGAGGGGCGGCTGCTGGTGCTGGCGGAGCAGGACCGGTCCGCCTGGGACCGGGCCGCCATCGAGGAGGGCAACCGCCTGGTCCTCGGCGCGTTCCGGACCGGCCACGTCGGCCGGTACGCGCTCCAGGCGGCCATCGCCTCACTGCACGCCGTCGCGCCCAGCTACGCCGCAACCGACTGGCCCCAGGTGGTACGCCTCTACGACGAGCTGCTGAAGCGCTGGCCGTCGCCGGTCGTGGCGCTCAACCGGGCCGTGGCGGTGTCGATGGCCGACGGCCCCGCGGCCGCCCTGGTCGAGGTCGACGCGCTGGCGCGGGACGCCCGGCTGGCCGGCTACCACTACCTGCCGGCGATCCGTGCCGACCTGCTCCGCCGCCTCGACCGCCATCAGGAGGCGGCGGAGGCGTACCGGACGGCCCTGGCCCTGGTCGACAACGACACCGAACACGCCTACCTCGCCACCCGCCTCGCCTCCCTCACTCCCGACGAGGGCGAGGAGCGGCCGGCGCGCGGCGCGGGCGGGAAGGCGGCGCGGTAGGCGCGGGGTGGGACGCCGACGAACTGGCGGAAGCACTCGCGGAAGGCGGTCGGGGAGGCGAAGCCGACGAGCGTGCCGACCCGTTCCACCGGCTGGTCGGTGCGTTCCAGCAGCTGCTGGGCACGGCGGATCCGCTGCCGGTTGAGCCACTGCACGGGTGTGGTGCCGGTCTGGTCTCGGAAGTGCCGGCTGAGGCTGCGCGTACTCATCGCGGCGTGCGCGGCGATGTCGGCCAGGGTGAGCGGGCGGTGCAGGTTGTCGGTCAGCCACACCAGCAGCGGTTGCAGGCTGAGCCCGGCCGGCGCGGGCGGCTCGTACGCGATGAACTGGGCCTGACCACCGGCGCGCTCCAGCGGCATGACGCAGCTGCGCGCGGTGTCCGCGGCCACCGCCGCGCCGTGGTCGCTGCGTACGACGTGCAGGCACAGGTCGAGCCCGGCCGCCGCGCCGGCCGACGTCAGCACCGGCCCGTCCGTGACGAACAGCACGTCGGGGTCGACGGTGACGGTGGGGTGGCGGCGGGCCAACTCGGCCGCGGCGGCCCAGTACGTGGTGGCCCGCCGGCCGTCCAGCCGCCCCGCGGCGACCAGCACGAAGGCGCCGGTGCAGATCGACACCAGCCGGGCCGGGATGGCGGCGAGCGCGTCGAGGACCGCCGCGGGCAGCGCCGCGTCGAGGTCGGCCACCCCCGGTACGACGACCGTGTCGGCCTCGGCCAGCGCGGACAGATCGTGCGGCGCCCGGAGGCTGACCGCTCCGGCCCGCACCTCGTCCGTGCCGGCGCAGACCCGCACCCCGTAGGCCGGGCTACCGTCCGCCCGGCGCGCCCGGCCGAACACCTCGACCGGCACGGACAGGTCGAACGGGACGACGCCGTCGTAGGCGAGGACCACCACCTGATGCATGCGTCCATCCTGGCGGGAATCCGTCGACGGTTGGCACGCCGGCCCCTGCCGGGCGCCCCGGCCGAGCCCCAGAATCGGCCACCATGACCATCCTCGCGCCAGTGCTCATCGGCCTCCTGTACGTATGCCTCAACGCGTTCATCCGCGAACCGCACCGCCGCACCGTCAACGCGATCATGGTGGGTGGGGCCGGGGCGGCGTACCTCAGCGGCGGCGGCCTCGGGGTCTGGGAGTTCCCCTTCGTCGCGCTGATGACGTACGTGGCCTGGCGGGGCCTGCAGTCGTGGACCTGGATCGGCATCGGCTGGCTGCTGCACACCGCCTGGGACGTCGTCCACCATCTGAAGGGGGCGCCGATCATCCCGTTCCTGCCCGGCTCCTCGCACGGCTGCGCCATCTGCGACCCGGTCATCGCCGTCTGGGCCCTCACCGGCGGCTGGTCGGTGGCGGACCTGGTGCGACGGCTGCTGCCGTCTTCGTCGCCGGGCGACGCGACGGCCGCCGGCCCGGGCGTCGGAGGCGCTACCCGAACCAGGTGATCGCCTGGCCGTGCCCGCGGGTCCAGGCAAGCGGCCTGCCATCCAGCGCGAGCACGTTGTGATGCACCTCGGTCGGCGGCGCCGGCAGCGCGTCGTAGCGCAGCACGTCCGGCGCCTCGTTCGCGATCCAGTGGCCGGGCAGCGCGCGCACCACCTCCGCGAACGCGGCCCGGCGGGACTCCGGCACCAGGTACAGCACCGAGGTGTGGAACACCACCAGGGTGGCGCCGGCCGGTGCCTGCGCGGCCAGGGCCGGCAGGTCGTCCACCAGGTCGCCCCGGACGAGCAGCGGCGGGTCGGCCGCGGCGACCGCCGCCGCAGCCCGCAACCGGGTACGACGGTGGGTGTGCTCGGGCCAGATGAGCGCGTCCAGCCATGCCACGTCCGCCGGGTCCGTCACGTCGAGCGGGTTCAGATCCAGGCCGGCCCGCCACACCACCTCCGGCCGGCGGGTCGGCGGCGCCATCCCGGTGGCCACGCAGTCGAGGACCGGCTCGCCCCCGCCGAGCAGGTGCTCGCCGTAGCGGTAGGCGTAGCGATCCGGGTAGAGGCACAGGCCGGCGGACGCGCCGACCTCCAGCAACGCGAGCGGCTGCGGCAGCGCGGCGAGCACCGGCAGCAGTACGGCGCACCGTCCGGCCTCGTTCGTCTGGGTCGACCGGGCACGCAGCTCCGCCTCGATCGCCGGCCAGTTCGCCAACGTGTAGGCGTGGAACGCGGCCGGATCCTCGACCGGCCCGCCGAGGAGGCGGACCACGGCGAACAGCAGGTTCGGCTGCCGCTTGGCGGGTGGGAGCGCCTCCAGCAGGGCGAGCAACTCACCGTCCTGGGACACCGCCAGGGCCAGCCGCTCGTACGCGGGTGACAAACCGTGCGCCTCGCGGGCGCCGAACCTCGCGTAGGTGGCCGCGGTGGTCATTGCCCCTCCCTTCGTGCCCGGGCGACGGTCCGCCGGGCGTCCCGCCAGGCGATCAGGGCGGTGCGGAGCCGGGGCGAGGAGACGCTCTCCCCGCGACGCCGGGCGGCGAGCTGGTCGATCAGCCAGGCCGGGGCGGCGGCCTGCTGGACGGCTCCGGACTTGGTGAGCAGTTCGCCGGCGCCGAGCGCGTGGCGCCCCCGGGCCATCGAGGTGAGACCGAGGTCGGCGATGACGGGATCCCACCACAGCCACGGACGCCGGGCGGCCCAGGCCCAGTAGCCGGTGAGCTCGGCACGGGCCGCCGCGCGCACGTCGTCGGCGCTCATCGGCGGGAAGACGTCGCGGGGCACGGGGCCGAAGATCGGGTACCCGTGTCGCACCAGCTCGGCCCGGGTGATCCCGGAGAGGATGCGCTGGACAAGCTGCCCGTGGGTCCAGGTCGGATGCCGCACCCCGACGTCGAGCGCCAACGCGGTGTCGACGTAGACGCAGCCGAGGTGCAGCCCTGAGCCGGTGCCGGCGTCGAGGCGCCGGTGCAGATCGGCGAGCGTGGCCTGCCGGGCCGCGTCGACCGGGCCGTCGACCAGGGCGACCAGGTCGAGGTCGCTGACCCGGGGTAGGTAGTCGCCGGTCGCCAGCGATCCGGCGACCAGGAGCCCGCCGACCCAGCCGAGTGCCGCGAGTTCCCGGCCGAACTCCTCGACGACGGGCGGTGACGTCACCATGACGGCAGTCTATGGAGCTTCCGCGCCGCAACCTGCCCTGTGTCGGTGTGAGCGTCGCCATCATCCAGCACCCTCGCTCGGCTGGCGGGACCTACGCCGCCGCGAGATCTCCGCCAGGTGCTGGCTCTGGTGCTGGCGGACCATCGCATCCCAGACTTCCTGGTCGAAGTCGGGGTGACGCCGGGAGCAGCTGGAGCCGCAGCTGAATCGTTTGCGACGTCAGGTCCATAGCGTGCGAACCACCATCGGTCAGGCTGCCCGGCACGCGTGGGGCCGTGGCGCCCGACGCCCAACCAGAAACGCCGCGAGCGCGGCAGGCAGCCCTGCCGCGCTCGCGAGACGGTGAAACGTCAGCTGCAGCCGCTGGTGGAGCCGCAGCCCTCGCAGACGTAGCAGCTACCGGCCGGCCGCATCTTCGTACCGCAGGTGAAGCAGAGCGGCGCGTCGGCGGCCTTGCCGATCACGGCCTCCAGCAGCTCGGTGCTGGAGCCCACCGACGGCGCCGGCTTGACGGCGGCGACCTCCGCGACCTCCTGCTTCGGCTGGACGACCGCCTTCGGCTCCGGCGCCTCGACCGGGGCGGAGGCGGCCATCGCGGTGAGGTCCGCACCGTTCGCCTCCGCCTCCGCCTCGGCCTGGAGCTGGGCGGCCCGCTCCTTGGCGGTGAAGATGCCCAGCTCCGCGCGGCGCTCGTACGGCAGGAAGTCCAGGGCCAGGCGACGGAAGATGTAGTCCATCACCGAGGCCGCCATCCGCACGTCCGGGTCGTCGGTCATGCCGGCCGGCTCGAAGCGCATGTTGGTGAACTTGCTGACGTACGTCTCCAGCGGGACGCCGTACTGGAGACCGATGGAGATGGCCACCGAGAAGGCGTCCATCACGCCGGCCAGGGTCGAGCCCTGCTTCGACATCTTGAGGAAGACCTCGCCGAGGCCGTCATCGGGGTACGACGAGGCGGTGAGGTAGCCCTCGGCGCCGCCGACCGAGAAGGAGATGGTCTCCGACGGGCGCTTCTTCGGCAGCCGCTTGCGCACCGGCCGGTACTCGACGACCTTCTCCACCACCTTTTCGACCTGGGCCGGGGCCTCGGTCGACGCGGCGGCCTTGTTCGGCTTGGCGGCCGACAGCGGCTGGCCCACCTTGCAGTTGTCCCGGTAGATCGCCAGCGCCTTGAGGCCGAGCTTCCAGCCCTCGAAGTAGATCTTCTCGACGTCCTCGACGGTCGCCTGCTCCGGCATGTTGACCGTCTTGGAGATGGCCCCGGAGATGAACGGCTGGACGGCCGCCATCATCCGCACGTGGCCCATCGGCGCGATGGACCGCTCGCCCATGGCGCAGTCGAAGACCGGGTAGTGCTCCGGCTTGAGGCCGGGGGCGTCGACCACGTGGCCGTGGTCGGCGATGTGCTCGACGATCGCCTCGACCTGCTCCTCGGGGTAGCCGAGGCTGCGCAGGGCGCGCGGCACGGTCTGGTTGACGATCTGCATCGAGCCGCCGCCGACCAGCTTCTTGAACTTGACCAGGGCCAGGTCCGGCTCGACACCGGTGGTGTCGCAGTCCATCATCAGACCGATGGTGCCGGTCGGGGCGAGCACGCTGGCCTGCGAGTTCCGCCAGCCGTTCTTGTCACCGACCTTGTTGCCCAGGGTCCACTGCTTCGTGGCCTCCCGCTGGATGGCGGTGGCGACCGTGCCGGCCGGCTTGATCGCGTCGTTGGCGGCGGCGTGCTTGCGCATGACCCGCTTGTGCGCCTCGGCGTTGCGGGCGTAGCCGTCGTACGCGCCGACGATGCCGGCCAGCTCGGCCGAGCGGCGGTACGCCGTGCCGGTCATCAGCGAGGTGATCGCCGCGGCGACCTCCCGGCCCTGCGCCGAGTCGTACGGCAGGCCGGAGGCCATCAGCAGCGCGCCCAGGTTGGCGTATCCGATGCCGAGCTGCCGGTAGGCGCGGGTGGTCTCGCCGATCTTCTCGGTCGGGAAGTCGGCGAAGCAGATCGAGATGTCCATCGCGGTGATAACCAGCTCGACCGACTTGACGAACTTCGCCACCTCGAAGCTGCCGTCGGCGCGCATGAACTTCATCAGGTTCAGCGAGGCCAGGTTGCACGAGGAGTTGTCCAGGTGCAGGTATTCCGAGCACGGATTCGACGCGGTGATCCGCCCGGTCTCCGGGCAGGTGTGCCAGTCGTTGATGGTGTCGTCGTACTGCAGGCCGGGGTCGGCGCACTCCCAGGCGGCCTGTGAGATGGTCCGGAACAGCTTCTTGGCGTCGATCGTCTCGATGGTCTGCCCGTCGAGCCGGCCGCGCAGGTCGAAGCCGCCGCCGTTCTCCACCGCGGTCATGAACTCGTCGGAGACCCGGACCGAGTTGTTGGCGTTCTGGTACTGCACGCTGACGATGTCGGCGCCGCCCAGGTCCATGTCGAAGCCGGCGTCCCGCAGCGCGCGGATCTTGTCCTCCTCGCGCGCCTTGGTGACCACGAACTCCTCGATGTCCGGGTGGTCCACGTCGAGGATGACCATCTTGGCCGCGCGCCGGGTGGCGCCGCCGGACTTTATGGTCCCCGCGGACGCGTCCGCGCCGCGCATGAAGCTAACCGGGCCGGAGGCGGTGCCGCCGGAGGAGAGCAGTTCCCTGGAGGAGCGGATCCGGGACAGGTTCACGCCGGAGCCGGAGCCGCCCTTGAAGATCAGCCCCTCCTCCTTGTACCAGTCGAGGATGGAGTCCATCGAGTCGTCGACGGCCAGGATGAAGCACGCGCTGACCTGCTGCGGCGACGGCGTGCCCACGTTGAACCAGACCGGCGAGTTGAAGCTGAACACCTGGTGCAGCAGCATCCAGGTCAGTTCGTGCGCGAAGACCTCCGCGTCGGCCGGAGTGGCGAAGTAGCCGTACTCCTCACCGGCGGTGCGGTAGGTGCCGACCACCCGGTCGATCAGCTGCTTGAGCGACCACTCGCGCTCCGGGGTCCCCACCGCGCCCCGGAAGTACTTGGTGGTCACGATGTTGGCCGCGTTGACGGACCAGGACTCCGGGTACTCCACCCCGCGCTGCTCGAAGTTGATCGAGCCATCCCGCCAGTTCGTCATCACGACGTCGCGGCGCTCCCAGGTGACCTCGTCGTAGGGATGCACCCCCTCGGTCGTCCAGACGCGCTCGATCTTCAGCCCTGTCCCGGCCTTGTTCCGTGACTTGCTGGTCGTCACGCCGCCCCCCTCGTCTGCGCGCGGTCACCCACCGCGCGTTCCAAATCTGTCAGTAATCCGAAAGACTTCAGCTGGTCAGGCCGGCGGCCTCGACCGGCTCGTCGCCGGCCCGGGCCCGCGCGGCCGCGCGCAGCGTCTCGATCTCGCGCTCGAAGTCGGCGAGCGAGTCGAACGACCGGTAGACGCTGGCGAACCGCAGGTAGGCCACCTCGTCCAGGTCGCGCAGCGGCCCCAGGATGGCCAGCCCCACCTCGTGGCTGGGGAGCTCGGCGGCCCCCTTGGCCCGCACGGTCTCCTCGACCTTCTGCGCCAGCAGCGCGATGGAGTCGTCGTCGACCGGCCGGCCCTGGCACGCCTTGCGCACCCCGCCGATGATCTTGGTGCGGCTGAACGGCTCGGTCACCCCACTGCGCTTGACCACCGCGAGCACCGCCTCCTCGACGGTGGTGAACCGCTTGCCGCACTCCGGGCAGGACCGCCGCCGCCGGATGAGCTGGCCGTCGTCGGCCTCCCGCGAGTCGACCACCCGAGAGTCGGCGTGCCGGCAGTACGGACACCGCATCGCCTGACCTCCTTCATCGACCGCGGGCACCCCGACCGGCTCCGGGCACGCGTCACCGCGACGAAGCCATGTCGGATGGCTGACGCCGGGTTGACGGTACGGGAGTGCGTTCGGTAGTTGAACCCAACCTGTAGGCGACTTACGCCCGTGTGACTACTACATCTAGGGGTCGACCGTATGCCGTCGCCCTAGCGAGGTCAAGTTGGCGCGCGTGTCGCGCGCGTCATCAGAATCACTCACCCGCCCCACCCTTCCCAGGTCGCCGAAAGCCCAACGGCCGACACCTCGGAGGGTTACCGCCCGGCCCTGAACCGTCGCGTTCATTGGAACACGCGTTCGACAGCGACGTACCATTTACCAGAACAGGCGTTCGGAAATCCAGGATTTCGCCACGACACGCCGACAACAGGTCGTACAGATGTTTGAAAATGGCTGATCTCACCTATACGGTCAACAACGACCGGACACGGCGTGTCGCGTCGAGCCGGTCGCCAGCACCAGCACCACCCGAGTACGCACCACGAGCCGCCAAGGCACCCAGCGCCGACCAGGGAGGACGGACGTGACCGAGGACCGGGCCAGCCGGCAGAAGAACCCGCAGCCGATCGACGGGGCGGGTCCGCCGGCGACCCGTCGACCCCGCACCGCGCGCACCCGGGCCGCCCAGCCCGCCGTGCGTCCGGTCACGCCGGTGGTCAGCACCTTCCCCGACCCGACCACGGTCGACCTGACCGCCCGGCAGCGCCGGATCCTGGAGTTCATCCGCACCTGGGTGGAGCGCCACGGCTACCCGCCGAGCGTGCGCGAGATCGGCGAGGCGGTCGGCCTGGTCTCGCCGTCCAGCGTCGCCTACCAGCTCAAGGAGCTGGAGAAGAAGGGCTTCCTGCGCCGCGACCCGAACCGGCCGCGCGCGGTGGACGTCCGCGCCCCCGGTGACGTGCTCGACGACGAGACCGCCCGCGCGCAGCGGCCCGCCCCGGCGTACGTGCCGATGCTGGGCCGGATCGCCGCCGGTGGCCCGATCCTCGCCGAGCAGGCGGTGGAGGACATCTTCCCCCTCCCCCGCGAGCTGGTGGGCGAGGGCGAGGTCTTCATGCTCCAGGTCAAGGGCGACTCGATGCTCGACGCCGCGATCTGCGACGGCGACTGGGTGGTCGTCCGGCAGCAGCCGAACGCCGAGGCCGGCGACATCGTGGCGGCCATGCTCGACGGCGAGGCGACGGTGAAGACCTACCGGCGCCGCGACGGGCACGTCTGGCTGATGCCGCAGAACCCGGCCTTCGACCCGATCCCGGGCGACGACGCCACCATCATGGGTCGCGTGGTCGCCGTGCTGCGCCGGATCTGACCTCCGAACGGGTGACCGCCACCGCGGCGGTCACCCGTGCCACATCAGTAGCGGTCGCCCCGATACTCCCGGCCGCCGCCGGACACCGGCCCGTACTGGCCCCGCTCGTCGTAGCCGCCGTGGCCCCGGCCGTTGCGCGGGTCCCGGTAGTCCGGCTCGCCTCGGGGCGGCTCGGCACGGCCGCCGCCATACCCGCCCCCGCCCTGGGGTCCGCCGCCGTGGCCGCCGCGTCCCTGCGGCGGGCGGCCGTACCCGCCACCGCCCTGCTGCGGGCCGCCACCGTAGGCGCTGCCACCCTGCGGGCGGCCACCGCCCCGCTGGCCCCCGCCGTAGACGCCGCCACCACGACCGCCGCCGCCCTCCTGGGGCCGGCCACCGCCGTACACGCCGCCGCCCGCCGGTCGGCCCGGAGCGCCGTTCCCCGGACCGCCGCCGTAGACACCACCGCCACCGCCGTGGCCGCCACCGCCGCCGTAGACCCCGCCGCTGGCGCCCCCGCCGTAGACCCCGCCGCCGCGCGGCGCGCTGTCCGGCCGGTTGCCGGGCGGGAAGGACTCGTCGCCGCGTTCTTCGGCCGGCTCCTCGGCCTTCGCGGGCTTACGGCGGGCGCGCAGGATGCCGACGATGCCGGCGCCGACCATCAGCGCGCCGATCACGCCGACCGCGGCGATCAGGTAGGTGATCTGGTCAAGCGTCAGCCCGTCGAGCCAGGACTTCTCGGCGGTCGCCTTGGTCACCTCCTTGCCAGGGTTCGGCAGCGCCTCCACGCCCTTAATCGACGGGGTGTAGCTGAGGATGTCGACCGGATCGGAGGCGTCGAGGAGGCCGGCGTCGGAGACGGTGACGAAGAGCTTGCCGTCCGGGGTGTAGGAGATGGCCTCGCCGAACGGGTCGGCGAGCGGGGTGACCCGGGGCTTGCCGGTGGTGATCGCCTTGACGATGTCGCCGCCGGCCACGTCGAACTCGAAGGCGTCCGCGTAGGTGCGCAGGACGACCTTGGTGCCGTCGGCCGAGCGGGCGGCACCGGTGACCAGCAACCGGCCCGCGCGGCCATACTTGTTCTCAGTGTTAGTCGTGGGCAGGGTCACCTCGCCGACCTTCTTCATCGGCACCGGGTCGGTGTCGCCGCTCTTGAGCTTCGCCTCCGGCGTGAAGATCTCCGACTTGCCCGAGGTGTCCTTGGTAATGATCAACGGCAGGTTGTCGTCACCGATCAGCAGCGCCTCGGCGTCGTGCGGCTCGTTACCCGGGTAGGACAGGCGGTGCAGGACCGGCCTCTTGGACCCGTCGAGCGGCATGGTCCAGACGGCGACCCGCTCCCGGCGGGTCTTGCTGGTGACGTTGTCGCCGGTGTCGGCGATCCAGAGGGTCTTGCCGTCCGGCCCGAGCGCGAGGTCCTCGGTGTCGAACGGCCCGTCGCCCGAGTAGCGGACCGGCTCCTTCGCGATCTTGCACTTGGCGTCGAGGTAGAAGACCTTCTTGAGGCTGTCCTGCTCGCTGCCGTCGTTGATCACCACGTAGCCGCTGGTGGTGGCGACGAGGCCGGACAGCTCACGCAGCCGCTTGTCCTCGATCGTGCACTTCTTCTTGGGAGCCGCGGCCAGCGCGGAGGCCGTGACGGGAGCCGCCAGGGCGACCCCGGTCGGCGCCACGACCGCGCCGACCAGGCCGAGCGCGATCGTGACCGAGGAGACAGCATGCCGCATGGCGCCAAGTGTCGCACGCCTCGGGTTACGGGCGGGTGACGCCGGACGGCTCACCGGCCGACGCCGACCCGCTCTCCGCTGGCGAGCCGCTCCCCCGCCCGGTACGGCGCCAGTTCGGCGGCGAGCGCCTCGTTGACCCGTACGTGCAGCAGCGTGCCCTCGGGCAGGTGGGAGGTGCTCAGCACCTCGCCCTGCCGGTGCAGCCGGGCCACCAGGTCACCCCGGTCGTACGGGAGCACCGCGCGGACCTCGACCGCCGGGCGCGGCAGCCGCTGCTCGATCGTCTCGCGCAGCCCCTCGATCCCGCCCCCGGTGTGCGCGGAGACGAGGACCGCCTCGGGCCAGATCCGCTTGAGCCGCAGCAGGGTCTCCTCGTCGGCCGCGTCGGTCTTGTTGACCACCAGCAGCTCGGGCAGCCGGTCGGCGCCCACCTCGGCGAGCACCTCGCGGACCGCCCGCACCTGCTCCTCCGGGTTCGGGTGGGTGCCGTCGACCACGTGCACCACCAGGTCGGCGTCGGCGACCTCCTCCAGCGTCGAGCGGAACGCCTCGACGATCTGGTGCGGCAGGTGCCGGACGAACCCGACGGTGTCGGAGAGGGTGTAGAGCCGGCCGTCGGAGGTGGTGGCCCGGCGGGTGGTCGGGTCCAGGGTGGCGAACAGTGCGTTCTCCACCAGCACGCCCGCGCCCGTGAGCCGGTTGAGCAGGCTGGACTTGCCGGCGTTGGTGTAGCCGGCGATGGCCACGGCGGGCACCGCGTTGCGCGTCCGGCGGGCGCGCTTGGTCTGGCGTACCGTGGTCATGCTCTTGATCTCGCGGCGCAGCCGGGCGATCCGGTGCCGGATCCGGCGCCGGTCGGTCTCGAGCTTGGTCTCACCGGGGCCGCGCAGGCCCACGCCACCGCCGGCGCCGCCACCGCGGCCGCTACCACCGGTCTGCCGGGAGAGCGTCTCACCCCAACCGCGCAGTCGCGGCAGCAGGTATTCGAGCTGGGCCAGCTCGACCTGGGCCTTACCTTCGCGGCTCTTGGCGTGCTGGGCGAAGATGTCGAGGATCAGCGCCGTCCGGTCGACCACCTTGACCTTGGTGCGCTGCTCCAGGTTGCGCAGCTGCGACGGGGACAGCTCACCGTCGCAGATCACCGTGTCGGCGCCGGTGGAGAGCACCACCGCGCCCAGGTCGTCGACCTTGCCCCGACCGACGTACGTGGCCGGGTCGGGCCGGTTGCGGCGCTGGATCAGCCCCTCGAGGACCTGCGAGCCGGCCGTCTCGGCCAGCGCCGCCAGCTCGGTGAGGCTGTTCTCCGCGTCCTCCTGGGTCCCCTCGGTCCAGACGCCCACCAGGACGACCCGCTCCAGCCGCAGCTGGCGGTATTCGACCTCGGTGATGTCGGTGAGCTCGGTGGAGAGGCCGGGGACCCGCCGCAGCGCCTGCCGCTCCGACAGCTCGTACTCGCCGGTGGTGGCGTCGAGCTCGTCGTCCTCGAAGGGTACGTAGGTCTCCTGGTCTCGCAAACTGCGTCTCCTGTCCGTTCTGTCCGCTGCCGAGGGATTTTCGGCGCGTACGAGCAATCCTGACATGTGGCAACGCCGGATGCACCTGCTATATGCCCGTGGCCGTACCCACCAGTAGCGGGGCCGGCTGCCGGGCAAACTCGACGAGCGAGTAGAAATGCCTGGCGAACCGCAGTGATGACGGAGGAGTTTTCGTGGCCATCAGCCGACTGCCGAGTGCCGGATTCTCGATAACGATCCGGATCGCGGTACCCGCCGACGCCTCCTCCATCGGCCGATTGACCACCGCGGCGGGCGAGGCCGGCGCCATCGTCACCGCGCTCGACGTGGTCGACTCCGACCCGGCGCACGTGATCGTCGACCTCACCTGCGACACCGCCGACGCCAACCACGCCGACCAGGTGGTCGAGGCGCTGACCGCACTGGAGGGGGTGGATGTCCGCAAGGTCTCCGACCGGACGTTCCTGCTGCACCTCGGCGGCAAGATCGAGGTCAGCTCGAAGGTGGCGCTGCGCACCCGCGACGAGCTGTCCCGCGCGTACACCCCGGGGGTGGCCCGGGTCTGCCAGGCGATCGCCGAGAACCCGGCCGACGCCCGCCGGCTCACCATCAAGCGCAACACGGTCGCCGTGGTCAGCGACGGCTCGGCCGTGCTCGGCCTGGGCAACCTCGGGCCGGCCGCCTCGCTGCCGGTGATGGAGGGCAAGGCGGCGCTGTTCAAGCGCTTCGGCGGGGTGGACGCCTGGCCGGTGGTCCTGGACACCCAGGACACCGACGAGATCGTGGCGATCGTCAAGGCGATCGCGCCCGCGTACGGCGGGATCAACCTGGAGGACATCGCCGCGCCGCGCTGCTTCGAGATCGAGGCCCGGCTGCGCGAGGCGCTGGACATCCCGGTCTTCCACGACGACCAGCACGGCACCGCGATCTGCGTGCTCGCCGCGCTGACCAACGCGCTGCGCGTCGTGGGCAAGCAGCTCGCGGACGTCCGGGTGGTCGTCTCCGGCGCCGGCGCGGCCGGCACGGCGATCATGAAGCTGCTGCTCCGGCAGGGGGTGGGCGACATCATCGCGTACGACCGCCAGGGCGCCCTGCACCGCGGGCTGGCCGACCTCAACCCGGCCTGGCAGTGGCTGGCCGAGCACACCAACAAGGACAACTACGCGGGCGACCTGCGCGGGGCGGTCGAGGGCGCGGACGTGTTCATCGGGGTGAGCGCGCCGAACCTGCTCACCGGCGACGACATCGCCACCATGGCCAAGGACGCCATCGTCTTCGCGCTGGCCAACCCGGACCCGGAGGTGGACCCGCGGGAGGCGCGCAAGTACGCCGCGGTGGTCGCCACCGGTCGCTCCGACCAGCCGAACCAGATCAACAACGTGCTCGCCTTCCCGGGCGTCTTCCGCGGCATGCTGGACGCGCACGCGGAGGAGTTCACCGAGGAGATGGCGATCGCGGCGGCCCGGGCCATCGCGGACGTGGTCGGCGAGGACAAGATCAACCCGACGGTGATCGTGCCGAGCGTCTTCGACGCCCGCGTCGCCCCGGCCGTGGCGGCAGCCGTCCGCGCCGCCGCGCAGAACCCGGGCGCCACGCCGCCCCCGGCCGCCGACCCGGGTCCCGCCGACCTCCCCGAGATCGCCGCCGAGGCCAGCGCCATCCCCTGACCGACCCGCCCTCTTGGGTGCGTTGGTTGCCGCTACGCGACAACCAACGCACCCAAGACGCGCCACCGGCCGCCGATCATGACCTTGGCCGCACCAATCCGGACAAAACCCTCAGCCAACCTCATGATCGTCGACTGCGGCCGTGTTGACCAAGGGGTTTGGGTCGTCAGGGCGCGGGATCGGGACGCAAACTTCTTGATCAACCCGACCTGGGCGGTGGGGCGAGGCGGGGGCGGTCAGGGGAGCAGGGTGGAGAGGGTGACAGTGCCGGTGGCGACGAGCACGGCGGGGCCGGAGAGCCAGCAGGAGTCGTCGGTCACGGTCACCGTGAGGCGGCCACCGGGGACGTCCACGGCCATGGTGCCGGTGTCCCGGCCGGCGTCCCGCAGGGCCACCGCCGCCACGGCACAGGCTCCGGTGCCGCAGGAGAGCGTCTCGGCGGAGCCCCGCTCGTAGACCCGCATCCGCACGTGCCCGTCGGTGCCGGCGACCGGCTCGCCGGGGGCGGTGAACTCGACGTTCACCCCGGCGGGGAAGACCGCCGGATCCACGTCGGGCGCCCGGGTGAGATCCAGGCCGGCCAGCTCCAGGGCGGCGGGCAGGGCGCAGACCAGGTGCGGGTTGCCCACGTCCACCGCCGCGCCGGTCAGGGTCAGTCCGCCCAGGGCGGCGGTGGAGGTGTCGTACACCCGGGGGCGGGGCATCTCGACGGCGATGGCCTCCCCCTCGACCCGCGCGTGCACGACGCCGGCCCGGGTGGCCACCGGCAGCGCCGCACCCGACGGGGTGGCCAGCCCGGTCTCCAGCAGGTAGCGCACGAAGACCCGGGCGCCGTTGCCGCACATCTCCGCGAACGAGCCGTCGGAGTTCCAGTAGTCCATGAACCACTCGGCGTCACCGGCCAGGGCCGCGCCCTCCGGGTGCTTGGCGGCCCGCACCACCCGCAGCACGCCGTCCCCGCCGATCCCGCGCCGCCGGTCGCAGAGCGCGGCGACCAGGCCCGGCGTCAGGTCGAGCGCCCCGTCCGGGTCGGGCAGGATGACGAAGTCGTTGCCGGTGCCGTGGCCCTTGGTGAACTCCACGCCCCCATCATTGCCGATGCTCGGCGACCACCCGCAGCGCAGTGTCGAGAAACGAAGGCGAGGCCGAGTCCAGCCAGTGGATCCGCGGGTCGCGCCGGAACCAGGACCGCTGCCGCCGGACGAACCGGCGGGTGGCCCGGATCGTCTCGGCGTGCGCCTCGGCCTCGGTCAGCTCCCCGGCCAGGAACCGCAGCACCTGCTGGTAGCCGAGGGCCCGGCTGGCCGTACGCCCCTCGGGCAGGCCGCGGCCGACCAGCGTCTGCGTCTCGGCCACCAGCCCGTCGGCCCACATCCGGTCGACCCGCAACGCGATCCGCTCGTCCAGCAGCGCGGTGTCCAGGTCCACGCCGAGTTGCACCGACGGGTAGTACGGCGTGGGCTCGGGCAGCGAGGCGGTGAACGGCGCCCCCGTCAACTCGATCACTTCGAGTGCCCGGACGATCCGCCGCCCGTTGGTCGGCAGGATGCCGGCCGCCGCCACCGGGTCGGCCGCCTGCAGCCGGGCGTAGAGCGGGGCCGGGCCGGCCACCACCAGCTCGGCCTCCAGCCGCTCCCGCACCGCCGGGTCGGTGCCGGGGAACTCGAACTGCTCCAGCACCGCCCGCACGTACAGGCCGGAGCCGCCGACCAGCAGCGGCACCTTCCCCCGGGCCAGGATGTCGTCGACCGCGGCGCGGGCCAGCCGCTGATACTCGGCGACGCTGGCCGGCTCGGTCACCTCCCAGATGTCGAGCAGGTGGTGCGGCACGCCGTCGCGCTCGGCCAGGGTCAGCTTGGCGGTGCCGATGTCCATGCCCCGATAGAGCTGCATCGAGTCGGCGTTGACCACCTCGCCGTCGAGGGCGTGCGCGAGAGCGATGCTCAGCGCCGACTTCCCGGCCGCGGTCGGACCGACCACGGCCACCACCGGGCCGGTCACCGCTGCTCCCGGTCCCAGTTCGCCACGAAGTAGGAGACCCCGTAGGGGGCCCGGTAGTAGCCCAGGTCACCGCGCCAGTCGCCGCCGGCCCCGCGGACCGCGCCGGCCAGCACCTGCCAGGGCGCCCGCCCGGCGACCTTCAGCTCCGCGGACCGTACCGGATCCAGGCCGAGCAGGGCCGCGGCGTCCGCGCCGGCCAGGGCCCGGGCCACCCCGTCGTCGTACGCCTCGGCGCGCGGGTCGTCGTAGCCGGGCGCCCCGGTGCCCCGGCACGCCGACCCGTCCCCCAGCACCAACACCGCGGCACGCCGCTCGGTCTCGCCGGCGAGGGCCGCCCCGAGCTCGGCGCACTCCGCCGGCGTCGCGCCCTCGGCGACGGACCGGGCCAGCCGGGGCAGCTCGGTGCCGGTCCGGCCGACCAGCCACGCGCCGACGGTGAGGCTCAACGGCAGGACCTCCGCCCCGGAGCAGGCCGTCTTCCACAACCGCACCGGCCGGTCGAGGCCGTAGCCGCGCAGCGACCCCGAGTCGGCGGAGCCGAAGACCCTGCTCTCCGGCCCGCCGCCCACCAGCAGGATCACCTCGGGAGCGGCGGCGAGCAGCCGGGCCAGGGCGCCGTCGGCCGCGGCGCGGAGGTCGTCCAGCTCACCGGCGGCGGCGCCGGCCAGTTCGGGCACGATCAGGGGCGGATGGGGGCACACGGCGGCGGCGACCAGAGGCACGGGTCCAACCTATCCGTACCCCCCGGTGCGTCCCCGCGCCGATCCGGTCATCGGGGCCCTACGACACCGTATGGTCACGGTCGACGACAGGCGCTCGACACGGACCGGGTCGGACCTGTGACAATGCCGGAAGTAACTTTGCTGCGCCGTGGCGGCGATCGCGGGACCTCCCGTCGACGCCGGGAGAACGAGGATGGGCACATGAGCGACTGGACTGCCTTCGGACGGGTGGACGAGGACGGCACCGTCTACGTCAAGACCGCCGAGGGCGAGCGGGTGGTCGGATCCTGGCAGGCGGGAGCCCCGGAGGAGGGGCTGGCCCACTTCGCCCGGCGGTTCGCTGATCTGGTGACGGAGGTGGACCTGACCGAGGCCCGGCTCAACTCGGGCGCGGCGGACGCCGGCCACTCGCTGACCACGATCAAGCGGATCCGCGCCTCGCTGGCCGAGGCACACGTGGTCGGCGACATCGACGCGCTGGCCGCGCGCCTGGACAAGCTGGCCGCGACGGCCGAGGAGAAGGCCGGCGAGGCCAGGGCGGCCCGGGACGCCGCCCGGAGCGAGGCGCTGGCCCGCAAGACCGCCCTGGTGGACGAGGCGGAGAAGCTGGCCGCCGAGTCGACCGGCTGGAAGACCGCCGGGGACCGGCTCAAGGAGATCCTCGACGAGTGGAAGACCATCCGCGGGGTCGACAAGAAGACCGACGGTGAGCTGTGGAAGCGGTTCGCCGCCGCCCGGGACGGCTTCACCCGCCGGCGGGGCGCCCACTTCGCCTCCCTCGACCAGCAGCGCAAGCAGGCGCAGTCGATCAAGGAGGAGCTGGTCACCGAGGCCGAGAAGCTCAAGGAATCCACCGACTGGGGCGTCACCGCCAACCAGCTCAAGGACCTGATGGCCCGGTGGAAGTCCGCACCGCGGGCGTCCAAGGAGGCCGAGCAGAAGCTCTGGGAACGGTTCCGGGCGGCGCAGGACGAGTTCTTCACCCGGCGTAGTGAGGTCTTCTCGGCGCGGGACAACGAGCAGCGCGCCAACCTGGAACGCAAGCAGGCCCTGCTCGCCGAGGCCGAGGGGCTCGACATCGACGGCGACCCCAAGGGTGCCCAGGCGAAGCTGCGGGACATCCAGGCGCAGTGGCACGAGGCCGGCCGGGTGCCCCGGGAGGCCGCCGCCGGCCTGGAGCGCCGGCTGCGCGTCGTGGACGAGAAGGTCCGCGAGGTGATGGACTCGGCGTGGCGGCGTACCACCAAGGAGGACAGCCCGCTGCTGGCCCAGATGCGTACGCAGGTCGCCGAGGCCGAGGAGCGGCTGGCCCGGGCGCAGGCCGCCGGCGACACCCGGCGGATCAAGGAGGCCGAGCAGGCGCTCGCCTCGAAGCGGCAGTTCCTCCAGCTGGCCGAGCAGGCAAGCTGAGCTGAGCCACCCGGAAGCCCCCGGTCCCGCCACGGGACCGGGGGCTTCCGCATATCCCGGTCCCCCCGCGCCACGCGCCCCGCGCCCCGCGCCAAGACCATGCTCGAACCGGGAAGTAGTGGCATCAACGCGAGCCGGAGGCCACTCGATCCAGGATCGAGCGCGATCTTGCGGATGGAACGCCGCGGGACGAGGCGGGAAAGCGCCTTCTCCACAGGGTTCGGGCGGGTGGTTGACGCATCGAGGTGGGCTGATCAGAATGGCGGCAGAGCCAGGTCGAGCTCCGGCGCGAGGGCACCGACGGCGAGTCCCGCCGTCGCGGGTCGCCGGTGATCCCCCACGAGTGGCCGTCCACGTGACACGGCCCGTCGCGGCTGTCCGCGTACTCGATGACGAGCGGGCCGTCTCCCCTGGTCCTTCCGCCCGCGGCGCCTGCGCGGCGCGGGCATCCGAAGTGGAGCTCGCATGCACCGACCCACCGCCCTCGGCGGCGCCCTCGTGGCGCTCGCCACCGCCGCGGCCGGCGTCCTCGTCGCCGCCGCCGTCAGCACCGCCCCGGCCGCCGCCGCCGTCGCCGGGACCGGCACCGGTTACCTGCACACCAGCGGCAACAAGATCGTCGACAGCACGGGCGCCACGGTCCGGCTGACCGGCATCAACTGGTTCGGCATGGAGACCGACAACAAGACCTTCCACGGTCTGTGGTCGAGCAACCCGTGGCGCAGCCAACTCGACACCATGGCCCGGCTGGGCTACAACACGCTGCGCGTCCCGTACTCGAACGACGCCTTGAAGCCGGGCGCGACGGCCACCGGGATCAACGACTACGTCAACCCGGACCTGGTCGGGCTCTCCCCGCTGCAGATCCTCGACAAGGTCATCGACTATGCCGGCGGCAAGGGGATGCGGGTCATCCTGGACCGCCACCGGCCCACCTCGGCCGGCCAGTCGCCGCTCTGGTACACCTCCACCGTCTCCGAGGCGACCTGGATCGCCGACTGGAAGACCCTCGCCCGGCGGTACGCGAACAACCCCACGGTGATCGGCGCCGACCTGCACAACGAGCCGCACGCCGAGGGCACCAACCCGGCCGCCACCGGCGCCTGCTGGGGCTGCGGCGTCGCCGCCCGCGACTGGCGGCTGGCCGCCGAGCGGGCCGGCAACGAGATCCTCGCGGTACAGCCGAACTGGCTGATCTTCGTGGAGGGGGTGAGCTGCCCCAGCGGCGGCCTGTCGAACGTCTGGGACGGCGACCCGAGCAACGACGAGGACTGTGGCTGGTGGGGCGGAAACCTGTCCAAGGCCGGGCAGTTCCCGGTCCGGCTGAACGTGGCCAACCGGCTGGTCTACTCCCCGCACGAGTACGCGACCTCCGTCTACCGCCAGGCCTGGTTCGACGACCCGACGTACCCGGCGAACATGCCGGCGATCTGGGACCGGTACTGGGGCTACCTCCACAAGCAGAACATCGCGCCGATCATGATGGGCGAGTTCGGCACCACGCTCCAGGACCCGAAGGACCGGGTGTGGCTGCAGAACCTGATGGCCTACACCGGGACCGGGGTGAACGGGATGTCCTTCACCTACTGGTCGTGGAACCCGAACTCGGGTGACACCGGCGGCATCGCGAACGACGACTGGACCACGATCAACCAGGCCAAGCAGGACATCCTCCAGCCGTACCTGATCCCGCCCGTGGGTGGCGGGGGCGGCCCGAGCCCGACACCCACCGGATCGTCCTCGCCGCCGCCGGCGACCGGCGCCTGCACTGCCGGCTATCAGCAGGTGAACGCGTGGCAGGGCGGCTTCCAGGGCGAGTTGACCGTGCAGAACAACGGCACCGGCGCGGTGAACCCGTGGTCGGTGACCTGGACCTGGCCGGCCGGGGTCACCCTGGCCAGCGGCTGGAACGCGACCGTCACCCAGTCCGGCACGACCGTCACCGCCGCCGCCCCGGACTGGGCGAGGTCGCTCGCGCCGGGCGCCTCGGTGACCATCGGCTTCACCGCCAACGGCACGGCCGCCACCCCCGCCGCCGTGAAGCTCAACGGCACGGCCTGCTGAGGCCCGACATCCCGCCGGGACCGGTCGGGGCTCCGCCGTCCGGCGGGGCCCCGATCGGTCAGTGGGCGGCGCAGCCGGTCGCGGGCGTGGGCACCGCGGCCGGCGCGCCGATCGTGGGCAGCCCCAGCAGCACGCCCGGGGTACGCGGGGCGCGCCCCGCCTCGGCGGCGTCGCCGGCCCGGGTACGCCGGTGCGACAGCGGCTCGCCGTCGGCGTTGAGGTGGTGCGGCGCGGCGTACGTGACGGTGGTGTGCACGATGTCGCCGGGGCGGATCTGCCCGGCCAGACTGCCGGCATCGAAGTGCACGAGGCGGCCGTCCCGGGCCCGGCCGGACATCCGGCCGGTGCGCTCGTCCTTGCGTCCCTCGCCGACGGCGACCAGCACCTCGACGGTCTCCCCCACGAGATTCTTGTTCTCCGCCCAGGTGATCTCCTCCACCGTGGCGATCAGCCGCTCGTACCGCTCCTGCACGACCTGCTTGGGGAGCTGGCCGTCCATGGTCGCGGCCGGGGTGCCGGGGCGCTTGGAGTACTGGAAGGTGAACGCCGAGGCGAACCGGGCCTCGCGGACCACGTCGAGGGTCCGCTCGAAGTCGGCGTCGGTCTCGCCGGGAAAGCCGACGATGATGTCCGTGGTGATCGCCGCGTCCGGCATGGCCGCCCGGACCTTCTCGATGATGCCCAGGTATCGCTCCGACCGGTACGAGCGGCGCATGGCCCGCAGCACGTCGTCGGAGCCCGACTGCAACGGCATGTGCAGCGAGTGGCAGACGTTCGGCGTCTCGGCCATCGCGGCGATCACGTCGTCGGTGAAGTCCTTCGGGTGCGGGCTGGTGAATCGGACCCGTTCCAGGCCCTCGATGTCGCCACAGGCGCGCAGCAGCTTGCCGAACGCGTACCGGTCGCCGAACTCCACCCCGTAGGAGTTGACGTTCTGCCCGAGCAGGGTCACCTCCAGCACGCCCTCGTCGACCAGGGCACGCACCTCGGAGAGGATGTCGCCGGGGCGGCGGTCCTTCTCCTTGCCGCGCAGCGACGGCACGATGCAGAACGTGCAGGTGTTGTTGCAGCCCACGGAGATCGACACCCAGCCGGCGTACGTCGACTCGCGCCGGGTGGGCAGCGTGGAGGGGAAGACCTCAAGCGACTCGAGGATCTCCACCTCGGCGGCGGCGTTGTGCCGGGCCCGCTCCAGCAGCACCGGCAGCGAGCCGATGTTGTGCGTGCCGAAGACCACATCCACCCAGGGGGCCTTGCGGACGATCTCGCCGCGGTCCTTCTGAGCCAGGCAGCCGCCGACCGCGATCTGCATCCCGGGGTGCTTGTCCTTCACGGGACGCAGATGACCGAGGTTGCCGTAGAGCCGGTTGTCCGCGTTCTCCCGGACGGCGCAGGTGTTGAACACCACCACGTCGGGCTGCTCGTCGGCCTCGGCGGCGCGCACGTAACCGGCCTGTTCGAGCAGGCCGGAGATGCGCTCGGAGTCGTGCACGTTCATCTGGCAGCCGTACGTGCGCACCTGGTAGGTACGCGGGCTGCCCGCGGCTGCGGTAGTCATGACCCGGACAGCGTATCCGGGCCGAAGCCCGGCACCCCACCCGCCGCCCGGGCCTGACCCCGGCCGGCCCGGCCGTGCCGGGTCCGGTCAGGCGGCGGCGAGCGCGGGGGCGACCGAGTCGGGGGCCCAGCGCGAGCGGTGGCACTGCGACCAGCCCCGGCAGCCGGGGTGGGCGACGGTGCAGAGCCGCTGGTCGCTGAGCACCTCGCCCTCGTCGGTCTCGACCACGTCGAAGTGCACCGGGCGGATCGTGCCGTCCGGGGCGACCAGCAGGTGCCGTCCGGCGTCGAGGGTGTCGTCGCGCATCAGGCAGTTGCGGTCCAGCAGCCGGGCCAGCGCCGCGATGCTGGGCAGCTCGGGCAGGCGCTCGGGCACCCCGTAACAGTCGACCATGGTGCCGTACACCCCCGGCGCCTCCCAGACGTCGCAGACCACCGCGTACGCGGGCAGTCGGGCCGGGTCGGCGACGGCGAGGGGCATCACCACCCGGCCGAGCGCCTCGGCCAGCGCCGGGTAGACCTCCACGGGCGCCGCGCCGTCAATTCTCCAGTTCCACAGCTCGGTCATGCCGCCTCCTCGCTGTGCTCGTCCCACCGGCCTCCGGATCGGGCCTTACTGACGATGGTGGGGTGCATTTGACCTCAGCCGGGGGCAAGTTACCGGTCTGTGACCATTCCGGGCAAAATTTCCTCGAGCGTCATCGCTTCGAGTAGCGGGAAGATGACAGTTTATCGGGTATGGTGCCCCGTCCGGGAGAGCGACATGGCGGTCAGCGGACCCGGATCAGGTGCTCGCTGGCGGGCAGCAGCTCGCCGATCACCGTGCCGCCGGGGATCTCGCCCGCCACCAGCAGCCCGCCGGAGGTCTGCGCGTCGGCCAGCAGCAGCCGCTCCCCCTCGTCGAGGCCGCCGAAGTCGGTCCACGGGGTCACCCAGTCCAGGTTCCGGCGGGTGCCGCCGCTGACGTACCCGTCCCGCAGCGCCTCCCGGGCACCGGGCAGGTAGGGCACGGCCGCGGCGTCGATGGCGATGGTGAGCCGGCTGGCCCGGGCCAGCTTCGAGGCGTGCCCGAGCAGCCCGAACCCGGTGACGTCGGTGCCGCAGCGGATGCCGGCGGCGATCGCCGCCCGGGCCGCGTCCCGGTTGAGCCTGGTCATCGAGGCGACCGCCTCCGGGAACCGCTCCCCGGTCCGCTTGTGCCGGCTGTTCAGCACCCCGACGCCGAGCGGCTTGGTCAGCGACAGCGGCAGGCCGGCCCGGCCGGCGTCCAGGGTGATGAGTTCCTCCGGCCGCACCACGCCGCTGACCGCCAGGCCGTACTTCGGGCCGTCATCGTCCACGCTGTGCCCGCCGGCCAGGTGGCAGCCGGCCTCCCGGGCGACGTCCTGGCCGCCGCGCAGCACCTCCCGGGCCAACTCCACCGGCAGCACCTCCCGGGGCCAGCAGAGCAGGTTGAGCGCGACCAGTGGGGTGCCGCCCATGGCGTACACGTCGGAGAGTGCGTTCGTCGCGGCGATCCGGCCCCAGTCGTACGCGTCGTCCACCACCGGGGTGAAGAAGTCCGCCGTGCTCACCAGGCCGGTCCGCTCGTCCAGCCGGACCACCGCGGCGTCGTCGCCGTGGTCGAGGCCGACCAGCAGGTCGGCGGCGCCGGCGGCCGGGCCGAGCCCGGCGACCATCGCCTCCAGCTCGCCGGGCGGAATCTTGCAGGCGCAGCCGCCGCCGCGGGCGTAATCGGTCAGCCGGAGCGGATGGGTCATCCCCACATGATCTCCGCGCGATGCCCGGTCCGCCACCGGAGCGGGCCGGTACGTGGCAGAAATCGGACTCCCCGGTACGTGGGCGACCGGTGTTACCTCACTGTGACCGTTCGAGTTGCGTTCCGCCATGTGGCCCCGCCTAGAGTTGCCCAACCGGGGGTCGACCGACCCCGCTTATCTCCACGGACAGGGACGGTGGACGACGTGACGACGGGCGAACCGCTCATCGTGCTGGACGGGGTCAACAAGTGGTTCGGCCCGCTGCACGTGCTCGACGACGTCTCGCTCTCCGTCGGCAGGGGTGAGGTGGTCGTGGTGATCGGCCCCTCCGGCTCCGGCAAGTCGACGCTCTGCCGGACGATCAACCGGCTGGAGCCGATCAGCTCGGGCACCATCACCTTCGACGGGCAGCCGCTGCCGGCCGAGGGCAAGGCGCTGGCGAAACTGCGCAGCGAGGTCGGCATGGTCTTCCAGTCGTTCAACCTCTTCGCGCACAAGACCATCCTGGAGAACGTCACGCTCGGCCCGGTCAAGGTCCGCAGGGAGAAGCCGGCCGCCGCCCGCGAGCGCGGCCTGGCCCTGCTCGACCGGGTCGGCATCGCCAACCAGGCCGACAAGTACCCCGCCCAGCTCTCCGGCGGCCAGCAGCAGCGGGCGGCCATCGCCCGTGCGCTGGCCATGCAGCCCAAGGCGATGCTCTTCGACGAGCCGACCAGCGCGCTCGACCCGGAGATGGTCGGCGAGGTGCTGGACGTGATGACCTCGCTGGCCCGCGACGGCATGACCATGGTGGTGGTCACCCACGAGATGGGCTTCGCCCGGCACGCGGCCAACCGGGTGATCTTCATGGCCGACGGTCAGCTGGTCGAGGACGCACCGCCGACGGAGTTCTTCGCGAACCCGCGCAGCGAGCGGGCGAAGGACTTCCTCTCCAAGATTCTCACGCACTAGGCATTCGTAGTGGAGCGCGCCGTCCCCCGGCGGCTTCTGTCGAAAAAGGAGATGAGTATGCGCATGAAGCGTATGGCGGCGGTCGCCGCCGCGGCCGCCCTGGCGCTCGGGATGACCGCCTGCGGTGATGGCAAGGGCGACGAGGGCACCGGCTCGGGCGGCAAGTCGTTCGCCGCCGGCAGCACTATGGAGCGGCTGAACAAGGCCCAGAAGATCAAGGTCGGCACCAAGTTCGACCAGCCGGGCTTCGGCCTGAAGGGCCTGTCGGGCAAGCCGGAGGGCTTCGACGTCGAGGTCGCGAAGATCATCGTCAAGGAACTCGGCATCCCCGAGGACAAGATCGAGTACGTCGAGACGCCGTCGAAGGTCCGTGAGGACAAGATCGTCGACGGCAGCGTCGACCTGGTCGCCGCGACGTACACGATCAACGACAAGCGCAAGGAGCGCATCGCCTTCGCCGGGCCGTACTACGAGGCCGGCCAGAACATCCTGGTGAAGAAGGACGACACCACGATCACCGGGCCGGACTCGTTCAAGGACGGCACCAAGAAGGTCTGCTCGGTCACCGGCTCCACCCCGGCTGAGGAGATCAAGAAGCACGTCAAGGACGTGGCCACCCAGCTGGTGCTCTTCGACACCTACGACAAGTGCCGCGACGCCCTCAAGGGCGGCCAGGTGGACGCGGTGACCACGGACAACGTGATCCTGCTCGGCTACGTCGCCAAGGACGAGGCGTCCTTCAAGCTCGCCGGCGAGAACTTCACCAAGGAGCCGTACGGCATCGGCGTGAAGAAGGAGGACACCGACTTCCGGAACTTCATCAACGACGTCCTGGAGAAGGCCATGCAGGACGGCCGCTGGAAGAAGGCCTGGGACGACACCGCCGGCAAGTTCGGCGCGCAGCTGGGCGCGGCCCCGACCATCAACCGCTACTGATCTGATCGTTCGATCTGGAGGGTGGGGAGGAACACCGACCCGTGAGTGTGCTCATCGACAAGTTCGACGTGTTTGCGGGTGGTTTCTGGCTCACCCTCCAGATCTGCGTACTCGCCGCGATCGGCGCCCTGATCCTGGGCGCCGTCGTGGCGGTGCTCCGGATCTCCCCGGTGCCGCCGCTCCGCGCCGTCGGCACCGCCTACGTGAACATCTTCCGGAACATGCCGCTGACCGTGGTGATGTTCTTCGCCGCCTTCGGCCTGCCGGCGCTGGGCTCCAACGCTGACTTCCTGCGGATCCCCGGCCTGGACGCGGTCTTCAGCCGGCTCGACACCGACCTGCCATACTTCCGCTTCGCGCTGATCGCCCTGGTGCTCTACACCGCGGCGTTCGTCTGCGAGGCGCTGCGGTCCGGGGTGAACGCGGTGCCGCCCGGTCAGGCCGAGGCTGCCCGCTCGCTCGGTCTCACCTTCGGCCAGAACCTGCGCTACGTGGTGCTGCCGCAGTCCTGGAAGGCGTCGGTGGTGCCGCTCGGTTCGGTGATCATCGCGATGATCAAGAACTCCGCGCTGGTGGGCTTCTTCGGCGTCGTCGGTGATCTGTCCCAGACCGCCGACCAGCTCACCTCGGCCGAGGGCTACGCCTTCATCCCGGTCGCCATCGGCATCTCCATCGGCTACCTGATCATGACGGTGCCGCTCGGTGCCCTGCTCGACCGGATCGAGAAGCGACAGGCGGTGGCCCGATGAGTCAGCAGAACAGCGTCCTGTACGACGTCCCCGGCCCCCGGCAGCGACGGATCACCCTGGTCAGCAGCCTGGTCGCCACCGTCGTGGTGCTCGTCGTGGCGTACTTCCTGATCTACCGGCCGCTGTCCGACAAGGGCCAGTTCTCGATGGAGCTGTGGGGCCCGCTGGTCGACCCCGGCAACGAGAACTTCTCCCAGGTCTGGGACCGGATCGGGCTCGGCCTGAAGAACACGCTGATCGCCGCCGCCCTGGCCATCGTGTCCTCGCTGGTCGTGGGGACCCTGATCGCCGTGCTGCGGATCCAGCTCAAGAGCCTGACCCGACGGCGCTTCACCGGGCTGGCCACGCCGGTGTCGTACCTGCTGCGCGGGCTGAGCGTGCTGCTGTCGGCGGTGACCCGGGTCTGCGTCGAGGTGTTCCGGGGGCTGCCCGTCGTCATCACGATCTTCTTCGTGGCGCGCGGCTTCCCCGAGTTCGGCATCTCGTGGGACAACCTCTGGTACCTGGTCATCGGTCTGACCGTCTACAACTCGGTGGTGATCGCCGAGATCATCCGCTCCGGCATGGAGGGGCTGCCGGGCGGCCAGGCGGAGGCCGCCGCCGCGATCGGCCTCTCCCCGTTGCAGACCACCCGGATGATCCTGCTGCCGCAGGCGTTCCGGATCATGCTCCCGGCGCTGATCAGCCAGCTGGTGGTGGTGCTCAAGGACACCTCGCTCGGCTTCATCATCAGCTACGAGGAGACGCTCAACATCGGCAAGCAGATCATCGGCGTGCTGGGCAACCCGATCCAGGTCTACGTCGTGATCGCCGTGCTCTTCATCGCGGTCAACTACTCGCTGTCGAAGCTGGCCCAGTACGTCCAGCACCGCCTCTCCCGCGGCCGCAAGACCGCCGGCACGCCGGCCCAGAACCCGCCGCCCGTGGCGCTCACGTCACAGGCCGAGGGTGCCGGCGGAGGCGGCGGAGGCGGCGTCTGATCCGACCCGTACGGCGAAGGGCCGGCCCGGTTTCCGGGCCGGCCCTTCTGCGTCTCTGCGGTCAGCGGGCGATCTCGGTGACCCGGGACTCGCGGACCACCGTCACCCGGATCTGGCCCGGATAGGTCAGCTCCTCCTCGATCTGCTTGGCCACGTCCCGGGCCAGCACCGCCGCACCGATGTCGTCGACGTCCTCCGGCTTGACCATCACCCGGATCTCCCGGCCCGCCTGCATGGCGAAGACCTTCTCCACGCCGAGCTTGCCGGCCGCGATCTCCTCGATCCGCTCCAGCCGCTTGACGTACGCCTCCAGGCTCTCCCGCCGCGCCCCCGGCCGGCCACCGGAGCAGGCGTCGGAGGCCTGGGTGAGCACCGCCTCGATGGTCTGCGGCGGCACCTCGTTGTGGTGCGCCTCGATCGCGTGCACCACGTCCTCGCTCTCGCCGTACTTGCGGGCCAGGTCCGCGCCGATGATGGCGTGGCTCCCCTCCACCTCGTGGGTAAGCGCCTTGCCGATGTCGTGCAGGAACGCGCAGCGCTTGATCGTCGGCACGTCCAGCCGCAGCTCGGCGGCCATGGTCCCGGCGATGTGCGCGGTCTCCACCAGGTGCTTGAGCACGTTCTGCCCGTACGACGTCCGGTAGCGCAGCCGGCCCAGCAGGGTGACCAGCTCCGGGTGGATCTCGGTGATGCCGACCTCGACCAGGGCGTCCTCGGCGGCCCGGTGGCAGAGCTCCTCCACCTCGTGCCGGGCCTGGTCGTAGACCTCCTCGATCCGGTGCGGGTGGATCCGGCCGTCCAGCACCAGCTTCTCGAGGGTGAGCCGGCCGACCTCCCGGCGTACCGGGTCGAAGCAGGAGAGCAGCACCGCCTCGGGGGTGTCGTCGATGATCAGGTTGACCCCGGTGACCGACTCGAAGGCGCGGATGTTGCGCCCCTCCCGGCCGATGATCCGCCCCTTCATCTCGTCGCCCGGCAGGTGCAGGACACTCACCACGCTCTCCGCGGTCTGCTCGCTGGCGACCCGCTGGATGGCGTCCACGACGATGTGCCGGGCCCGCTGCTCGGCGGTGCTGCGGGCGTCCGACTCGATGTCCCGGACCAACAGGGCGGCCTCTCGCTTGGCCTGGCTCTCAATCGACTCGACCAGCTCGATCCGGGCCGCCTCGGCGGTCAGCCCGGCGACCCGCTCCAGTTCGCGGTGGCGCTGCTCCTCCACCTCGGTGAGGGCCTGCTCCCGCTCGGCCAGGGCGGCCTCCCGGGCGGCCAGGGCGGCGCTGGCGGCCGTGAGCTGCCGTTCCCGCTCGGCGAGCCGCTCCACCTCCTCGGTGTGCAGCCGCTCCCGCTCGTCCATCCGGGTGGCCCGGCGCTCGACCTCGGCCGCCTGTTCGCGGGTGGTCGCGGCGAGCACCGCCACCTCCCGCTCGCCGCTGCGCCGGGCGGCGCTGCGGAGCTGCTCGGCGTCCGCCTCGGCCTGCTTGTGCGCCCGCTCCAGCACCGTGTCGGCCTCGGCGCGGGCGTCGTCCAGGACCCGCCGGGCCTCGGCCCGGGCCGCCTTCGCCTCGGCCTTCGCGGCGGCCGCCTCGGCCCGGGCCGCCGCAGCGGCCGACTTCGCCACATCGGCGGTGCTGTTCGCCTCGTCGGCGGCGCTGCGCAGGGCCGCCAGCGACTGCTCCTGGCGATCCTTCTCGGCGATGAAGGCCGGATCCTCCGGGGTGGGCGTGACACTGAGCCGACGCAGGGTACGCGCGCCGAGCAGGACGGCACCGACCACCACGGCGGCGAGCAGCAGCACCAGCACGAGGATGACGGCCTCGAACGCGCTCATGCCGCTCCGCCCCGTCCGGCCCGTCCGGTCGCGGCTGCGCCGACGGTCAGGTTGCTGCGGTCGGCGCGGGCCTGGATGCCGGCGGACGGCCCGCCGAGGGCCCACGGAGGATCACCGGTGAACCTGTCCCGCCCCACCATGGCCGCCTCCCCTGAACGTCGGCGCCGCAGCACGCGCGCCGACGGCACACGCCTGCGGCTCTGGACGCCCGACCGGAGCGGCTGGCCGTGGGTAGCTTTCCGTCGACGGTGCCCGTGGAGAGCATCGCCGGCGGCCGGTTGCAGTTGTCGGTGGCACCGGACCGGCCGTCCGGTGCTGCCGTCAAGGCCGGTGAAGCTGGCCCAAAGTGATGCGGTTCTGTTACGCGTTCTATGTTGTGCGCTTAGCCTGCGCTGGTCGGGCAATGTGAGCCTGTATGGCGAGGCTAGGTCTCCGGAGGCCGTTCGGTCAAGAACTCATGATCAAACCACCCGGACGGAGAGAAGTTACGGCATCACCCAGCGCTGATCAGATGCCGGACACCGCCGGACAAACCCCACCCCGCGCGAGCTCCCCGATCACCTCCCGACCTGCTCAGGCCCCTCACGAGGCAGGTCCCACCCGCCCTCCGCTCGCACCGCACGCCACTCGGCGTCGTCGCGAGGGCAGGCCACAACTTCTCCGAAAGAGTGGTCTTGCGGCGGCGGAAGGACACTTCCAGAGAAGTTGTGCGGACCTTGGCGACCCGCGGCCCGCGGGCGCCGGCCCGCACCGCCTCCGCTGATCGGTCAGTCGAGGGTGCGGGCGTTCCGGTCGAGTTCGTGCTCGGCGTCGGCGAGCGCGTCGGCGTCGATGTGTTCGGCAAACTCGGCGGCCTCGGCGCTCTGCGCGGCGAGGGCCTCCTTCACCGCCCGGATCGCCACGCCCGGCGGGTACCCCTTGCGGGCCAGCATGCCCACGAGGCGGCGGAACACCGCGTCCGGCTCGCCCCGGGCGGTTCGCAGCTTCCGCTCGACCAGGGCGCGGGCGGTCTCCGCCTCGGTCTCCTCGTCCAGCTCGCCGAGCGCCTCGCTGGCCACCTCGCCGTCGACGCCGCGCTGGCGCAGCTCGTTGGCGAGCGCCCGCCGAGCCAGCCCACGGCCGGTGTGCCGGCTGGTGACCCAGGCGCGGGCGAAGGCGGCGTCGTCGATGATGCCGACCTCGTCGTACCGGTCGAGGACCTGGGCGGCGACCTCCTCGGAGATGCCCCGCTTGGCGAGGGCGCCGGCCAGCTCGGCCCGGGTACGCGGCCGGACCGCGAGCTGCCGCAGGCAGATCTCCCGGGCTGCCTCGGCCTCGTCGCGGGGCGAGGCCGGCGCGGCCTCCGGATCGGTCTCCTCGGCGCGTCCCTGGCGGCCCCGGCGAGGGCGGGGTGTGGTGGCGTCACCCGTGCGGGGCGGGCTGGCGTCCCAGCCCCGCCCCGTACGGGCGCGTCGTCCTGCCACGGGTCAGGTCAGAAGTCGACCGGCGGCAGCTCCGGGCCACCGGCGGCGTCGCCCACGCCGACCCCGACGCCGAGCTTCTCCAGGATCTTCTTCTCGATCTCGGCGGCCACATCCGGGTTCTCGCGGAGGAACTCGCGGGCCTTCTCCTTGCCCTGGCCGAGCTGGTCGCCGTCGTAGGTGTACCAGGCGCCGGACTTGCGGATGATCGCCTGCTCCACGCCGACGTCGATCAGCGACCCCTCGCGGGAGATGCCCTTGCCGTACATGATGTCGAACTCGGCCTGCTTGAACGGTGCGGCGACCTTGTTCTTCACGACCTTGACCCGGGTGCGGTTGCCGACCACGTCGGTGCCGTCCTTGAGGCTCTCGATGCGGCGCACGTCGAGTCGGACCGAGGCGTAGAACTTCAGCGCCCGACCACCCGTGGTGGTCTCCGGGCTGCCGAACATCACGCCGATCTTCTCGCGCAGCTGGTTGATGAAGATCGCCGTGGTGCCGGTGTTGTTGAGCACACCGGTGATCTTGCGCAGCGCCTGGCTCATCAGCCGGGCCTGGAGACCCACGTGGCTGTCACCCATCTCGCCCTCGATCTCGGCGCGCGGCACCAGAGCGGCGACCGAGTCGATCACGATGATGTCGAGCGCGCCGGAGCGGACCAGCATGTCCGCGATCTCCAGCGCCTGCTCGCCGGTGTCCGGCTGGGAGACCAGCAGGGCGTCGGTGTCGACGCCGAGGGCCTTCGCGTACTCCGGGTCGAGCGCGTGCTCGGCGTCGATGAAGGCGGCGATGCCGCCCGCCCGCTGGGCGTTGGCCACCGCGTGCAGGGCGACCGTGGTCTTACCGCTGGACTCCGGGCCGTAGATCTCGATGACCCGGCCACGGGGCAGACCGCCCACGCCGAGCGCGACGTCGAGCGCGATGGAGCTGGTCGGGATCACGGCGGTCTGCACGACCGGCCGCTCCCCCAGCCGCATCACCGAACCCTTGCCGAACTGCTTGTCGATCTGAGCGAGAGCAAGGTCGAGTGCCTTCTCCCGGTCCGGCCCTGCCGCCATCGTTGCCACCCCTGCCTTCGCCGGCGTCTTACCTGAGCTTCGCGTCACGCGGGACACGCTAGGCGCTGGGTCCGACAGAAAACCAGCCGACGGGCCGCGAGCTGTGGACGAGCACCCCGCTGTGGACAATAGCCGAACAGGTGTACGACTCGGCAAGCGACACGCGGACTCGGGAAAAAGGCTGCTCAGCGTAGCCGCGCGGGGACCCGGTCGGGATAGGCGGCGACCACCGCCCGCCACACCACGTGCGTCTCCTCACCCGCGGCGAGGGCCTGCTCGATGGTCCGCCCGCCGAGCTGGGACAACACCTGGTCGCTGGCGATGCTGGCCGCGTAGCCCGGCCCGAACGCCTCCTCCAGCCGCGCCCAGAAGTCGGTCAGCCGCACGTGTCACTCCTCCTTGTCGGGCGCCCCCGCTGGCACCGGACGCAACGCTAGCGCCACCAGGGGCACCACCGCGATCGCCGCGAGCAGGGTGAGGGTCGGATAACCGGCCACCCGCACGACAAACCCACTCAGCGCCGCAGCGCCCGCCCCGGCCAGCCCCATGGTCAGGTCCGACAACCCCTGAACGCTCGGCCGCACGTCCGTGGGCACCGACTCGGACAGCAACGTGGAGCCGGCAACCATGGTGCCCGACCAGCCCAGTCCGAGCAGCGCCAGACCGAGCGAGAGTTCCGGCGTGTGGTGTCCGGCCGTGCCGGCGACCGCGCAGGCGGCGAGCAGCACCCCGATCCCGCCGAGGATCACCGCGCGCCGGCCGAGCCGGTCGGTGAGCCAGCCGACCACCGGGGAGAGCGCGTACATGCCGGCGATGTGCAGGCTCAGCACGATGCCGACCACCCGCAGCACGTCGGCGTCGTCGTGGAACTCGCCGAGCCGAACCGGGGTCATCGACATCACCGCGACCATCACCAGGTGCCCCATCGCCACGGCCGCGATGCCGAGCCGGGCGGCGGGCCGCTCGCGTACCACCCGCCACGCGGCGCGCATGCCCTCAGCGCGCCGGGCTGGCGACAACTCCGGCTCGGCGCGTCTGGCGCCGCGCTGCGACCCGGAGCCGTCGGGGGGCGGCGCCGCGACCACCTCGGCCACCGGGACGTCGGCGGCCGCCAGCCGGCGCGCGGTGAGCAGCGGGTCGGGCCGCAGCAGGATCAGCAGGACGACCGCGGCCACCACGAACGCGGCGGCGCTGAAGGCGAACGGGCCGGCCAGCGGCGGCAACCCCCAGCCGCTGGTGGTGTGGTCGGCGAGCGCGGCGAAGTTCGGGGCGGCCACCGCGCCGATGGTGGTGGCCCAGACGATCACCGAGAGCTGGCGCCCCCGCCGGGCCGGTTCGGCCAGGTCCACCGCCGTGTAGCGGGCTTGGAGGTTCGCCGCGGTGCCGCCACCGAAGAGCAGCATGCCGAGAAAAAGCAACGGCACCTGACGGGTGACCGCGGCGAGCACCACCAGTACGCCCCCGGCCGCCCCGACCAGGTACGCCATCACCAGGCCCGGCCGACGGCCGTGACCGGTCATGATCCGGGTGACCGGGACGGCGAGCAGCGCCCCGCCGACCACGGCGGCGCTCTGCGCCAGGCCGGCCACGGCGGTGCCGGCGATCCGGGCGGCGAGCAGCGTACCCACGGCGAAGACGATGGCGACGCCGATCCCGCCGATGATCTGGGTGACGAAGAGCAGCCGCAGCGTACGACGCTGGATCGCGGCGACGTCGGGCCGGGCCGGTGCCAGGGCGGTCAGATCGGTGGCCATGCGGAGCGCTCCTCGGTAAGGGGTGACCTATCCTCCCGCACCCGACCAGGCCGCCGGCACCCGGTTTCTGCTAGAGGCCGAGACCTCGGCCGATGATCTCCTTCATGATCTCGGTGGTGCCGCCGTAGATGGTCTGCACCCGGCCGTCCAGCCAGGCCCTGGCCACCGGGTACTCCAGCATGAAGCCGTAGCCGCCGTGCAGTTGCAGGCAGCGGTCGGCCACCCGGTTCTGCAGCTCGGTAGTCCACCACTTGGCCTTCGCCGCGTCGGTCACCGAGAGCCGGCCGGCGTTGAACTCGGCGACGCAGTGGTTGACGAAGGTCCGCGCGATGGTGACCTCGGTGTCCAGCTCGGCCAGGAGGAACCGGTTGTGCTGGAACTTCCCGATCGGCCGGCCGAACGCCTCCCGTGAGCGGGCGTAGTCGAGGGTGAGCGCGAGCAGTTTCTCCGCCGCCGCCACCGCCGCCACGGCGATGCTCAGCCGCTCCCGGGGCAGGTTGGCCATCAGGTGGTAGAAGCCGTGGTTCTCGGTGCCGATCAGGTTCTCCGCCGGCACCCGGCAGTCGTCGAAGAACAGTTCGGCGGTGTCGTTGGCCTTCAGCCCCACCTTGGCCAGCCGCCGGCCCCGGCTGAATCCGGGCGTGCCGGTCTCCACCGCGAGCAGGCTCACCCCGTGCGCGCCCTGGTCGGGCGCCGTCTTGGCGACCACCACCACGAGGTCGGCCAGCTCGCCGTTGGTGATGAACGTCTTCTGACCGTTGAGGACGTACGTGTCGCCGTCGCGGACCGCGCCGGTGCGGACGCCCGCCAGGTCGGAACCCGCCCCCGGCTCGCTCATCGCAATCGCGGTGACCAGGTCGCCGGAGCAGAAGCCCGGCAGCCAGCGCTTGCGCTGGTCCGCGGTGGTCAGCTCGGTGAGGTACGGGGCCACCACGTCGTTGTGCAGGCCGAACCCGAGGCCGGAACAGCCGGCCGCGATGATCTCCTCGTCGAGGACCGCGTTGAACCGGAAGTCGTGCTGCCCGCCGCCACCGTACGCCTCGTCGACGTCCATGCCGAGCAGCCCGGCGGCGCCGGCCTTGCGCCACACCTCCCGGTCCACGATCCCGTCGGCCTCCCAGCGCTCGTGGTAGGGCACGGCCTCCCGGGCGAGGAACTCGCGGCACAGGTCGCGGAACTCCTCGTGCACGGGCTCGTAGAGATGCTGCTCCATGGCGATGAGTCTGCCCGCCACGCGGGCGGGCGGGAAGGGCCGGCAACCCCGCGAAGCGCCCGCAAGGTCTTGACGACGCTATCCGTCGCAGCCTTATTCTCACGAAACGATTTCCGTGGACCTTGGTCCGCTCGCGCAACGCTAACCGTAGGACTGAGGAGCGCCCATGTCAGCCGGGCCCGCCACCCCCGCGGTCGCTCTTCGCGGCCTGCGCAAATCGTTCGGCGCGGTGGAGGCGGTGGCCGGCGTCGATCTGGAGATCGCCGACGGCGAGTTCTTCGCCATGCTCGGGCCGTCCGGCTCGGGCAAGACCACGGTGCTCCGCATGATCGCCGGGTTCGAGCCGCCGACCGCCGGGACGGTCCTGCTCGGTGGGCGCGACGTCACCCGGCTCGCCCCGTTCGAGCGGGACGTCAACACCGTCTTCCAGGACTACGCGCTGTTCCCGCACCTCACCGTGCGGCAGAACGTCGAGTACGGCCTGCGGGTACGGAAGGTGGGCCGCGCTGAGCGGCGCGCGCGGGCGGAGGAGGCGCTGCGCAGCGTACGGCTGGACGGGCTGGACGATCGGCGGCCGGCCGCGCTCTCCGGCGGGCAGCGGCAACGGGTCGCCCTGGCCCGTGCCCTGGTCATCCGCCCGAAGGTGCTCCTGCTCGACGAACCGCTCGGCGCGCTGGACCTGAAGCTGCGCGAGCAGATGCAGGTCGAGTTGAAGGCGCTGCAGCGGGAGGTCGGCATCACCTTCGTCTTCGTCACCCACGACCAGGAGGAGGCGCTCACCATGAGCGACCGGGTGGCGGTCTTCGAGAACGGCCGGATCGCCCAGGTGGGCAGCCCCGCCGAGGTCTACGAGCGGCCCGCCAGCCCGTTCGTCGCCGGCTTCGTCGGCACGTCCAACCTGCTCAGCGGCGACGCGGCACGGGCCATCCTCGGCCGGGAGGGCACCTTCTCGGTCCGCCCGGAGAAGATCCGGCTCGTGGGCCCGCCGACGGCTCCCGGTCACGGCGCGGCGACAAACGCGCCCGACTTGGAGTTGCCGCCCGCGAGTGCGGCGGAGGCCTCGGCCACCGGACGGATCGCCGAGGTCGTCTACGCCGGGGCGACCACCCGGTTCGTCGTCGACCTCGACGCCGGCGCCCGGCTGGTCGTGACGCAGCAGAACCTGACCACCTCCTCGGCCGACGTGGCGGCACTGCGCGGCACCCCGGTGCGCCTGGCCTGGCGCGCCGAGCACGCCGTGGCCGTACCCGACCCCGTGGTGCCGACCCCCCGCGACAAGGAGAGCGCACATGCGTACCGGTAGAACTCTGACCGCGCTCGCCGCGGTCGGCCTGCTCGCCCTGACCGGCTGCGGCGACGGCGGAACAGACGCCGGCGGATCCGGTCCCGGCGGCATCAAGCCCCCCTCCGTGCCCAAGCTGAGCAGCCTCGGCGCGGGCGAGGGCCAGGTCAACATCGTCGCCTGGGCCGGCTATGTGGAGGACGGCTCCACCGATCCGAAGGTGGACTGGGTCACCGACTTCGAGAAGCAGACCGGCTGCCAGGTCAACGTCAAGGTCGCCGGCACCTCCGACGAGATGGTGACCCTGATGAAGACCGGCGAGTACGACGTGGTCTCCGCCTCGGGTGACGCCTCGCTCCGGCTGATCTACGGCGGGGACGTCGCGCCGGTCAACACCGACCTGGTCACCAACTACAAGGACGTCTTCGACGGGCTCAAGCTGAAGCAGTGGAACTCCGTGGACGGGGTGGCCTACGGCATCCCGCACGGGCGCGGCGCCAACCTGCTGATGTACCGCACGGACGTGGTCAAGCCGGCCCCGACGTCGTGGGGCGCGGTGTTCGACGCCAACTCGCCGTACCGGGGCAAGATCACCGCGTACGACTCGCCGATCTACCTCGCCGACGCGGCGCTCTACCTGATGAAGCACCAGCCGGACCTGGGCATCAAGAACCCGTACGCGCTGGACGACAAGCAGTTCACCGCGGCCGTGGACCTGCTGAAGAAGCAGAACGAGACGATCGGCGAGTACTGGTCGGACTACACCAAGGAGGTGCAGGCCTTCAAGACCGGCAACTCGGTGCTGGGCACCACCTGGCAGGTGATCGCCAACCTGGCGCAGGCCGACAAGGCGCCGGTCGAGGCGATCCTGCCCGAGGAGGGGGCGACCGGCTGGTCCGACACCTGGATGATCTCGGCGAAGTCGAAGCACCCGAACTGCGCGTACCGGTGGATGGACCACATCATCTCCCCGAAGGCCAACGCCGCGGTGGCGGAGTGGTTCGGTGAGGCGCCGGCCAACCGGCTCGCCTGCGCCCAGACGGCCGACAAGAACCACTGCGCGACGTTCCACGCCGAGGACGAGGCGTACTTCGAGAAGGTCTGGTTCTGGAGCACGCCAGTTGCGCAGTGCCTCGACGGGCGCAAGGACGTGACCTGCAAGGACTACGCGGCCTGGACCCAGGCCTGGACCACCGTCAAGGGCTGAGGTGGCCACCTCGACGCTCGACCGGTCCGCGGACGCCGCTGGAGCGGACACCGCCCGCGGACCGGTCCGCCGGCTCTCCGCCTGGCTGCACCGCCACGCCGGGGTCCGGCTCGCCGCCCTGCTGGCCGCGCCGCTGTTCTGGCTGGTGGTCGCATACCTGGGCGCGCTGGCCGTGCTGTTCGTCTCGGCCCTGTGGACCGTCAACGGCTTCACCGGGGAGGTGGTCCGACAGCCGACCCTGGTCAACTTTCGCACCATCGCCACCGACGAGGTGTACCGGACAGTCGCGCTACGCAGTGTCGGGGTGGCCGCGGCGGTAACCGTGATCGACACGCTCATCGCACTGCCGATGGCCTTCTACATGGCGAAGGTCGCCCGCCCCCGGTACCGGCGCTGGCTGGTGGTCGCCATCCTCACCCCGCTCTGGGCCAGCTATCTGGTCAAGGCGTACGCCTGGCGGGTGCTGCTGGCCAACGGCGGGCCGGTGGACTGGCTGCTCGGGGGACCCGGCAGCGGCCCGGGTTACGGGCTGACCGCCACCGTGCTGGTGCTGGCCTACCTGTGGTTGCCGTACATGATCCTGCCCGTCTACGCGGGCCTGGAGCGCCTGCCCGATTCGCTGCTGGAGGCGTCGGCGGACCTCGGGGCGCGGGCGGGTCGGACGTTCCGGAAGGTGGTGCTGCCGGTCATCGTCCCGTCGGTGATCGCCGGTTCGATCTTCACCTTCTCGCTCTCGCTGGGCGACTACATCACCGTCCAGATCGTCGGCGGCAAGACCCAGCTCATCGGCAACCTGGTCTACGCCAACATCGGGGCGGCCAACAACCTGCCGTTCGCGGCCGCGCTGGCCACCATCCCGGTCCTGATCATGGTCGTCTACCTGGTCGCCGTGCGGCGCTCCGGAGCTCTGGAGGAGTTGTGACGCTCTCCCGGTCGGCGCGTTGGCTGCTGCGCGGCGCGATGGCGCTCGGCCTGGCCTTCATCTACCTGCCGCTGGCCATCGTGCTGGGCAACTCGTTCAACGCCGACCGCACCTTCGCCTGGCCACCGGCCCGGTGGACGACGGAGTGGTGGGTGCGCGCCTGGGACAACGCGGGCGCGCGGGAGGCGCTGTGGACATCGGTCAAGGCGGGGCTGGGCGCCACCGCAATCGCGCTGCTGCTCGGCTCGCTGGTCGCGTTCGCCGTGCAGCGCTACCGGTTCTTCGGCCGCGGGACGGTGTCGTTGCTGGTCGTGCTGCCGATCGCGCTGCCCGGCATCGTCACCGGCATCGCCCTGGACACCGCGTTCCGCTCGGTGCTGGCGCCGCTGGGCATCGGCAAGGGCCTCTTCTCGGTGATCGTCGGGCACGCCACGTTCTGTGTCGTGGTGGTCTACAACAACGTGCTGGCCCGGCTGCGCCGGTCGGGCGGCAACCTCCAGGAGGCGTCGGCCGACCTGGGGGCCGACGGCTGGCAGACCTTCCGGTACGTCACCTTCCCGGTGCTGCGCTCGGCGCTGCTGGCCGGTGCGCTGCTGGCGTTCGGGCTCTCCTTCGACGAGATCATCGTCACCACGTTCACCGCCGGCCCGGGCGTGCAGACACTGCCGATCTGGATCTTCAGCAACCTGTTCCGGCCGAACCAGGCGCCGGTCATCAACGTGGTGGCCGCCGTGCTCATCGTCGCCTCGGTGGTGCCCATCTACCTCGCCCAGCGGATCTCGGACACGGCCAGCGGCGGCCGCCTCTGACCGCCGCGCGCTCTTTGTCCGGGCCCGGCCGGTACGCCAGGATGGACGGATGAGCACGCTGACCGGGCAGCAGATCGCCGACGAGGGACTGGCCGGGTGGACGTACCTGCTCGGCGCTCTGCAGACGCGGATCACCACGGGGAACTTCGCGGCCGGGCTGGCGGTGGTCGACGCCATCGGCGCGGCGGCCGAGCGGATGGACCACCACCCCGACCTCGACCTCCGCTACACGCACGTCGACGTGCGGCTCTGGTCCCACGACGTGGGCGGGGTGACCGCCCGGGACGTCCGGCTGGCCCGGGCCATCTCCGCGATCGCTGCCGACGCCGGGGTAACGCTGGGCCACACCGGCGTCTCGCGGCTCGAACTCGCCCTGGACACCCCGGCCGTCGCCGGCGTCCTGCCGTTCTGGCAGGCGGTGCTGGCCGTGGCGCACCGCTCCGAGCCGGGCCTCGGCGACGAGCTGCGCGACCCGGCCGGCACGCTGCCCACGGTGTGGTTTCAGGAGTCCGGCAGCGAGGAACCCCGGCAGCGCTGGCACCCGGACGTGTGGGTGGACCCGGCGGAGGTGCCACCGCGCATCGAGGCGGCGCTGGCGGCCGGCGGGACGCTGGTCAGCGACGAGAACGCGCCGCGGTTCTGGGTGCTCGCCGACCCGGACGGCAACCGCGTCTGCCTGTGCACCTGGCAGGACCGCGACTGAGGGACCCCTCAGGCGGCCAGGGCGCGGGCGGCCACCGTCAGGTCCGCGACCAGACCCTCGTACGCCACGTCCTGGTTGTCCGCGCGCAGCACGGCGGACGGGTGGATGGTGGCCAGCAACTGGGCCTCCGGGGCGTCGGCCACCTTGCCGGCCTGGTCCACCGGCACCCGCTTGAAGTCCTGCGGGCGCTGCGCGGCGTCCGGCCAGGGCAGCAGTTCCCCGCGCTGCTTCGTCACCCGGAACGCCGGGCCGAGCAGCGCCTTGGCGGCGGTGGCGCCGAGCACCACGACGACCTCCGGGCGGAGCCGGGCGAACTCGGCGACCAGCCAGGGCCGGCAGGCGGTGATGTGCACCCGGTCGGGCGTCTGGTGGATCCGCCGCTTCCCGCGCAACTCGAACCGGAAGTGCTTCACCGCGTTGGTCAGGTAGATGTGGCCGGGGTCGATGCCGGCGTCGTCCACGGCGCGGCGCAGCACCCGCCCGGCGGGGCCCACGAAGGGCAGGCCCTTCTGGTCCTCCATGTCGCCGGGCTGCTCGCCGACGAAGACCACCCGGGCACTCTCGTCACCCCGGCCGAAGACCGTCTGGGACGCGTTCCGGTAGAGCTCGCAGCCCTGGCAGCCGGCCGCGGCGGCGCGCAGCTGGTCGATCGTGTCCGCCTGCGGCGGGATGAACTCCTGCGCTCCGGGCGCGCTCTCGGTCTCGGCCATGCCCGACTTTATATACCGGTTTCGTCATCGACGCCGGGTGCCGGCCACATCAGTAACCACCGCCCCCGCCGCCGCCACCGCGCGAGGCCAGCGCGATCGCGATGATCACCAGGATGATCACCGCCACCGCCACCCCGATCCAGATGCCCCTCCGGGACCTGTTCGCCACCGTCACCCACCTCCCGGCCGGGCCCACTGCGTCGTCGTCACCTGCCTGCCTACTCCGCTTTACCCGTGCGCGGCCGCGCCATGCCGCCGGGTTTGTCCGGGCGTGGCCGCCGCGCCGGCGGCCCCGTCCCGGGCACCCCGCCGGGGCGGCGGGGATCAGGCGGTGAACGGGGCCGGCCCGACGGGACGCACCGATCGCGCCACCGCGTCGGCCAGGGGCGCGAGGTCGGCCTCGTCGAGCGGGCTGACCGTGATCCGGACGCCGGGGGCGGCGGCGATCCGGTTCAGCGCGCCGGGGGCGACCGACCAGCCGGCGTCGCGCAGCGCGGTGACCACCACGGTCTCGTCGGGCACGGGCACCCAGACGTTGATCCCGGTGCGCCCGTGGGCGACCAGTCCCCGGGCGGCCAGCGCGTCGACCAGCCCGTCCCGCCGCCGCTCGTAGCTCTCCCCCGCCCGCCGCACCAGGTCCGCCGTGCCAGGGTCGCGCCAGAGCGCCAGGACGAGGCGTTGCAGCACGGTGGAGACCCAGCCGGCGCCCACCCGGGCGCGGCCGGCCACCCGGGCCACGGTGGCCTCGTCGCCGGCGAGCACCGCGAGTCGCAGGTCCGGACCGTAGGGCTTGCTCACCGACCGGACAAAGGCCCACGTCGGGGTCGCCCCGGCGAGCGGGTGCAGGGGTACGCGGGCCAGCTCGGCGGCGTGGTCGTCCTCGATCAGCAGCAGGTCGGCGCGGCCGGCGAGCAGCGTACGCAGGGCCGCGGCGCGGTCGGCGGAGACGGCGGCGCCGGTCGGGTTCTGGGCGCGGCTGGTCACGATCAGCGCGCGGGCCCCGGCGGTGAGGGCGGCCCGGACGCCCGGCTCGGTGGGGCCGTCGTCGTCGACGGGCACCCCGATGGTGCGTAGCCCGAGCGCGGCGAGCAGGTCGAGCAGGTTGGCCCAGCCGGGGTCCTCGACCGCGACCGCGTCGCCGGGACGCAGGTGGGCGGCGAGCAGGCGCTCGATGCCATCCAGCGCGCCCCCGGTCACGGTGATCTCCTCGGCCGGTACGCCGTCGGCGGCGAGCCGCTCCCGGGCCGCGGCGGCCAGCTCGGGCAGGACGGCGGTGACCGCGTACCCGCCGGGCGGGCCGAGCTCGGTGGCGAGCGCGGCCAGGTGCGGGCCGAGCGGCGGCAGCAGCCGGCTGTCGGGCTGGCCGGCGGAGAGATTGCGGGCGCCGGGCAACGGGGCCGGCATCAGCGCGGCGCGGCGGGTGGCGACGGGTGGGCGGGGTCGGACCCGGGTGCCGTGCCGGCCGGCGGTGACCACCAGGCCCCGCTGGCGCAGCTCCTGGTACGCCTTGGCCACGGTGGCCGGGCTGACCGCCAGCTCGGTGGCCAGGGCGCGGACGGCCGGCAGGGTGACGCCCGGGGCGAGGCCGCCGCTGCGGATGCCGCTTTCCACGCTCGCCGAAATGGCCGCCGACGACGAGCCGACGATCTGATAATGTGCTGCCACAGTTCGAGGATTGTACTAGAACAAAGGTGGGACTGCCGCATGTACCCCCGGACCGAACGGACCACCGCCACCCGCATGCGGGACCGGATGAGCTACCACGAGACCGCCGCGCACGCCGTGCTGGACGAGGCGTACCACTGCGCCCTGGGGTTCACCGTGGACGGCGAGCCGCGCGTGCTGCCCACCCTGCACGTCCGCATCGGCGACACCCTCTACCTGCACGGCTCCACCGGGAGCCGGCCGCTGCTCGCCGCCCGGGGCGACGGGCTGCCGGTCTGCGTCGCGGTGACCCTGCTCGACGGGCTGGTCTACGCCCGGTCCCAGTTCAACCACAGCGCCAACTACCGGTCGGTGGTCGTCCACGGCACCGCCCGCCCGGTGACCGACGAGCGGGAGAAGGCCGAGGTGCTCACCGCGCTGGTGGAGAAGGTGGCGGCCGGACGCAGCACCGACAGCCGCCCGCCGAGCCGGCGCGAACTGGCCGAGACGGCCGTGCTGGCCCTGCCGCTGCGTGAGGTGTCGGTCCGCGCCCGGGCCGCCGGAGCCAACGACGACCCGGCCGACCTCGACCTGCCGTACTGGGCGGGGGTGCTGCCGCTGCGGCTCACCGCCGGCGTGCCCGAGCCCGCCGCCGGGGTGGCCGCGCCGGTTCCGGCGTACCTGCGGCCGGCCCGGTCGGCCTGGCTGGAGCCCGTCGTGCTGCGCGGCGAGCACGTGGTGCTGGAACCGCTCGATGAGTCCCACGCCGAGGAGTTGTACGCCGCCCTCGACGACCCGGAGGTCTGGCGGTACGTCGGCAGCCCCCGGCCGCGGAACGCGGCCGAGACTGCCGGCCAGATCCGCGCCGCGCTGGACGCGAACCTGCGGGGAGTCCGGACGCCCTGGGTGCAGCGGTGCGCCGCCACCGGCGCGGTCGTCGGCACCACCTCGTACTACCAGCCCGACCCGGGCCTACGGACCCTGGAGATCGGCTTCACCCAGCTCGGCCGGGCGTGGTGGCGCACCGGGATCAACACCGAGGCGAAGCTGCTGCTGCTCACCCGGGCCTTCGAGGAGCTGGACGCGATCCGGGTCACCTGGCAGACCAGCACCCTCAACGAGCGCTCGCAGCGGGCCATCGAGCGGCTCGGCGCCACCCGGGAGGGGACGCTGCGGTCCAACCGCCGCCGCGCCGACGGCACCTGGCGGGACTCCGCGCTCTACTCCATGCTCGCCACCGAGTGGCCCAACGCACAGGTCACGCTGCGGGAAAGGCTTCGCCCGGCGGCCCCGGTGGCGTCATGATGTCCGGCGTGCTGGGCATCACCGACATCTGGACGTACGTGCTGGGGACCGTGGCCATCGTGCTGCTCCCCGGGCCGAACTCGCTCTTCGTGCTCTCGACCGCCGCCAAGCGCGGGGTACGCGCCGGCTACCGGGCCGCCGGCGGGGTGTTCGTCGGCGACTCGGTGCTGATGTTCCTCTCCGCCGCCGGGGTGGCGTCGCTGCTCAAGGCGTACCCGCCGCTCTTCCTGGTGGTCAAGTACGCCGGCGCCGCGTACCTGGGTTACGTGGGGCTGACCATGCTGCGCGGCGCCTGGCGGCGCTGGCGCGACCGCAACAACCCGGCGACGCCGCGCCTGATCGACGCGGCGGAGCCGGCCGCGATGCGCAGCCCGTTCCGGAAGGCGCTGGTGATCAGCCTGCTCAACCCGAAGGCGATCCTCTTCTTCATCTCGTTCTTCATCCAGTTCGTCGACCCCGGGTACGCCTGGCCGGCGCTGTCGTTCGTGCTGCTCGGGTTGATCGCCCAGGTGACCAGCGCGCTCTACCTGACCGCGCTGATCTTCGCGGGCACCTTCCTGGCCGCCCAGTTCCGCCGTCGCCAGCGCCTGGCCGCCGGCGGCACCACCGCCGTGGCCGCCCTCTTCCTCGGCTTCAGCATCAAGCTCGCCACCGCGTCGATGTAAGGAACGGGCCCCGGTCAACGCCTGGGGTATAGCAGGGTCCCCGGTTGACGTGTGGACGCGCGGCGGCACCGGCCCGACACGGGGGCGGGTCAGGTGCCGTCGCCACCGCCGCCGCCCCCGATGCCGCCACCCCCGCCGGCGGTGCCCTGCAGGCCGAAGCCCGGCTGGACGGGCTCGTCCGGGTGGCGGCTGACGTGCGCCGACTCCCGGATCATGGCGGACCAGTCGGCGTGCGCGGCGGCTGCCGCATGCCGGTCGATCGCGTGCCGCAGCCAGCCGTCCACGGTGGCCACCCAGTCCCGCTGCCCGGCCCCGGCGTGCCAGACCCGAAACCGGCTGATGCTCTGGTGGGTGACTCCGGCCAGGGAGAGCCGCCGGTCCATCCAGAGCAGCACCTCCAACCCTGCCGAGTTGGTCACGAAGATCACCTCCAGCTCAGTGATCGGGCCGGCGTACAGCGGCGCCACCCAGTAGCCGAGCTGCTCGTAGAACGGCAGCGTCTGCTCCACGCCGGGCAGCCGGCCGTGCTGGAGCCCCGCCTGCCGCATCACGAAGCCGAGGGTGTCCAGCGCGGCGAGGACGCCCTGCTGGGCGGGGAGCGGGTGGATGAAGATCGGCACCATCGCGCCCTGATCCAGGTCCGGGTCGACCGACACCTCGGTACGCAGCCCGTGGCGCAGGCTCATCAGCGGTACCCCGCCGAACATGTTCACCGGGGTCTCCCAGGGCAGCGGGAAGGCGAAGTCGACCGCCCGCCGGCGCCCGGCCGGCACCACGAACCGGCCGGCGACCGGCACCTCGTGGTACTGCACCAACCGGCGCGGCGCGTCCGGATCCTCCGGCTCGAGCTGGGCGACCAGTCCGAGCCGGAGGTGCCGTACCGGCACGTCCTCGCCCCCGGCGGTGAGCGTCACCCGGCCGGGCAGCCGCAGGCCCGGTCGGGTGCTGGCGTTGGTCACGGTGGTGCTCACCGAGAGCCCGGTCCAGACGGACTCCGACGACAGCCCGGTCAGCCGCATGCCACCGGCATTCCCGCTCGCCGGGCGGGCACTCCTGCCCCGCGCACCGGCCCTGCCTGCCTCGCCCGCTCGGCTTCCCATGCCCGCCCGGCTTCCCATGCCCGCTCGGCTTCCCTTGCCGGCTCGGCGATGTGGCGGGGTCCGGCCGCTCCGGACACGGCCACATCGGCGATGCGGGTGCCGGGGCGGCGTGCGGACGGGCCGGCCGCCGGGCCCGAGGGACCCGACGGCCGGACGGGGTGGGGCGGGACCGTCAGCGCAGGCGGCGGCCCCGGGGCACCGGGTCGGTCTCGTCGTCGAACTCGCCGATGACCTCCTCCAGCAGGTCCTCCAGCGCCACGAAGCCGATCGGCCGGGTCGGGCCGCCACCGTTGCGGACCAACGCCAGCTGGGCCTGCCGGCCCCGCATGGCCGCCACCGCCTCGGTGACCGACGCCCCGGCGGGCAGCGTGAACGCCGGGGTCATCAGCTCACCCGCGGTCGCCGGCCGGCCCGTGGTGACCGCCCGGACCGCCTCGCGGACGTGCACGAGGCCGCACACCTCGCCACCGGCGTCGAGCACGGCCAACCGGGACCGGCCGCTGTCCCGCGAGACGTGCTCGATCCGCTCGGCGGTGTCCTCCCGGCGTACCGTGACGATCCGGTCGAACGGCTCCATCACCTGCGCCACCGTGGTGCCCTGCAGCTCCAGCATGCTGGTCAGCATCTGGTGCTGCTCGGCGCCGAGCAGCCCGTGCTCGCGGGACTGCTCCAGCAGGATGCGCAGCTCGTCCGGGCCGTGCACCTGGGCGAGCTGGTCCTGCTGGCGTACGCCGACCAGCCGCAGGATCGCGTTGGCCAGCGCGTTCAGGGCGGACAGCACCGGGCGGGACACCCGGGCGAAGGCCCGGAACGGCAGCGCCAGCAGCGTGGCCGAACGCTCCGCGTCGGTGATCGCCCACGACTTCGGGGCCATCTCGCCGACCACCAGGTGCAGGAAGGTCACCAGGGCGAGCGCGAACACCAGCGCCACCACATGGCTGGCCGCCAGCGGCAGACCCACCGCGTGCAGCAGCGGGCTGATCAGGTGCTCGATCGCGGGCTCGGCGAGGGCACCGAGGCCCAGGGTGCAGAGCGTGATGCCGAGCTGGGCGCCGGCCAGCATCAGGCTCAACTCGCGGACCCCGTCCAGCGCCGCCCGGGCCGCCCGGCCGCCGCCGGCCGCCATCTGCTCCAGGCGGTACCGCTTGGCCGCCACCAGGGCGAACTCGGCGGCCACGAAGAAGCCGTTGAGCGCCAGCAGCACCACGGAGAAGAACAGCGCAAACCCGGGCGTCATGCCACCTCCTCCCCGCGCTCGGCGACGGTCGTCCGGAGCCGGACGGAGTCGGCGACGTGCCGATCCACGGCCAGCACCTCGACCAGGGCGCGCGGTTCGACGTCGGGCAGGTCACCGTCGACGGCGAGGCTGATCTCCAGCCGGTCGCCGACCTCGGGCACCCGGCCCAGCTCCCGCATGACCAGCCCGGAGAGGGTGTCGTACTCGGGTGCCTCGGGCAGCGCGATGCCGGTGCTGTCCGCGACCTCGTCGATCCGCCAGCGGGCCGGCACCACCCACGAGCCGTCGTCCTGCCGCGCCGCGGCCCGCTCCGGCGGATCGTCCTCGTCGCGGATCGGCCCGACCAGCTCCTCGGCGATGTCCTCCAGCGTGATCACGCCGGCGAAACCGCCGTACTCGTCGACCACGCAGGCGAGCTGCCGGTGCCCGACCCGGAGCCGGTCCAGCACCGTCGGCAGCGGCAGCGTCTCCGGCACCAGCAGCGGGGGTACGGCCACCGCCTCGACCCGGGTGGTGGCCCGCTCGGCCGGCGGCACCCCCAGCACGTCGGCGATGCCGACCACGCCGACCAGGTCGTCGACGCCCTCGGCGCCTCGGACCGGGAACCGGGAATGCCCGGTGTCCAGCAGCTCGACGACCCGGCTGACCGGCTCGTCGGCCCGTACGGTGTGCACGTCGACCCGAGGAACCATGGCCTCCCCGGCGGTCAGTTCCCGGAAGTCGAGACCCCGGTCGAGCAGGTCGGACATCGCGGCGTCGAGGTGCCCCTCCTCCCGGGACTCGGCGATGATCTGTTCCAGGTCCTCCGGGGTGGCGCCGCTGGGCAGCTCCTCGATCGGCTCGATGCCGACCCGGCGGAGCAGCCGCACGGCGGCCCGGTCGAAGAGGGTGATCACCGGTCCGGCGATCTTCAGGTAGATCAGGGTGGACCGGGCCAGTGCCCGGGCCAGGGGTTCGGCACGGGCGAGGGCGAGGTTCTTCGGGGCCAGCTCACCGAGGACCATCTGCACCACGGTGGCGATGATCAGGGCCAGCGCGACCGACAGCGGCAGCGCGACCCCGGTGGAGACCCCGGCGACGCCGAGCAGGTCGGCCAGCCCGGCGCCCAGGTACGGCTCGGCGGCGTAACCGACCAGCAGGGCGGTGACGGTGATGCCGAGCTGGGCGCCGGACAGCATGAACGACAGCCGTCCGGTCACCTCCAGGGCCCGGGCGGCGGCCTGGTCGCCCCCGTCGGCGAGCTGCTTGAGCTTGCCCCGGTCCACGGCGACGTAGCCGAACTCCTGGGCCACGAAGTAACCGGTGGCGGCGGTGAGCACGATGATGAGAACGAGTCCCACGAGGATCAACACGGGACGCTCAGGGCTCCCGGGGCCGTCGGGACTGGGGATTGCCGGGCATGACCCGGCTGGCTACTGCTGCCCTCCTGGGCAGAGGAGTCGATCATGCGGCCATTTTATCGGCGCTGGCTGTGCGTCCGCTGAGGGTGCCGGGAAGCTCCTCGACGTCCGGTTCGCCGGTCCGCCAGCTCCGCGCGTCCGGTTCACCGGCCGGCCAGTTCGTCGGCGTCGAGCAGGGCGGCGTCGACCCGGCCCGACCGGTACGCCGCCCGCCCGATCATCTGCGCGGCGACCGGCGCGGTGGTCAGTTGGAAGACCGCGACCAGCCCGATCATCCCCAGGTCCGCCGGCGTACGCAGGCGCAGCGCCACCCCGACGAGCAGCAGCAGCACGCCGAGGACCTGCGGTTTGGTGGCGGCGTGCATCCGGTCCAGCACGTCCGGGAAGCGCAGCACGCCGATCCCGGCGGCGAGCCCGAGCAGCGCCCCGGCCAACAGGAAGGCCGCGCCGAACCAGTCGGCGACGGCGGCCATCAGGCGACCTCGCGGACGGCGAAGCGGACCAGGGAGACCGAACCGACGAAGCCGAGCAGCGAGAGCACCACGAGGATGGGCAGCGTGGTGGCGTGCCGGTTGACCGCCGCCTCCACGGCCACCGCGGCCAGCATGGTGGAGAGCAGCAGGTCGGCGGCGACGACCCGGTCGATCAGCGACGGTCCGCGGTAGATGCGGGCCAGGGAGAGCAGCGCGGTGACCGAGATCAGCACGGTCAGCGCGACGGCGAGAAGCGTGGTCACGGGTTGGTCCTCCGGTCGTCGGGTTCGGCGGTGAGCTGGCGTACTTCCTGCGGGGAGCCGACGGCGCGGACGATGCGCCGCTCGACGGCGAGGACCCGCTCCCGGCTGTCGGTCAGGTCCTCCGGGCTACGGACGTCGAGGACGTGCACGTAGAGGGCGCCGTGGTCACGGTCCACCTCGAGGATCAGGGTGCCCGGGACCAGGGAGATCAGCTCGGCGGTGAGCGCCAGGTTGAGGTCGGTGCGGATCCGCAGCGGCACCGCGATGATCGCGCCGCGCGGCCGGTAACCGGGGCGGACCGCGATGGCGGCGACGTGGACACTGGCGCTGACCAGCTCGCCGACGAAGGTGACCGCGAGGACCAGCAGCGCGCCGGGGCGGAGGCGGCCGCCGAAGGTGACCGGCGGGAGCGGGAAGAACAGCAGCACGGCCCCGCCGACGAGGATCCCGCCAAGCAGGTTTCCCCAGGACAGGTCCCCCCAGAGCAGCAGCCAGATCGCCACCAGCCAGCCGAGTGTGACGGCCTGGTCGCGGCGCCGAACGCCGCGCCCGATGGCGGGCGCCGCCGGGCCGTTGTCGGCCGGCGGCGGTCCGTCCGCCGCGCGCCCGTCGTCGGCCGGCGGGCCCGGAGGCGGGGCGCCGGTCACCGGACGCCCGCCGGCAGCACGGCCCGGACGTACGGGGTGCGTTGCCGCAGGTCGCCGGCGGCGTCCGCGGTGACCCGGAACAGCGGCCCGGCGGCCAGGGTCAGCGCCACGCCGAGCGCCACCAGGGCGGCGGTCGCGCCGACCATCAGCGCGGGCAGCCGGACGGCCGGGGTGGCGGTGGCCAGCCGGGGCGTCCGCCAGAACGCGATGTTCCACACCCGGGAGGCGGCGTAGAGGGTGAGCAGGCTGGTCACCGTTCCCGCGGCGACCAGCACCCCGGGCAGCACCCCGCCGGCCGCCACCCCGGCCTGGAGCAGGCCGAGCTTGCCGAGGAAGCCGGAGAACGGCGGGATGCCGGCCAGGTTCATCGCCGGGACGAAGAAGAGCACGGCGAGCAGCGGGGCGATCCGGGCCAGCCCGCCCAGCCGGCGCAGGTCGGTGCTGCCGGCCCGCTCCTCGACCAGGCCGGCGACCAGGAAGAGGGTGGTCTGGATGGTGATGTGGTGCACCACGTAGAAGATCGCTCCGGAGAGCCCGGCGACGGTGCTCAGCGCCACCCCGTAGATCATGTAGCCGATGTGGCTGACCAGGGTGAAGGAGAAGATCCGCTTCAGGTCGGACTGGGCGACCGCGCCGAGGACGCCGACCACCATGGTCAGCCCCGCGACGACCATGAGCAGGCCGGAGACCTGACCGCCGGGGAAGAGCAGGGTCTCGGTGCGGATGATCGCGTAGACGCCCACCTTGGTGAGCAGGCCGGCGAAGACCGCGGTGACCGGGGCCGGCGCCGTCGGGTAGCTGTCCGGCAGCCAGGCCGAGACCGGGAAGACCGCCGCCTTGATGGCGAACGCGAGCAGCAGCATGAGCTGCAACACCAGGCGTACGCCGGCCGGCAGGTCGTCCAGCCGGCCGGCGAGCTGGGCCATGTTGAGGGTGCCGGTGGCCGCGTACACCAGTCCCACCGCGGCCAGGAAGATCATCGAGGAGAGGACGCTGACCACCACGTACGTCGCGCCGGTCCGGATCCGGATCTCGGTGCCACCGAGGGTGATCAGCACGAAGCTGGCAGCCAGCAGGATCTCGAAGCCGACGAAGAGGTTGAACAGGTCCCCGGCGAGGAACGCGTTGGTCACGCCGGCGGTGAGCACCAGGTAGGTCGGGTGGTAGATGTTCACCGGCGCCGCCTCCGTGGTCTCCCCGCGCCCCTGGCCGATCGAGTAGAGCAGCACGCAGAGGGTCACCGCCGAGGAGACCACCAGCATCAGCGCGGCCAACTGGTCGGCGACCAGCACGATGCCGACCGGCGGGGGCCAGCCGCCCACCCGGACCACCACCGGCCCGTGCCGGTACGCCTCGACGAGCAGCACCACCGCGACCGCCAGGGTGGTGACGAGGCCGAGCACACTGACCGTCCGCTGCCAGCGGGGCCGGTTGGCCAGGATCAGGGTGAGCGCGGCACCGAGCAGCGGCACCACCACCGGCAGCGGGACCAGGGCCGGGGTCATGGTTGTTCCTCCCGGCGGCGCAGCCGGCGCAGCGCCGGCCCCGGGTCCACCTGCTCCGGGTCGTTGTTCGGCCCTTCGCCGCCGAGATCCGCGGTGGACACCTCGTTGCGTTCGGCGAGTCGGACGATCTGCCGGTCCTCCAGGTCGTCCTGCACCTCGTCGTCGCCGCTGAGGTACCAGCTCCGGTAGGCGACCGCGAGCAGGAACGCGGTCAGCCCGAACGTGATCACCACGGCGGTGAGCACCATGGCCTGCGCCAGGGCGTCGCTCATCTGCCCGGTCGGCCCGGTGCCGGACAGGGGCGGGCCGCCGGACCGGCCACCGAGCAGGATCAGCAGGTTCACCCCGTTGCCGACCAGGATGACGCCGAGCAGGATCCGGGTCAGGCTCCGCTCCAGCAGCAGCGTGACGCCGGCCGCCACGAGCGCCCCGACGGCGATCACCAGGACCAGCGTGGGCCCCACCCCGGCATTCGTCATGGCCGGTCTCCCTCCCGCTGGACCACTAGCCCCGGGGCGGACTCGCCGGCCGCCTCGATGTGCCGGTCCACCTCGGCGCCGAGGCTGCGCAGGATGTCCAGCACCAGGCCGACCACGATCAGGTAGACGCCGATGTCGAAGAAGAGCGACGTGACCAGGTGGAGGTGGCCGACCACGGGGACCCAGAGGTCCACCTTGACGCTGTGCAGCACGGCGCCGGTGACCAGCAGCGAGAGCACGCCGCCGCCGACCGCGACGGCCAGCCCGGCGCCGAGCACGGTGCCGGCCCCCACCGGGGCGGCCTCGGCCAGCTCGTACCGGCCGCCGGCCAGGTAACGGAGGGCCAGCGCGAGGCTGGCGACCAGCCCGCCGGCGAAGCCGCCGCCAGGGGCGTTGTGCCCGGAGAAGAGCAGGAACAGGGAGAACAGCACCACGGTGTGGAAGATCAGCCGGGTGACCACCTCGAAGACGATCGAGCGGCGGCGCTCGTGCAGGGTGGTCCCGCCGCGCAGCCAGACGGCGCGCCGGTCCTCCCGACGGGGTGCGGACGGGCGGGGGCGGCGCGGTCGGGGTCCGGTGCGGGACCGCTCGAAGATCAGGCTGGCCACCCCGGTCGCGGTCACCACCAGCACCGAGATCTCGCCCATGGTGTCCCAGGCCCGGATGTCCACCAGGGTCACGTCGACCACGTTGCGGCCGTGGCCCTCGGTGACCGCCAGGTGCGGGTAGGCCAGCGAGATCGACGGCGCTCGCCGGGCGCCGGCCGCGGCGAGGGCGAGGCCGGCCATCACCAGCCCGGCGGCCAGCCCGATGCCGCGGCGTACCCAGCGGCTGCGGCGCAGCGGGCGGGCCGAGAAGTGGGGCGGCAGGCGCCGCAGGACCAGCACGAAGACCGCGATGGTGGCGGTCTCCACCAGGAACTGGGTGAGCGCCAGGTCGGGCGCGCCGTAGAGGACGAACATCATCGCCGTGCCGTAGCCGGTGACGCCGACCAGCAGCATCGCGGTGAGCCGGCGCCGCGCGCCGAGCGCGAGCACCGCCGCCACCGCGATCACCGCGCAGACCACGAGCTGGGCCGGGCTGGCCCAGCCGGCGATGTCGTTCCGCCAGGGCCGGGTGACCAGCATCGCCGTGCCGGGCACCAGCACCAGGGCGAGCAGCACGGTGCCGAGGTACTGCGGCAGGGAGCCGCGCTGGGTGACGCTGGTGACCTCGATGGCGATCCGGTCGAACCGGTGGGTGATCCACTCGTACCCCTGGTTGCCGCCGACCGGGAAGCGCAGCCGCCGCAGCGCGGGCGCCAGCCGGCCGCGGACCAGGTGCAGCACCACGCCGCCGCCGATGGCGGCGGCGGAGAGGCCCAGCGCGACGGTCGGTCCGTGCCAGAGCGCCAGGTGCTCCCCCACCGGGCCGAAGAGCGCCGCGTACGGATGGAGCAGGCCACCGATCCAGCCGGCCGCCGGACCGGCGGCGAGCCCGGCCACGGCGAGCAGGGCCGGCGGTACGAGCATCGCGGCCGGGGGCCGCTCCAGTTCGGTGTCGGGCACGCCGGGCCGGGTGGCGAAGGCCCCCCACAGGAAGCGGATGCTGTAGGCGACGGTCAGCGCGATGCCCGCGACCAGCACGCCGAGCACCAGCGGCCGGTCGGTGAACGCGGCGAGGACGGCCTCCTTGGCGACGAAGCCGAGCAGCGGCGGCACGCCGGCCATCGAGGCGGCGGCCAGCCCGGCGATCCCGGCGAGCAGCGGCGCGCTCCGCCCCACCCCCGACAGTTCGCGCAGGTCCCGGCCGCCGGCGCTGTGGTCGAGGATGCCCACGACGAGGAACAGCCCCGCCTTGAACAGCGCGTGCGCCAGCAGCATCGCGGCGCCGGCCAGCGCCGCCTCGGGGGTACCCGCGCCCAGCACCACGGTGAGCAGGCCGAGCTGGCTGACCGTCCCGTACGCCAGCAGCAGCTTGAGGTCGTCCTGCCGCAACGCCGCCCAGCCCCCGGCGACCAGGGTGATCAGCCCGGCGACCACGGTGACCGGCCGCCACGGACCGGCCGGGGCGAGCGCCGGGCCGAGCAACCCGATCAGGAACACCCCGGCCTTCACCATCGCCGCCGCGTGCAGGTAGGCGCTGACCGGCGTGGGTGCCGCCATCGCCACCGGCAGCCAGGAGCTGAACGGGAACACGGCGGCCTTGGCGAGCGCCCCGGCGAGGACGAGCAGCACGGCCGTGACCAGGTACCCCCCGCCGGGCAGCGGCACGGACGTGATCAGTGACCAGCGGTAGCCGCCGGCGTGCCGGCCGAGCAGCAGGAAGCCGACCAGCATGGCCAGCCCGCCCAGCGTGGTGACGATCAGCGCCTGGGCGGCCGCCAGGCGGCTGGACCGCCGCTCGGTGCTGTGCCCGATCAGCAGGTAGGAGAAGACCGTGGTGAGTTCCCAGAAGACGTAGAGCAGCAACAGGTCGTCGGAGACCACCAGGCCGACCATCGCTCCGGCGAAGGCGACCATGGCGGCCGCGAACCGGGCCAGGCCCGCCGAGCCGGCGTGGAAGTAGCGGGCGGAGTAGACCAGCACCAGTGCGCCGACGCCGCCGACCAGCAGCAGCATGAGCCAGGACAGGGTGGTGACCCGCAGCGCCACGTCGAGCTGGAGCTGCGCGATCCACGGGTACGTCTCGACCACCGCGCCGCCGTGGCGTACCGCCCCGGTGTGCGCGACGGCCCAGCCGAAGGCGGCGGCCGGGGCAAGGGCGAGGGCGTAGCACGCGCGAGGGCCCCACCACCGGACCAGCAGCGGCGCGAGCAGGGCCGCCGCCAGGTGCAGGATCAGCAGGACGAGCACGCGGACTCCCGGTCGAGTAACAGCGCACGCCGGCACGCTGCGGCCACGACCGATCAGACGTCACACCGGCCCCCACTCGGGCGGTTTTCCGAAAACCCACCCACCCCCAACCAGCCCACCCGCCCCGCCCCCCGTCTGGTTGATCAAGAGGTTTGCGTCCGGATCCGGGGGCGGGGCGACGCAAACTTCTTGATCGGCGGTCGCCCCCGTGCGGGCGCTGCTCGCCGCCGGCTGAGCTCCGCCGTTGGGTGGGCCGGGGGGTGGGCGGGGTGGACGGGGTGGTCAGCGGAGGGCGGGGTCGCCGGCGGGAACCGCCGGCGACCGGGCGGGGCGGTCCCGGCGGGTCTCCACCAGCAGGTCCGGGCGGCCGAGCTGGCGGACCGCCTTGTTGACCACCCGCTGCGCGGCGGCCAGGGAGCGCACCGGCAGCAGCTTGCCGCGGCTCTCCCGGCGAAGGACGAAATAGTGCACGGCGGCGCGGACCAGGGCCCGGTCGGCGGCGCTGGAGTGGGCGGTGGCGACGACCAGCTCGCGCAGGCACCGGGCGAGCTCCTCGGCGAGCTCCAACTCGGGGCCGTGCAGCCCGGTGCGGAGCGCGGCGAGGTGGCCGTCGACCTTGCGGATCAGCACATCGGTCCCGGGCCCGGAGTCTCGCTCCTCGACGGTCATCCAAGCCCTCCACCCCACGCTGCGTTGCGAGTGAAGTTACTTTATGTTGCGCGGCGCGAGCAAGCAGTTAAGTAAGACTTAACGCATGCAACGCCGCATCCGCCGCGTAAGCGGCTGAGCCGGACAGAACAGCGCTCGCTGCGGGCCGAATGTCACATCGGCGAGGCAGGATGGGAGCGTGGCGGATGAGGTGACCGGCGGGGACGCGGCGGTGCTGGCGGATTTCGGCGCGGCGACCCGGGAGTGGTTCACCGCCGCCTTCGCGCGACCCACCGCCGCCCAGGCCGGCGCCTGGCGGTCGGTCGCGGCCGGGCGCAACGCCCTGGTCGTCGCCCCGACCGGCTCCGGCAAGACCCTGGCCGCGTTCCTCTGGTCACTGGACCGGCTGGCCAAGGAACCGCTGCCGGCCGAGCCCCGGCAGCGCTGCCGGGTGCTCTACGTCAGCCCGCTCAAGGCGCTCGCGGTCGACGTGGAACGCAACCTGCGCGCCCCGCTGGCCGGCATCCGGCAGGCCGCCACCCGGCTCGGTCTCACCCCGCCGGAGATCACCGTCGGCATGCGCACCGGCGACACGCCGGCCGACGAGCGCCGGTCCTTCGCGCGTACCCCGCCGGACATCCTGATCACCACGCCGGAGTCGCTGTTCCTGCTGCTCACCTCCGCCGCCCGGGACTCGCTGCGCGGCGTACGGACGGTCATCGTCGACGAGGTGCACGCGGTCGCCGGCACCAAGCGCGGCGCCCACCTGGCGCTCTCCCTGGAACGCCTCGACGCGCTGCTGGAGGCGCCGGCACAGCGGATCGGCCTGTCCGCCACCGTCCGGCCGGTCGACGGCTGCGCCCACTTCCTCGGCGGGGCCCGCCCGGTCGACGTGGTGCAGCCGGCCAGCAGCAAGACCATCGAGGTCAGCGTGCAGGTGCCGGTGGAGGACCTGACCCGCCTCGACGAGCAGGAGCCGCCGGAGGACGATCTCGGCGGCCCCGGCCCGCGCCGGCCGTCGATCTGGCCGGCCGTCGAGGAACGCGTCTTCTCGTTGGTCCGGTCGCACCGGTCGACCATCGTCTTCACCAACTCCCGGCGCAGCGCCGAACGGCTCTGCGCCCGGCTCAACGAGCTGGCCGCCGAGGAACTGGAGGCGGCAAGCGCCCCGGGCGGCGGCCACGTGGCGCAGGGCGGCCGGCCGGTGGGCGTACCCGATCGGCCGGGGTGGGACGACGGCCCGGCGGCCGCCGACGGCGGTCCGCGCCGCGGGCCGCTGCGCGCGCCCCGGCAGCCGGCCGAGGTGATGGCGCAGTCGGGGGCGGCGGCGGGCGCACCACCGGTGATCGCCCGGGCCCACCACGGCAGCGTCTCCCGCGAGGAGCGCAAGCAGATCGAGGAGGCGCTCAAGTCCGGGCAGCTCCCCGCCGTGGTCGCCACCTCCAGCCTGGAGCTCGGCATCGACATGGGCGCGGTCGATCTGGTGGTGCAGATCGAGGCCCCGCCGAGCGTCGCCGCCGGCCTGCAACGGGTCGGCCGGGCCGGGCACCAGGTGGGCGCGGTCTCCCGGGGCGTGGTCTTCCCGAAGCACCGCGGCGACCTGCTCTCCTGCACCGTGGTCGCCGAGCGGATGGCCGAGGGCGCGATCGAGGAACTGCACTACCCGCGCAACCCACTGGACGTGCTGGCCCAGCAGATCGTGGCGATGGTGGCCCTGGAGCCCTGGCTGCTCGGCGACCTGGCCGTGCTGGTCCGCCGGGCGGCCCCCTTCGCCGAGCTGCCCGACTCGGCGCTGCACGCCGTGCTCGACATGCTCTCCGGGCGCTACCCGTCGACCGCCTTCGCCGAGCTGCGGCCCCGGCTGGTCTGGGACCGGGCCACCGACGTGCTCACCGGCCGGCCCGGCGCCCAGCGGCTCGCGGTGACCAGCGGCGGCACCATCCCCGACCGGGGACTGTTCGGGGTCTTCCTGGCCGGCGCCGAACGGGCCGCCCGGGTCGGCGAGCTGGACGAGGAGATGGTCTACGAGTCCCGGGTCGGCGACGTCTTCCTGCTCGGCTCGTCGTCCTGGCGGATCGAGGAGATCACCCCCGACCGGGTGCTGGTCTCCCCCGCCCCCGGGCAGGCCGCCCGGATGCCGTTCTGGAAGGGCGACCAGCTCGGCCGCCCGGTCGAGCTGGGCCGGGCGATCGGCGCCCGGATCCGGGCGCTGCTGCGGCAGAGCGACTCCGACGCCGTCGCCGCGCTACGCGCGGGCGGGCTGGACGATTGGGCCGCCGGCAACCTGATGGCGTACCTGCGGGAGCAGAAGGGGGCCACCCGGGCGCTGCCCGACGACCGGACGGTGGTGGTCGAGCGGTTCCGCGACGAGCTGGGCGACTGGCGGCTGGCCGTGCACTCGGTGCTCGGCGCCCGGGTCAACGGCCCCTGGGCGCTCGCCATCGGCCGCCGGCTCGCCGAGCGGTACGGGGTGGACGCCCAGGTGATGCCCGCCGACGACGGCATCGTGGTGCGGCTGCCGGACACCGCCGACGAGCCACCCGGCGCCGACGTGGTGGTCTTCGAGCCCGACGAGATCGCCCAGCTCGTCGAGGAGTCCGTCGGCACCTCGGCGCTCTTCGCCGCGCGCTTCCGCGAGTGCGCGGCCCGGTCGCTGCTGCTGCCCCGCCGCGACCCGCGCCGCCGGCAGCCGCTCTGGCAGCAGCGCCAGCGGGCCGCCCAGCTGCTCGACGTCGCCCGGGAGTACGCCGACTTCCCGGTCACCCTGGAGGCCGCCCGGGAGTGCCTGCAGGACGTCTTCGACCAGCCGGCGCTCGCCGAGCTGATGCGCGACCTGGCGGCCCGCAAGGTACGCCTGGTCGAGGTGGCGTCCGAGCGCCCGTCCCCGTTCGCCCGCTCGCTGCTCTTCGGGTACGTCGGCGCGTTCCTCTACGAGGGCGACGCGCCGCTCGCCGAGCGCCGGGCCGCCGCCCTCGCCCTCGACTCCGGGCTCCTCGGCGAGCTGCTCGGCCGGGTCGACCTGCGGGAGCTGCTCGACCCGGCGGTGCTCGCCGAGACCGAGCGGCAGCTGCGCTGGCGCACCGAGCAACGCCGCCCCCGCGACGCCGAGGACGTGGTGGAGCTGCTCCGGGTGGTCGGCGACCTGAGCGACGCCGAGCTGGCCGAGCGGGGCGTACCCGCCGGTTGGCTGGACGAGCTGGCGGCGGCCCGGCGGGTGCTGCGGGTCCGGATCGCCGGCGAGGAACGCTGGGTGGGCGTGGAGGACGCGGCCCGGCTGCGGGACGCGCTCGGCGTCGCACTGCCGGTCGGGGTGGCCGAGGCATACCTCGCGCCGGTGGCCGACCCGCTCGGTGACCTGGTCGCCCGGTACGCGAAGACCCACGGCCCGTTCGCGGCGGCCACCTGCGCCGCCCGGTTCGGGCTCGGGGTGTTCGTGGTCGAGCAGGCGCTGCGCCGGCTCGCCGCCACCGGGCGGGTGGTCGCCGGCGAGTTCGCCCCGGACAGCGTCGGCAGCCAGTGGTGCGACGCCGAGGTGCTGCGGCTGCTGCGCCGGCGGTCCCTCGCGGCGCTGCGGCGGGAGATCGAGCCGGTGCCGCCGCGCGCCCTCGCCGCGTTCCTGCCCCGCTGGCAGCAGGTCGGTTCGTCGGCGCGGGGCGTGGAGGCGGTCGCCGCCACCGTGGAGCAGCTGCAGGGCGCCGCGGTGCCGGCGTCGGCGCTGGAACGGCTGGTGCTGCCCGCCCGGGTCGCCGACTACTCCCCCGCCCAGCTCGACGAGCTCTGTGCCAGTGGGGAGGTGGTGTGGGCCGGGTCCGGGGCGATCTCCGGCGGCGACGGCTGGATCACCCTGGCGTACGCGGACGCCGCGCCGCTGCTGCTCCCGCCGCCGGACGAGGCGCTGACCCGCACCCCGCTGCACGAGGCGGTGCTGGGCGCGCTCGCCGACGGGCAGGCGCTCTTCTTCCGTTCCCTGTCCGACCGGATCGGCTCGACCGACGACGCCGCGCTGGCGGCGGCGATCTGGGATCTGGTCTGGGCCGGGCACCTCACCAACGACACGCTCGCCCCGCTGCGGGCGGTGCTCGGCGGGGGCGGCGCGCACCGGTCCCGGCCGTCCGCGCCGCGCACCCGCTACCGCCGGCCGGGCCGGGTGGCGCTGCCCAGCCGCGGCGGCCCGCCCACCGTCGCCGGCCGCTGGTCCCGGCTGCCCGATCGCGACCTCGACCCGACCCGCCGGGCCGCCGCCCTCGCCGACCTGCTGCTGGAACGGCACGGCGTGGTCACCCGGGGCGCGGTCATGGCCGAGCAGGTCACCGGCGGCTTCGCCGCGGTCTACCCGGTGCTGTCCGCGTTGGAGGAACGCGGCGCCGCGCGCCGGGGCTACTTCGTGGAAGGGCTGGGCGCGGCCCAGTTCGCGGTGCCCGGGGCGGTGGACCGGATCCGCGCCCTGGCCGACCCGGCCGACGGCGCTCGTGGCCCGGGCGGGCCGACCCTGGTGCTCGCCGCCACCGACCCGGCCAACCCGTACGGCGCGGCGCTGCCGTGGCCGGAACGGGTGGTCGACTCCGGCGACGGCACGACGCCGGCCACCGGGCACCGGGCCGGACGCAAGGCCGGCGCGCTGGTCGTGCTGGTCGGCGGGGAGCCGGTGCTCTACGTGGAGCGGGGCGGGCGGACCCTGCTGTCGTTCACCGATGACGTCGACCTGCTCGCCGCGGCGGGCAAGGCGCTCGCCGACGCGGTGCACTCCGGCGCCCTCGGCGCCATCTCGGTAGAGCGCGCCGACGGCGAGGCGGTGCACTCCTCGCCGCTGCGCGACGCGCTGACCGCCGCCGGCTTCCGAGCCACTCCGCGCGGCCTGCGCCTGCGCGGCTGACCCTCGCGCCTCCCGCCGAAGCACGACCGGCGTCCGACGTCCAGCGTCCGACGGCCGGCGGCCGGCGGCGAGCCGCACGGGCGCGCGAACGGCGCCGCGCCCCCGGGGTGGTCCCGGGGGCGCGGCAGCGGACAGCCGGCCGTCAGTTCGCCCGGATCAGCTGACCCACCAGGCCGTGCTGCTCGTCGTCCGGCCCCGAGCTGAACCAGAGGGTTCCCTCGCCGCCGGTCTGCTCGGTCCCCGGCAGCAGCGCCCAGAGACCGTCGATCGTGATGACGTCGCCGTCGTCGTCCCGCAGCAGGCCCTCGAACTCGTTCCCGTCGAACACGTTGATCTTGCCGTCGCCGAAGTTGCCCACCAGCAGGTCACCGGCGAACCGGCCGAAGCTCTTCGGCGCGATGGCCATGCCCCACGGCGCGTTGAGCGTCCCCCTGCTGGCGACCCGGCACACGCGGCGACCGAAGTCGGTGAAGAGGTCCACGAAGCCGAGCCCCTCACCGGGCACGTCGTCGTGGGCCGCCGCGTCCTGCTTGGCGTAGCTGACGTAGACCGCCTCCCCGACCGCGAACACGTTGAACGGCGCGAAGCCCTCCGGCAGGTCCCGGTCCTGGAACCGGCGGTCCGAAAGGTCGACCTTGTCGAAGTCCTCGTCGAACACGTCGATCCGCGCGTTGTGGAAGTCGGCGGCGAGCAGGAAGTTGCCGGAGTCGGTATGCAGCAGGGTCGCTCCCTTGTAGACCGCACCCTCCTCCCCGTGCGCGACGACGACTCCATTGGCGCCCGCCTTCTGGTTCCACGCGATGACGTCGCCGCTCTCGGTGACGAAGATGAACCTGGCGGGCGCGTTGCCACCCCCGTCCGGCACCGCGAAGCCGTCCGTGTCGTTGAACACCGCGCCGGTCGGCCCACCGGGCACGCTGGCCGTGATGTTGACCTTGTTGACGGGCGCGCCGTCCACCCCGCCGCTGTAGACGGTGGCCGTGTCGGTGCCGTTGTTGGCGACCCACAACGGCGTGTCCGGCCCCAGGGCCAGGCCCCAGGTGTTGACCGCGTTCGGATCCACCAGCGGTGGTCTTCGGGAATCCTGCTTCAACGCCTGGTCCGAGACCTGGTTGATCACGTCGAACTCGGGCGTCCGGTGCCTCTCATGGCCGCCGTCGTGGGCCCACGCCGGGCTGCCGACGGCGGTGGCCGCGGCCACCGCCCCGGCGGTCACCAGCCGCGCCATCCTCGTCGCCATGCTGCTCCTCTCGATCGAGTGACAGGGACCAGCGTCCGCGAGAAAGGGCGGGTGACGGCGCGGGCGCAGGCGTGGGCGTCAATGCTCGGCGCATGGGAAATTCGTGGAGCCCTCGGCGGTACCGAGTCTCGGACGCCCATAGCGACCCTTCCACCCCGATCGGGAGCCGATCGCCAGTTTGGCGAAACATTGTCACATTCCACCCGATAGGGGCGGCGTCAGCCGTTCCGCTCCCACCGGCCCGCCGGATAGCCTTCCCCGCATGTTCCGGCCCACCTGCATCTCGCTGACCACCGACTACGGTCTCGCCGACGGGTTCGTGGCGGCGTGCCACGGGGTCCTCGCCCGGCTCGCGCCGGCAGCCCGGGTGATTGACGTGACCCACCTGGTGCCACCGGCGGACGTCCGCCGGGGCGCGGTGGTGCTCGCGCAGACCGTGCCGTACCTGCCCGAGGGGGTGCACGTGGCGGTGGTCGACCCGGGTGTCGGCACCGCACGCCGGGCGATCGGCCTGGCCACCCCGAACGGGCTGCTCGTCGGGCCGGACAACGGCCTGCTGCTCGACGCCGCCGCGGCACTCGGCGGAATCGCCGCCGCGGTCGAGCTGACCAACCCGGCGTGGCCGGCTCCCACGGTCTCCCGCACCTTCCACGGCCGGGACGTCTTCGCACCGGTCGCCGCCCGTCTCGCGCTCGGCGCACCGCTCGCCGAGGCCGGCCCGGCGCTGGACCCGGCGACGCTGGTCCGGCTGCCCGCACCGGTGCTCCACCGCACCGCCGACGGGTTCGCCGCCGAGGTGCTCACCGTGGACCACTTCGGCAACGTCCAACTCGCCGCCCCGGCCGACCTCCTCGACGGGCTGCCGGACCGGGTCCGGGTGACCGGCCGGGCCGACCGACCACACCAGCTCGGCGCGCCTGACGCCGCGCCGCTACGACAGCCTCAGCTCGGCGCGTCTGACGCCGCGCCGCGACCTGAGGCCGTCGCCGAGGCCGTCACGGGAGCCCTCGCGGTGCGCGGGCGCACCTTCGCCGACGCCCCGGTCGGGGAGCTGGTGGTGTACCCGGACTCCGCCGGCCTGCTCGCCGTCGCGGTCAACACGGGCCGGGCGGTGGACCGGCTCGGCGTACGTCCCGGGGACGTGGTGACGGTGACCCACGGCTGAGCCCCAGTCCGGGCCGGTGCGGGGCCCGGGCGGGCGAGGGAGGATGGGGAGGTGCCCGAAGGTGACAGCGTCTGGAACACCGCCCGCGTCCTCCAGCGCGCCCTGGCCGGCACCCGGCTCACCGGCTCCGACTTCCGGGTGCCGCAGCTCGCCGCAACCGACCTGACCGGCTGGACCGTCCGGGAGTCGGCCAGCCGGGGCAAGCACCTGCTGCTCCGGCTCACCGCTCCCGACGGGCGCACCGACGGCGGGCGGGACTTGACCTTGCACTCGCACCTGCGAATGGACGGCGCCTGGCGGGCGTACGCCCCGGGCGAGCGGTGGGCGGCCCGGCCGGCACACCTGATCCGGGCGGTGCTCCGCTCCCCCGGCGCGGTCGCCGTCGGCTACCACCTGCACGAGCTGGCGCTCACCCCGACCGCGGCGGAGGAGTCGCTGGTCGGCCACCTGGGGCCGGACCTGCTCGGCCCGGACTGGGACCCGGACGAGGCGGTCCGCCGGCTGGCCGCCCACCCGGACGAGAGCATCGGCGAGGCGCTGCTGGACCAGCGCAACCTGGCCGGGGTGGGCAACCTCTACAAGTGTGAGGTGCTCTTCCTGCGCGGGGTCTCACCGTGGACCCCGGTCGGGGCGGTGCCCGACCTGGCCGGCACGGTCGCCCTCGCGCAGCGGTTGCTCGCCGCCAACCGGGGTCGCTGGACGCAGAGCACCACCGGCTCGCTGCACCGGGGGCAGACCAGCTACGTGTACGGCCGGCGGGCCCAGCCCTGCCGGCGCTGCGGCACCGCCATCCGCAAGGCGGAGCAGGGCGAGCGGGTCACCTACTGGTGCCCGGCCTGCCAGCCGGACCGCCCCTGACCTCCGCGCCACCGGCCCGGAGGGCCGGGCTCGGAACCGGCGGGTGGAGATCTGCTTCGCCAGGTGACACCGGCGGCCGGCCCGTGGAACTTCCACGAACCGGCAAGATCGCCCGAGATTGGGACGATTGGGTACTTCCCTCACCGGCTTCGGCGTCGCATGCTGCGGTTGACTGCTCACCCATCGTCAGCAGCGCGTACGCCCCGCCACGCCGCGGTGGCGGCGGGCGCGCCCCGATCCCGGGGAGAGCCATGGCCCTGTTCCGCAGATTCCGGCCGGGCTGGGCGGACCGTGCCGTCCGGGCCGTCGAGGACAATACGCCGACCGTGCCCGCCGCCCGGCTCGCCGAGGAGGAGACCGGGCCGGCGCCGGCCAGCCTCGACCCGGCCGCCGTGCCCCGCTGCTTCGGCCCGGTGCCGAACTTCGCCGGCAGCCCGCTGCCGACCCTCGACCAGGCCGGCCGGCCGGTACCCGGAACGGGCATCCGCAAGTTCGTCGACGCGCTGCCGGTGCCCGCGTTCGACAACCCGCGCAGCGATCTGGAGCCGTCGCCGGCCGCCGCCGGGCTGGACGCCCGGCTGCCGGTGGCGGTGCCGGACACCATCAGCTGGCCCGGCTGCGACTACTACGAGATCGGGCTCCAGGAGTACGCGCAACACCTGCACCGCGACCTGCCCGCCACCCGGCTGCGCGGCTATCGCCAGCTCAACCTGGGCACCGACCCGTCCGGGCACAACACGGTCAGCCCGCCGGACCGGCCCTGGCACCTCGGGCCGCTGATCCTGGCCCGCCGCGGCCGGCCGGTGCGGATCAAGTTCATCAACCAGCTACCGACCGGGCGGGCCGGCGAGCTCTTCCTGCCGGTCGACGAGACCGTCGACGGGGCCGGGACCGGGCCGCGGGACGGGCCGGCGCCGTACCCGCAGAACCGGGCGGTGCCGCACCTGGCCGGCGCGCAGACCGCCTGGATCAGCGCGGGCAACCCGTGGCAGTGGGTCACCCCGGCCGGCGAGATCACCCCGTACCCGACCGGGGTCGGGGTCGTCCCGGTGCCGGACATGCCGCCGCCGGGCGCCGGGGCCACCACGCTCTACTTCCCGAACGAGCAGAGCGGGCGGCTGATGTGGCTGCACGACAACACGCTCGGCCTGTCCCGGCTCACCGTCTACTCCGGGCAGCTCGCCCCCTACCTGCTCACCGATCCGGCCGAGGAGCGGCTGGTCGACGAGGGGGTGCTCCCCGCCGAGCAGCTGCCGCTGGTGATCCAGGACAAGACGTTCGTACCGGACGACGCGCAGCTCGCCGACCAGGACCCGACCTGGGACCGGGACCGTTGGGGCGCCAAGGGCAGCCTCTGGCACCCGCACGTCTACCAGCCACGGCAGAACCCCTATCGCCGCACCGGCAGCAACCCCACGGGCCGCTGGGACTACGGGCCGTGGACACACGACCCGGACGGCGGCGGCAGCCCGTGGGTCGCCCCGGTGCCGAACCCGCACCACGACCCGGTCGCCGAACCGGAGGAACCGCCGCTGGCACCGGGCGTGCCGCACCCGTCGGCCGTCCCCGAGGCGTACGGGGACACCCCGCTGGTGAACGGGGTGGCCTACCCGTACCTGGTGGTGGCGCCGCGGGCGTACCGGTTCCGGATCCTCAACGCCTGCGCGGACCGCAGCCTCCACCTCCAGCTCTACCGGGCGTGCTCGGACGAGCCGATGTGGACCGACGACGGCGACCTGGCCGAGCCGGAGGCCGGGGAGGTGCCGATGGTCGAGGCGGTCCACGCGGCCGGGCGGCCGGCGTATTGGCCGACCGACGGGCGCGACGGCGGGGTGCCGGACCCGCGCGCCGCCGGCCCGGACCTGATCCAGGTCGGCAACGAGTGCGGCCTGCTGCCCGCCCCGGTGGTGCTGGTGAACCGGCCGATCGGCTACCGCTACGACCGCCAGGACCCGACCGTGCTCAACGTGGACGGGCACACCCTGCTGCTCGCCCCCGGCGAGCGGGCCGACGTGGTGGTGGACTTCTCCGCCGTCCCCCCGGGCAGCACCCTGATCCTCTACAACGACTGCCCGGCCCCGCTGCCCCGGTTCGATCCCCGCTACGACCACCACACCGACGCCCCGGACCGCACCCCGATCGGCGGCCTCCCCGCCGCCCAGCCCGGCTACGGGCCGAACACCCGGACCCTGCTCCAGTTCCGGGTGGCGGGCACCCCGGCGCCACCGTACGACCTGGCCCGGCTGGCCGCCCGCCTGCCCGGCGCGTACGCGGAGAGCCAGCAGCCGCCGATCGTGCCGCAGCCGGCGTACGACGCCGCCTTCGGCACGCTGACGCCTCGGGAAACGCTCGTGCCGGCGCGCACCACCTCGGTGACCTTCACCCCGGTGGGCGCGGTCACCCCGGTGACCCTGCCGTTGGCGGTGAAGTCGGTCGGGCAGGTGTTCGAACCCCGGCACGGCCGGGCGGTGGGGCGGCTCGGCGTGGGTCACCCGCACGCCGGCCCGCTGGCCCCGGCCACCCTGCCGCTCGGGCCGGTCGACCCGGCCACCGAGGTGCTGTACGCGACCGACCCCACCGTGCCGGTGGGCGCCCCGGTCGACGGCACCCAGTTGTGGCGGATCGTCGGGGACGCCCCGGGTACCCAGCCGGTGCACGTCGACGGCTGCGATCTGCAACTGGTCAACCGGGTCGGCTGGGACGGCACGCTGCGCCCGCCCGACCCCAACGAGCTGGGCTGGAAGGAGACCGTCCGGGTCAACCCCCGGGAGGACGTGATCGTGGCGTTGCGCCCGGTCCTGCCCGGCCTGCCGTTCAAGATCGGCGACAGCGTACGGCTGCTCGACCCCACCCGGCCGGCCGGCGTCCGGCTCGACGGCAGCCCGGTCAGTCCGATCGACGGGCGGCCCGCCACCGTGGTCAACCAGCTGGTCAACCTGGGCTGGGAGTATCGCTGGCAGACCCGGTCGGCGGGGCTGCGCGACCAGGGCATGAGCCGGCCCCTGGTGGTGCGGGTCGCCCCCAAGGCGCCGACCGGGCTGACCGCCACCCCGGCGCCCGGGTCGGCCACCGTGCTGCCAGCCATCGCGCTCGCCTGGACGGGCAACGGTAGCCGCCCGCCGGCCACCAGTCACCTGCTGCAGCGGGCCACCGACACCACGTTCACCGCCGGGCTCACCGAGATCACCGTGGCGGCCACCGCCACCCGGTACACCGACGCGACAGTGACGCCCGGGGTCACCTACCACTACCGGATCCGGGCGGAGAACGCGGTCAGTTGCTCGGCCTGGTCGAACAGCGTCCCGGCGTCGGTGCAGCTCACCTCGCCGGCGAAGCTGACCGCGGCGGTGCCGCCGGCCGCACCGCTGCGGGTCGCGCTGCGCTGGGCCAACCGCTCCTTCGCCACCGGGGTGGACGTGCAGCGGGCCACCAACCCGACGTTCACCAGCGGGCCGGGCACCACCGCCATCGCGGTCGGCGACGCCCACCTCGACGCGGCGGTCGCCCCGGACACCACGTACTACTACCGGGTACGCACCACCTACCTGGGTGCCGCCTCACCCTGGTCCACGGTGGCGACGGTGAGCACCCCGCCCCGGCCCGGAGTGCCGACCGGGGTGTGCGCCACCGCGACCGCACCCGCCCCGGACACCGCCACGGTGATCCTGAGCTGGTCCGCCAGCACGCCCACCGGGCCCGGGTCCGGCTTCGTGGTGCAGCGCGCGATCGACCCCGGATTCACCCGCGAACTGTCCGCCTTCAGCGTCACCGGCCGCGGGTTCACCAACACCGGGCTGGCCCGCGGCGTCACCTACCACTACCGGATCAGGTCGTTCAACGTCGTCGGCACGTCCGCCTGGACCGGCCCCATCCCCATCACCACCCCCGACTGACCACCCGCTGCGTTGATCAAGAGGTTTACGTCAGGAATTCTCGCGGTCCGGACGCAAACTTCTTGATCAACACAGGTCGGTCAGGGGGTGCGGAGTGGGGGGTGGGCGGTGCGGAGTTCGGCCAGGGCCGAGGCCACGCCGTGCAGCAGGTCGGTCGCCTCGGTGAGGCGGGCGGCGGCCGGGTGCTCGGTGCTGGGCCGGACGTCCTCGGCGACGTAGCCGGCGGCGGCCACCACCAGCCGCTCGTACGCGGCGACCCCGCTCTCGAGCTGGGCGGCCAGGGTGCCGTACGCCTCGGCGAGCGACCCGTGGGCCTCGGCCGGGGCGAGCTTGAGGGCCCGTTCCACGCTGGCCACCCGGTTGGCCAGGTCGCGCAGGGAGCGGTCGGCCTCGGCGGCCTCCTGGACCGCCGGCTCGGCCAGCCCGGTCAGCCGCCCGGTCATCCCGGCCAGGGTCAGTGCCGCCCGGTCCAGCCGGGCCCAAGCCGTGGCTGCGGAGGTGCCGCGCAGCGCCAGGCGGGAGCGGACCCGGCGTACCTCGGACAGGACGCCCGGGCCGACGGGCAGCCGCTCGACGGCGGCGACCAGCCGGGCGCGGGAGCGGGCGGCGGCCTCGGCCGGGTCGAGGGCCGGCGGTGCCGGCGCGGCGGCCAGCGCGCGGAGGTCGGCCCAGCGCCAGGCGGCGACGGCGATGGCGCTGCCCGCGGCACCGGCCCAGACGGCGTCCGGCAGGCCGATCCCGGCGTACGGGGTCAGCACCGCCGCCGCGCCGCCGAGCCCGCCGGCCAGGACGCTCCACCGCCGGGCGGAGCGCCGCAACCGGCGCAGCCGGCGGAAGTGTCGGTTCCGCTCGTCGGCCATCGGTCTCCCCCGCCTCTCAGCCGGTGGTGCTCTCCCCGGCGCCGTGCTCGCGGCTCATGCTGGCCCGGATCTGGTCCAGCCGGGCGGCGGCGGCCGGGTCGGCGGCGGGCGCGGCCGCCGGCTGCCCGACCGCCGGGGACTCCTGCCGGCCGGTGAGCCGCTCGCCGGCCATGCTCGACCGGATCTGCTCCAGTCTCGCCGTCCCGGCGGAGTCGAGCGTGGCCTTCTGGATCTCCAGCATCCGGCCCTCGACGGAGTTGCCGGCCAGCTCGGCCCGGCCCATCGCGGTGGCGTACCGGCGCTCGATCCGGTCCCGGACCTCGTCCAGGGAGGGGGTGGTGCCGGGCGCGGTGAGCGCGGACATGGACTCCAGCGAGCGGGCCACGCTCTCCTGCATCTTGGCCTGCTCGAGCTGGCTGAGCAGCTTGGTCCGCTCGGCCAGCTTCTGCTGGAGGATCATCGAGTTGTTCTCGACCGCCTTGCGGGCCTGCGCGGCCGCACCGAGCGCCTGGTCGTGCAGCGTCTTGAGGTCCTCGGCGGCCTGCTCGGCGGAGACCAGCTGGGTGGCGAGCAGCTGCGCGGACTGCTCGTACCGCCCTGCCTCGGCCTCGTCGCCCCGGGCCCGGGCCTGGTCGGCCAGGACCAGGGCCTGCCGGGCGTTGGCCTGGAACTGCTCGACCTCGGACATCTGCCGGGACAGCTTCATCTCAAGCTGGCGCTGGTTGCCGATCACCGCGGCCGCCTGCTGGACCAGCGCCTGGTGCTGCCGCTGGGCCTCCTCGATGGCCTGCTGAATCTGCACCTTCGGGTCGGCGTGCTCGTCGATCTTCGAGCCGAAGAGCGCCATCAGGTATTTCCAACCCTTGACGAACGGGTTCGCCATCTCCGCGTTGTCCCCTCAGTAGCGTCGCGCCGCTGCCCCGGCCGGGCGGGTCGACCGGCGGGCCGCGCGGTGAGCCTCCATCGTCCCAGCCCGACGCCAGCGCGGCACCCGTACGACCCTGATCAACAGTACGCGGCGTCCGCCACCGGCGGCCATGGCGCGACTGAGCGGATCAGGCGGCGCAGACCACGTCCCGGTCCGCGGGGCGGACCCGGGTGCTGCGCAGCGTCGCCTTGAGCGGCGAGTCCTGGCGGACCTGGACGGCGACCGACCCGTCGGAGGCGACCTGGCGGACGCTCCGGTTGGTCGCCTTGCGGACGGCGGGCGGGGCGACCGGGGTCGACTCGACCGGCTGGTCGGCCACCGGCACCAGCACGCCCGGCAGCTGCTCGGCCAGGGCGACCGTGTCGCTGACCTCGCGGAGCAGCTCGGACAGGCGGGCGCCGAGCGCGTCGCAGATCGCGGCCAGCAGCTCGCTGGAGGCTTCCTTCTGGCCGCGTTCGATCTCGGAGAGGTAACCGAGGCTCACGTTGGCGGCGGAGGAGACCTCGCGGAGGGTGCGGTGCTGCCCCTGCCGGCGCGCCCGCAGTGCGTCACCGATCACCCGGCGTAGCAGGACCATCGCACCTCCCCCTGACGGGACCACCATCTCCGGCCGGTCGTGCCGCGCCGGACGCGGTGGACCGCCCCGGCGCCGACGTCGTCCGTCGGAGCCTTCCCGCAACCGTACCCGTTAGCCGCCCCGGCGACATCCCGCCCCGCCCCTTCAATCGCCGACCCCGCCGCGCGGGCCGGTCGGGCGACCCTCGGCCGGGCGGTGGGCATCCGGCTCACCGACGCCCCACCCCGGCCCGGTCGGCGGCCTCCGTCGGACCGGCATCGGCGGCCTCGGCCTCCCGCTCGTTGGCGGCGTGCAGCCGGTCGGCGAGCAGTCGCAGCGCCTCGATCACCGCGGCCGACCGGATGTGCGCGCGGCCCCCGTCGAGGTCGAGCTGGCGTACCTGGGCGCCGCCGGGCCCGGCGACCGCGACGTACACCAGGCCGACCGGCTTGCCGTCCTGCGGTTCTGGCCCGGCCACCCCGGTGGTGGCCAGCCCCCAGTCGGCGCCGCAGCGGCGCCGCCCGCCCTCGGCGAGCGCCACGGCCACGTCCGGGTCGACCGGTCCCCGCTCCGCCAGCAGATCCTCGGGTACGCCCGCCAGCTGCGCCTTCAGCTCGGTGGCGTAGACCACCAGCCCGCCCCGGTACGTCCCGCTCACCCCGGCGATCTCCACGATCGAGGCGGAGAGCAGGCCGCCGGTGAGGGACTCGACGGTGGCCAACGTCTCGTGCCGCTCCGACAGGCTGTGCACCACCCCGGCCGCCGGACTGCCGACGGGGCGTTCCCCCCGCGCATCCCGATCATCCATGCCCCAGTCCCTTCCCGACCCACCTCGGCCTACTCATCCTCCCCACCGATCCGTCGAGCACGGAGTCATCGCCATGACACGCCGGTCCCGGGGGCAACGAACTCATGATCGCCGACCCGGGCGAGGGGCGGGGCGGGTGCGGTCAGGGGATCGGGCGGCGGCGGAGGCGGAGGGCCTGGGCGATGTAGTCGAAGCCGGTCAGCACGGTGACGACGACCGCGGCACCCATGATCCACGGGCCGACGACGGCCAGCGGCTCCGGCATCGGCCAGAGGTACCAGGTGATGGCGAGGATCTGGAGCGCCGTCTTGATCTTGCCGCCCCGACTGGCCGCGATCACCCCGCGCCGGATCACCCAGAAGCGCAGCGCGGTGATGCCCAACTCCCGGACCAGGATCACCACGGTGACCCACCAGGGCAGCCGGTCGTACCAGGAGAGCAGCACCAGCGCGGCGCCGGTGAGCGCCTTGTCGGCGATCGGGTCGGCGACCTTGCCGAGCGAGGTCACCAGCGCGAACCGACGGGCGATCCAGCCGTCCACGAGGTCCGTCGCCGAGGCGACCACGAAGATCAGGCAGGCCGCCATCCGCCAGCCCGCGTCCGTGAAGTCGGAGGCGACCACCGAGGCGGCGAAGACCGGCACCAGCACCAGCCGCACCGCGGTCAGCACGTTCGCCGCGTTGAGCAGGGGCACCTGACCCACGGTCGGGTCCGCCCCGGTCATCGCCGTGCCCCGCTCCGGCCGCCGTGGCGTACCCGGCACCGCACCACGTGGCTCCCCCGCTCCGTCCGGGCCCGTCGTCACCGCGCCGCGCCGGGCGCCGCCGAGATCATCTCATCCGGTACGGCGACCAGGTCGACGCCCTCGGTCGCGGTGACCGTGGCCCGGACCAGGTCGCCGGGGCGCAGCGCGGCCAGGTCCACCCCGCCGCCCACCGGCGCGACCAGGGTGGTCGAGCCGTCCACCTCGGGCGCCTGGTGCGCCGCCCGCCCCTCGACCACACCGTCGGCGACCGAGTCGACCAGCACCTCGACCGTCGAGCCGAGCCGCTCCTCGGCCCGCTGCGAGCAGAGCTCGTCGGCGAGCGCGCTGAGCTTGTCGTACCGCCGCTTGACGGTGGCGGCGGAGACCTTGCCGGGCAGGCCGGCGGCCTCGGTGCCGTCCTCGTCGCTGTAGTCGAACACGCCGATCGCGTCGAGTCGCGCGTCGGTCAGGAACCGGACCAGCTCGGCCACGTCCTGCCGGGTCTCGCCCGGGAAACCGACGATGAAGTTGCTCCGGGCGCCCGCCTCTGGGGCGAGCGCGCGGGCCGAGGCCAGCAGTTCCAGGAAGCGGTCGGTGGACCCGAAACGGCGCATCCGGCGCAGCACCGGCTCGCTGGAGTGCTGGAACGACAGGTCGAAGTACGGTGCCACGCCGGGCGTGGTGGCGATCACCTCGACCAGGCCGGGCCGGGTCTCGGCGGGCTGGAGGTAGCTGGCCCGCACCCGGACGATCCCGTCGATCGCGGCGAGCTGCGGCAGCAGCTTCTCCAACGCCCGGGGGTCGCCCAGGTCCTTGCCGTACGAGGTGGAGTTCTCGCTGACCAGCACCAGCTCGCGGACGCCGGTCTTGGCCAGCCACTCCGCCTCGGCGAGCAGCTCGTCCGGGGTACGCGAGACAAACGCGCCGCGGAACGCCGGGATGGCGCAGAACGCGCAGCGGCGGTCGCAGCCGCTGGCCAGCTTGAGCGAGGCGACCGGCCCGGTGTCGAGCCGGTGCCGCAGCACCTGCCGGAGGTGGGCCGGAGTGTGCTCGTCGGTCGCCGTGAGAGCCCGGGTGGGGGTGCCGTGACCGGGCAGCGACACCGCCGCGTCGCGCCGCTTGACCGGGGTGAGCGGCAGCAGCTCCCGCCGGTCGCGAGGGGTGTGCGCGTCCAGCGCCTCGCCGGCCACGACCGCGTTCAACCGGGCGGAGATCTCGGGGTAGTCGTCGAAGCTGAGCACCGCCTGCGCCTCGGGCAGGCTGTCGGCCAGCTCGCGGCCGTACCGCTCGGCCATGCACCCGGCGGCCACCACCTTGGCGCCGGTGTCGGCGGCGGCGAGCAGCGTCTGGATCGAGTCCTGCTTGGCCTTCTCCACGAAGCCGCAGGTGTTGACGACCACCACGTCGGCGCCCTCGCCGTCGGTGGTCACCTGCCAGCCGTCGGCGTGCAGCCGCGCGGCCAACTCCTCCGAGTCGACCTCGTTACGGGCGCAGCCCAGGGTCAGCAGGGCGACGCGACGGCTGTTGGCAGGGGAGGTGGCAGACACCATCCGAGGGTACCGGGCCGGGTCGGGGGTCCCGCGACGGCGGGCCGTCGGGATCAGCGCCCCTCCCCCGGCCGCCCGGGCGTCAGCGGGCCGCCGCGCCGACCCGGGCCAGGCGGTCGAGCAGGAAGACCTCCGTGCCGGCCAGGCCGGTGGAGCAGAAGACCGAGATCTGGTCCGCGCCGGTGCGGCCCGGGACCGCCCCCGCCAGCACCGCGCCCAGGTCGCGCAGCCGGCCGGCGTACGGCTCGACGGCGGTGAGCATCGGCGGGACGTACGCGGCGGCCTGCGCCGGCGAGTCGGTGACCAGCAGGTCGGCGGCGTCCAGCAGGTCGGTGCCGAACTCGTGTCGGTTGACCTGCTTGAAGCCGACCGTGTTGACGTGGGTGCCCGGGGCGAGGTCGCGGGCGTCGAGCACCGGCGTGGTGCTGGTGGTGGCGAGCACCACCACGTCCCGGTCGCGGACCGCTTCGGCGGCGGAGGCGACCGCGTGGGCCGGCACGCCCAGCTCGGCCCGGACCCGGGCGGCGAACGCCTCGCGCCGGGCCGCCGAGCGGCTGTGCACGGTCACCTCGCGCAGCGGACGAACCGCGGCGGTGGCCCAGACCTGGGTCCACGCCTGGCGGCCGGAGCCGATCACCCCGACCGTGGCCGCGTCGGGGCGGGCCAGGGCGGCCACGGCCACCGCGCCCAGCCCACCCGTGCGCCGGGAGCCCAGCTCGTCGCCGACGGCGATCGCCCGCACCGCTCCGGTTCGCGCGTCGTGCAGCACGACCAACTGCCCGCTCTCCGCGTGCCCGAAGGTGTCGTACGAGCGGAAGCCGTACCACTCGCCGGTGAGGTGACCTGCGGTGAGCACCATCCGGCCGCCGCCCAGCGGGGCGGACGCCCGGGGCGGGGCGATCAGCCGGCCCTCGTAGGCGGCCAGCAGGGCGTCCCGCATGGCGGCGACGGTGAGCGGCGCGTCCACCGCGGCGGCGACGTCCTCGTCGGAGAAGAGCAGGGCCATGCGAACATAGTGCAACCTGAAGTTAACTTGAGATCCACCGACGGTGGGCTTTGTCACCACATCGGCCGGTGGCCGGCGCCGGTGCTACGGTCGGCTGCGGCGGCCCCGCGCCGCCCCGGACGAGTGGTGGCGTACCCGGTGAGGCCAAGACGCCCCGTGACCGCCCCCGTCCCGGTCCCGGTGGCCGGGCTCGCTCGTCAGAGGTGATCTCATGGCTTGGATCGTGCTGGTGCTCTCCGGAATCCTGGAGACCGTGTGGGCGATCGCCCTCGACCGCAGTGCCGGCTTCAGCCGCCCCCTCCCGTCGTTCGTCTTCGGCGTCTCGCTGGTGGCGAGCATGGCCGGCCTGGCGTACGCCCTGCGCGACATCCCGGTCGGCACCGGCTACGCGGTCTGGGTGGGGATCGGGGCGGCCGGCACCGCACTGGTCGGCATGCTGGCGCTGCACGAGCCGGCCACCCTGCCCCGGATCGGCTGCCTGCTGCTGGTGGTCGCCGGCGTGGTGGGCCTCAAGCTCTTCCACTGAGCGGCCCGGAAACGGTGCCGGCGTCCGGTTTGGTGGCCGGCCGGTAGGGGGTAGTCATCCGTCACCTCACCCGAGGGACCGATCTGACGGAGGACACCATGGCTGACATGCCCGCCACCGCCCGCCCGCGCAGCAGTGCGGCGCGCGTCTGCACCATTCTCGCGTTCGTCTTCGCGGTCATCGCGATCTTCTTCCTGCCGCCGCTGTTCGGCCTGGTCGGGCTGATCCTCGGCATCGTCGGCGCGGTCCTGGGCGACAAGCCGCTCGGCTGGTACGCCGCCGCTGCCAGTGTGGTCGGCGCGGTGCTCGGCATGATCATCGGCTACGCGATCCTTAACTCCTGAGCCTTCGTAGAAGCTGAGGGCCCGCCAGTTGACCGGCGGGCTCTCGCGCGTGCCGGCTGCCGCGCGCAGACAAGGCAGCGGCGCCGGCGCCATGGCGGACAGTCAGGCGGCGACCCGCCCGTTCCTCACCATGTGCAACATCACCTTTCGTCACCCATGGTGACGGTCGTTCGGGAGCCCGGCACTGCCGAAGCGCCGCCTTTGCTCTGCAGCCATATCCGCAGCACCCGCTTGAGCTGGTTTTTCCGCCAGCAGCCCACGCCACGCTCACGCCGGGGCGGCTACGAACCGTTACCGTTGCGTCGATGGCTGCATGGCAAAGCAGCAGAAGGGTACGTTCGGACCGGCCGGCTCGGGCACCGGGAGTGACGACGGTTGGTCCACCACAGACGCTCAGCGAAGGCCGCATGCCAAGCTCGGCACGGCAGGTCAGCGGCGGTCGGCGAGCATGACCTGGTTGCCGTCCGGATCGAGGACGACCGCCATGCGCTCCCCCCACGGCTGGTCCACCGGCGCGGCGAGAACCGTCACCCCGGCGTCGCGCAGTCGGTCGTGGGCGGCGTCGCAGTCCGGTACGTACGCCCACAGCCGGACCCGGTTGTTGGTCAGTTCCTCCGACCCGTCTGGCACGCCGAGGCCGAGGGAACTCGCGCCGACCTGGAGCGCGACGAACTCCACCTCGCCGGACGCCGGATAGCGGTATGTCTCCACGCCGCCGAGCAGGTCCCGGTAGAAGCGCAGGGCGGCCGGCAGATCGGCGGTGACGAGGATCGGGAAGAGTTCCCGCGCACCCGGCGGCTCAGTCATCGCCACCGCGCAGGCCGACCAGGACCTCCTCCAGTTCGTCCGGCTTGACCAGCACGTCGCGGGCCTTGGAGCCCTCGGACGGCCCGACCACGCCCCGGGTCTCCATCAGGTCCATCAGCCGGCCCGCCTTGGCGAAACCGACCCGCAGCTTGCGCTGGAGCATCGAGGTGGACCCGAACTGCGAGGTGACCACCAGCTCCACCGCCTGCACCAGCAGGTCCAGGTCGTCGCCGATGTCCTCGTCGATCTTCTTCTTGCTGTCCTGCGCGGCGGTCAGCACGTCCGCGCGGAACTCCGGCTCGCGCTGGTTCTTGCAGAACTTCACCACGTCGTGGATCTCGCGCTCGGTCACCCAGGCGCCCTGGATCCGGACCGGCTTCGACGCGCCCATCGGCAGGAAGAGGCCGTCGCCCCGGCCGAGCAGCTTCTCCGCGCCCGGCTGGTCGAGGATGACCCGCGAGTCGGCGAGCGACGAGGTGGCGAAGGCCAGCCGGGACGGCACGTTCGCCTTGATCAGGCCGGTGACCACGTCGACCGAGGGCCGCTGGGTGGCCAGCACCAGGTGGATGCCGGCGGCCCGGGCGAGCTGGGTGATCCGGACGATGGAGTCCTCCACGTCGCGCGGCGCCACCATCATCAGGTCCGCCAGCTCGTCCACGATCACCAGCAGGTACGGGTACGGCCGCAGCTCCCGCTCGCTGCCCGGCGGGGCCTTGATCTCGCCGTTGCGCACCTTGCGGTTGAAGTCGTCGATGTGCCGGACCCCGTTGGCGGCGAGGTCGTCGTAGCGCATGTCCATCTCGCGGACGACCCACTCCAGCGACTCGGCCGCCTTCTTCGGGTTGGTCACGATCGGCGTCACCAGGTGCGGGATGCCCTCGTAGCCGGTCAGCTCGACCCGCTTCGGGTCGATCAGCAGCAGCCGCACCTCGTCCGGGGTGGCCCGGGTCAAAATGGACACCAGCAGAGTGTTCAGGCAACTGGACTTGCCGGCGCCGGTGGCCCCCGCGATGAGGATGTGCGGCATCTTCGCGAGGTTGGCCACCACGTAGCCGCCCTCGATGTCCTTGCCGAGCGCCACCACCATCGGGTGGTGGTCGCTCTTGGCGGCCCGGGAGCGGAGCACGTCGCCGAGCGAGACGTTCTCCGGGTCGGTGTTGGGGATCTCCACGCCCACCGCGCTCTTGCCGGGGATCGGGCTGAGGATCCGCACGTCCGGCGACTTCACCGCGTACGCGATGTTGCGGGAGAGCTGTGTGATCCGCTCCACCTTGACGCCCGGGCCCAGCTCGACCTCGTAGCGGGTGACCGTCGGGCCGCGGGTGAAACCGGTGACCGCGGCGTCCACGTCGAACTGCTCGAAGACGCCGGTCAGCGCGGCGATCACCTCGTCGTTGGCCTTGCTCCGGCTCTTCGGCGCGGCGCCGCTGCCGAGCATGTTGGCCGGCGGCAGGGTGTAGTCGCCGGCCAGCCCGGTGAGGGCGAGCTGCTCGGCCCGGGTGGGCAGCGGCGAGTGCTCCGGCGGCTCCGCCGGCTTGCGGCTCGCCGGCACCTTCGCCGGCGGCTTGCGCGGCAGCACCAGGGTGTCCTGCAGGTCGACCCCGTCGAGGTCGGCGTCCAGGTCCGCCGGATCCAGCGGCGGCGGAAGGCGCTTGGCCGGCCGCTTGCGGGCCGGCTTGGCCGGCGTCTCGGCCTCGGCGTCCGCCGCCTCGGGCGGCGCGACCAGGGAGCCGGCCAGCAGCCCGAGCCGTTCCGGAATCTTGTTGATCGGGGTCGCGGTGACCACCAGCAGGCCGAAGACCAGCAGCAGGATGAGCAGCGGCACCGCCACCCAGGGAGTGATCGCGGCCGCCAGCAGGTCGCCGAGGCCGGCGCCGATCAGCCCGCCCGCGTAGTCGCGCTGCACCGCGTCGACCGGGTCCTGTCCGATGTGCAGCATCGCCGCGGTGGCGAGCAGCATGGAACCCCAGCCGACCAGGCCGCGCCCGCGGTGGGCCGGGTCCCCCGGCGTCCGCAACAGCCGCCAGGCGCCGATCATCAGCAGCACCGGCACGACGATCGCGATCGCGCCGAGGAAGAGCCGGACGGTGTCGGCGAGACGCGCGCCGACCGGCCCGGCGCCGCCGAACCAGATGGCCACCGCGCTGAGGATGGCCAGGCCGAACAGGAGCAGCCCGGCACCGTCGCGGCGGTGCTCCGGGTCGAGGTCGCGGGCCGAGGCGGCCTGCCGGCCGGCGGCGCGGACCGCCCAGCCCAACCCGTGCGCCACGCCCATCCACATCGCACCGACTGCGCGGCCCAGGTAGGCGGCGGGACTCGGCCGCGCCGCCGGGCGCCGCCGCGGGGTGGCCCGGGTGGCCTTCTTCGCCGGCTGGCGGGCACGGCTGTTCGTGGTACCGCGCGGCGACGCGCCGCGCCGCCGGCTCGCCTGAGAGGTACGGCCCGCCATACAGTCACGGTAACGGCGAGACCCGGCAGATCGCCGCTTTTCCGGGTCGTGTCCGCGCGTCGCAGCACGGACCGCGCCGTCCGATGTGTTATTCGCCTCAGAAGGGATGCCCTGATGGCGTCGCCGGAGATCGAGGACGGTCCGGACGGCCCCCTGGCCGGACACCCGCAGGCATTGCGGCCGCTGACCCGCGAGCTGATCGCCGCCGTGCTGGCCAACCGGGGGTACGCGGTGGCCGAGGACACCGACGGCGACCTGGTGGGGCGCTGGGAGGAAAGCCTGATCTGGTTCTATCGGCGGGGCGGCGCCGGGGAGGTGCTCCAGGTCCGCACCGTCGCCGGGCACCGTTTCGGCATCGAACGGGTCCCCGACCTGTACGCGTTCTGCAACTCCTGGAACCACGACCGGCTCTGGCCCAAGGCGTTCGTGCACGTGGCCGACGACGGGCTGGCCCAGGTCTGCGGCGAGGTGACCACCGACCTGGAACGCGGCGTCACCCCGCACCAGCTCGACCAGCTCATCGACTGCGGCATCGCCACCGGCTGCCAGCTCGCCGCTGAGGTGGGCCGGCTGCCCGGCGGGTCGCTGCGGTGACCACCTTCCGCGACCGGGGCCTGGCCCAGGCGCTCGCCGACGCCCGGGATCTGCCCGACGGCGAGGCCCGCTGTGCCGAGCTGGACCGGATCGCCGCGCGGGCCGACGCGACTGGCGATCCGCGTACCGCGCTGGCGGCGCGGTTCGCGCTGATCGAGGCGTACCTGCAGCTCGGCGAGCGGTGGCGGCTGGTGGAGCCGGTGCGCCGGTGCCTGGCCGCGCTCGACCGGACGCCCGGGCTGCTGGCCGGCCGCCCAGGGGAAGCCGAGCGGCTGCACCGGCACCAACGGCAGTCGGTTGAGGCGCTGTTCGCCACCCCCCGGGTCGGTCTGGACCAAGCCCGGTCCCTGTTGGACGATCTCGCCGACCGGCTGGGACCGGACGCCGAGGCGGTGGCCGAGCTGCGCTGCCGGCTCGCCGACCACCTCGGCGACGAGCCGACCGCCCGCCGGGAGTACGCCCGCTGGCCCGACGACCATCCCGGCTCGGCGGGTCGGGCGCGGCGCCGCGAGCCGGAACGGTCGGCCGGGCCCGACCCGATCGCCGGCTGCCCCGGGTGCGCCCCGGCCCGCCGGGCCGAGTTGCTGGCCGGCTGGGGCGAGCCGGCGGCGGCCCTGGCGGCGCTACGTCCCGTGCTCGACGGCGAGGTGGGCTGCACCGACCAGCCGGAACGGGCCCTCGCGGTGGCGCTGCTGCCGTGGCTGCGCACCGGCGAGGCGGCCCGCGCCGCCCGGGCGCACGTGCGCGCGTACCGCCGGCACCGCCGGGAGCGGGAGGCGTTCCCGCTGCTCGCCGCACACCTGCGGTTCTGCGCGCTGGGTGGACACCTGGCCCGCGGGCTGGACATTCTGGCCGAGCAACTGCCCCGGCTGGATCGGACCGCCGACGACCTGGCCGCGATGGAGTTCGCGGCGGCGGGCGCGCTGCTCTGCGGGCTGGCCGTCGAGGCCGGTTTCCGCGGGCGGCGGATCCACCGCCCCGGGCACGGTCCGCGGCCGGCCGCCGAGGTGGACCTGGCCACGCTCGGCGGGCAGCTCCAGATGCTCGCCACCACGCTGGCCGGCAGCTTCGACGCCCGCAACGGCACCGGGCACCAGTCCGGCCGGATCGCCTCCTGGCTGGCGGATCGCCCGCTCGCCGAGCCGGTGCCGCTGCCCGCCGAGGACGCCGCCGACGAGTGGCCGGACGACGACCCGGCCGAGCCCGGCCCACCGGGCGAGGATGAGCTGGCTCCGCTGACCCTGGCGCTGCTCACCGCCGCCCTCGACGGACGCGGGGACGGGTACGCGGTGGAGCCGGACGGCACGGTGGTGGGGCGCTGGGGCGAGGCGGTGATCCAGTTCCGCCGGCTCGGGCGGGACGGGGAGATCCTGCACGCCCGGGTGGTGGCGACCCGGCGGCTGCCGGCCGCCCGGCGCGCCGAGGCGTACGCGTTCTGCAACGCGTGGAACCACGACCGGCTGCTGCCGGCAGCGTACCTGCACGACCCCGGCGACGGGACGGTGGAACTGGCCGCCACCGTCACCACCGACCTGGCGCACGGGGTGGCTCCGGCCCAGCTCGTGGTGCTGGTGACCGCGGCGGTAAGCACCGGCGCCGCGTACGCCGAGGCGGTTGCCGCGCTGCCCTGACCGGGGACGTGGCGCGCCCCGGTCACCGGGCGGACGTACCCGCGCAACGGCGACGCCGGCCCACCCGCGGCGGGTGGACCGGCGTGGGGAGCCGGTGGGATCAGACCTCGACGACCGTCGGGACGATCATCGGCCGGCGTCGGTACGCGTCGTTGACCCAGCGCCCGACGGTGCGCCGGACGATCTGCTGGAGCTGGTGCGGGTCGGTGATGCCGTCCGCGGCGGCCCGGTTCAGCGCCTCGGTGACCAGCGGGATCACCGGGCTGAACGCCTCCGGGTCCTCGGAGAAACCCTTCGCCGAGACGGTCGGCCCGCCGACCACCTTGCCGGTGACCGAGTCGACCACCACGGTGGTGGCGATGAAGCCGCCGTCGCCGAGGATCCGCCGCTCGGTGAGCAGCGACTCGCTGACGTCGCCGACGGCGAGGCCGTCGACGTAGACGTAGCGGCTCTTCACGTGGCCGACCAGGCTGGCCCGCCCCTCGACCAGGTCGACCACGTCGCCGTCCTCGCAGAGCACCACCCGGTCCGGCGCGACGCCGGACTCGATGCCGAGCCGGGCGTGCGCCCGCAGGTGCCGCCACTCGCCGTGCACCGGCATCAGGTTGCTCGGGCGGGTGACGTTGAGCAGGTAGAGCAGCTCGCCGGCCGGGGCGTGGCCGGAGACGTGCACCTTGGCCACGTCCTTGTGCACCACCACGGCGCCGGCCCGGGCCAGCCGGTTGATCACCCGGTAGACCGAGGTCTCGTTGCCCGGCACCAGCGACGAGGCGAGCACCACGGTGTCGCCGGGGGCGATGGTGATGTGCCGGTGGTCGCCGCTCGCCATCCGGCCCAGCGCGCTCATCGGCTCGCCCTGCGAGCCGGTGGACATCAGCACGATCTGCTCGGGCGGCAGGCTGGTGGCCTCCTCCAGGCCGACGACCAGGCCCGGCGGGATGTTGAGCAGGCCGAGGTCGCGGGCGATGCCCATGTTGCGGACCATCGACCGGCCGATCAGCGCCACCTTGCGGCCGTGCTCGACGGCCGAGTCGAAGACCTGCTGCACCCGGTGCACGTGTGAGGCGAACGAGGCGACGATGATCCGACCCCGGGCCTTCGCGAAGATCGAGTCCAGCACCGGCCCGATCTCCCGCTCGGGGGTGACGAAGCCGGGGATCTCCGCGTTGGTGGAGTCCGAGAGCAGCAGGTCCACGCCCTCCGCGCCGAGCCGGGCGAAACCGGCCAGGTCGGTGATCCGGCCGTCCAGCGGGAGCTGGTCCATCTTGAAGTCGCCGGTGTGCAGCACCAGGCCGGCACCGGTCCGGATGGCCACCGCGAGCGCGTCCGGGATCGAGTGGTTGACTGCGAAGAACTCGCACTCGAACGGGCCGAGCCGCTCCCGCTGCCCCTCCCGCACGGTCAGCGTGTACGGCTGGATCCGCCGCTCGGCCAGCTTCGCCTCGACCAGGGCCAGGGTGAACTGCGAGCCCACCAGCGGGATGTCCGCCTTGTGCGCGAGCAGGTACGGCACCGCCCCGATGTGGTCCTCGTGGCCGTGGGTGAGCACGATCGCCTGGATGTCGTCGAGCCGGTCCAGGATCGGGCCGAAATCGGGCAGGATGAGATCCACACCCGGCTGTTCGACGTCGGGGAAGAGCACCCCGCAGTCGACGATCAGCAGCTTGCCGTCGTACTCGAAGACGGTCATGTTCCGGCCGATGGCGCCGAGTCCGCCGAGCGGAATGATCCGCAGGCCGCCTTCCGGCAGTGGCGGGGGCAGTTCGCCCTCGATGTGCGCCTCGGTCACGCGTCCACCTCATTCTGCGACGCCGGCACCCGGCGTCCGTCGTGTCGTTCGATCATTCGGGAAGGGGCAGCCCGGCCGCCGCGCAGTCGGCGCGCAGCTGGGCCAGTTCGGCCGCGGTGGCGTCCACCAGCGGCGGGCGTACCGGGCCGGCCGGCAGGCCCCTGGCCGCCAGACCCGCCTTCACCAGGATCACGCCCTGGGTACGGAAGATGCCGGTGAACAGGGGCAGCAGCCGGCGGTGCAGCGTCCGGGCGGTGGCGACGTCCCCCGCCTCGTACGCCTCGATCAACTGCTTGGTCGGCACGCCGGTGAAGTGCGTCGAGGTGCCCACCACGCCGACCGCGCCGACCGCGAGGGCGGGCAGGGTCAGCGAGTCCTCGCCGCTGTAGTAGGCGAGGTCGCTGCGGCTCAGCACCTCCGAGGTGGCGGCGAGGTCGCCCTTGGCGTCCTTGACCGCGACGATCCGGCCGTGCTCGGCCAGCTTCACCAGGGTGTCGGTGGCGATCGCGGTGCCGGCCCGGTGCGGGATGTCGTACAGCATGATCGGCAGCCCGGTGGCGTCGGCGACCGCGGTGAAGTGCCGCAGCAGGCCGCTCTGCGGCGGCTTGTTGTAGTACGGCGTGACCACCAGCAGGCCGTGCGCGCCGGCCTTCTCCGCCTGCGCGGCCAGCTCGATGGTGTGCCGGGTGTCGTTGGTGCCGACCCCGGCCACGATCCGGGCCCGGTCGCCGACCGCCTCCACGACGGCGCGGATCAGGCTCTCCTTCTCCGCGTCGGTGGTGGTCGGCGACTCGCCCGTGGTGCCGTTGAGCACCAGCGCGTCGTTGCCCTGCTCGTCGACGAGGTGCTGGGCGAGCCGTACGGCACCGTCCAGGTCGAGCGACCCGTCGGCGGTAAACGGCGTCACCATGGCCGTGATCAGTCGCCCGAACGGGCGCGACGCGCCCCGGTCCGGGACGGCAGGGTGGTCGTGCGTCATGTTCACAACCTAGCGGACGACCACCGGAGCCCCGGTGGGGAAGGGCGCAGGAGTCACTCGGCGTGCGGGCTGGCCGCCACCTCGGTGCCGTCGGGCAGGGTGGAGATCACGAAGTCGGCGAAGACGTTCGGCGCCACGCCCTGGAGCTGGCGCAGGCACTCCACGGCCAGCTCGCGGATCTCCACGTCGGCGTGCTCGGTCGCGCGCATCTTGATGAAGTGCCGCCAGGCCCGGTAGTTGCCGGTGACCACGATCCGGGTCTCGGTGGCGTTGGGCAGCACCGCCCGGGCCGCCTGCCGGGCCTGCTTGCGGCGCAGCGTCGGGTTGGGCTCGTCGGTGAAGCGCGCCTCCAGGCCCTCGAGGAGCTCGGTGTACGCCCGCACGCTCGCCTCGGCCGCCTCGACGAACTTCTTGTGCAGCTCCGGGTCCTCGGCGATCACCGCCGGCTCGACCATCGCGGCGTCCCGCTCGGGGACGTAGCGCTGCGAGAGCTGGGAGTACGAGAAGTGCCGGTGCCGGATCAGCTCGTGGGTGAAGGACCGGGAGACGCCGCTGAAGTAGAAGCTCACCGAGCCGTGCTCCAGCACGGACAGGTGCCCGACCTCGAGGATGTGCGCCAGGTAGCCGGCGTTGGTGGCGGTGGCCGGGTTCGGCTTCTTCCAGCTCTGGTAGCACGCCCGACCGGCGAACTCGGCGAGCGCCTGGCCCCCCTCGGCGTCGGTCGACCACGGCACGTCGTCGGGGGCCTGGAACTGGGTCCACGCGATGAGCTTGACCTGGGGCTGCACCATCTCCGGCATTCCTGCGACTGTAGTGGCCGGTGGGCCGGTGGGGAAACTTGGGCGCGCGGACGTGAAGCGGCGCACTCGCGCCGGACCGCGGGTCAGACGTAGAGCGCGGTGAACGGCGCCCAGGGCAGGTTGCGGACCACCGAGAAGGCGAGCCAGAAGGCCAGGAAGCCGCCGAGGACCTTCGGGCCGAGCCGCAGCTCCGGCAGCCGCCAACCGAACGCCCGGTTCCCGGCCCAGGTGACGAAGAGGTACGCCAGGAAGGGCACCGAGAAGACGAAGAGGAAGTGGTGCCGGGCGGCGGCCGGCAGGTCGCCGTGCAGCAGGTACCAGAGGGCGCGGGTGCCGCCGCAGCCCGGGCAGTCCAACCCGGTGGTGAGCTTGAGCAGGCAGCTGGGCCGGGCGTCCGGGTCACTGTGGGTGGGATCGCTGAGCAGGGCGTACGCCATGCCGAGCCCGACGCAGCCGACCGCGGCCAGGGGCACCGCCCAGCGCGGGGCGCGGGCGTGCAGCCGGAGCACCAGGCGGGTGAACCGGTCCGGCTCGACCGGCGCGTACGCCACCCCGGCGGGCCAGTTCGCCGACCCGGGATCGGGGGCTCCGGCGACGGCGTGCACCCCGTCCGGGGCCGGGCCGGTGGGGGCGGTCGGCGGGACGGGGACCGTCTGCGGGTCGGGCGTGGCGGCCGGCCGGTCAACGCTCGTCACGCGCTCACCGTACACCGGCCACGCCCACCAGCGCGGCGGCCAGCGGGACGGCCAGGTCGCCGGCCGCCGGCGGGGCGACCGCGTCCAGGCCGAGCCAGCCGGCGAGCCGGTAGAGCTCGACGGCGAGAGCCACCGCCGTCTCCCCCGGATCCACCCCCGGCTCGACCCACGCGGCCGGCACCAGCAGCACCCCCGCCTTCCGGTCGGCCTTGAGGTCGACCCGGGCGGTGAACCGCTCGCCCTGCAGGAAGGGCAGCACGTAGTAGCCGTGGACCCGCTGCGGGGCGGGCACGTAGATCTCGATCCGGTAGGAGAAGCCGAAGAGCCGCTCGGCCCGGGCCCGCTCCCAGACCAGCGGGTCGAACGGGCTGACCAGGGTGTTGCCCCGGACCCAGCGGGGCAGCCGCGCCTGCCCGTGCAGGTAGGCCGGCTGCCGCCAGCCCGGCACCGTGACCGGGGTCAGCTCGCCCGCCTCGACCAAGTCGGCGATCGCCCGCCGCGCCCCGGCCACCGGCAGCCGGAAGTAGTCGCGCAGCTCCGGCTCGGCCGCCACGCCCAACGACCGGGCGGCGATCGCCACCAGCACGCGGTGGGCGTCGGCGTCGCTCGGGGTGGGGGCGTCGAGCACCTCGGCCGGCAGCACCCGCTCGGGCAGGTCGTAGCGGCGGGCGAAGGAGGTGGTGCGTTCGGCGGCGGTCACCTCGCCGGACCAGAACAGGAACTCCAGCGCCCGCTTGACGGCCGACCAGTTCCAGCCCCAGTTGCCGGTCTCCCGAGGTGCGTCGTGCTCGATCTCGGCGGCGGTGAGCGGCCCCCGGGCGGCCACCTCGTCGCGCACCCAGGAGACCAGCTCGGGCTGCTCCTGGGCGATCCGGCGCATCCCGCCCCAGGCCTCGTCACGGGCCTTGGCCATCCGCCAACGCAGCACCGGATGCAGGCCGACCGGGATCAGCGACGCCTCGTGCCCCCAGTATTCGAACAGCTCCCTGGGGCGCCGGTAGGCGGCGTTGTCGAGCAGGGTGGTCGGGTAGGGCCCGAGCCGGCTGTAGAGCGGCAGATAGTGGGCCCGTTGCAGGACGTTGACCGAGTCCATCTGGATCAGCCCGACCCGGTCCAGCACCCGGCGCAGATGCCGGCGGGTCGGCACCCCGGCGGGCGCCGGGTCGGCGAAGCCCTGGGCGGCGAGAGCCACGCGGCGGGCCTGGGCGAGCGAGAGCGATTCCGGTGCGGCCATCGTCCCGGGACCCTAGTCCACGGGTACGACGGAGCGGTCGCTGGACCGACCGCCCCTCGGGGCATAGAACGGACGGATGGTGACCATCCGCCGGGAGGACCCGGACGACGCGGCGGCGATCGCCGCGGTGCACATCCGCAGCTGGCAGGCCGGGTACGCCGGGATCATGCCGGACGAGGTACTGCACCGGCTGAACCCGGCCGCCTGGGCGCAGCGCCGCCGGGACCTCGGCACCGCCGACCCGGCGCACCCGTTCACCACTCTGCTCGCCGAGGTCGACGGGGCGATCGCCGGATTCGCCACCTTCGGGCCGTACCGGAACAACCAGGACCGCGGCGACCTCGACCCGGCGTACGGGGAGATCCTGGCGATGTACGTCGAGCCCGCGCGGTGGGGCACCGGGACCGGGCGGGCCTTGCTGGCGGCGGCCCGCGCCGGGCTGGCCGAGCGGGGCTGGACGGAGTACCGGCTCTGGGTGCTCACCGACAACGTCCGGGCGCGGCGCTTCTACGAGCGGGCCGGGCTGTCACCGGACGGCGTCGAGTCCGTCTACCGGCTGCCGCTCTCCGGCGGGCGTGACCCGGCCCTGCTTCGGGAGGCGCGCTACACCGCCCGACTCGATCAGTGACCCGGACGGGCCGCCCCGGTCGGCGGGCCTACCGCCGGTCGACGCGGCCCCGCGCCGGATCGGCAGGCCGAGCAGCAGCGCCAGGCTGATCCAGACGTACGTGTTGCTGCCGAGGAAGCCGGTCACGCCGCTGAAGTCCTCCTCGAACCGCCACACAATCCGGCTGATCAGGAAGGCGTACCCGATGGTCGCGGCGGCCAGCAGGAGGCGACGCCGGTGGCTGCGCGCGGGCGCCGCCATGCCGTTGTCGACCAGCAGGATCAGCGCCGGCAGCAGCCAGACCAGGTGGTGCACCCAGGTGACCGGGCTGACCAGGCACATCACCACGCCGGTCAGGGCCAGGCCGGTGGCCTCGTCGCCGGCGGTCACCGCGGCCCGCGAGCGCCAGCCCCAGACCGCGAGGGTGGCGAGCACCAGCACCAGCCAGGCGAGGGTGCTCGGGTGCTCCGGGTTCAGCCGGGCCACCACCCCGTGCAGCGACTGGTTCGAGACGAAGGCCAGTTCGCCCACCCGGCCGGTGTTCCAGAGCGCCTCGGTCCAGAACTCGCGGGAGGCGTCCGGGAAGAGCGCGCCGGCCAGCAGGGTGGCGCCGGTCGCCGCGCCCATCGCGGTGAAGGCGGCCCGCCAGCGCCCGGTGATCAGCAGGTAGACGATGAAGATGCCCGGGGTCAGCTTGATCGCGGTGGCCAGGCCGATGCCCGCCCCGGCCCACCGGCTGCCGGCCGGGAGCAGCCGCAGCAGGTCCACCGCCACCAGGAAGAGCAGCAGCATGTTGACCTGGCCGAAGTTGACCGTCTCGCGCATCGGCTCGAACGCGGCGGCCAGGCAGAGCGCGACCGCGAGGGCGAACCAGCGGGTCCACCCGGCGCGGCGGGCGATCGGGTCGACCAGCCACCAGATGACCACGGTGCTGACCACCACGGTGGCGGCCACGCTGACCGTGATCGCCGCGTGCCATGGCAGGTAGGCCATCGGCAGCATCACCAGGGCGGCGAACGGCGGATAGGTGAAGCCGTACTGGGTCTTGGCCCGGAGGAAGTCGTAGATCTCCCCGCCGTCGTGCACCCAGTAGTTCAGCGCACCCCGGTAGACGTTGAGGTCGAAGAAGCCGTGCCGCACGGCCGCCTCCCTCAGGAAGGCGGTCACCACGACGGCGAGCACCACCACGGCGACGACCTGCGCGATCGTCCGCCTGGCACCCTGCGCCACCGTCGCCTCCCTCGCCCTGCGTAGGCTCACGTGCCATGGCTCTCGGGTACGTCCGCCCGGCGCGTCCAGAGGACGCCGGCGAGATCGCACGCATCCAGCTCGCGACCTGGCGGGTCGCGTACCGCCGGATCCTGCCCCGGCATGTGCTCGACAACCTGGACGAGGCGTACCTCGCCCGGCGGTGGAGCGCCGCGGTGCAGGAGCCGCCCTCGGGCGCGCATCGCGTGCTGGTCGCCGTCGAACAGGCCGAGCAATCGTATCTGGTGGGGTTCGCCGCTTCTGGGCCGGCCGACACCGAGGCGCTCGCCCCGGGCGAGCCGGCCGACGCGCTCGGCGACGGCGTGGCGGCGGTGACCGACCTGCTGGTCGAGCCGCGCTGGGGCCGGCGCGGGCACGGCAGCCGGCTGCTCGCCGCCACCGTCGACGGTTGGCGGTCCGACGGCTTCACCCGGGCGGTGGCCTGGACCTTCGACGGGGACGCGGCGACCCGGAAGTTCCTCACCTCCACCGGCTGGGAGCCGGACGGCGCGGCCCGCGCCCTGGACGTGGACGACCTGCTCGTCCCGCAACTGCGGCTGCACGTCGCGGTCCCGACCGAGCCGGTCGCGACGGACTGAGCAGACCGGCGGTCGCGTTCCGCACCCCACGGCCCGCCGTGTCACCGGCGCACGTCGGACCGCGGGCCTACTGTGACGCAGTGAGGGCTTCGCCGCCCCGGCACTGCCCCGCGGACGGAGCGCGACCGGAAGAGGGAGACGATCATGTTCAGGGACACGAGGGCGTTCAGCGGCTTCTCGGTGGACGACACCGATCGGGCCATGACCTTCTACGCCGACACGCTCGGCCTGCGGGTGTCGCGGGACGAGGCGATGGGCGGCTTGCTGACGCTGCACCTCGCCGGGGACCGGGACATCCTGGTCTACCCCAAGGACGACCACACCCCGGCCACCTACACCGTGCTCAACTTCCCCGTGGACGACATCGATCGGGCCGTCGCCGAGTTGACCGCCCGCGGGGTGCAATTCGCGCGCTACCCCGGGATGCCCCAGGACGAGCAGGGGATCGTCCGGGGGAACGGACCCGCGATCGCCTGGTTCACCGACCCCGCCGGCAACGTCATGTCCGTACTGGAACTGAAGTGACCGGTGGCGGTTCCCCGCGGCGCGGGGAACCGCCACCGATACCGATCGAACCCGTCGCTCAGCCCTTGTCGGCGCCCTCGTTGGCGCCCCGCACGAAATAGCGCTGGAAGATCACGAACAGCACCGCCACCGGAATGGTGGCCAGCAGCGCCGCGCCCAGCTTGAGCGGATACTGCGTGCCCTTGCCCAGCGACCCGCTGACCAGGTCGGCCAGGCCGCGGGGCAGGGTGAACAGGTGCGGGTCCTGGACCGAGACCAGGCTGTGCGGGAACTCGTTCCAGGAGCCCTGGAACGACAGGATGGTCAGCGTGATCAGCGCGGGCCGCGCCATCGGCAGCACCACCGACCAGAAGGTGCGGAACACCCCCGCGCCGTCGATCCGGGCCGCCTCCTCCACGCTGACCGGGATCGACTCGAAGAACTGCTTCATGATGAACACCCCGGCCGCGTCCGCCAGCAGCGGCACCACCAGGCCCGCGTAGCTGTCGTAGAGGCCGAGCTGCTTGAGCACCAGGAACTTCGGGATCAGCAGCACCACGCCGGGCACCGCCATCACCGCGATGACCGCGGCGAAGAGCCCGGCCCGGCCCCGGAAGCGCAGCCGGGCCAGGGCGTACCCGGCGAGCGAGTCGAAGAACACCCGGCCGAGCGTGACCAGCACGGTGACCAGCAGCGAGTTGCCCAGCCAGAGCGGGAAGTTGGTGCCCGCGAAGATCCGCTCGAACCCGGCCAGCGTCACCGGGTCGGGCACCGGGGAGAGCGGGTTCGCCGCCGCGTCCGGCTCGGTCTTGAACGAGTTGCCGAGCTGGATCACGAACGGGTAGATGAAGACCAGCCCGAAGAAGATCAGGACCGCGTACCCCAGGATGCGGTTGACCCGGGCGCGCGGCCCACGGGCGGCGCGCGGCGCGGCGGGCGCCGCCGGCCGGTCGGTCAGCACGGCCATGTCAGGACCCTTCCGGTACGCGTCGCCGCCACCACCGGCCGCGCCGGGACCCGTCCCGGTCGGCCATCACCCGGCGCTGGAGCAGCGTGAACACGATGATGATCAGGAACAGCACGAACGAGATCGCCGCCCCCGAGCCGTAGTCGAAGTCCCGGAACGCGGTGCGGTACGACAGGTACGCCGGGGTGAGGGTGGTCTTGGCCGGGTCGCCCTGGCTCATCACGTACACCTGGTCGAAGACCTGCCAGGAGCCGATCAGGCCGAGGGTGAGCACCAGGAACGTGGTCGGCTTGATCAGCGGCAGGGTGACGTGACGGAACCGCTGCCAGCGGGTCGCCCCGTCGAGGGTGCTGGCCTCGTCCAGCGCCACCGGCACGTTCTGCAACGCGGCGAGGAACATCAGCATGAACGTGCCCGAGGTGGTCCAGATCACCAGGCAGATGATCGAGACCATGGCCACGCTCGGCCCGGAGAGCCAGTCCCACCAGCTCAGCCCCAGCGGGCCGCCGGAGGTGAGCGCGTCGGGTGGGGAGTCCACCCCGACGATGCCGAGCAGCAGGTGCAGTACGCCGCGGGAGTCGGCGAACCACTCCGGCCCGTCGATGCCCAAGAAGCGGAGCAGGTTGTTGACCGCGCCGGAGTTGGCGAACAGGAACAGGAACACCACGCTGATCGCCACCGAGCTGGTGACCGAGGGGAAGTAGAAGGCGCTGCGGAAGAAGCCCTTTCCCTTGAGCATCCGGTTGTTCACGATCAGCGCGAGACCGAGGGCGAGCGCGGTCTGCGCCGGCACCACGATCCCGACGTAGTACATGGTGTTGCGGATGCTGGTCATGAAGTCCCGGCGGTCGAGCCCGTCCTCGGTGAACAGCCGGGTGTAGTTCTTCCCGCCGACGAACGGCACGTCCGCGGTGAACGGGCTGCCCTGGCCGTTCCAGTCGGTGAGGCTCACCCAGAGCGCCATCAGGATCGGCAGCAGCAGGAAGAACCCGAGGATCACGATCACCGGCGCGACGAAGAGCCAGCCGGCGATGTTCTCGTTGCCGCGGATGCCGCCGTGGCGGCGGCGCGACGGACCGGCCGGCGTGGTGGCCGGGGCGGTGAGCGCCTCCGTAGCCATCTCCCCTCCCTCCTTCGAGTGGGAGCCGACGCGGAGGGGCCCGCGACGCGGGCCCCTCCGGTCACGCTCAGCCGCCGAGCGCCGCCTTGGCGTTCTTGTCGAAGTTCGCCAGGATGCTCTTCGGGTCACCGTTGGCCAGGCCCTGCAGGCCGGCCTCGAGGTCACGCAGCACGCTGTCCATCTTCGGCGCGTTCACCGGGCCCTGGGCGTACGCGGCACCGTCGATGAACGGCTTGTCGGCCGGGAAGGCGCTGGTGTACTGGTCGCGGACGGACTGCCGGGACGGCATCACACCGAACGCGTTGGCGAAGGCGATCTGCTGGTCGCCGGCGGTCATCGCCTCGACGAACTTGATCGCCTGGTCCTTGAACTTCGACTTCGCGGCGATGCCCCAGCACTGGGTGAAGGAGAGGGTGCCCTGGCCCTTCGGGCCGGCCGGCAGCGGGACGACCTTGTACTTCACGTTCGGGAAGTCGTTCTTCAGGGCACCCTTGATCCAGTTGCCCTCGATGGTCATCACGGCCTTGCCCTTGCCGAACGCCTCACCGGACCAGCCGGCGTCGAGCTGCTTCGGGAACTTCGCGTAGCCGTTCGTGAGCAGGCCCTTGACGTACTCGAGGGCCTGGACGTTCTCCGGCGTGTCGGCGGTCGGCTGCTTGCCGTCCTTGCTCATCAGCCAGCCGCCGTTCTGCACCATGAACGCGCCGATCCGGTCCCGGGTGTCGCCGAGGGCGAGCGCGACCATGCCCTTCGCCTTGATCTTCTGGCTGGCGGCGGTGAGCTGGTCCCAGGTGGTCGGCACGTCGGCGTCGGTCAGGCCGGCCTTGGCCCACAGGTCGGTGTTGATCTCGAGCGCCAGCGTGGAGAAGTCCTTCGGCGCGCAGTAGAGCTTGCCGTCGTAGGTGAAGGTGTTCCGCAGGCTCTCGTAGAAGTCGTCCTTGTTGCTGACCTTGTCGCCGTACGGCTCCAGCGCGCCGACGCTGGCGTAGTCGGCGAACCGGGACGCGTCGACGTAGAAGACGTCCGGCGGGGTGCCGCCGGCGAGGGCCTGGCCGAGCTGCTGGGTGAGGTCCTGGGCCGGGGTCACCGTGGCGGTGTTGCCGGAGGAGGAGGCCCACTTCGCGACGGCGTCCTGCACCGCCTTGGTCTCGGCGTCGCCGGAGGAGCCGATCATGATCTGCAGGTTGGCCGGACCGCTGGACTGCTTGGTGTCCTTCGCGGAGTCGTCGAACCCGCTGCCGCAGGCGGCGGTGCCGAACAGCGCGGCGGCCGTGAGGCCGGCCAGCGCCGCCCGGGTGAGGGTGCGAGGTGTCATCTCATTCTCCTGGTGGGGATGGGGGATCACGCGGTGTGCCGGAGCACGAGCGTGGGGCTGAGTAGCACGTGTGGGTCGGTGGGCTGACCGTCGAGCAGGCCGGTGAGCAGCTCGAAGCAGCGGGCGGCGGCGGCCGCGAGCGGCTGGCTGACGCTGGTCAGCCCGACCACGGCGGCCACCGGGGTGTCGTCGAAGCCGACGACGGCGACGGAGGCGGCCACCGCGCGTACCGCCTGGAGGGCGCCGAGGGCGAGCGAGTCGCTGACGCAGACCACCGCGGTGGGCGGTTCGTCGGCGGCGAGCAGCGCCCGCATCTCCCGCTCGCCGTGGGCGATGCCGTCCTCGGTCTCGCGGTGGGGTGCGGCGCCGGCCAGGCCGGCGGCGGCCATGACGGTACGCCAGCCGGAACGCCGGTCGTCGCCGACGCCGGAACCCGCTGGCCAGCCGATGAAGCCGATCCGGCGGTGGCCGGTGTCGAGCAGCCGCTGGGTGGCCTGCGCGGTGCCGGCCGCGCCGTCGACGTCGACCCAGGGATGGGCCTCGGCGGCGTCCCAGGGCCGGCCGAACGTCACGAACGGCACGTTCCGCTCGGCCAGCCAGGCGGTCCGCGGGTCACCGTGGTCGGTGCCGGTGAGCACGAAACCGTCCAGGTCGTACGCGCCGAGCAGGTCGTCGTAGGTGTCGATCTCGTGTCCGTCGTCACGGGCGGTGTAGAGCAGGACCCGATAGCCGGCGGCGTCGGCGGTCTCGGTGAGGCCGTGCAGGAACCGGTCGAGCACCGAGCCGTTGATCCCGTCCCGGGTGGGCTCGATGCGGACCGCGACGAGCCGGGAGCGACCGGTCCGCATCTGCCGGGCGGCCTGGTTGGCCCGGTAGCCCAGCGCGGCGATCGCCTCCTCCACCCGACGCCGGGTCTCGTCCCGGACGATGTGCGGCGCGTTGAGGACGTTGGAGACCGTCTGCCGGCTCACCTGGGCATGCCGGGCCACCGTCGAGATGGTCACCTTTTCAGCCATTGAGTCCCTCTCGCCGCCTTGAACGTTCCAACGTGGATACGGCAGTATTAGATCGTTCAAAGTTTCTGGAATGTTTCGCACTCTGCACCGGGCCGGAGCCAGTTGTCAAGACACGCTCCGGCCACCCGATCAGCACCAGGAGTTCCCCGTGTCCGAACGCCACCTGCAACCCCTGCTGCACGAGCTGGTCGGGGCGGTCCACGCCCCCACCAGCGCGCTGGGCGACGCGGCGGGTCAGATCCGGCCGAGCGGCGTCCAGGGCGTATTCCACGCCGACGCCCGCGTACTCTCCCGCGCCGAGCTGCGCGTCGACGACCGGGAACCGGAGGCGGTGGCCCACGGGGCGGCCGGGCCCCACGGGGTCCGCTTCGTCACCCTGGCCCGCTGGCTCGGCGACCCCGGCCCCGACCCGACCGTCCGGATCGACCGCATCCGGGAGGCCGGCCCGCACGGCGTCACCGAGGAGATCCGGGTCACCTCCACCGCCGCGGCCCCCGTCCGCGCCACGGTCAGCGTCGACCTGGGCTGCGACCTCGCCCCGATCGAGCTGGTCAAGTCCGGCGGGAGCGGGTCGCCGCTGGAGGCCAAGTCCGGCGAGCCCGGCCGGGTCCAGTGGGCCGCCGAGGGCGTCACCGTCACGGTGACCGGCGAGGCGGCGACCGTCGACGCCACCGGCGACCGGGCCCTCGCGCCCCGGCTGAGCTGGCCGGTCGACCTCGCCCCCGGCGACACCGTGACGCTGCGCTGGCGGCTCGCCGTCACCGACCCGAAGGCCGTGGTGGTCGCCCCGCCGGCCGGCCCCGAGTGGTCCGTCCCCCAGGTGAGCGCCGACGACCGCCGCCTGGTCCGGCTGCTCGACCGCTCCCTGGCCGACCTGCGCGGGCTGCGGCTGGCCGACCCGGCCCACCCCGGGGACGTCTTCCTCGGCGCGGGCGTGCCCTGGTTCCTGACCCTCTTCGGCCGGGACAGCCTCTGGGCCGCCCGGATGATGCTGCCGCTCGGCACCGAGCTGGCCGCCGGCACGCTGCGCGTCCTCGCCCGCCGGCAGGGCACCAGGGTCGATCCGGCCACCGGCGAGGCGCCCGGCAAGATCCTGCACGAGCTGCGCCGGCACGAGTTCAGCCTGCCCGCCCATGAGCTGCGGCTGCCGCCCGCGTACTACGGCACCGTCGACGCCACCATGCTCTGGGTCGGCCTGCTGCACGACGCCTGGCGCTGGGGTCTCGCCGCCGACCAGGTCGAGACGCTGCTCCCGCACCTGGAGGCGGCGCTCGGCTGGCTCGGCGAGCACGCCGACGCCGACGGCGACGGCTTCGTCGAATACGTCGACACCAGCGGCAGCGGCCTGGCCAACCAGGGCTGGAAGGACTCGGGCGACTCGATCCGGTTCCGCGACGGCCGGCAGGCGCAGTCGCCCATCGTGCTGTCCGAGGTGCAGGGGTACGCGTACCAGGCGGCGGTGCACGGCGCCGACCTGCTCGACGCCTTCGGCCGCCCGGGCGGCGACCGCTGGCGGGAGTACGCCGACCGGCTGGCCCGGCGGTTCCGCGACGCGTTCTGGGTCGACGGCCGGTACGGCCCGCAGCCCGCGCTGGCGCTGGACCGGGACAAGCGCCCGGTCGACTCGCTGACCAGCAACATCGGCCACCTGCTCGGCACCGGCCTGCTCTCCGACGCCGAGTCGGCGCAGGTGGCGGCGCTGCTGTCGACCGAGGCGCTGGCCGGGGGCTTCGGACTGCGCACGATGTCCACCGACGACGCCGGGTTCAGCCCACTGTCGTACCACTGCGGGTCGATCTGGGCGCACGACACGGCGATCGTGGTCGGCGGGCTGGCCCGGGCCGGCTTCGCCGACGCCGCGCTCCGGCTCGCCGACGGGCTGCTCGCCGCCGCCGAGGCGTTCGACTACCGCCTCCCCGAGCTGTACGCCGGGGACGACCGGGCGACGCTCAGCCGTCCGGTGCCGTACCCGGCGGCGTGCCGCCCGCAGGCGTGGGCGGCGGCGGCCGCCGTGCTGCTGCTCCAGGCCGGCGTGGGCATCTATCCCGACGTGCCGGGCGGCCAGGTGCGGCTGAGCCCGCTGGCCGGCCCGGAGTTGGGCGCGCTCGCCGTCGACGGCCTCCGCGTCGCCGGCGCCCCGGTCGCCGTCCAGGTCGACGCCTCGGGCCGGCCCACCGTCACCGGCCTCCCCGCCGGCCTGACGGTGACCACCACTCCCCACATCCCCACCCAGCGCCCCGCCACGGAAACCCCCGCCCCCCGCTGACGCCGTTGATCATGAGGTTGGCGGCGAAGTCGATCTCGGACGGTGCCGTCAACCTCATGATCGACGCGGTCAGGCGGGGGTGAGTTCGGCGACCAGTTCGTCGTCCTCCATGGCGCCTGTGGGGTGGAAGCCGAGGGAGCGGTAGAGGGCGGCGGCCTGGGTGTTGTCGGGGTGGTAGCTGAGGCGGATCGGGTGGCCCGCGGTGGCGAGCCAGTCGGCGAGGGTACGCACCGCGGCCCGGCCGACGCCCCGCTCCTGCTCGGCGGCGTCGATCACCATGCCGCCGATCCACCGGGAACCGTCGTCGTCCACGCCCCACATCACGTGCCCGACCACCGTCTCGTCCGCGTACACGGCCAGCGAGGTCCAGACGTCCGAGCGCATGGTCAGCAACAGGTAGCGGGCGGCCAGGGCGGGCACCCAGGCGCGCTGGTCGTCGCGGGGCGCCACGTCCGCCACCGCCCGCCAGTTGTCGTCGTCCACCGGACGCAGGGTCACGTGCCGGCCGACGCGGTCCCGGAGCGCAGAATCGATCATGTACGCGACCCTAGGCGCGGCCCGGCCGCGTGACGACCGGATTCCGGCGGGACGGGGGCGGCGCTGGGCACCCTGCCGCTGTTCGCGGTCGCCGCTCAGTCGAGCAGGGCGTCCAGGCCGACCGTGAGGCCCGGCCGGTGGCGTACCTCCCGCACAGCGAGCAGCACGCCCGGCATGAACGAGGCCCGGTCGTACGAGTCGTGCCGGATGGTCAGCGTCTCGCCGGTGGTGCCGAAGAGCACCTCCTGGTGGGCGACCAGCCCGGTGGCGCGGACGGCGTGCACGCGTACCCCGTCGATCTCGGCGCCGCGCGCGCCCGGCACCTCGTCACGGGTGGCGTCCGGCGCGGGGCCGAGGCCGGCCTCGGCACGGGCCTGGGCGATCAGTCGGGCGGTGTGCGTGGCGGTGCCGCTGGGCGCGTCGAGCTTGCGCGGGTGGTGCTGCTCGATGATCTCCACCGACTCGAAGTGCCGGGCGGCGCGGGCGGCGAACTGCATCATCAGCACCGCACCGATGCCGAAGTTGGGGGCGATCACCACGCCCACGCCCGGCTTGCGCGCGAGCCAGCCGCGGACCCGGTCCAGGCGCTGCTCGGTGAAGCCCGTGGTGCCGACCACGACGTTGATGCCCTGGTCGACGCACCAGTGCAGGTTGTCCATGACGACGTCCGGAGTGGTGAAGTCGACGACCACCTCGGCACCGGCGTCGGAGGCGGCGAACAGCCCGTCGCCCTGGTCGACCATCGCCACCAGGTCCATGTCGGGGGCCGCGTCGACCGCCTTGCAGACCTCCATGCCCATCCGGCCGCGGGCGCCCAGCACGCCGACCCGGATCGGCTCGGCCAGGTTCTTCTCCTGCTCGTCAGTCACGGGGCACAACCTATCCCAATCGGGACGCCCACCCCGCTGGAGCTCCGGCCGTCCCACCCCACGAGCATGATCGACTCGGGTTGCGGCAACCCGGGCCCGCCCCGGCGGCGGACACCCCGACCTGCGGCATCCCTCGTCGGCGGGCGCGGCGGAAGGGTCAGGCGGCGAAGGCGGACTCGTCGAACGGGCCCACCACCGCCAGGGACAACGGGCGGCCGAGCAGGTCGGCGGCCAGGGCGTTCACGTCGTCCAGGGTCACCGCGTCGACCCGGGCGAGCAGCTCGTCCACCGGCATCAGGTCGCCGTAGAGCAGCTCGCCCTTGGCCAGCCGGCTCATCCGGGAGCCGGTGTCCTCCAGGCCGAGGACGAAGGAACCCTTGCTCATCCCCTTGCCCCGGGCCAGCTCGGCCTCGGTGATCCCCGCGGCGGCCACCTTGGCCAGCTCGGCGCGGGTCAGCTCCAGCACCTCGTCCACCTTGCCCGGAGCGCAGCCGGCGTATACGGCGAACAGGCCGCTGTCGGCGTACTGGCTGGCGTACGAGTAGACCGAATAGGCCAGCCCGCGCTGCTCGCGGATCTCCTGGAACAACCGGCTGGACATGCCGCCGCCGAGGACGTTGTTGAGCACCCCGAGGGCGAAGCGCCGCTCGTCGGTGCGGTCGATGCCCGGGCAGCCGAGGATCACGTGCGCCTGCTCGGTCTCCTTCGGCTCGACCACCGTGGCGGCCGGCTTCGTGCGTACCGCCGGGGCGGCCGGGCGGTGCGGCGCCGGCACCGCCGGGTCGGTGTCCAGCGGGGTGCCACGCAGGGCCTGGCGGACCAGCTTGACCACGGCGGCGTGGTCGAGGTTGCCGGCGGCGGCGATGACGATCTGCGGCGCGGTGTACCGGCGGCGGTAGAAGGTCTGGATCTGCCGGCGGGTCATCGGGGTCACCGTCTCCTCGGTGCCGGAGATCAGCCGGCCGAGGGGGTGGTCGCCGTAGACGGCGCGGGCGAACAGGTCGTGCACCTCGTCGCCGGGCTCGTCGTCGTGCATGGCGATCTCTTCGAGGATGACACCGCGCTCGGTCTCCACGTCGGCGTCGTTGAGCACCGAGTCGGCGACCAGGTCGCACATGACGTCGATGGCCAGGGGCAGGTCCTCGTCCAGCACCCGGGCGTAGTAGCAGGTGTATTCCTTGGTGGTGAAGGCGTTCGTCTCGCCGCCGACCGCCTCGATCTGCGAGGAGATCTCCAGCGCGCTGCGCTTGCGGGTGCCCTTGAAGAGCAGGTGCTCCAGGAAGTGCGCGGCGCCGCCCTGCGGCCCGGTCTCGTCCCGGGAGCCGACGGCGACCCAGATGCCGAACGAGACGCTGCGCATCGCCGGGATCGCCTCGGTGAGCACGCGCAACCCGCTGGGCAGCACGGTGCGGCGTACGGTGCCGCCCAGCGGGTCGTCGCTGAGCGTGCGGGTGACCGCCCGGGCCGACCCGCCGGCGGACCGGGTGGCCCCGGTCACCTGCCGGACGGCGCCCGACGGCGCCACCCCCCGTCGATCCGCAGGAAAAGACGAACGAGGGGTCCGACTCACGAAAAACCTGCTTCCAGTTCGACGAGGGGTGGATGGCGACGTCCAGGTCGCGGTGCGGTCAGACGCACCGAGCTGGAGTTGCCGAACGACGGCTCCCGGTCGCAGCACTGCGCCAGACGCGCCGAGTTGGAGCCGTCGCAGGATCGGCCGGGTGACGCCGTCGGCGTCACCCGGCTGATCGAGGATCAGCTGTGCCGGGTCCGGCGACGCGGGCGCTCGCCGCCGCCTTCGCCGCCGCCCTCGCCACGCTCCGGGCCCCGGCTGCCGCGCTCGCGGTCCCGGTCGCCGCGGTCGCGCGGACCCCGGTCGCCCCGGTCCCGGCCGCCCGGACGCTCGCCACCGGCCTCCTCGGCGGCCGGCGCCTCGGCGCCCTCCGGGCGGACCTTGTCCAGGTAGATCTTGCCGCGCTGGTCGATGTCGGCGATCTCCACCTCGACCTTGTCGCCGACGTTGAGGTAGTCCTCGACCTTCTCGACCCGCTTGCCGTCGCCCACCTTGGAGATGTGCAGCAGGCCGTCGCGGCCGGGCAGGAGCGAGATGAAGGCGCCGAACGGGGCGGTCTTCACCACGGTGCCGAGGAACCGGTCGCCGACCTTCGGCAGGGTCGGGTTGGCGATCGCGTTGATCCGCTCGACCGCGGCCTGGGCCGACGGACCGTTGGTCGCGCCGACGTAGATCGTGCCGTCGTCCTCGATGGAGATCTCGGCGCCGGTCTCGTCCTGGATGGCGTTGATGGTCTGGCCCTTCGGGCCGATCACCATGCCGATCTTGTCGACCGGGATCTTGACGGTGGTGACCCGCGGCGCGTAGTCGCTCATCGCGGCCGGGGCCTCGATCGCGGACTGCATCACGTCGAGGATGGTCTGCCGGGCCTCGTGCGCCTGCTGGAGCGCGGCGGCCAGCACGTCCGACGGGATGCCGTTGAGCTTGGTGTCGAGCTGGAGCGCGGTGACGAAGTCCCGGGTGCCGGCGACCTTGAAGTCCATGTCGCCGAACGCGTCCTCGGCGCCGAGGATGTCGGTCAGCGTCACGTACTGGGTCTTGCCCTCGACCTCGTCGGAGATGAGGCCCATGGCGATGCCGGCGACCGGCGCCTTCAGCGGCACACCGGCCGAGAGCAGGCCCAGCGTCGAGGCGCAGACCGAACCCATCGAGGTGGAGCCGTTGGAGCCGAGCGCCTCGGAGACCTGCCGGATGGCGTACGGGAACTCCTCGCGCGACGGCAGCACCGGGATCAGCGCCCGCTCGGCCAGCGCGCCGTGGCCGATCTCGCGCCGCTTCGGCGAGCCGACCCGGCCGGTCTCACCGGTGGAGTACGGCGGGAAGTTGTAGTTGTGCATGTAGCGCTTGGACTTCTCCGGGGAGAGGGTGTCCAGCGCCTGCTCCATACGCAGCATGTTCAGCGTGGTGACGCCCAGGATCTGGGTCTCGCCGCGCTCGAAGAGCGCCGAGCCGTGCACCCGGGGCAGCACGCCGACCTCGGCGGTCAGCGGGCGGATGTCGCGCGGGCCGCGGCCGTCGATGCGGACCTGCTCGCGCAGCACCCGGCTGCGGACCTCGGACTTGGTCAGCGAGCGGAAGGCGGCGGAGAGCTCCTTCTCGCGGCCCTCGAAGCGCGGCCCCAGCCCCTCGGCGACCCGGGCCTTGATCCGGTCCAGGGCCTCCTCGCGGTCGTGTTTGCCGGCGATCTTCAGGGCCTCGGCGACGTCGGCGCGGGCCAGGTCGGCCACCGCCTCGTACGCGTCGTCCTGGTAGTCGAGGAAGACCGGGAACTCGGCGACCGGCTTGGCGGCCACCTCGGCCAGCTCGCTCTGCGCCCGGCACAGCTCGCGGATGGCCGGCTTGGCGGCCTCCAGGCCGCTGGCGACGACCTCCTCGGTCGGGGCGGGGGCACCGCCGGCGACCAGCGCCACGGTGTGCTCGGTGGCCTCGGCCTCGACCATCATGATCGCGACGTCGCCGTCGGCCAGGGCACGGCCGGCCACCACCATGTCGAAGGTGGCCCGGGCCAGCTCCTCGTGGGTCGGGAAGGCGACCCACTGGCCGTCGATGTGCGCCATCCGGGTGGCCCCGATCGGGCCGGAGAACGGCAGGCCGGAGAGCTTGGTCGACATCGAGGCGGCGTTGATCGCCACGACGTCGTACGGGTGCTGCGGGTCGAGCGCGAGGACGGTCTCGACCACCTGGACCTCGTTGCGCAGGCCCTTGACGAAGGACGGGCGCAGCGGCCGGTCGATCAGCCGGCAGGTGAGGATAGCGTCCTCGCTGGGCCGGCCCTCGCGGCGGAAGAACGAGCCGGGGATCCGGCCCGCGGCGTACATCCGCTCCTCGACGTCGACGGTCAGCGGGAAGAAGTCGAACTGCTCCCGCGGCTGCTTGCCGGCGGTGGTGGCGGAGAGGACGACCGTCTCGCCGAGCTGGGCGATGACGGAGCCGGCGGCCTGGCGGGCCAGCCGGCCGGTGGAGAAGGTGATCTCACGGGTGCCGAAGGACCCGTTGTCGATCACGGCGGTGCGGGATTCGGTGCCGAGGTTGGTCTCGGTCATGGTGCTGTCGTGCTCCTTCGCGTCGGGGGTCCACGACACGGGAGCTACTCAGACGGCCGGTCTTCGATCGAAGCGCCCGGGTGGCCGGCACGATGCCGGGGTGCCCGGGGGCCACTACCGGAGACCGGTACGCTGACCGGCTCCCTCTCGGGTGGTCGCGTGACCCGGTTCTTTCTGTGGTACCGGAACGGGGGAGCGGCCGCAGGCCACTCCCCCGTCACGTCACCGGCGCAGGCCGAGCCGCTCGATGAGCGACCGGTAGCGGTTGATGTCCTTCTTCTGGACGTAGTTGAGCAGCCGACGGCGACGGCCGACCAGCAGCAGCAGCCCACGGCGGCTGTGGTGGTCGTGCTTGTGCACCTTCAGGTGCTCGGTGAGCTCGGCGATCCGCTTGGTGAGGACCGCGACCTGGACCTCCGGCGAACCGGTGTCGCCCTCGGCGGTCGCGTACTCCGCACGGATCTTGGCCTTGGCTTCCTGGTCGAGCGCCATGTTCTCCCTGTTTCGTGGGTCGTTCGATGAGGTCCGTCGGAGCGGTCGCAGCGACCGGGGGGGACGGACCGGTTCCTCGCACCCGCGGCGTCGTGCAGGCAGGCGAGGCCCCGCGTCGGTCAGCCGACGTCCCTGCCAGACTACCAGCCCGGTCGGGAACCACCCGGTGAAGGGCCAGGTGCCGGTTTCGGCCGGGTCAGCCGAGGGCGCGGCGGGTCCGCTCGACGTCCTCGCCGATCTGGGCGATCAACGGCTCGATCGCGTCGTACGTCCGTTGTTCGCGCAGGTGCGCCACGAAGTCCAGGGCCAGCCGCTCGCCGTACAGGTCGCCGGTGAAGTCCAGCGCGTACGCCTCCACCCGGCGTTCCCGCCCCGAGAAGGTCGGGTTGGTGCCGATCGAGACCGCCGCGGCCAGGGGCTCCCCGCCGCGGCGCACCAGCCGGGCGGCGTACACCCCGTCGGCGGGGATCGCCGCGTACCGGTGGGTCAGCAGGTTGGCGGTGGGAAAGCCCAGCTCACGCCCGCGCTGGTCGCCGCGGACCACCACGCCCTCGACCCGGTGCGGGCGGCCGAGCGCGGCGGCCGCCGCAGCCACGTCGCCCGCGTCGACGCAGGAGCGGATGTACGTGGAGGAGAAGACCGTCCCCGCCTCGGCGACCAGCGGGCCGCTCTCCACCCCGAAGCCGAAGGTGCGGCCCAGCCGTTCCAGCAGGGCCACGTCGCCGGCCGCCCGGTGCCCGAAGCGGAAGTTGCCGCCGACCATCACCAGCGCGGCGTGCAGGTGCTCGACCAGGATGTCGTGCACGAACTCCTCGGCCGGCAGCCGGGAGAACTCGGGGGTGAACGGCACCACGCAGAGCACGTCGGCCCCGAGCGACTCGATCAGCTCCGCCTTGCGGGCCGGCTCGGTGAGCACCGCCGGGTGCGACCCGGGACGGACCACCTCCGCCGGATGCGGGTCGAAGGTCAGCACCACCGACCGGACGCCCAGTTCGCGGGCGCGGGCCACGGCGTGGCCGATGATGGCCTGGTGTCCCTTGTGCACGCCGTCGAAGACGCCGATGGTGACCACCGAGCGCCCCCAGCCCCCGGGCACCGCCTCGTACCCCCGCCACCGCTGCATACCGTTCCTCCGCTCCTCCCCTGGTCCCGCACCGGCCGAGGCTCGCCGGCCCGGGGGCCGGTGGGGCGCCGTCACGCCGGGGCCAGCACGATCTCCGCGCGGGCCCGCCCGGCCCGCTCGCTGACGATAGCGATCAGCCCGCCGTCGGGGCCGAAGACCGCGTACGGTCCGGCGATGCCGGCCGCGCCGAGCGGGCCGCCGTGGGCGAGTGTGCGCGCCTCGTCCGGGGTGGCGTCCCGGCGCGGGAAGAACCGCTCGGCGGCCGCGTCCAGCGGCAGGTTGACCACGTCGGGCGCGCGCTGCTCCAGCGCGTCGAGGGTCGCCGCCTCGGCCAGGGTGAAGCCGCCGACCGCGGTCCGGCGCAGCGCGGTCAGGTGACCGCCGACCCCGAGCGCGGCGCCCGCGTCCCGGGCGATGGCCCGGATGTACGTCCCGGACGAGCAGGTCACGTCGACGTCCACGTCCACCACGTCCGGGACGTCCCGGCGGACCGCCAGGACGTCCAGCCGGGAGATGGTGACCCGCCGGGCGGGCAACTCCACGATCTCCCCCTCGCGGACCCGCTTGTACGCCCGCTGGCCGTTGATCTTGATGGCGCTGACCGCGCTGGGCACCTGGTCGATCTCGCCGGTCTGGGCGGCGAGTGCGGCCCGGATCGCGTCGTCGGCGACGGCGCCGGCCGGGGTGGTCGCCACCACCTCACCCTCGGCGTCGTCGGTGATGGTCGCCTGGCCGAGCCGGATCGTCGCGGTGTAGCTCTTGGCGGCGCCGATCACGTAGGTGAGCAGCCGGGTGGCCCGCCCCACCCCGATCACCAGCACCCCGGTCGCCATCGGGTCGAGCGTGCCACCGTGCCCCACCCGCCGGGTCCGCGCCAGCCGCCGGATCCGCGCCACCACGTCGTGGGACGTCATCCCGCCCGGCTTGTCGACCACGATCAGACCGTCTGTGCTCACGACGGCCAAGCCTGCCAGACCACGGTGATCGCACGCGCGGGGGATACCGCCCTGCTTGGCCGCAGCGCCAAGATCATGCGACCGGGGCAGGAACGGGGTCGCGCGGTCGACTCCGGTGCGGCAGACTTCGCGCGCCCCCTCGCACCCTCAGGAGTCCTCGTGACCAACCCGCCGCCGTCGCACCAGCACCGCCCCCGGGTCGACCTGCCCGACTGGATGCGCAACCCGGAGCCGCCGCGGCGCACCCTCGGCCGCCGGGTCTCCGGATTCGTCGACGGCGTGCCGGCGCTGCGGGCGGCCCGGCACCGGCTGTGGGCGTGGCGGGACCGGAGCCGGTTCAGCGAGCGACACCCGGTGGTCTCCGCGATCGTGTCGTTCGTCGTCGTCGCGGTGGTGGCGACGTGCCTGGTGGTCGGCACGCTGTACCTGTTCTACAAGATCGCCCACGACCGGTCCTGAGCGGCCGGAAACCGGGCGGCGCAGTGGGCGGCCCGGCTGGGAAGACCCCCGCCGCCCGGCGGCGCCTTTCGCCCTCGCCGCACCCCCTGGGACGCCTGATGACCACCGAGGAACCGACCGCCCAGCCCGCCGACGTCGACCGCCCCGCCGTCGCGACCCGCGACGGCTCCGTCCGGCTACCCAGTTGGATGAGTGGACAGGACGCGGCCGAGCCGCTCACCCGCGGGGAGCGCGCCCGGCTGGTCTGGGCCCGGCACCGCGGGAAGCTCCTGGTCGGCTTCGTCATCCTGCTACTGCTGGCGCTCGTTGGCGGCACGGCGGTCCTCGGGCACCTCACGGTCGAGCGGATCCGCGCCGGCACGCGGCCCTCGGCGTCCCCGCTGTCCTCGGCGTCCCCGCTGCGCTGACCCTGGTGCGGAAGGCCCTGGTCTCACCGGACCGCGCCGACCACCGCCCAACCGCCGGAGCGCAGCCGTAGCAGCAGCGCGACCAGCCGGAGCACCACGAACAGCATCAGCCCGGCCCAGATCCCGCCCAGCCCGAGGTCGAGCCCGTAGGCCAGCCAGATCGCCGGCAGGAAGCCGCCCAGCGCCGCCACGATGGTGAGGTTGCGCAGGTAGCGGACGTCGCCCGCGCCGATCAGCACGCCGTCGAGGGCGAAGACGACCCCGCCGATCGGCTGCAGCGCGACGAACCATGGCCAGGCGAGCATCGCCTGCTCGCGTACCTGCGGGTCGGAGCTGAACCACGACGGCACCAGGCCGGCGCCGGCGGCGATCAGCACCGCGAACGCCACGCCGCAGGCACCGCCGAGCAGGGCGATCCGGCGGGCGAGGGCGCGAGCGCCGGCCGCGTCGCCGGCGCCGAGCGCCGCGCCGATCAAAGCCTGCGCGGCGATCGCCAGGGCGTCGAGCACCAGGGCGGTGAAGAACCACAGCTGTACGGCGATCTGGTGGGCGCCGACCGCGGCGGCGCCGAACCGGGCCGCGACGGCGGTGGCGGACAGGAAGCTCGCCTGGAACGCGACGCCCCGGATCAGCAGGTCCCGGCTGAGCACGAGCTGCTGGCGGATCAACCGGAGTCGGGGGCGCAGGGAGATCCGCTCGCGGACCAGCGCGGCCGCGAACAGGCCGCCGGAGAGGGTCTGCGCGATGGCGTTCGCCACCGCCGAGCCGACCAGCCCGAGCCCGACCGGATAGACGAGCAGCGGGCAGAGCAGCGCGGAGAGCAGGTTGGGGGCGAGCACGAAGAGCAGCGGGCGCCGGGTGTCCTGGATGCCGCGCAGCCAGCCGTTGCCTGCTGCGGCCACCAGCAGGCCGGGCGCGCCGAGCGCGGCGACCCGCAGCCAGCCGGCGGCGGCGTCGGCCACCTCGCCCGGGCCGCCGACCAGGGTACGCGCCAGCCACTCGCCGCCGACCTGCATGGCGAGTGCCACCAGCACGCCGACGCTCAGGGCGAGCCAGGACGCCTGCACGCCCTCGGCCACCGCCGCCGCCCGGTCCCCCGCGCCGAACCGCCGGGCCGACCGCCCGGTGGTCCCGTACGCGACAACGGTGCCGAGCCAGGCGGTCAGCGTCAGCACCGTGCCGCCGACGGCGAGCGCGGCGAGCGGGACGCGGCCCAGGTGTCCGACCACCGCGGTGTCGACCAGGACGTAGAGCGGCTCGGCGGCCAGCACCACGAGTGCCGGCAGGGCGAGCGCGGCGATCCGGCGGGGCGAGGCGGCGGGCGACCCGGTGGCGGGGGCGGCGGTCTGACTCATCGCCGCCGATCCTGGCACGCCCCCAGTAAGGAACGCAACCAACCCCATCACTTACCAACCCGCCGCCCGGCCGCACGTTGATCATGAGGTTGGCGGCGCTGTCGATCTCCGCAATCGCCGCCAACCTCATGATCACCGCAACGGGGTGGGGAGGGTGGCGAGCCAGCGGCGGGTGTCGGCGCGGGTGCGGAGGCGGATCACCGGCACCTCGGGGGCATGGGCGGCGACGGCCGCGTAGACCAGGGGTCGGGATCGGCGGGGGTACTGCCACACGTACCGGAGGAACTGGAGGTCGACCTGCTCGGGACAGCCGTCCGGCAGGTCGGGCCGGGGCTTGGCCCGGTAGGCCCAGCGGCGACGCAGCACCCGGACGAGGCAGAGCAGCCAGGGCGGGTCGCAGAGCACCAGCAGGTCGGCATGCGGCAGGCGAAGATCGAACGTGCTGCGATAGTTGCCGTCCATCACCCAGGCGGGGCGGGCGGCCAGCGCGGCGACCTCCGCCCGGAAGTCGGCGTCGGTGGCGGCGACCCAGCCGGGCCGCCAGTAGTGGCGGTCGAGGTGGATCAGCGGGAGGCCGAGCCGGCGGGCGACCGCACGGGCGAGCGTGCTCTTGCCCGCGCCCGAACTGCCGACGATCAGGATGCGGCGCACCGGGCGACGGTAGCCCCCGCCCGGGCGTACGCGGAACCGGGCGACCGGAACGACGGCGGTGGCGCGGCGGCTACCGCGCCACCGCCGGACGGCCCGCCGTCACTGACGGGTGTCCATCGACGTCTGCAGCGCGCGGCGCAGCTGCTCGCGCGCCTCGTCGTTGGCGGTCTCGGTCTTCGGCTTGCGCTTGGTGGCCATGGGAGTTCCTTCCAGGGTGCGGACCACCGACGGCCGGTGGACGCGTCTGACGCCGCGCCGGGACCTGGAGCCGTCGGTCCTGCTGAACGCCGGGCCAGCGGTCCGGGATCACCGGAGCGGCTCGCCTGGCAGCGTGAGCCCGGGTCGGTCTGACCCTGGAGGGAGGCGGCACCGGATGTGGCCCCACCGCCCGCGACCAGCGCCGAAGCGCCGGCCCTTCCCTAAATTAACGTTCACTTTCCAGCTGCTGCCCACTGTTCCCGGGATACGGACACGATGGGGTGGACCGGGCCGATCAGCGGGCCAGGAAGTGCCAGCCGAGCCACCACCAGAAGCCGAGGAACCCGATCCGCCCCACCGGCACCGGCCCGACCTCGTAGCGCATCACGAACGCGCAGACGTCGGCCAGCGACGGGATCCGTGAGCCCTCCCGCCGGGCGGCCCACTCGACGGCCGCGAACAGCACCAGCGCGGTCAGGAAACCGCCGATCGCCAGGGCGCGCATCATCGGCGTACCAGCCCCCAGAACGCGGCGAGCCAGGCGAACCAGGCCGCCGAGCGGACCAAGTGGTCCTCCAGGAACGGGTCGGCCAGCAGGGAGAAGGTGGGAAAGTCGTCCCCCATCGACAGCACGAAGGTGGTTCCCTCGAACACCCCGAAGACGGTGACCGGCACCAACCACCAGGCCGCCGCCGGTGGCAGCCGGTGTGGCGCGGGTCGGCGCGGCACCCGGTTGCTCAGGCCGATCCAGATCAGCGCGCCGCCGGTGCCCAGGGTGTAGAGGTTGGCCTGGGCGGAGAAGGACGGCAACTGCCCGCCGACCAGGGAGAGGCAGATCAGCACCGGCACGGAGACGACGGGACGGTCCCAGGCTCGGGGCGCCTCGGCGGTGAGCTCTCGAGGGTGATCCATCACCCGATTGTCCCCACCGTCACGGAACGCCGGAAGACCACCACGCCCCGGAGTCACCCCTGATATCAGGCCGTCAGCAGCGCCCCGTCCAGCTCGGCGCGGATCCGGTCCACCACCTCGTCGACCATGCCCCGCCCGGTGAAACCGGCGGCGAACCGGTGCCCGCCGCCGCCCAGCGCCACCGCCACCCGGCTCACGTCCACCGCGCCCTTGCTGCGCAGCGAGACGGCCCACTCGGCGGCGGCCACCTGCTTGACCACGCAGCTCACGTCCGCCTCCGCGGTGCACCGGACCGAATCGATCAGCGCCTCCAGCACGTACGCCGGCTGGCCGTACCGGGCCAGGTCGTCCTGGGTGGCGTAGGTCCAGACCAGCCCGCGCCCGGCGGCGGCCGCCGGTTCCAGCCGGGCCCGGCCCAGCACCTCGCCGAAGAGCCGGACGGCGCCGAACGGGCGGGTGTCGAAGATCCGCCGGGAAATGTCCCCGGGACGGATGCCGGTGGCCAGCAGCCGGGCCGCCATCCGGTGCACGTCCGGCGTGGTGGCCTCGAAGCGGAACGAGCCGGTGTCCGTGCTCAGCGCCACGTAGAGGCAGGTGGCGATCTCGGCGTCCAGCGGCACCCCGAGCCGGTCCAGCAGTCCCTCGGCGACCACCGAGGTGGCCGCCGCGTGCGGGTCCACCAGGTGGATGCCGCCGAACCGCGTGTTCGACGCGTGGTGGTCCAGCACCAGCGCCGCCCCCGCCTTGTCCAGCCGGTCGACCAGGTCACCCAGCCGGGACTCGCTCGCCACGTCGAAGCAGATCACCAGGTCCGGGTCCGGGTACGCGTCGTCCTGCGGCACCAGCAGGTCGAGCCCCGGCAGCCAGCGGAACGGCTCCGGCACCTCCGGCGGACCGGGGAAGGTCGCCTGGAGGTGCCGTACGCCCCACCGGCGCAGGCCCAGCCCGAAGCCGAGCATGCTGCCCAGCGCGTCGCCGTCCGGGTTGACGTGACAGATCAGCAGCACCCGCGCGTCGGCGGGAAGCCCGCGTACCGCCGCGAGGGCGGCCGCCCAGTCGGTGTCGGTCGGGCCGGCACCGGCCGGCGTACCGCCCTCGGCGGGAGAGGTCACGGGCGGTCGCCGCCGCGCGGCTCGTCGTTCTCGGTCTCCTCGTCCTCGACGTCCGAGTCCTCCTCCAGCCGGTACGGCTGCGCCTCGCCCGCGTACTGGGCGCCGGCCGCCAGGCGCTGCACCTCGGCGTCGGCGGTGCGGGCCGCCGCGAGCAGGTCGTCGATGTGCTTGACCTGGTCCTGCACGTCGTCGAGGACGAAGGTCAGGGTCGGCGAGTGGCGCAGCCCGAGGGCCTTGCCGACCGTGCTGCGCAGCATGCCCTTGGCGCTCTCCAGCGCGGCGGCGGTGCTGGCCTGCGCCGCCGCGTCGCCGAGCACCGTGTAGAAGACGGTGGCGTCGCGCAGGTCGGCGGTGATCCGGGCGTCGGTGATGGTGATCATTCCGAGCCGGGGGTCCTTGATCTGGCTCCGCACCACCGACGCGACCAGTTCACGGATGCGCTCCGCGTGCCGGCGTACCTTGGCCGGATCCGTCATGTCCCCCACCTCCAGGGCTTCCCGCTCCCGGCCGGAGACGACGGCGCGGGCGCCGCCGGGTCCGACCGCCCAACAACTCGAACACTACCCGCGCGATCGCGGACCTCGCGCGGGGCCGCCGGTGCAAGGAAGGGCCCCGGGCAACGCCTGCGGCAGGGCACTGACCCGGGTAGCCGCCCGCCGTCCGTGGCGGTCAGTCCTCCGCCCCGTAGAGGCGCCGGCGGACCGACAGCAGCTCGGCCTCCGGACGGGCCGCCACCAGGCGCTCGCACGAGTCAAGCACCTCGCGGACATGCGACGCCTCGGCGGCCACCACGGCCACCCCGATCTCGGCCCGGCCGTGCAGGTCGAGCGACCCGACCTCGGCGACCGAGACCTCGAACCGGCGGAGCGCGGCGACGATCGGCCGGACGTACGACCGCTTGGTCTTCAGGGACCGGGAGTCCCCCGGCAGCAACAGGTCGAAGTGCGCGGTTCCCGTATACACGGCGAGCAACGGTACGGCAGCGCCGCTGGCCCGGTCACCCGTTTTCCGCCGGCACGACCGCCACCAGCACGTCCCGGTCGATCGCCTGGTCGACCCAGTGCGCCAAGTCCCGCCAGCCGGGCCCGTCGACCACCCGCAGGCCGGCCCCGGCCAGCACCGCCTCGGCCGCCGCCCGCGGTGCCACCTGGGTGTTCCAGGAGAGCCCGAGCGCCCCACCGGGACGCAGCAGCTCCCGCCAGACCGGTACGGCCGCGGTGAGCAGGTCCAGCGGGCTGCGGGACAGCCCCTGCTCGGTGCGACTGCCGTGGGCCACCCCGTACGGCGCGTCGGTCACGATCACGTCGGCGCAGCGCGGGCGCAGCACCTCCCGGGCGCGGGTGGTGTCGGCGTGCAGCACGGTGACCCGCTGGGTCGCCCCGGCCCGGTGGTCGTCGCGGGACGGCGCGAGCACCGCCTCGAAGCGCCGGGCGATCAGCTTGCGGTCCCGGCGTACCGGCACCGTCTCGGCGGTGTGCTTGAGCCGCTTACGGCGCAGCCAGGTACGCAGGAACGCCCCGTACGCGTCCACGTCCTTGCCGTCGTGCTCGACGCCGATCCCGTCGTAGCCGTACATCAGCGCCTGGTTGAGGGTGGTGCCCCGGCCGCACAGCGGGTCGAGCACCACCAGCTGCCGATCCAGCATGCCGCCGGCCGAGGCGGAGGCGAGCAGGGTGACGTTGAGCAGCAGCCGGGTGAACTGCTCGTTGGTCTTGCCGGCGTACTTCGGGATGGTGATCAGGTCCGAGTCGTACCGGGCCAGCGGGTGCAGCGGCACCGGGCGGAGCAGGTCGTCACCCACCCGCTCGAACAGCGCGTACGCCGCCGACAGGTTGGCCAGGTACGCCAGGTCCCGCCCGCCCAGCCCGGGCGCGGGCGCGCCGAAGGTCAGGTACTCCACCCCGCCGATCCGCTCCACCGCGGCGTCGACCGGCGCCACGTCGAGGACCCCCGCGCCGGCGAACACCTCCAGTTCGGCGCGGGCCAGCCGGCCGGCCGCGTCGGCGTAGACGCGGTTGGCGGAGGGGGCGAGGAGCAGCGCGTACCGGAACACGCCGGAGATTGTCGCAGCCAGCGCAGACGGCGACGGCCGGGGCCCACCGGGCCCCGGCCGTCGTTCGTTCACGCCGCTCAGGCGCGCGGCTTCTCCCGCATCTCGAAGGTCTCGATGATGTCGCCGACCTGGACGTTGTTGAAACCGCCCAGCGTCAGACCACACTCGAAGCCCTCGCGGACCTCCGTCGCGTCGTCCTTGAACCGCTTGAGGGAACTGATCGTGAGGTTGTCCGCCACGACCGCCCCGTCCCGCAGCAGCCGCGCCTTGGCGTTGCGGCGGATGAGGCCGGACCGGACGATGCAACCGGAGATGTTGCCGATCTTGGACGAGCGGAAGACGTCGCGGATCTCCGCGGTGCCCAGCTCGACCTCCTCGTACTCCGGCTTGAGCAGCCCCTTGAGCGCAGCGTCGATCTCCTCGATGGCCTGGTAGATGACCGTGTAGTACCGGATCTCCACGCCCTCGCGGTCGGCGATCTCGCGGACCTTGTTGGCGGCCCGCACGTTGAAGCCGATGATCGTGACCGCCTCGGACGAGGCGCTCGCGAGCATGACGTCGCTCTCGGTGATCGCACCCACGCCCCGGTGGATGATCCGCAGCTGGACCTCCTCCGGGATGTCGAGGTTGAACAGCGCGTCCTCGAGGGCCTCCACGGAACCGGAGCCGTCGCCCTTGAGCACCAGGTTGAGCGAGGTCTTCTCGCCCTCCTTGAGCTGCTCCATGAGCGTCTCGAGGGTGGCCCGGCCACGGGAGTTGGCGAATGCCGCCGCCCGCCGTCGCGCCTGCCGCTGCTCGGCGATCTGCCGCACGGTCCGGTCGTCCTCGGCGGCCAGGAAGGTGTCACCCGCACCTGGCACCGTGGTCAGACCCAGCACCATGACCGGACGCGCCGGGCCGGCCTCGTCGACCGGCTTGCCGTTCTCGTCCAGCATGGCCCGGACCCGGCCGTGCGCCCCACCGGCGACGATCGAGTCGCCGGCCCGGAGGGTGCCCTTCTGCACCAGCACGGTCGCCACCGCACCACGGCCCTTGTCCAGGTGCGCCTCGATGGCGACACCCTGCGCCGGCCCGTCGATCGGAGCGGTCAGCTCCAGCGACGCGTCGGCGGTCAGCAGCACGGCCTCGAGGAGCTCCTCGATGCCGATACCGGGCTTGGCCGCCACGTTGACGAACATCGTGTCGCCGCCGTACTCCTCGGCGACCAGGCCGTACTCGGTCAGCTGCTGGCGGACCTTGTCGGGGTTCGCCTCCGGCTTGTCGACCTTGTTGACCGCGACCACGATCGGCACGTCCGCCGCCTTGGCGTGGTTGAGCGCCTCGATGGTCTGCGGCATCACGCCGTCGTCAGCCGCGACCACCAGGATCACGATGTCCGTCACCTGGGCACCACGGGCACGCATGGCGGTGAACGCCTCGTGACCCGGGGTGTCGATGAAGGTCACCGCGCGTTCCTCGCCCTCGTGCGGGACGTGGACCTGGTACGCGCCGATGTGCTGGGTGATGCCACCCGCCTCGCCGGCCACCACGTTCGCCTTGCGGATCGCGTCGAGCAGCTTGGTCTTACCGTGGTCGACGTGACCCATGACGGTCACCACCGGCGCACGGCTGACCAGACGGTCCTCCGACACCACCGCGTCGAGGTCGATGTTGAACTGCGCGAGCAGCTCGCGGTCCTCGTCCTCAGGGCTGACGATCTGCACGTCGAAGCCGAGGTGCTCACCCAGCAGCAGCAGGGTGTCGTCGGAGCACGACTGGGTCGCGGTCACCATCTCGCCCAGGTTGAACATCTCCTGGACCAGCGAACCCGGGTTGGCGTTGATCTTGTCGGCGAAGTCCGACAGCGAGGCGCCACGGGACAACCGGACGACCTGACCCTGACCCCGGGGGGCACCCGAGGACATGGTCGGGGCCGACAGGTTGTCGAACTCCTGTCTGCGCTGCTTCTTCGACTTGCGGCCACGGGTCGGCCGGCCACCCGGACGCCCGAAGGCACCCGCGGCGCCGCCGCCACGGCCACGACCGCCACCACCCGGACGACCGGCGCCACCGGCCGGGGCGCCCGGACGGAAGCCGCCACCGGCACCGCCACCGCCGCCACCACCGGGACCGCCGCGGTAGCCACCGCCACCGCCACCGCCGCCGGGACCGCCGCGGTAGCCACCGCCACCGCCGCCACCACCGGGACCGCCGCGGAAGCCGCCGCCACCACCACCGGGACGACCCGCGCCGCCGCCACCGGGACGACCCGCGCCGGGGCCGCCGGGGCGACCCGGGCGCTGGCTCGGCATGGAGGCCGGGCTGGGCCGCGGGGGCATCGAGGCCGGGCTGGGCCGCGGCGGCATCGAGGCCGGACTCGGCCGGGGACCGCCCGCACCGGCGGCCGGGGGCCGCTGCTGCTGACCGCCCTGGATGCCGAACGGGTTGTTACCGGCGCCGCGCGCCGGCGGACGACCGCCGGGCCGCGCGCCCGGACCCGGGGCCGGCGCACCGGGACGACCGGCGGCCGGGGAACCCGGACGGGGCGGCACGGCGCCCGGACCCGGACGCGGGCCGGGACGAGGACCACCCTCGGTCGGGGGCTCCCGGCGAACGTTCTCACGCTGCTGCTGGCGGGCGGCCTGGGCGGCCTTGACCGCGGCCTCCTGCTCAGCCTTCAGCGCGGCGGCTCGCGCCTCGGCGGCGGCCACCTCGATGTCGTGCGCGCTCGCCGGCTTGGCCACCGGCTGCGGCGGGCCCGGAACCGGACCCTTGGGCTTCGGCCCAGGGGTCGGGGTCGGCCGCCGCGGCGGCATGGGCTTGGCCGACACCCGGGGAGCACCCGGGGTCGGGGACGGGGTCGGGGTGGGCGCCGGGGTGGGCGCGGCCGCCGGGGCGGCCGGCGCCGACGAACCGGCGGACGCCACGAACGCGCTACGCAGCCGTCGGGCGACGGGCGCCTCGACGGTGCTGGACGCGGACTTCACGAACTCGCCCATCTCCTTGAGCTTGGCGAGAACGGTCTTGCTTTCGACCCCGAGCTCCTTGGCGAGCTCGTGTACGCGGGCCTTTCCTGCCACTGCACTCCTCACTCCGAGGTCGTGCGGGCAGCACCCGCAGCGACCTCACTCGTGCACTTGAAGCCTGGTCATTTCTGCGACTTCATCGTGTGCTCATGTCGGTCGTCCTACCTTGCTAGCGACCCGCGACCGGTCGGGTTGACCGGTCGTCGGGGATGGCGCGTCAACGTGCTCCGCCAGCGCACCGTGATCGATGACCCCGGTGATGCGCAGTGCCCGCCCGAAGGCGCGGCGCCGCACCGCTTGCGCGAAGCAGGCCGGATCCGGGTGCATGTTTGCTCCCCGACCCGGCAGTCTGCGGGCCGGATCGGGCCGGAGGCTGCAATGACCAGCCTCGTCACCGACCGCGACGATCCGCAGCAACTCGCTGGCCGGCGCTCGCTTCCGGCAGCCCACACAGGTGCGCTCCGGCAGCGCGCGTCGTGCCACTGGAGGAAGTCTACCCCTAGCTGCTCGAGATCGCTCCGCCCGGCTCGGGTACGTGATCAGCTCCGCTCCGGCCGGGGGCGGCGGTCTGCTCCGCGTCGGAACGGATGTCGATCCGCCAACCGGTCAACCGGGCCGCAAGCCGGGCATTCTGCCCTTCCCGGCCGATCGCCAGGGAGAGCTGGAAGTCCGGCACGGTGACCCGCGCGGTCCGGGTGAGCGGGTCGACAACCTCCACCCGCAGCGCCTTGGCCGGAGAGAGCGCGTTCCCGACGAAGGTGGCCGGGTCCTCCGACCAGTCGATGATGTCGATCTTCTCACCGTGCAGCTCGCTCATCACCGCGCGGACCCGCTGGCCCATCGGGCCGATGCAGGCACCCTTGGCGTTGACGCCGGGCGCGGTCGAGCGCACCGCGATCTTCGTACGGTGACCTGCCTCACGGGCGATCGCGCTGATCTCCACGGTCCCGTCGGCGATCTCCGGCACCTCGAGGGCGAAGAGCTTCTTCACCAGCGCGGGGTGCGAACGGGACAACGTGATCTGCGGGCCACGCATTCCCTTGGCCACGTGCACCACGACGCAGCGGATCCGCTCGCCGTGCGCGTATCGCTCGCCGGGGACCTGCTCGGACTGCGGCAGGACGCCCTCCAGCTTGCCCAGGTCGACGGTGACGATGCCCTTCTCGGCGCGCGCCTCGTGCGCCTGCACCACGCCGGTGACCAGGTCACCCTCGCGGCCGACGTACTCGCCGAGGTGCACCTCGTCGGTGGCCTCCCGCAGCCGCTGGAGGATCACCTGCTTCGCCGTCATGGCCGCGATCCGGCCGAAGTCGTGCGGGGTGTCGTCCCACTCCCGCACCACGCTGCCGTCGGCGTCCACCTCCTGGGCGTACACCGAGGCGGCCCCGGTCTTGCGGTCGATCTCCACCCGGGCATGCGGCTCGGCGCCGTCGGTGTGCCGGTAGGCGGTCAGCAACGCGGTCTCGATCGCCGCGAGGATCGTGTCGAACGGGATCTCCCGCTCGCGCTCCAGTGCGCGCAGCGCCGCGAGGTCGATGTTCACCTCTCCTCGTCCTCCACATCATCTTCGTCGTCGATGTCGGTTTCATCGTCTTCGTCAGCCTCGCCGGCCGCGTCGAGCTCGTCCGCCTCGTCGATCTCGTCGAGGCGGCTGAACTCCACCTGGACCCGGCCGGGCCCGAGCTCGGCGTATCGGTACGCCACCCGCCCGGCGTCGGTCTCCAGCACCACGCGCTCGTCGTCGGCCTCGACCACCCGGCCGGTGACCTGCCGGTCTCCGGCGGTCCGCTGCTCGGGCACCCCCGCCGCGCCGCGCACGGTCACCTTGACCAGCCGGCCGACGTTGCGCCGCCAGTGTCGGGGCAGGGTCAGCGGCCGGTCCACCCCGGGCGAGCTGACCTCGAGCTGATACTCGCCGGCCACGAGGTCGCCGCCGGCCTCCTCCGCGGCGTCCAGCGCGGCGGAGACCGCCCGGGAGACGTCCGCGACGGCGTCCAGGTTGATCCCGCCGTCGGCATCCACGATCACGCGGACGACGTGCCGCCGGCCGGCGCGGGAGACGGAGAGGTCCTCCAGGTCGTACCCGGCGGCGGTGACCACCGGCTCGATCACCTCGCGCAGCCGGGCCCGGCGGGCGCTCAGATCGCCGCGGGGCGCGCCGCCCCGACCCCCGGCACGGGGGCCGTCGGCCCGACGGGGTCGCCCGGCGGGCCCCGTCGGCCTGGTGGCACGGCCACGCTGCGTCATCTGGCGCACCTCTCTGCTGTTCCAACGGGCCGCCCGGCCCGTCATGTCTGCTGTCCGGCGGGGCATTCGTCCCGCCATGCCGGCACGCCACCGGGGCATTCGCGTCCGGTGGCTGCGCAGAGCGTAACGCGCGGGCGGCGCACCGGACCGGGCGGCGCACCGACGGTCGTGGCCCACGACACCGCCGAGATGGTGTTGACTTGTCCGGTGGCGACGGGCAGAACAACACAGCGCGACGGAGCACCGGGACATTCCCGGCGCACCCTGCTGCGCGCCGGGGCGCTGGTGGCGCTCGGCGGCGGCGCCGTACCGCTGACCGGTTGTGATCTTTTCGACCGCGGCGACGACAAGCCGCCGCCCCCGGACTCCCTCGAGCCCCTCGCGGCGGAGTCGGCCGCCCTGGAAGGCCGGTACCGGGCCGCCATCGCGGCCGCCCCGGCGTTGGCCGACCGGCTCGGCGCGATCGCGGACACCCACCGGGCGCACGCCGAGGAGCTGCGCAAGGTGATCGGCCGCCCGGCCCCGAGCGGCTCGCCCGCCGCCACCCCGACCGAGGCGGCCGGCGACCCCGACGGGCTGCTGGCCGAGCTGCGCCAGGCGGAGCAGCAGGGGCGGGAGAACGCGGCGAAGGCGTGCGCCGCCGCGCCCGCGGAGCGGGCCGCGCTGCTCGGCTCGATCGCCGCTGCCCGCGCGACCCACCTGGAGGCGCTGAAGTGATCCCACGGACCGCACCGGCCGGCCCGGCCCAGGCCCTCGCCGACGCGCTCGCCGCCGAGTACGCGGCCATCTGGGCGTACGGGGTGATCGGCGTGCACCTCGCCGACGCCGCCCGGAGCGCTGCCCGGGCCGCCGAGGCGGCCCACCGGAGCCGCCGGGACGCCCTCATCCTGCAGTTGAGCGAGAGCGGCGGCCAGGTCCCCGCCGACCGGGCCGGGTACGCCCTGCCGTACCCGGTGACCGACAAGGCGAGCGCGCTCAAGCTGGCGGTGGAGATCGAGGAGCGGACGGCCGGCCACTGGCGCGCGACCCTGCCGCACACCACCGGGACCGACCGCAACCGGGCCCTGACGGCGCTGACCGACTGCGCGGTACGGGCCACCCGCTGGCGGCGCACCGCCGGCGTGACCCCGATCACGGTTCCCTTCCCCGGCCGCCCGGCCTGAGCGGGGACGACGGTCACGCCCCGGATCGCTCCGGTTGCGGGTCGCATACCAGGTATGCATACTCCTCGCCATGTCCATCCGTCACGGCCTGCTCGCGCTGCTGGAGCGCGGCGAGATGTACGGCTACCAACTGCGGGCCGCGTTCGAGGAGTCGACCGGGTCGACCTGGCCGCTGAACATCGGGCAGGTCTACACCACGCTGGCCCGGCTGGAACGCGACGGCCTGGTCCGCTCGCTGCCGGAGAGCGAGAGCGGGCAGCGGCCGTACGAGATCACCGACGCCGGACGGGCGGACCTGGCGCTCTGGTTCGCCACCCCGATCAGCCCCGCCGACCGGCCCCGGGACGAGCTGTCGATCAAGCTGGCCCTGGCCCTCACCACCCCCGGCGTGGACGTCCGCGCCGTGGTGCAGACCCAGCGCAGCGCCACCATGCGGGCGTTGCAGGAGTTGACCCGGTTGAAGTACGCCAGCGACAAGCCGGAGGACCTGGCCTGGCGGCTGGTGCTGGACGCGATGATCTTCCAGGCCGAGGCGGAGATCCGCTGGCTCGACCACTGCGAGATCAGCCTGGTCCGCCATCGCCCCGCCCCGAGCCGGCCGACCGGCCGACCCGAGGCGGTGGACCGGACCGGCGAGGAGGCCCGCCGGTGAGCCGCGGGCCGGCCCAGCCGGGCGGGTCGGCGGTGAGCGCGAGGACGCGCATTCCGGGGCGGCTCGCGTGGGACGCGGCCGAGCCGGAATGCGCGCATGAGCTGGTTCTGCCAGCCCCGCAGTCGCGAACGGAGGTGGCACCGTGAGCGAGGTGCTGGAGCTGCGGGACGTGCACCGGACCCACGGCGCCGGTCCGGCCGCCGTGCACGCGCTGCGCGGGGTCAGCCTGACCGTCCGGGCCGGCGAGTTGGTGGCGGTGATGGGCCCCTCCGGCTCCGGCAAGTCGACCCTGCTGGCACTGGCCGGCGGGCTGGACCGGCCGACCGGCGGCGAGGTGCTGGTCGAGGGGGAATCGCTCGGCGGGCTGGCCGCCCGCGACCTGGCCCGGCTGCGCCGCCGCCGGATCGGGTACGTCTTCCAGGACCTGAACCTGCTCGGCAGCCTCACCGCGGTGGAGAACGTGGCGCTCCCCCTGGAACTCGACGGCGCCGGCGTCCGGCGGGCCCGCCGGCTCGCCCTGGCCGCGCTCGCCGAGGTGGAGGTGGCGGGGCTGGCCGACCGGTTCCCGGACCAGATGTCCGGCGGCCAGCAGCAGCGGGTGGCGATCGCCCGGGCGCTGGTCGGCGAGCGCCGGCTGGTCCTCGCCGACGAGCCCACCGGGGCGCTCGACTCGCAGGCCGGGGAGGCCGTGCTGCACCTGCTGCGCCGCCGGGTGGACGCCGGTGCGGCCGGGGTGCTGGTCACCCACGAGGCGCGGCACGCCGGCTGGGCCGACCGGGTGGTGTTCCTCCGGGACGGAGTGCTGGTCGACTCGACGGCCCCGCTGGCCGGCGTCGAGCAGCTGCTCACCGGCAGCGGACGGTGAACCGGAACCGGACCGCCGCCACGCTCGGGTCGTGGCGGACCGCGCTGCGCATCGCCCGGCGCGAGGCCCGCCGGGCCCGCGGGCGTACGGCGCTGGTGCTCGCCATGATCGCGCTGCCCGTGCTGGCGCTGAGCTTCGCCGCCGCCAGCTACGACATGGCGGAGCTGAGCCGCGCCGAGGAGCTGGACCGCCGGCTCGGCGCGGCCGACGTCGAGCTGCGCTGGACGGCGGTGAACCCGCTGAAACAGGACGCCTGGGGCCAGAACTCCTGGCCGGTCGAGGGTGACCTGGCGCCGCGGACCCGCCCGGTGACGGCCGAGGAGATCCGCGCCCTGCTGCCCGCCGGCAGTCGGGTCACCCGGCTGCGCCGCTGGGTCCCCTTCGAGGTACGTGTCGACGGCCGCCCCAAGCCGTTCGACGCGCGGGCCCTCGACCTCACCGACCCGCTCACCCGCCCACTGGCCACGCTGCGCGCCGGCCGGCCACCGGCCACCCCGGACGAGCTCGCGGTCAGCCCGGCCGCGCTACGCGCGCTGGACGTCCGGCTCGGCGACCCGGTGCGCACGGCCGACGGGACGACGACCTACACCGTGGTCGGGATGGTGGAGTTCCCGGACAACCTGCGGGTGGTGGTCGCGCTGCGGCCGGAGACGCCACCCGGACCGGTCAGCCCGCCGGACGAGAGCTGGCTGGTGGACCTGCCCGGGCCGGTGGACCCGGCGTTGGTCGACCGGCTCAACGAGCGCGGGATCCAGGTGGCCGCCCGGACCCCGCTGCCCGGCCGGGAGGAGGCGTTCACCGGCCCGGGGCTGCCCGACCCGGAGCAGGCGGGGAACGCGGTACTGGTCAGCGGACTCGGCCTGCTGGAGGTGGTGCTGCTGGTCGGCCCGGCCTTCGCGGTCGGCGTACGCCGGCGACGCCGGGACCTCGCCCTGGTGGCGGTGGCCGGCGGGGACGCCGCGCACCTGCGCCGGATCGTGCTGGCCGACGGGGTGGTGCTCGGCGCCGGCGGGGCGGCGCTGGGGCTGCTGCTCGGCGTGGGCGCCGCGCTCGCCGGCCGGCCGCTGGTCGAGCAGTACGTCGTGGGCGCCCGCTTCGGCGGGTACCGGGTCTTCCCGGCGGCCCTGGCCGCGATCGCCACGGTGGCGGTGCTCGCCGGGCTGCTGGCCGCACTGGCCCCGGCGTGGACCGCGGCCCGGCAGGACGTGGTGGCCGGCCTCAACGGGCGGCGCAACCCGCCCCGGCACCGGCGCCGCTGGCTGGTGCTCGGGCTGCTGCTCACCGCGGCCGGCGCCGCCCTCGCCGCGCTGGGCGCCAACCGGAGCAGCCCGTCCGTGGTGCTGACCGGGCTGATCCTCGGCGAGCTGGGGCTGGTCTTCGGCACCCCGACCCTGATCGGGCTGCTCGCCCGGGCGGGACGGTTGCTGCCGCTGGTGCCCCGGCTCGCGCTGCGCGACGCCAGCCGCAACCGCTCCTCAGCCGCGCCGGCCATCTCCGCGGTGATGGCGGCGGTCGCCGGCAGCGTCGCCCTCGGCGCCTACCTGGCCAGTGACGAGGCCCGCAGCCGGGCGGAATGGCAGCCCGGCATCCCGCCGGGTCAGGTGCTGCTGCTGCGCTCAGGCGGGGCGACAGCAGCCACCCTGCCGCCGGTCGCGGAAGTCGCCGAGCCGGTTCGGGCCGCGCTGCCGGCCGCCACGGTCGTCCCGATCGCCACCCCGGCCTGCGCGAGACCCGCCAGCGCCGAGGACTACTGCGTCGCCACGGCGGTGCTGCCCCCCGAGCGGCGCTGCCCTTACGAACCGGGGAACGCCATCGTCACCGCCGACCGCGCCCGGGCCGACCCGCGCTGCGTCCGGGCGGTCCGCGAATCGACCGGCATCTACCTCCCCGTCCTCGTCGACGACGGCCGCGCGCTGCCCGCCCTCACCGGTGCCCCGGCGGAGGAGGTCGCCGCCGCCACCCGGACGCTCGCCGCCGGCGGCGTGGTGGTCACCGACCCCGGGCAGGTGGTGGACGGCCGGGTGACGGTCGCCGTCACCCACGGCGCCGGCGACGTCACGGCGACGGCCAGCGCAACCCTGCCCGGCCATCTGCTGCGCGGCGGCCTGCCGGTGGACCGGCTCGTGCTCTCCCCGTCGGCGGCCGCCGCGGTCGGCCTGGTGGCGGAGCCGTTCGGCTACGCGATCGACACGGTCGAACCACCCACCGCCGGGCAGCGGGAGCGGCTCTCCGCCGAACTGTCCCGGCTCAGCGCGCTGTCGGTGCTGACGGATGATCAGCCCGGGTCGGACCAGCGGTCACTGCTGCTCCTGCTGGCGATCGGCTCCGGCGTGATCACCCTGGGCGCGGCCGGGGTGGCCACCGGCCTCGCCGCCGCCGAGGCCCGCCGGGACCTGTCCACCCTCGCCGCGGTCGGGGCCGACCCCCGGGTACGCCGGGTGCTGTCGCTCTGCCAGGCCGGGGTGATCGCGGTGCTCGGCTCGGTGCTCGGCATCCTCGCCGGCCTCGGCTCGGCGGCCATCATCCTGCTCTCCCTGAACCAGCGGTACGCGCAGGCGTGGCCGGCACCGGCGCCGTACCCGCTGGTGGTGCCGGGGCTGACCCTCGGCGTGCTGGTGGTGGTGCCGCTGGTGGCGATGCTGGGGGCGGCCCTGTTCACCCGGTCCCGGCTGCCGGTGGAGCGCCGGCTGGACTGATCCGGGTCCGGCGTGGACAGCCCCAGGCGTGGCTCCCGGGTGGTTCCGGCACGCCTGGCTAGGGTGGTGGACGGTCGACGTGTGCGGGACCGCCGACGGGCAACCCGTCCGCGGAACGGAGGTGGGCCGTGGACGCCAGCGGGGGCGAACTGGAGACCGACCGATACCTGGACGATCCCCGGTGGCGGGTCGCCGAGCGGGTGAGCGACGCGGCGCTGCGACGGTTCGCGGCCGACATCCTCGCCGTCGCGGTGCACGGCCCCCTCGCGCACGGCGACGAGGACGGCGGCGGGGACGGCGAGGTGGGGCTGCTGCTGGCCACGTACCGGCCGGGCAGCGGGCCGTCGCCGGCCACCCGGCGGGTGGACGGGGTGCTGGTCGACCTCACCGTCGCCGGGGCGGACGACTACCTGGGGCAGGCCCGGACGATCGGCCCGCTCTGGCCGCTCACCGCCGACCGCTACGTCACCACCCGCGCGCTGCACGATCCGACCGGCTGGCTGCGTACGCTGCGCGACGAGCACCTGGCCCGGCTGGCCCGGGCCCGCCCGGCCGAGTTCAGCGCCGCCGCCCGCCGCGCCTGGTACCGGGGCAGCGCGGCGCACGCCCGGGCGCTCCGGCTCGCCGAGTGGTATGAGACCGACCAGGCGTTGCTCATGCTCGGCGAGGCGCGGCTGGCCGCGGCCACGGTGCACGGGCTGCTCAGCCGCACCTACTTCCGGGACCCGGGCGACGCGGTACGGCGTACCGGCCTGGCCGGCGCGGACATGACCGAGGTCGGCGCGGTGCTGGCCCGCCAGGCCGAGGAACTGGCCGCCCGGGGCCGCCCGGTCGACGGCACCGTCGACGACCTCCTCACCAGCTGACCCGCCCGGGTCAGCCGAGGCCGCCCTGGACGCCGATCAGGGCACCGACCAGATAGGTAGCGCCGGCCGCCAGCGCGCCCAGCAGCAGCTGCCGCAGGCCGCTGGACCACCAGGGACGGTGGGTGAACCGGGCGACGATCGCGCCGGCCACGAAGAGCCCCACCCCGCCGACGCCGAGCGCCAGCCACAGGCTGGTGAAGCCGAGCAGGTAGGTCAGCAGCGGCACCAGCGCGCCGACCGAGAAACAGAGGAACGACGAGATCGCCGCCGCCCAGGGGCTCGGCTGCTCGTCGGGGTCGACGCCCAGCTCCTCCCGGACGTGCATCCGCAGCGCCTCCTCCGGGTTGCGCCCGACCGCGTTGGCGACCTGCATGGCCAGATCCCGGGGCAGCCCCCGGGCGACCCACGCGTCGGCCAGCTCGCGGGCCTCCGCCTCCGGGTGCCGTTCCAGCTCGCGCCGTTCCTTGGCCACCTCGGCGGCCACCTGCTCGTTGGCCGACCGGACGCTGGTGTACTCCCCCAGCCCCATCGAGATGGCGCCGGCGACCAGGCCGGCGGCGCCGGTGAGGACGATGCTGCGCGGGGAGACCCCGCCCCCGCCGACACCGGCGATCAGGGCGATGTTGGTGACCAGTCCGTCCATCGCGCCGAACACGGCCGGGCGCAGCCAGCCGCCGGACACGTCCGCGTGGTGCGCCTCGCGCAGCGCCGCCGGGGTGTCGGTCACGGCAGGGTGAGGATCTCGTAGCCGTCGTCGGTCACGACGATGGTGTGCTCGAACTGAGCCGTCCACTTGCGGTCCTTGGTGACCACCGTCCAGCCGTCGTCCCACATGTCGTACTGGTAGGTGCCGAGGGTGATCATCGGCTCGATGGTGAACGTCATGCCGGGCTCCATCACGTCGGTGGGCCGCGGGCTGTCGTAGTGCGGCACGTAGAGGCCGCTGTGGAAGGATTCGCCGATGCCGTGGCCGGTGAAGTCGCGGACCACGCCGTAGCCGAACCGCTTGGCGTACGACTCGATGACCCGGCCGATCACGTTGATCTGGCGGCCCGGGGCGACCGCCTTGATGCCGCGCATCATCGCCGCGTGGGTCCGCTCGACCAGCAGGCGGGCCTCCTCGCTCACCTCGCCCACGCAGAACGTCGCGTCGGTGTCGCCGTGCACGCCGCCGATGAACGCGGTGACGTCGACGTTGATGATGTCGCCGTCCTGCAGCACTGTCGAGTCCGGGATGCCGTGGCAGATCACCTCGTTGAGGCTGGTGCAGCAGGACTTCGGGAAGCCCTTGTAGCCCAGCGTCGACGGGTAGGCGCCGTGGTCGCAGAGGAACTCGTGGACCACCTTGTCGATCTCGTCGGTGGTCACCCCCGGCTTGCAGTGCTCGCCGGCGAGCTGGGTCGCCTGGGCGGCGAGTCGGCCGGCGATCCGCATCTTCTCGATGGTCTCCGGCGTCTGCACGTGCGAACCGCGCCACTCCTGGGGACGCTTCTTACCCACGTACTCGGGGCGCGGGATGTGGGCGGGCACCGCTCGCCACGGGGAGAGCGTGCCTGGGGTCAGCGGCGCACGGACGGTCATGACCACACCCTATCGCCGGCACCGCGGTGAGCCCCGCCACAGGCGGCCGGCCCGGGGTTGTTGCCGGGCCCGGCCCGCTGTGCCATTGTGGCTGCGTGGATCAAGGGAGCGCACCTCCCGTCTTCTCCGCGACCGCGGAGGCCGACGGTGACCGCCTCCGGGTGGTGGTGACCGGCGAGGTCGACATGGCGACCGCCGACACCATGTACCAGACCGCCCTGCGGGCGCCCGCCGCCCACCTCACGCTCGACCTGCGCGGCGTCACCTTCTTCGACTCGGCCGCGATCCAGGCGCTGGTCCGGCTGGCCCAGCGGTTCGCCGGCACGCTGACCGTGCTGCCGTCCCGCCAGGTACGCCGGGTGCTGGAGATCTCCGGCCTCGGCGACCAGGGCTGGCTGGCGCCCGCCTAGCCACGCCCGGCCCACCTCGGACTGCCGTCAGTCCGCCAACCGGCGGCGCAGCGTCACCTCGGTGCCCGCCGCGGACCGGGTCACGGTCAGCTCACCGAGCGCCTGGATCAGCGCCAGCCCCCGGCCGCGAAAACTCGACCCGGTGGACTCCCGCCACCGCCCGCTGTCCCGGACGGTGGCCGTCACCGTACGGTCCTCGATCCTCACCTCGACACCGATCACCGGCTCGGTCGGCGACACCGGGTGCTCGATGGCGTTCGCGGCGGCCTCGGAGATCGCCACGGTGAGGTCGAACAGGTCGGTCTCGCCGACGTGGTGGGCGACCAGGAAGTCCTCCAGCCGCTTGCGCAGCACGCTGAGCCGGGTCGGTTCGGCCGGCAGCCGCAGCACGAACCGGTTCAGCTCGGTCGCCTCCAGCGCGAGCACGGCCACGTCGTCGTGCCGGATACGCTCGGCGACCCGCTGGACCACCGCGTCGACCAGATCGGCCACGTGCTCGCCCCGGGTGGTGGCGTCCAGCCGGAGCCGCCCGAGCCCGGCGTCGATGCCGAGCTGCCGGTCCTCGATCAGCCCGTCGGTGTAGAGCAGCAGCCGGCCGCCGGGGGCCAACTGGCCCTCGACGGTCCGGTACTCGGCCTGTGGGATCGCCCCGACCGGCGGCCCGAGGGCCCGGTCGTGCAGGTACGACACGTCGTCCCCGCGGATCACCAGGGGTGCCGGATGACCCGCGCTGGCGTACCGCAGCCGGCCGGTGCGCGGGGAGAACCAGAGGCAGACCACGGTGGCGAAGGAGCCGCCCTCGGTGGAACCGACCAGGCGGTTCAGCCGGGTCAGCGCCTGCCCCGGGTCGTAGCCCTCCAGCACGTACGCCCGCAGCGCGTTGCGGAGCTGGCCCATCGCGGCGGCGGCCCGGACGCCCTTGCCCATCACGTCGCCGATCACCAGCACCAGCTCGTCGTCGGGCGTGCCGATCACGTCGTACCAGTCGCCGCCGACCTCGACCTCGGCGCTGCCGGGCAGGTAGCGGCTGGCCACCACCGCGCCCGGCAACTGCGGCAGGGTACGCGGCAGCAGGCTGTGCTGGAGGGTGGTGGCGATCCGGTGCTCGGCCTCGTAGAGCTGGGCGTTCTCCAGCCGGACGCCGATCAGCCGAGCCAGCTCGGTGAGCGCGGCCTGTTCGGTGCCACCGCCCTCCCGGCGCCACACCCGCAGCTCGCCGAGCTGCACACCGCTGGTGCCGGTCAACGGCAGGACGGCCGAGGGTTCGGCGCTCGTCTCGCCGCCGCCGTCGGCCTCGTACCGGGCGCCGGTGGCGGTGACCGCCACCCGGGCGGCCTCGGCGAGGCTGAGCGCGTGTCGGGCGGCGACCTGCACCACCTCGGCCGTGGAGCGGGCGGTGTTGACCGCCACGGCCGCGTCGGCGAGGGCCCGCAGCCGGCGGATGATCTGCCCGCGCAGCTGGCCCAGCTCGACGTTGGCCCGGACCCGGGCGATCAGCTCCTGGCTGGAGAAGGGCTTGGTCAGGTAGTCGTCGGCACCGACCGAGAGCCCGGCGACCTCCTCGGCCGAGCCGGCCCGGGCGGAGAGCAGCACGATCGGCACATGCCGGGTGACCGGGTTGGCCCGCAACGCGCTGACCAGACCGTAACCGTCCAGCCGGGGCATCATCACGTCGGCCAGCACCAGGTCGAACGGGGACTCGACGGCCAGTCGCAGCGCCGCCGCGCCGTCCGGGACGGCGACCACCTCGTACGAGGCGGAGAGCAGCCGGCTGACGTGCTCGCGCAGGTCGGCGTTGTCGTCGGCGAGCAGGATCCGGCCCGCCCCGGCGGGCACCTCGGCCGGCTCCGGCGGGCCGGCGGGCACGGTCATCTCGTCGGTCCAGAGTGCGGTCTCGGCGACATGCAGCCGGGCCTGTTCGGGCTCGCCCAGTGGCGCCGCGCGGGCGGCCACCCGGTCGGCGGGCAGGTGGGCGTACCCGAACGGGACGGTCACGGTGAACGTGGTGCCCTGGTCCACGACGCTGTGCGCCTGCACCGTCCCGCCGTGCATCTCCACCAGCTCGCGGACCAGGGCGAGGCCGATGCCGGTGCCCTCGTGGGTGCGGGTGCGCACGCCGGGCACCCGGTGGAACCGCTCGAAGACCTGCGGCAGCTCCTCCGGCGCGATGCCGACGCCGGTGTCGGCCACCGTCAGCACGGCGACGCCGTCGCCGGGGCGGACCCGAACCCGGATCTCACCCTCGAAGGTGAACTTGACCGCGTTGGAGACCAGGTTGAGGACGATCTTCTCCCACATGTCCCGGTCGAGGTGGACCGGCGCGGGCAGCGGCGGGCAGTCCACCACCAGCCGCAGGCCGGCCCGTTCGGTGGCCGAGCGGAAGGTGCTGGCCAGCCGGGAGGTGTAGTCGGCCAGGTCGGTGGGCTGGTAGTGGGCGGTCAGCCGGCCGGACTCCAGCCGCGAGAAGTCGAGCACGGTGTTGACCAGTTTGAGCAGCCGCAGCGCGTTGCGATGCGTCATGCTCAGCCGCTCGGTGTACGCCGCGGGCAGCCCCGGGTCGGCGAGCAGGTCCTCCAGCGGGCCGAGGACCAGGGTGAGCGGGGTGCGGAACTCGTGACTGACGTTGGCGAAGAAGCTGGTCTTGGCGCGGTCCAGCGCGGCCAGCTCGGCGCCCCGGGCCCGCTCCTGCTCGTACGCCCGCTGGTTGCCGAGCGCGCGGGAGATCTGAGCGGCGACCAGGTCAACGAAGTCGCGGTAGTCGTCGCTGAACGGCAGCCGGCGGGCCAGCCCGAGCAGCAGCACGCCGGCCGGCTCGTTGGCGGCGGTGAGCGGCAGCACGAGGGCGTGGTCGGCGGCGTCGGGCGGCACCTCGCCGAGCAGGTCCGCGACGGACACCGCGCGGGCGGCGCCGTCGGCGGCGGGCTCCGGCGACCCGCCGGCGAGACGGCCCGGGTCGACTCCGGTGTAGCCGGCCAGCGCCGGCGTGCCGTCCCCGTCGGTCAGCCAGATCGCGGCGAACGGCACGTCCGGCCGGTACGCGCCGAGCACCCGGGCCGCGGACCGGCCCAGTTCCGCCGTGCTCTGCACGTCGGCGAGCCGGCTGCCCAGCTCGGCCAGGGCACGCAGCCGGCGCTCGCCGAGCACCCGGCCGGTGGTCTCGTTGACGAAGCAGAAAACGCCGCTGACGGTGCCGTCGGCGTCCCGGATCGGATCGTACGAGACGTCGAAGTAGACGTCCTCCAGGAAGCCGTGCCGGTCCAGCACGAAGGGATGGTTCTCACCGCGGTACGGCTCGCCGGTGCGGCGTACCCCCTCCAGCAGCGGTCCGAGGACGTCCCAGGTCTCCACCCAGTGCTCGCGGGCCGGCTGCCCGATCGCCGCCGGGTGCTTGTCGCCGATGGTCGGCCGGTAGGCGTCGTTGTAGAAGGCGCGGTGGTCCTCGCCCCAGAACATCGCGATCTGGGCCCGGGACGAGAGCATCATGCTGACGGCGTGCCGGAGCGCCGGAGGCCAACTGTCCGGGGTGCCGAGCGGGCTGCCGGACCACTCGAAGGCACCCAGCCGCGCGCCCATCTCGCCGCCTGCGGCGAACGCCGCGGCCAGCAGCGGTGGGAACTGTTCCGCGACTGTCCCCGAGGACGCGTGATCCCGGTCCTTGCCCCCCTGGGCCGAGCCCATGCAGCCTCCCGCTCCGGCCATGTCCACGACGGCCGGCGCAAACTCCGCCGGCCGTCCCCGCCTCCTACCCAGGCGGAGGAGCACGGTAAACGCAGGCCCGACCGGGACGCTGGTTACCTACGCCTCATCCTGGCGTAACCAGCCGTCGACGGCGAGTCGGGCGGGACACGGATCGCCCAGGGCAGGCCGGCGGGGTCGGTGATCTGGGTCACGTGGACGCCGGTCCGCCGGTGGCGGCACGGACCAGGGCGGCCACCGGCCGGGGATCCGGGTCGTTCTCCGGATGCCACTGCACCCCGAGCAGGAAGCGCCGCCCCGGGTCCTCGACGGCCTCCACGACCCCGTCGTCGGCCCAGCCGGTGGCGGTCAGGCGGCCCGGGTCGGCCACCCCCTGGTGGTGGTACGAGTTGACCCGGTCCACCCCGTCCATCACCGCCGCGACCAGGCTGCCCGGGGCGAACCGGACCGGATGGACGCCGTACACCCCGGGCGCCGGCCGGTGCCCGTCGTGGCCGACCACGTCCGGCAGGTGCTGGTGCAAGGCGCCGCCGTGAGCGATCGCGAGCAGCTGCATGCCTCGGCACACGCCGAGCACCGGCAGGTCGGCGGCGAGCGCGGCGGTCAGCAGGGCCAGCTCGCCGGCGTCCCGGTCCGGCCGGCTCTCGGTGCGCGGGTCGGGCGGCTGGCCGTACCGCTCCGGGCCGACGTCCGCGCCGCCGGCCAGCAGCAGCCCATCGAGGACCCGCAGCACGTCCGCGTCCGCGTCGTCCGGAGGCAGCACCACGGCGCGGCCGCCGGCGGCGGTCACCGCCCGGACGTACGCCTGCGGCACCAGCGCCGCCGGGACGTCCCGCCACACCGCCCAGCCGGCCGGCTCGACGTACGCGGTGATCCCGATGATCGGCCGGCTCACACTGGTGTCACGTAGGCGCCGGTGATCCCGCCGTCCACCACGAACTGCGCGGCGGTCATGAACGAGGCGTCGTCGCTGGCCAGGAAGGCCACCGCGGCGGCGATCTCCGTCGGGTCGCCGAACCGGCCCATCGGCACGTGCACCAGCCGGCGGGCCGCCCGCTCCGGATCCTTGGCGAACAGCTCCAGCAGCAGCGGCGTGGCGATCGGGCCGGGGCAGAGCGCGTTGACCCGGATCCCCTCCCGGGCAAACTGCACGCCCAGCTCCCGGGTCATCGCGAGCACCCCGCCCTTGCTCGCGGTGTACGCGATCTGCGAGGTCGCCGCGCCCATCAGCGCCACGAACGAGGCGGTGTTGATGATCGAGCCCTTGCCCTGGCGGCGCATGTGCGGGATGACGTACTTGCAGCACAGGTAGACGCTCGTGGTGTTGACCCGCAGCACCCGCTCCCAGGCGTCCAGCCCGGTGTCCAGGATGGAGTCGTCGTCCGGCGGGGAGATGCCGGCGTTGTTGAACGCGACGTCGACCCGGCCGTGCCGCTCGGCCACCCCGTCGAAGAGGTCCCGGACCGAGGCCTCGTCGGCCACGTCGCAGGCGACGAACTCGCCGCCCACCTCGTCGGCGGCCCGCTTGCCCGCCGCGGGGTCGATGTCGACGCAGACCACCCGCGCCCCCTCGGCGGCGAACCGCCGCACGGTGGCCAGTCCGATCCCGCTGCCCGCTCCGGTCACCACCGCGACCCGGTCCTGAAGCCGTCCCTGCACTGCGGTCACTCCTCTGTCGAGATGAACACGTTCTTGACGTCGGTGAAGGCGTGCAGCGCGTCCGGGCCCAGTTCCCGGCCGAGCCCGGAGCGCTTCATGCCGCCGAACGGCGTCCAGTAGCGGACCGAGGAGTGCGAGTTCACGCTGAGGTTGCCGGACTCCACCGCCCGGGCCACCCGGACCGCCCGGCCCACGTCCCGGGTCCAGATCGACCCGGACAGGCCGTACTCGGTGTCGTTGGCGAGCCGGATCGCGTCCGCCTCGTCGTCGAAGGGAAGCACCGAGACCACAGGGCCGAACACCTCCTCGCGCCAGTGCCGGTCGGCCGGGGATTCGGCGAGCAGCACGGTCGGGGCGTACCACCAGCCGGGACCGTCGGGGCGGGAGCCGGTGAACGCCACCTTCGCCCCGTCGACGTACCCGGCGACCCGGTCCCGGTGTCCGGCGGAGATCAGTGGCCCCATCTCGGCGCTCTCGGCGGCCGGGTCCTCGACCCGGAACGCGCGCACGGCCGGTTCGAGCAGTTCCAGGAAGCGGTCGTACACCGGGCGCTGGACCAGGATCCGCGAGCGGGCGCAGCAGTCCTGGCCGGCGTTGTCGAAGACGGCGTACGGCGCGGTGGCCGCCGCCTTCTCGATGTCGGCGTCGGCGAAGACCAGGTTGGCGGACTTCCCGCCCAGCTCCAGCGTGACCCGCTTCACCTGGGCGGCACAGCCAGCCATGATCCGGGTACCGACCTCGGTGGAGCCGGTGAAGCAGACCTTGCGTACCGCCGGGTGGGTGATGAACCGCTCCCCCACCACACTCCCCTGCCCGGGCAGGACGGTGAACACACCCTCCGGGAGCCCCGCCTCCAGCGCGAGGTCGGCCAGGCGCAGCGCGGTGAGCGGGGTCAGCTCGGCCGGCTTGAGCACCACCGTGTTGCCGGCGGCGAGAGCCGGCGCGAAGCCCCAACCGGCGATCGGCATCGGGAAGTTCCACGGCACGATCACGCCGACCACGCCGAGCGGTTCGTGGAAGGTGACGTCCAAGCCGCCGGGCACCGGGATCTGCCGCCCGGTCAGCCGCTCCGGCGCGCCGGCGTAGTAGTCGAGGACGTCCCGGACGTTGGCCGCCTCCCAGCGGGCGTTGCCGATGGTGTGGCCTGCGTTGCGGACCTCCAGCAACGCCAGCTCCGCCAGGTGCGCGTCCACCATCGCGGCGAACCGCCGCAGCAGCCGCGCCCGGTCGCCGGGCGCCACCGCCCGCCACGACTCGTACGCCCGGGCGGCCCGGGCGATCGCCGCGTCGGTCTCGGCCGGCGAGGTGGCCGGCACCTCGCGCAGCACCGCCCCGGTCGCCGGATTCCGCACCTCGGTCAACGTGCCCTCCTCCTGGACGTCCGGCCGGTCAGAGCCGTTCGAAGCCACGGACCAGTTCCCAGTCGGTCACGGCGGCGTCGAAGGCGGTCAGCTCGACCCGGGCCTGGTTGGCGTAGTGGGCGACCACCTCGGTGCCGAAGGCGTCCCGGGCCACCTCGGAGGACTCCCAGAGGGCGAGCGCGTCGCGCAGCGTCCCCGGCACCCGCGCCGCGGTCCCGTCGTCGTACGCGTTGCCGGTGCACTCCTCGCCCAACTCCAGCTCTCGCTCGATGCCGTAGACCGCCCCGGCCACCAGTGCCGCGATCGCCAGGTACGGGTTGACGTCCGCGCCGGGCACCCGGTTCTCCACCCGCATGCCCTGGCCGTGCCCGACCAGCCGCAGCGCGCAGGTGCGGTTGTCGGTGCCCCAGCGCAGCGCGGTCGGGGCGAAGGAGCCCGGCTGGTAGCGCTTGTAGGAGTTGACGTTCGGGGCGAAGAAGAGGCTGAACTCCCGCATCGTGGCGAGCAGTCCGGCCAGCACCCGTTGCCCGGTCACGCTGAGGTGCGCCGGCCCGTTCCCGAGCAGGGCCGAGCGGCCGGCGGCGTCGCGCAGCGAGAAGTGGATGTGGCAGGAGTTGCCCTCCCGCGCGTTCGGCTTCGCCATGAAGGTGATCGACATGCCCTCCTGGGCGGCGATCTCCTTCGCCCCGTTCTTGTAGATGACGTGGTGGTCGGCGCAGGCCAGCGCCTCGTCGTATCGGAAGGCGATCTCGTGCTGGCCGAGGTTGCACTCGCCCTTGGCGCTCTCCGGGGTCAGTCCCGCCCCGGCCATCTCGGTGCGGATCCGGCGCAGCAGCGGCTCCACCCGGGCGGTGCCGAGCAGCGAGTAGTCCACGTTGTACTGGTTGGCCGGGGTCAGGTCGCGGTAGCCGCGCCGCCACGCCGCCTCGTACGAGTCGCGGAACAGCACGAACTCCAGCTCGGTCCCGGCGTACGCGGTCAGCCCGTGCCCGGCCAGCCGGTCGAGCTGCCGGCGCAGGATCTGCCGGGGCGAGGCGACCACCGGGCCGGTGCCGTCCAGCCACTCCAGGTCGGCCAGGAGCAGGGCGCTGCCGGGCTGCCACGGCATCCGGCGCAGGGTGTCCAGGTCGGGCTTCAGCGCGAAGTCGCCGTAGCCGCGTTCCCAGCCGGACATCGCGTACCCGTCGACGGTGTTCATGTCGACGTCGACGGCGAGCAGGTAGTTGCAGCCCTCGCTGCCGTGCGCGACCACCTGGTCGAGAAAGTACGGGGCGTGGAAGCGTTTGCCCTGCAGCCGGCCCTGCATGTCGGCCAGGGCCAGCACCACCGTGTCGAGCTCGCCGTCGGCGACTGCGACCCGGAGTTGTTCCAGCGTGAGCGGGGCTTTCCTCATCGGCGCGCCTCCATGGGAAAGGTCTACTACCGAACCTTTGAATCCGTCAATGGGCGGCCCTCACTTACCCGAGCAGACCGCGCAGCAATTCCGCCGTGGCGTCGCAGTGTTCCTCCATCACCAGCCGGGCGCCGTTCGGGTCGCCCGCCAGGATCGCGTCGACGATCCGGGTGTGCTGGACGTCGGAGTGGTCGAGGTTTCGGGGGATCACCGGGATCGCGGCGAGGAGCCGGTCGAGGGTCAACTGCACGTCGGCGACGGCCGCGGCCAGCGACGGGGAGCCGCTGGCCGCGGCGATCGCCAGGTGCAATCGGGAGTCCGCGACCCGTCGGTGGACCGGATCGCGGTCGCGGGAGGCGGCCAGGGCCGCGACCAGGTGCTGCCGCTCGACCGCCGGCAGGCTGCGGTTGGCGGCCAGGCCCGCCGCACCCGACTCCAGCACCCGTCGGAAGTCGAGCGCGTCGGGCAGCCGGTCGCCCATCTCGCGGGCCAGCTCCCCCGCGTCCGGGCGTCCGTCGCCGGCACCGGGTGCGGGCAGCGCCGAGCGGACGAAGGTCCCACCGGTACGCCCGCGGCGGGACTCGAGATAGCCGGCCTCGCGCAGCGCCGCTATCGCCTCCCGCAGGGTCACCCGGCTGACCTGCAGCCGCTCGGCCAGCTCCCGCTCGGCGGGCAGCCGCTCACCGACCCGGACCAGGCCCAGTTTGATCGCCTGGACGAGCCGGGCGACGGTGATCTCGAAGGCGTTGCCGCCGCGCACCGGGCGCCACACCGGAAAGGCCGGTACGGCTTCCGGCGTCGATGCCCCGGCACCGCCCGGCCCCCCGGCGGCGCCCCCCGGCTCGGCAGTCCCGGCATCGATCGGCATCGCCGCCCCTTCCCCTACACGCGGGTGGCGGGCACCCAAAGAGCACCCGCCACCCGGGCAACCTACTCGGTGGCCGACTCGGTGCTCGGCTCGGTGACGGGCTCGGCGCCCGTCGCCGGCCTGGGGATACCCGGATCCGCCACGTTGTGGCGAGGGCCGGTGAACCAGCGCCGGGCGCTGAGCACCCACCAGAGCCAGGCACCGCCGAGCACGACGCCGACCGCGACGATCGTGTAGTTGAACGTGCTGGCGGTGACGGGGCTGCTGGTGGGCAGCACGAACAGGACGCAGATGACCGCGACCCAGACGATGGCGATCCACCCGACCGGCGCGCTCCACCGACCCAGGTTCCACGGGCCGACCCGGAAGTCCGCCGTGCGCCGGCGCAGGAAGACCGGGGCCACGTACGCGATGTAGAGGCCGATCACCGCGATGGACGTGGCGGCCAGGTAGGCGGTGGTGTTCCAGAGCGACGGCAGGACGAGCAGGGTGGAGCAGGCGACGCAGAGCCAGATCGAGTTGGTCGGGGTGCCCGTGCGCTGGTTGACCCGCTTCCAGATCCCGGAACCGGGCAACGCCCCGTCCCGGCTGAACGCATAGGCCATCCGGGAGTTCGCCGTCACCGATGCCATGCCGCAGAAGAACTGGGCGACCACGCAGATGAAGAGCAGGAACGTGCCGAGGTCCTGCCCCGCCGCGTCGATGAAGATCTGCGCCGGGGGCAGGCCCAGCGCGGTCGTCCGCTCGGCCTCGTAGTCCTGGATGGACCAGGTGATGGCGAACAGGAGCACGAAGCCGGCGAGGACCGAGACCACGACCGACATCACGATGCCGCGGGGCGCGGAGCGGGCGGCGTCGTGGGTCTCCTCCGCCACGTGGGCGCTGGCGTCGTACCCGGTGTAGGTGTACTGCGCCATCAGGAGGCCGATGAGCACCGCGTAGCCGGCCGCGCCGGCGAAGGTGAAGCCGGTCTCGTTGCGCACCTCCAGGAAGACCTCGGAGATGGGCTTGTGCTGGTCCGGCACGAACGCGAGGGCGATCACGATGACCGCGACGCCGGCGAGGTGCCACCAGGCGCTGACGTCCGAGAGCAGCCGCACGAGGTTGACGCCGAAGGTGTTGAGCAGGCCGTGCGCGATGATGATCACCAGGAAGATCAGGAAGGTGCGTCCCGCGGTCACCTCCATGTCGAAGGCGAGGCTCAGGAAGGCGGAGGTGGTGATGGCCGCACCGAAGTCGATCGCGGCGGTCACCGCCACCTCGCCGAGGAAGTTGAACCAGCCGACGAACCATGCCCACACCGCCTTGTTCCGCTTGGCGAGCGCGGCGGCCCACCAGTAGAGGGCCCCGGCGGTGGGATAGACCGAGCAGATCTCGGCCATGGCCAGCGCGACGAAGATCACCATGACGCCGACGAAGAGCCAGCCCAGGGTGATCGCCAGCGGGCCGCCCGCCGTCATCGCGATGCCGTACGACGTGATCGCGCCGGCCAGGATCGAGATGATGGAGAACGAGACCGCGAAATTGGAGAAGCCGGACAGCTTTCGACGCAGCTCCTGCTTGTATCCCAGCTGCGCGAGCCGTTCCTCGTCCGAGACCGGGGAAGGCGGGGGTACTCCGTCCTCAATCGTTGAGCTCATCGGTGTCTCCCTTGGACGGGGGTGAAGACTGTGACCTGCGTCACCGTCTGACGGGATGATGGGCCTCCACCCGCGACCAGGTCAATGGAGATCGACCGAAAATTCCGTCAGGACCAGACCATTAATCGATGCCCCCGGCCCGAGGCGTGCGAAATGCGTTGCCGCCCGGGTGGTGCCGGCGGCATCCTTGAGCCAGTGACCAGGCCCGATCGCGACGGGCCCAACGCCGGGCGCTCGGCAACGCCCGGCCCGCGACGGCGCGCGGCGTCCACCTCTCTCTCACTGATGTACGGCGGTTCGCCGTACCCCCGGACGCCCGCGCCGTCGCACCCGGTCTGCCGGCCGTGATGGCCCGGCTCGCGACGTCGACCGGCCCGGCCGATCAGGCGAACAGCAGCCCGGCGACCCAGAGCGCCGCTATGACCAGGCCGGCCAGGAACTCGACCAGCATGGACAGGCCGGCCGCCTTGAGCGCCTGCACGGTGGCAGGCCAGGCGAGCTGGTTGCTGCCCAGTCGCAGCCGCTCGGCGCCCCAGACCCCGCCCACGAAGCCGATCGGCAGGCCGACCACCGGGATGACGAAGAACCCGACCAGCCCGAGCAGGCCCCCGGCCAGCAGCGAGGACGTGGGCACCCCGGTCCGCTTCAGGTTCCGCCCCGGCCAGAGATACTTGACGACCCCACCGCCGACGGCGACCACGGTGGCGGCGGCGAGCACCGCCCAGCGGCCCGGGCCGGCGTCGCCGAAGAGCGCCCACACCAGCACCCCGCCCCAGCACAGCGGCAGCGCCGGCAGCCCGGGCACCACCACCCCGGCCAGCCCGGCCAGGATCGCCAGGCCGGCCAGCACCGAGACCAACGCCTGCGTGTCGGTCAGGTCCACCCCGCCTCCCTCGCTCCGCCGGTGGGCCCGACCGGCGGCGAGCCGGTCACGCCGCCGCCTCCTCACCGGCCAGCCGGCGGCGGATGTGCTCGGCCGGGACCGGGGCGCCGAACCAGCGGCCCTGCCCGGTGTCACAGCGCAGCGCCCGCAGCCGCTCCGCCTGCGCCTCCGTCTCCACCGCCTCGGCGGTCACCCACAGCTCGACCGCGTGGGCCAGCCGGACCAGTGCGTCGACGATCCGCTCGTCCCGGTGGTCGGCGGCGGCGTCCGCCCCGTCGGCCCGGATCCCCTCCACGAACGGGCCGGCCAGCTTCAGGCAGTGGATCGGCAGCCGCCGCAGGTACGCCAGGTTCGAGTACCCGGTGCCGAAGTCGTCGATGGCCAGCCGTACGCCGAGGTCGGCGAGCTGGTGCAGGGCGCGCAGCGGCTCCCCGCCGCTGCCCATCACGGCGCTCTCGGTCAGCTCCAGCTGCAGCAGCTCGGCGGGGAGCCCGGTGTGCTGCAGGGCCTCGGCGACGGTCTCCACGATCGCTGGATCGTCGGCCTGCCGGGCGGCCAGGTTGACGCTGACCACCAGCCGCGCGTCCGGGTACGCCCGCCGCCAGCCCTCCGCGTCCCGGCACGCCTGCCGCAGCACCCAGGCGCCCAGGCGCACGATCAGGCCGGTCTCCTCGGCCAGCCCGATGAACCGGTCCGGGCCGATCAGCCCCAGCTCCGGGTGCTGCCAGCGGACCAGCGCCTCCACCGCCACCATGGACCCGTCGAGCAGCGACACGATGGGCTGGTAGTGCAGCACGAACTCGCCCCGGTCCAGGGCGGCGGGCAGGCTCGCGGCCAGCGCCGAGCGGGCGATGTCCGCGGCACTGCGCTCCGGGTCGTAGACCGCCCAGCGGCCCCGCCCCTCGGCCTTGGCCCAGTAGAGGGTGGTGTCGGCCGCCTTCATCAGCTCGGAGACGCTGGTCTCCTCGACCGGGCACTCGACGATGCCGATGCTGGCCGAGACGGCGAGCTGCTGGGTCCCGACCTGGACCGGGGCGGACACCGCGGCCAGGGCCAGTTCGGCCACCTCCACCGCGTCGTCGAGGCCGCCGCCGGAGTCGACCAGGATGACGAACTCGTCGCCGCCCATCCGGGCCACCAGGTGGCCGCGGCCGGCCACGCAGTCGGACAGCCGCCGGGCGATGACCTTGAGCAGCCGGTCACCGAGGTCGTGGCCGAGGCTGTCGTTGATCGCCTTGAAGCCGTCCAGGTCGAGGAAGCAGAGCCCGACCCGCTCCTCCGGGCCGGCCCGGTCGAAGACCTCACCCAACCGCTCGAAGAAGAGCGTGCGGTTGGGCAGGCCGGTGAGCGGGTCGTGCAGCGCCTGGAAACGCAGCCGCTGCTGGAGCTCGTGCCGCTCGGTGATGTCCTCGATCATGGCGACGGTGAACCGGGGGCGGCCGTCGTCGTACCGGATCAGGGAGACGGCCAGGTCGGTCCAGAGCACGCTGCCGTCCTTGCGGTGGTAACGCTTCTCCACCCGGGCGCTGTCCCGCTTCCCCTCGATCAGCTCCTGGTAGAGCTCCCACATGCCGGCCGCGTCGTCGGCGTGGAAGAGCGCGGCCACGTTGATCTGGCGCAGCTCGGCGACGGAGTAGCCGAGCATGTCCGCGAACGACTCGTTGACGTCGATGATCCGCCCGTCCACCCCGGCGATGCCGATCCCGATGGCCGCGCCGACGAAGACCGTGCGGAACCGGGCCTCGCTGTCCCGCAGAGCCTGTTCCACCGCGTCCCGGGCCTGCCAGGCCGAGCGGGCGATCCGCTCCTGCTGGTAGAAGGTGCGGTCGCGCAGCGCCCGAGCGAAGCCGGCGGCGAGCGCACCCTGCAACGCGGCGACCCGCTCCCGTGCCTCGGGCAGCTCGGCGCGGGTCGGCAGCACCGAGGGCAGGAACCGGTCACCGAGGGCCCGGACCGACCAGTCCAGCACTCCCGGCTCGGTGAGGTGCGCCTCCACCAAGGCCCGCCCCACCTCCTCCCCCGCCTCGGCGGAGAAGGTCGGGGCGCGCAGCGCCCGGCCCAGGCGTACGGCGTGCGCCAGCAGCAGGCGCTCGGTCTCGGCCGCGCTCATCGGCACGAACCCGAGCCGCCGCACCGCCCGGGCCCACTCGGCGGCGTACGCGGCGGCACCCGGCCGGCTGAGGTCGTCCCCGTCGGGGGCGCTCATGTCGGCTCAGCCGACGGGCCGGTCGTACCGGGCGACGCCGCCGAACGCCCCGAACCGCTCGGGGTGCTCGTCCACGTCGGACGGCGAGTCGGGCCGCCACAGCGGCATGTGCACCACGCCCGGCGCAAGGATGGTCCAGTCGCCGAAGAAGTCGGTGACCTCGGCCCGCGAGCGGAGCGTGATCTCGGTGGCGGTACGCGCCGACAACCGCTGCGCGTCGAGCATCTCCTGCGGCTGGTCCTCGAAGGTGGAGTGGGAGATGACCAGGTAGCTGCCCGGTGCGGCGGCGGCCCGCAGGGTGGCCAGGATGTCGGCGGGCCGGTCGGCGTCGTGGATGAAGTGGACCACCCCGGCGAGCAGGATGCCGAGCGGACGGTCGAAGTCGATCAGCCTGCTGGACCGGGCCTCGTCCAGGATCCGCTTCGGGTCGCGCAGGTCGGCCCGGACGGCGACCGCCCGGTCGTTGCCGGCCAGGAGTTCCTGGCTGTGTGCCACGGCGACCGGGTCGATGTCGACGTAGACGATCCGGGCCTCGGGGTTGGCCGCCTGGGCGACCTCGTGCACGTTGCCGACGGTGGGGATGCCCGACCCGATGTCGAGGAACTGGTCGATGCCGGCGTCGAGCAGCACCCGGACCGCCCGGCGCAGGAACTCCCGGCCCGCGCGCATGGTGGCGGGCAGGTGCGGGGTCATGCCGGCGATCTGCTCGGCGAGTTGCCGGTCGATCTCGAAGTTGTGCGCGCCACCGAGGAAGTAGTCGTAGACCCGGGCCGCGCTGGGCCGGGTCAGGTCGATCTCGGCGGGTGGTTCGTCCGGCGTCTGCATCGCTCGGCCCCCCAGGTCGTCTCCGCGTGTGCGGGAACGTCCGGCGCCCGGGCACTCGGAAGGGACACCGGCCGACCCGCGGGATCGTGTCGTCCTGACCACTCTATGCGCCCAGCACCAGGTACGGGAGATCCACAATCGACGGCCCGGACCGGCCGACCGCCGGTGCCGGGGCCGACCGCCCGGCCCGCGGGGGCGCGCCGGGCGGACCACGGCTCAGGCGGCCGACTCCAGCAGCAGCGAGATACCCTGCCCGACGCCGATGCACATGGTGGCGAGGGCCCGCCGGCCGCCCCGGCGGCGCAGCTCCAGCGCGGCGGTGAGCGCGAGCCGGGCACCGCTGGCACCCAGCGGGTGGCCCAGGGCGATGGCGCCGCCGTTCGGGTTGACGTGCTCGGCGTCCTCGGGCAGCCCCAGCTCGCGCAGCACCGCCACGGACTGGGCGGCGAACGCCTCGTTCAGCTCGATCACGTCGAGGTCGGCCAGGCCGAGGCCGTGCCGGTCCAGCAGCTTGCGGGTGGCCGGCACCGGGCCGACGCCCATGATCCGGGGTGGTACGCCGGCCGCCGCCGCGCCGCTCACCCGGGCCAGCGGGGTGAGGCCGTACCGGGAGACGGCGGCCTCGGAGGCGACCAGCAGGGCCACCGCACCGTCGTTGACGCCGGACGAGTTGCCGGCGGTCACCGTGCCGCCCTCGCGGAACGGGGTGGGCAGCGCGGCGAGCTTCTCCAGCGAGGTCTCCCGGGGGTGCTCGTCGACCTCGACCAGCTTCGTCTCGCGCCGGCCGGCCGGCACGGTCACCGGCACGATTTCCTCGGCCAGCCGGCCGTCGGCCTGCGCCTTGGCGGCCCGCTGCTGGGAGCGGAACGCGAACTCGTCCTGCGCCGCCCGGTCGACGCCGTACTCGGCGGCGACGTTCTCCGCCGTCTCCGGCATCGAGTCGATGCCCCAGCCCCGCTTCATTAGGGGGTTGACCAGCCGCCAGCCGATGGTGGTGTCGTACACCTCGGCGGTGCGGGAGAACGGGGTGGTCGCCTTCGGCATGACGAACGGCGCTCGGCTCATGCTCTCCACCCCGCCGGCGACCACCAGGTCGGCCTCCCCGGCGACGATCGCGCGGGCCGCGGTGGCGAGGGCGTCCAGGCCGGAGCCGCAGAGCCGGTTGACCGTGCTGCCTGGAACCTCCTCGGGCAGCCCGCCGAGCAGCGCCGCCATCCGGGCCACGTTGCGGTTGTCCTCGCCGGCCTGGTTGGCGCAGCCGAGGAGCACGTCGTCGGTGCGGGCCCAGTCCACGGCCGGGTGCCGGGCGACCAGTTCGCGGATCACGTGCGCGGCCAGGTCGTCGGGGCGTACCCCGGCGAGGGCGCCGGCGTACCTGCCGATCGGGGTGCGGACTCCGGCCACGAGGTATGCCACGGTCATGGTGCTGCGTCCTTCGGGGGTGGAAGGGGCTGGCGGGGGCGCCCGCCGGGTCCCGGGGACGTCCGGCGCCAGGATATCCGCGCCCGGAACGGATAGGTTGACGGCATGGCCCGCGCCCAGTTCAGCGCAGAGAGCACCCGCAGCGGTGAGTTCGTCCGCCAGCCCAACCGGTTCACCGGTCGGGTCACCCCGCACTCCACCTCTCCCGAGGGCGGCGGCCCCGACGACCAGGGCCGCTGGCCGCTGGAGGCCGGCCGGTACCGGCTCATCTGGTGCCGGGCCTGCCCGTGGGCGCACCGGGCCCGGATCGTGCGCAACCTGCTCGGGCTGGAGGACGTGATCTCGCTGGGCACGGTCGACCCGATCCGGGACGAGCGGGGCTGGCGGTTCGCGCTCGACCCGGACGGCTTCGACCCGGTGCTGGGCATCAGCTTCCTCTCCGACGCGTACCTGGCCACCGACCCGGACTACACCGGCCGGGTGACCGTGCCGGCGCTGATCGACACGCTGACCGGCCGGGTGGTGACCAACGACTACCCGCAGCTCACCCTGGACTTGTCCACCGAGTGGCGGCGGTTCCACAAGCCGGGCGCGCCGGACCTCTACCCGGTCGAGTTGCGCCCGGAGCTGGACGCCCTGATGGCGGAGATCCACCGGGACGTCAACAACGGCGTCTACCGGTGCGGCTTCGCCACCTCGCAGGAGGCGTACGACGAGGCGTACAGGGCGCTCTTCGCCCGGCTCGACCTGCTGTCGGAGCGGCTGTCCGGGCGCCGCTACCTGATGGGCGACCAGATCACCGAGGCGGACGTGCGGCTGTTCACCACGCTGGTCCGCTTCGACGTGGCGTACCACGGGCACTTCAAGTGCAACCGGCAGAAGCTGACCGAGATGCCGGTGCTCTGGGCGTACGCCCGGGACCTGTTCCAGACCCCGGGCTTCGGCGAGACGGTGGACTTCGACCACATCAAGCGGCACTACTACGCCACCCACGACATGATCAACCCGACCCGGATCGTGCCGCTCGGACCGGACCTGCACGGCTGGACCACACCGCACGGGCGTGGCTGATCCCGGCGCCGCCCGGGCCGCCGCCGCGTCGGCCGCCGCCGGCTGCGTCGTGGCCGGCACGGTCGCCGTGACGGTCGCCGTCGTCGCCGGTCCCGGTCCGGGCCTGACCGGGTACGTCAGCGAGGCCGGCGTCACCGACAGCGGGTACGCCGGGGCGTACCGGATCGGGATCTTCGCCCTGGCGGCGGCGCTGCTGCTGCTCGCGGCGGCGCTGCCTCCGGCGCTGCGGTCGGCGGCGGTCCTGCTCGCCGCCGGTGGGACCTGCACTGTGCTCTCCGGCGCGGTGACGTGCAGCGCCGGCTGCCCGCTGCCGCCGTTCGAGGCCGCCACCGTGGCGGATCTGGTGCACGGCGGGGCCAGCGTGGCGGCCACGGCCGCGGTGGTCTTCGCGATGCTGGCGCTGGTGCTCGCCCCGGCGGCGGGCCGGCCGCTGCGCCGGATCGCCGGAGCCGGCGCGGCGCTGGCTCTGCCGCTCTCGGGGGCGATCGCGCTGGCCATGCTGGTGGTGGGCCGCGGCGAACTGGTGGGGGTGTTGGAGCGGCTGCTGCTGGCGGTGGCCGCCGCCTGGGGCCTGGCCACGGCCACCGCCCTGGGGCTGTCCCGCCGACCGTGACGAACGGATGAACTCTGCCAGTAAGGAGCATCACGGCGGTCGATCCTTCCGCCTGTGGACTGGCTGGGAGTAGCATGCGCAGGCGATGACCAACGTCTGGCACCTCACCGAGCGCCTGTACGTCGACCTCCGACGGCAGGCCAGCGGCGTCTGTCCGGCGCAGCCTCGTTCCTGACGCTGCCCTGACCGCCCCCTCTTCAGACCTTGGACGCATCCTCATGGCTTCCGCCCTGCGCAAATTCCCCTTTTCCCTGCAAATCCTGCTCGGCCTCGTGCTCGGCGTGGTGCTCGGCTTCGTCGCCCGCACCAATGACGTCAGCTGGCTGACCAGCACCCTCGACACGGTCGGCCACCTCTTCGTCCAGCTCCTCAAGCTGGCCGTGCCGCCGCTGGTCTTCACCGCCATCGTGGTCAGCGTGGTCAGCCTGCGCGGCGTGGCCAACGCGGCCCGGCTGGCGCTCAAGACGCTGCTCTGGTTCGGCATCACCGCGCTGATCGCGGTGAGCCTCGGCATCGGCATCGGCCTGCTCACCGACCCGGGCAAGGGTGTCACGCTCGACCTGGCCGGCGCCGCCGCCCCGAAGAGGACCGGCTCCTGGACCGACTTCCTCACCGGCATCGTCCCGACCAACCCGATCGGCGCCTTCGTGGAGGGCAACGTCCTCCAGATCGTCTTCCTCGCCCTGGTGGTGGGCGCCGCCGCGATGCTGATCGGCGAGGCCGCCGAGCCGTTCGTGGCGCTCAACCGGTCGCTGCTGGCCATCGTGCAGAAGGCGCTCTGGTGGGTCATCCGGCTCGCCCCGCTCGGCACGCTCGGCCTGATCGGCAACGCGGTCGCCTCGTACGGCTGGGACCTGCTGGCCCCGCTCGCCAAGTTCACCACCGCCGTCTACGTCGGCTGCGCGATCGTGCTCTTCGTGGTCTACCCGCTGCTGCTGGTGGCCGCGGGCCGGCTCAACCCGCTGCGCTTCTTCGCCGGCGCCTGGCCCGCCATCGAGCTGGCCTTCGTCTCCCGCTCCTCGGTGGGCACCATGCCGGTGACCCAGCGCTCGGTCGAGCGGCTCGGTGTCCCCCGGGAGTACGCCTCCTTCGCGGTGCCGTTCGGCGCCACCACGAAGATGGACGGCTGCGCCGCCATCTACCCGGCCCTGGCCGCGATCTTCGTGGCCCAGGTCTTCGGGGTGCACCTGGGCGTCACCGACTACCTGCTGATCGCCTTCGTCTCGGTGGTCGGCTCGGCCGCCACGGCCGGCCTCACCGGCGCGATCGTCATGCTCACCCTGACCCTGAGCACGCTGGGCCTGCCGCTGGCCGGTGCCGGCCTGCTGCTGGCGATCGACCCGATCCTGGACATGATCCGCACCGCCACCAACGTGGCCGGGCAGGCGCTCGTGCCGACCATCGTGGCCGCCCGCGAGGGCACCCTCGACCGGGCGGCGTACGACTCGGCCGGCAAGCGCGACCTGGTGGACGCGGACGAGGCCGACCGCCCCGCGGAGCGGCTCGCCCCCGTCCCCGCCTGACACCGCTGATCGAGAGGGGCCCCACCCGGGGCCCCTCTCCGTGTCGTTGGAGGATCCCGACATGAGTGCCCTGTTCACCCCGCTCGCCCTGCGCGGCGTCACCCTGCCCAACCGGGTCGCCATGGCGCCGATGTGCCAGTACAGCGCCGGCCCGGACGGTCTGCCCACCGACTGGCACCGGATCCACCTCGGCTCCCGCGCCGTCGGCGGGGTCGGGCTGATCATCACCGAGGCCACCGCCGTGGTGCCCGAGGGGCGGATCAGCCCCCAGGACACCGGGCTCTGGTCCGGTGCGCACGTCGACGCGTGGCGGCCGATCACCGCGTTCCTCGCCGGGCAGGGGGCGGTGCCGGCCGTGCAGCTGGCGCACGCCGGGTTCAAGGCGTCGACGTACCGGCCGTGGGCCGCGCACCGGGGTGGCGTGCCGGACGCCGAGGGCGGCTGGACGCCCGTCGGCCCCGGCAGCGAGCCGTTCCTGCCCGACTATCGGCGGCCGACCGCGCTCGACAAGGCCGGGATCGCCCGGGTGGTCGAGGCGTTCGCCGTCGCCGCCGGGCGGGCGCTGGACGCCGGCTTCCGCGCCGTGGAGATCCACGCCGCGCACGGCTACCTGCTGCACGAGTTCCTCTCCCCGCTGACCAACCGGCGCGACGACGCGTACGGCGGCGACCGGGCCGGCCGGATGCGGCTCACCCTGGAGGTGGCCCGGGCGGTCCGCGCCACCGTCGGTGCGGCGGTGCCGGTGCTCACCCGGATCTCCGCCACCGACTGGGTGGACGGCGGCTGGACCGTCGAGGACAGCGTGGTGCTCGCCGGCGAACTGGCCGCCGCCGGGGTGGACCTGGTGGACGCCTCGTCCGGGGGCGCCTCGGCCGGGGCGAGCATCCCGGTCGGCCCCGGCTACCAGGTGCCGCTGGCCGCGCGGATCCGCCGCGACGCGGGCGTGCCCACCGGCGCGGTCGGCCTGATCGTCGAGCCGGAGCAGGCTGAGCAGATCGTCGCCGGCGGCGAGGCCGACCTGGTGCTGCTCGGCCGGGAGCTGCTGCGCGACCCGTACTGGCCCCGCCGCGCCGCCGCCAAGCTCGGCGCCACCCCCGACTGGCCGAACCAGTACACCCGCGCCTTCTGACCCACCCCGACCACCCTGGCCAGCCGGGCCGGGTGCCAGGTCGATCATGAGGTTGGCGGAACGATTCGCCCCTTTCGCCCCCGCCAACCTCATGATCACCGGATGTCGGCGAACCGGGGTGGTCTGGTCAGCCCGCCAGGTGGGCCCAGTTGGTTTCCAGGTCGCGCCACGGCCCCTGCGCCACCACTGCCCCGTCTACCAGCACCACGACGTGGTCCGCCCGGACCAGCGCGGCCCGTTTGGCGGTCGACCCGACCACGGTCACGCCGTGCTCCCGCAGTGCCGCCCAGAGCGCCAGCTCGGTGGTGACGTCCAGCGCGGACGACACGTCGTCGGCGACCAGCAGCTCGGTACGCGGCGCCAGCGCCCGGGCCAGCGCCAGCCGCTGGAGCTGCCCACCGGAGAGCCGGGTGCCCTTGTGCCCAATGAGGAGCCCGAGTCCACCGCCGGCGGCGGCCAGGTCGTGGTCGAGCTGGGCGGTCGACACCGCCTCGGCGGCGTCCACCTGGTGCCCGAGCGCGATGTTGTCGGCCACGGTGCCGGAGAGCACCCGGGGCAGCTGGCCGACGTAGCCGACCTGGTTGGGGCGGAGGAACAGCTCCGGCTCGGTCACCGGCTCGCCGTTCCAGCGCAGCGCGCCGGTGTGGTGGACGATCCCGGCGAGGGCCCGCAGCAGCGACGACTTGCCGGATCCGACCGGCCCGACCACCAGCACCAACTGTCCCCGGTCGACGGTGAGGTCGACGTCGCGCACGGCGAGGGTGCCGTCGGTGTGCAGCGCGCCGAACCCGGCCAGCTCCAGCCGGCGCAGCGGCCGCCGGGCCGCAGGCACCGGGGCCGGGGCGGTGCCGGCCGCGATGTCCACGCCCGGCACCGTCGCCGAGTACGCGGCCACCCCGGCCATCGCCACGGTCCGTCGGGTCCACACCCGGGCCGACGGGTAGTGGGACACCAGCGCGGCGGTGGTCCAGGCGAACCAGCGGGCCGCGCCGAGGGTGGAGACGGCCACCAGCACACCGCCGGCGGAGAGGCCGCCGGTCAGGTAGAGCGCCCACGCCCCGATCGGCAGCAGCCCACTGGCCATCGACGGAGTGGACCGCGCCCACACCTGCATGGCGATCTCCCGGCGCTGCCGGTCGCTGCGGACGACGTCCAGCCGGGCGAGGTGGTCCAGCACCGGGCGGGTGGCACCGGCCAGTTTCACCGTACGGGCCGCCGACAGCGAGGACACCAGGGCGGTCGCGAACGCCGCCCGCGCCTTCACCGTGCCCCGGGCGGTGCGTTCCAGCCGGGGGCCGAAAAGCGTCGCGGCCAGGCCGGAGACCACCATCGTGCCCACGAAGAACAGCCCGGGCACCACGCTGCCGGTCACCGCGACCATGCTCACCAGCAGCGCCAGGGCGATGAACTGGTCCATCAGGTTGTCGGCGAGCTGCACCACCCGGTCGGTGTCGCCGCCCTGGGCCACCACCTCGGCCGGGGTGTGCCCGCTGACCCGGCGCGGTCCGGTCTGCCCGTGCACCAGGCGCGCGCTGATACGCAGCATCTGCCGGACCCACCACTGCGGGAACCGCAGGTTGGTGAGGAACGGCAGGGGCAGGATCAGCAGCAGCGCGGCGGCGATGCCGAACGCCGGCAGCCACGGGTCGCCGTCGTCGACGACGTCCGCCCACAGCCAGGGCAGGATCGAGCCGTCGAGGCCGAGCAGCAGCATGACGACGAACATGGCAACCGAGGCCAGGCCGTAGCGGGGATCGTTCAGGCCCAACCGCAGGATCTCCCGCATGGTCCGCGCAGGTGGTGCGGGTGGCGCCGGCGGCGGGTCGGTCTTCGGTACGGCCACCGGTCGCTCGGCCGGTGCCGGCGCGACGGTTGCCCCCGGTCGCTCGGCCGGCGCCGGTGCGACGGTCGCCCCCGGCTCGTCGTCCCACTCGCCGGCCGGCGCGGGCAGCAGGTCCACCCCACCGCGCCCCGCGGTCGCGGCGGCGTACGCGCCGGCATGGCTGTGTGCCAGCAGTTCGGCGAAGCGTTCCGACTTCTGCAGCGGGCCGGCCTCCAGCACCGCACCGTCACCCATCACCACGACCTCGTCGCAGCGGCGCACCGAGGAGAGCCGGTGCGCGATGACGATGCCGATCCGGCCGGCGAGCAGCCGCTCGGTGGCCTGGCGTACCCGGTTCTCGGTGACCGGGTCGAGCCGGGCGGTGGCCTCGTCGAGGATCACCACCTGCGGGTCCCGGACCAGGATCCGGGCGAACGCCACGAGCTGCTCCTGCCCGGCGGAGAGCGCCTGCCCGCCCTCACCGAGCCTGGTGTGCACCCCGTCGGGCAGCTCGGCGACCCAGCCGCCCAGCCCCAGCTCGCCCAGCGCCCGGGGGGCTTCGTCGAGCAGGTCGGGGTCGAAGAGGGCGACGTTCTCGGCGAGCGTGCCGGCCAGGATCTCGGTGCGCTGCGGCACCACGGCGACCCACTGCCGCAGCCGCTCCACGTCGAGGTCCACCAGGTCGGTGTCGCCGAGGAAGACGGTGCCGCGCGGCACCTCCACCGCCCGGGTGAGCACCTTGGCGAGGGTGGACTTGCCCGACCCGGTCCGCCCCACCAGGGCGTAGGACCGGCCACGGGCGAAGGTGAGTCGCACGTCGCGCAGCGCCGGGCCACGGTCGGCGTCCGAGGTGGCGGGGTAGCGGAAGGTGAGCCCCCGCACCGTGAGGTCGCCCTCGGCCGGGGCGACGCCGCCGGCGGGTTCCTGGCGGGCGTCGGAGAGCAGCTGCACGCGGGCCCACGCGCCGAGCGCGTACTGCAGGTGCGGCACCCAGCGGGCGATGTGCTCGACGGTGGCCCCGAAGGCGAGGGCGAGCAGCCAGATCGCAGTGAGTCGGGTGCCGTCCACCCGGCCGGTGGTGAGCGCCCACGCCCCGGCGAGGACGACGGCGGCGATGCCGGCCCGGATACCCCCGCCGGCGACGGTGGTGACCTTCGCGGACATGAGGAACACCCGCTTGCCGCGGGCCAGCACCTCGGCGGCGCGCCGGGCGTACAGCCGCAGCACGTACGGCTGGGCGAGGCTGGTCCGTACGTCGTCCTGGCCGTGGACGGCCTCCTCCATCACCGCGGCGAGATCGGACCAGGCCTCTTCCTCGGCCATCCGGGCCGGGCCGATGCGGGCGGTCGGCCGGCGCAGCACCACGCCGAGCAGCACGGTCAGCACCACCATGCCGACCCCGGCGGGCCACCAGACGAAGAGCGCGCTCACCGTGGCCAGCAGGCAGACCGCCAGCCCCTGGGCGAGCCGTACGCCGGTGTTCCGCAGCTCGGAGGCGACCTGGTAGACGTCGTTGTCGATGCGGTCGAGCAGCTCGCCGACCGGGGTGGTCTCCAGGGTGGGCAGGTCCTGCCCGAGGGCCACCCGGCAGAGCCGGCGGCGTACGTCGGCCGACCAGTCCGCGGTGACCCGGGCCATCACCAGCCCGATCACCAGGTCGCTGACGACGGCGGCGACCAGCGCGGCGGCCAGCAGCACGAACCAGCCGGACGACCGCTGCACGAGGACCGGGCCGGCCAGCGCGGAGGCGGCCGCCTGACCGCCGGCGCCGAGGACGGTCAGGAACCCCACGAGGGCCATGCGGCGAGGTGCGGTGGCCCAGAGATCTCGGAGCAGGCGCATGGACAGTCCTCCGGACTCGGGTCGATGGGGGCGGTACCCCCAGCCTTCCGGCCCGGTCGCGACCACTCAAACCATTTACGTGCGGTTCACGTCTGGGCGACCCGGCGGACGATGCCGAGCAGCGCCTCCTGCACGTCCTCGATCGGCCGGTCCGGCTGGAAGACCAGCCAGTCCACGGCCACCACCAGACCCACGCCGAACAGCGCCGAGCTGGCCGTACGCACGTCCAGGTCGGCGGGGAGGTCACCGCTGGCCACGCCGGCCCGTACGGTCTCCGCGATCACCTCGATGGCCTCGCCGCGCAGCAGCCGCAGGGTCTGCTGCCACTCGCGGTTGGTACGCCACATCTCGGAGAGCAGGAGCTGGGCGAAGGCCCGGTAGCGGCGGATGTACTCCAGCTCGGCGCGGACCAGCGCGGCGAGCGCCTCGCGGGGCGGCACCCCGGCGACCGCGGCGCGGAAGTCGGCGGTGAGCAGGCCGATGCCGTGCCGCAGCAACTCCTCGAAGAGGACCGTCTTGGACTCGAAGTTGTAGTAGACGGTCCCCTTCGCCACCCCGGCACGGGCGGCGATGTCGTCCACGGTGGTGGCGGAGAAGCCCTGCTCGGCGATGAGCTCCACCGCCGCCACGAAGAGGCGCTGGCGGGTGTCCTCCCGTCGGCGCGACCGTCCGTCCGTCACTCGCCCTCCCCGTCGACCCGTCCGGTGCGGGCCGCCGGAGCAACCCGCGCCGGGGCCGGGCGCCACCGCCGTACGGCCCATGAGCATCCTCACATGACCAGTTCGGGGTGCAGCTTGGCCGGGGTGAGCCGGCGGGACCGGCGCGCCGCGCCGACGGTGAGCGCCAGCGCGCCCGCCCCGAACGCGACCAGCACCAGCGCCCCGGTGACCACCGGCCCGCCCGGGCCGCCGTTGATGGTGTGCCGCAGCCCGGCCACCACGTACGTCATCGGCAGCCAGGGGTGGATCGCCTGGAAGAAGCCGGGCGAGGTCTGCACCGGGTAGGTGCCGCCGGAGGAGGTGAGCTGCAGCATCAGCAGGGCCAGCGCGGCGAGCCGGCCGGCCGGGCCGAGCGCCACGCCGAGCAGCTGCATGATCGCGGTGAACGCCAGCGAGGTCAGCGCGAGCAGGCCCAGCGTCGCCATCCGGTGCTGCGGGTCGAGGCCGAGCACCAGGGTGACCACGGCGAACAGCACGGCGGACTGGGCCAGACCGATCGCCGCGGCGGGCAGCCAGCCGGCGAGGGCGACCCGCCAGCCGGGCGCCCCGGACATCACGTGCCGCCGGTTGACCGGCCGCAGCAGCATGTACGTGATCATCGCGCCGACCCAGAGCGCCAGGGCCAGGAAGTACGGCGCGAAGCCCACCCCGTACGAGCCGGCGGGGTGGTGCGCGGTGCGGAGCAGGCCGACCGGGTCGCCGAGGATGCCGGAGCGGCTGTCCGCGTCGTGGTACCCGGGCAGCTTCCGCTCACCGGCCGCGAGCCCGTCGGCGAGGTCACCGGCGCCGCTCTCCAGCTTGGTCAGCCCGTCGGCGAGCCGGTTGCTGCCGCTGCTGAGCTGGGCCAGGCCGCCGTCGAGCTGCCGGGCACCGGTGGCGAGCCGGTAGAGCCCGCCGCGGAGCTGATGGGCGCCGTCCGTGGCGCTACCCAGCCCGTCGCGGAGCTTGGCGCTGCCCTGGGCGAGGGTGTTGAGCCCGCTGGCGAGCTGGTCGACCTGGGCGCGGGCGGCGGCGACGTCGTCGGCCAGGTGCGGCGCCGCGGCGGCGACCGCCCGAGCGGTCTGCTCGACCTCGGTCATCTGCTTCTTCAACGCCGTGAGGTCGGTCCGATCGAGGGCGGAGGTCATGGCGCGGGCCGCGGTGACGGCGTTGTCGGCGGCCCGCCGCGCGGCGCCGAGGTCGGGGTCGTCGGCCAGCTCGGGGTGCGTCTTGACCACGGCGTCGAGGCGGTCGCGGACCTGCTCGGCCTGGGTCACCACCTCGTCGGCCCGGGCCGGGAGCGCGTCGAGGCCGTCGGCGAGCGCCTGCGCGCCCTCGGCGACCAGGCTGGCGGCCCGCTGGATGTCGGCGGCGTTCCGGCGCAGCAGCGGCTCGTACCGGTCGGCGGCGGCGTCCACCTTGGCCGCGGCGGCGCGGGTCTCAGTGGCCGCGCGGTTGGTGCCGTCGGCGATCTGTGCCGCGCCGGCGTAGAGCTGGTCGAGGCCGCCGGCGAGCTGCTCCGCTCCCCGCACGGACTGGTTGAGGCCGCCCGCGAGCTGCCCGGCGCCGTCCTCGGCGGTGCCCAGCCCGTCGGCGAGCTGTCCGGCCCCCTGCTGCGAGGCGCCGAGCCCGTCGTGGAGCTTGCCGGCCCCGTCGGCGGCCCGGCCGGTCTCGGCCTTGGCGTCGGTGAAGCCGATCAGCATCCGGTCGAAGTACGACGCCGCGGTGCTCTCCGCGGCGGCGGCCCGGATCTCGCTGAACGCGGAGCGGGCGAGCAGCCCGGACAGGTAGTTGGTGGCGTCGTCGTTGACCACCTGCAGCTCGCCCCGGCGGGCCGGCTGGTCCGGTTCCGGACTGGCGACGAGGGTGGCGGAGAAGTCGGCGGGGATGGCGAAGACCAGATGGTACCGCCCGTCGCGCAGCCCCTCGGTCGCGTCGGCCTGGTCGGTCACCGTCCAGCCGAAGACCTTCCGGTCCAGCAGCTCGTCGGTGAGGTCCCGCCCGGCGTGCACCTCGCTGCCGTCGCCGGCCTTCGCCGGCCGGTCGGCGTTGACCAGGGCGACCGGGATCCGGTCGAGGTTCCCGTACGGGTCCCAGAAGGCGTAGAGGTAGAGCGCGCCGTAGAGCAGCGGGATGACGGTGAGGACGGCGAGCGCGGCGCGCGGCAGCCGACCCCGGGTCATCCGGCGCAACTCGAAGAGCGCGAGTCGAACGACGCTCATGCCGGCACTCCGCTCCGCTCCGTGCCGCCATGAGGCACCACCACACTGAACCTGCTGATTCGCTCGCTGCGCTCGCTCATGCCGGCACTCCGCTCCGCTCCGTGCCGCCATGAGGCACCACCACACTGAACCTGCTGATTCGCTCGCTGCGCTCGCTCATGCCTTCACCTCGGCGGTCTGGTCCCGGTCGGCCGCGACGCGCGGCGCGACCGGGGCGGGGGTGGGGAGGGACGGGTCGCCGATCCGGTGCACGATCGCGGTGGCGCCCGGCTCGACGGCCCGGCCGCTGGCGATCACCGCGTACCCCCGGTCGGCGAGGCGGGCCAGGGCGGCCCAGATCCACTCCCGCTCGGGGGCGTCGGAGCCGGCGTCCACGTCGTCGGCGACGATCAGGCTCGGGCCGCTGAGGCTGGCCAGCACCAGCCCGAGCACCTGACGCTCGACGGGGGTGAGGTCCCGGCCGTACCGGTCGGGGTCGAGCGGAGCGTCGGTGAAGCCGGCGCCGGCGATCGCGGCGGCGAAGGCGTCCCGGCGGTACGCCCGGCGGGCCCGCACGGCGGCGACCGGGACGAGTTGCCGGCGGCGGCGCGGCACCGGCCCGAGCAGCAGCAGCCGCTCCTGGATGTGCTCGGCCACGGTCAGCGTCGGGTCGGGTTCGTGCACGCCGACGACCTGCCCGAGCGCCGCTGGCCCCCGGCGGCGCAGTTCCCCGTCGGTGTGCGGGAAGCGCCCGGCCAGGGTGAGCAGCAGGGAGGTACGCCCGCTGCCCGGCGGCCCGGTCACCGCGTGCAGCTCGCCCGCCTCGGCGGTGAGGTCCACGTCCCGGTACACCCAGCCGCGGCGGGTCCGCAGCCCGAGCCCGCCGGCCTCGACGATCTTCATCGCCCCGTCCTGAAATCTAAACTGACTGGTCAGTGCAAAAACATGCCCAGCATAACGCCAGCTGTCCGGTTCGACGCAATTCGGGGCGGCGTGATCCCGGCCATGCCGCAGGCCAGCAGGCGACCGCTGTGCCGAGGCGTGGAGAGGACCCCTCAGAAGAGGACGGTGGCGAGGGTGCCCACCGGGCGGAAGCCGCAGCGCTCGTAGACCCGCCGGGCGGGCAGGTTGAAGTCGTTGACGTAGAGGCTGACCGTCGGGGCGACCCGGATCAGCGCGTCCCGCACCACCGCCGCCATGGCCGCCGTGGCGATCCCCCGGCCCCGCCACTCCGGCGCCACCCAGACCCCCTGCACCTGGGCGGTCCGCCTGGTGACCACGGCCAACTCGGCCTTGAAGATCACCTTGCCGTCCGCGAACCGGGCGTAGGCGCGGCCCGCGCGGACCAGGTCGGCCACCCGCCGCCGGTAGCCGCGCCCACCGTCCTCGGCCAGCGGCGAGACGCCGACCTCCTCGGTGTACATCGCCACGGCCGCCGGGAAGAGCCGATCGACCTCACCGCTGCGCACCCGGCGCACCTCCGGGTCGGCCGCCACGGCGGGCAGGGCGTCCGTGGCCAGCAGCGGCTGGTTCGGGCGTACGTCCCGAGCCGGCCCCCAGTATGCGGAGAGGCGATCCCAGAGCCCGAGCACCGCGTCGGCGCGGCCGACGATCGAGGAGCAGAGCCGCTCCTCGGTGCTCAACTGGTCGGCGAAGGCCGCCACCGCCGGCGCCGTGGCGAGCACCGGCGTCAGGTTGCCACCCAGCCAGCAGATCGACTCCAGGTGGCGGCGGGAGCCGTAGCCCAGGATCCGCCCCTCGGCCCGCCACCAGGCCAGCCCGCGGGCCGCCACCCGCTCGGCGACCTGCGCGCCGGCATAGGGGTCGAGGTCCAGCAGCCGCTCGACCGCGCGGCGCTCCGACTCCCCCAGTTGGCGTACCGGCACCGTCAGCACGGATACCAGCCTGCCAGATGCACCCCGGCGCGCGCGGGCTGACCTGCGGACCGCGACGGGATGTCCGGCCCCGGATCGCCGAGCGGCGACTCAGCCGGCCGGCGGCCCCGGCGAGCTGCCGCCCCGGTGACCTGCGGCGCAGCCGGCCGCCGGTTCGACCGAGGGGCGGAAAACCGAGCGGCGGCTCAGCCCAGCGGCAGCGGTGCGGCAACCGGCTCAGCCCAGCGGCAGCCGCGCCGCGACCGGCTCAGGCCAACCCGGACCGCCGCGGCCGCCGGCTCACCCGACCGGGACCGGCGCGGCCGCCGGCTCGACCGGCCGGGTCCGCCCGGCCCAGGCCACCACCGGTGGCACCAGCGCGCCGAGCAGCAGGAACAGGCCGCCGAGCAGCAGCCAGCCCGGTACGCCCCAGCCGACGGCCAGGGTGGTCACCACCACCGGCGCCACCATCGAACCGAGCTGCATGCCCATCCCGTACGCACCCTGGTACTGGCCCTGTGCGTGCGCCGGGGCGAGGCCGAACGAGATGCCCCAGCCGGCCGCGGCGTGCCACAACTCGCCCACCACGTGCACCAACGCCCCGCCGAGCAGCAGCGGCACGGCGACCGCGGTGGGTACGCCGCCACTGGCCGCGAAGAGCGCGCAGGTGACCGCGATGACCGCACCGGCGCGCCGGGCGGCCCGGCCGGCGCCGGCCAGCTCCTCGGTACCGCGCGAGGCGCGGACCTGGAAGAGCACCACGACCACGGTGTTGACCAGCAGGCATGCCGAGATGAGCCAGCGCGGGGCGGTGGTGTGCCCGGCGATCCACAGCGGCAGGGCGATGTTGATCAGGCCGAAGTGCATCGACATCAGCCCGTCGAGCACGGTGAAGGCGAGGAACGGGCGGTCCCGCAGGGCGATCAGCCGTGGCCCGTGTGCCGGCGCCGGCACCGGCGGCACGGGTGGCAGCCGGAGCAGCACCGCGGCGGCCACCAGGTAGGTGGCGCAGTCGAGCAGGATCAGCGACACGTAAGCGGTCCGGGTGTCGGCGGCCAGGGCGACGCCGGCCAGCACCGTGCCGACCGAGATCCCGACGTTGGTGACCGCGCGCAGGTAGGCCCGGGTGCGCACCCGCTGGTCCGGGGGCACCGCGCCGGCGATCAGCGCACCCCGGGCACCCCGGGTGGCCGAGTCGGCGACCGCCATCAGCACCCCGACCACCAGGAAGCCGGCGAACGAGCGGACGGCCACCAGGGCCGCGGTGAATCCGGCGGAGGCGAGCAGCGCAGCGATCTGGAGGCCGCGCGGGCCGAGCCGATCGGCCAGGTAGCCCATCGGAGTGCTGGCGACCAGGCTCACCAGCGCCGTGATGGTGAGGCCGACGCCGACCTGGGCCACCGTGAGCCCGACCGAGCGGGTCAGGAAGAGGGCGCTGGCGGTCAGCCAGGTGCCCCGGCCGACGGTGTTGACCAGCGTGGAGAGGGCGAGCGTCCGGGCCGGACCCGGTTCGGGAAGCAGGCGCACGTCGGGCAGCTTAACAAGACGTACGTACGGTTTTGCACTTCGCCATCAGAACGTCTTGTCGGCGATGCATTGCCGATATATCGTCGACGCATCAGTGATACGACGACAGAAGGAGAGCCCGATGGGTTTCCACCGACGGATGCACGCCATGCACGAGATGCGGATGCGCGGCTTCGGCTTCCCGCCCGTACCCCCAGGGCCGCCGTTCCCGCCCGGACCGCACGGCCACGGGCATGGCCGCGGCGGACGCGGCCGCGGACGGGGCCGCCGGCCCAACGTGCGCGGCGCCGTGCTGGCCCTGCTCACCGAGCGACCGATGCACGGCTACGAGATGATCCAGGAGATCGACTCCCGGACCGGCGGCGCCTGGCGGCCCAGCCCCGGTTCGATCTACCCCACCCTGCAGCTGCTCGAGGACGAGGGTGTGATCACCGCCGCCGCCGACTCCGACGGCGGCCGGAAGCGGTTCGCCCTCACCGAGCAGGGGCGGGAGGAGGCGGCCACGGCGGCCCAGACCCCGCCCTGGGCGGAGTTCGCCGAGACGACCGTCAACAGCTGGCACGACATCCGCGACGCCGGCGCGCAGGCGATGCACGCGCTGCGCCAGGTGATGATGACCGGCACCGACGACCAGCGGGAACGCGCCGCGCAGGTGCTCGACGAGACCCGCCGCAAGCTGTACGCCATCCTCGCCGAATCCGAGTGAGCACGGCCGGCGCGCCGGCCGGGGTGGCCAGGACCCGACCACCCCGGCCGGCGCCAGCGTCCGGTCAGCCGCGCCGGCGCGCAGTGACCAGCAGGTACTCCCACCGCATCACCCCGGCCTCGAAGTGCCGCCGCGCCAGGTCGGCCAGGTCCTGATCCAGTGCGGCGACCCGGTCGGGGTCGCCGGCGATCGCCCGGTAGACCGCGATCGTCGGTCCGTAGTGGGCCTTGAAGAAGTCCCGGAACGCCTCCGGGCCGGCGAACCGGTCCACCGTGACCGCCTGACGGCGGGTGACGACGTCGGTGACCCGGTCCCCGAGCAGCGCGCGGACGTGGTCCTCGCTCCCCCACAGCGGCGGGGGCTGCGCGCCCGGCGGTGGCGGTGGGGCGTACGGCTTCATGGTGGCGAACATCTGCCCGATGAAGCCCTCGGGCGTCCAGTTGACCAGGCCGATCGTGCCACCCGGGCGACAGACCCGGACCAGTTCGTCGGCGCTGGCCTGGTGCCGGGGCGTGAACATCACGCCGACGCAGGACAGAACCCGGTCGAACTCGCCGTCGGCGTACGGGAGCGCCTCGGCGTCGGCCTGCTGCCAGGTCAGCTCGGCGCCGCGCGCCGCGGCGAGCGTCCGCCCGATCTCCAGCAGCTCCGGCGTCAGGTCACTGGCGACCACGTCGGCCCCGGCCAGGGCCGCCGGAATGGCCGCGTTGCCGGTCCCGGCGGCGACGTCCAGCACCCGGTCGCCGGGGCCGACGCCGGCCGCCTGGACCAGGGCCGCCCCCAGCTCCGGGATGACCTCCGCGGCGACGGTGGCGTAGCTGCCGAGCGCCCACATCTGGCGGTGCCCGGCCTTCACGGCCCGATCCCGCTCCATCGACTCGATCATCACTGCTCCCTCTGCCTCGTCCTTCACTACGGACGGTAGGCAGCGGGCAACCGGCAGCCTAGTACGAGATGTGTACCGGTCCCGACAGGTTCCTGGTCGGGCCGGCGGCACCGGCGTAGCGTGCCGGCCATGGGGGCCTCCTACCACCAGTTCTGCCCCGTCGCCAAGGCCATGGAGCTACTCGACGAGCGGTGGACGCTGCTCGTGATCCGGGAGCTGGTGAGCGGGTCCGAGCGGTTCAACGAGCTGCGCCGGGGCCTGCCCCGGATGTCGCCCAGCCTGCTGTCCCGGCGACTGCACCAGCTCGTCCGGGCCGGCGTCGTGGAGCGGCACGTCGAGGGCCCCGAGGTGCGGTACGTCCCGACCCAGGCGGGGCGGGAGCTGCGGCCGGTGCTCGAGGCGCTCGGCGCGTGGGGCGTCCGCTGGATCGGTGAGCTGGGTGACGCGGACCTGGACCCAAAGCTGCTGCTGTGGGACATGCACCGCCACGTCGACCACGGCGCCGTCCCGGACGGGCGGACGGTCGTCCAGTTCCGCTTCCACGACGTGCCGGCCGACCTGCGGGACTGGTGGCTCGTCATCACCGCCGGGGAGGCTGACGTCTGCGACGTGGACCCGGGCCACGAGGTCTCCGTGACGGTGCGCGCGAGCCTGCGTGGCCTGGTGCAGGTCTGGCTCGGCGACCTGAGCTGGCCGGAGGCGCTGCGCGGCGGCGCGGTGCAGGTGGCCGGCCCGGAGGCGCTCCGCCGGGCCCTGCCCCGGTGGTTCACCCTCTCCGAGTTCGCCGCCGTGCCCAGGCCGACGGTGCGGGCCTGACCCCGGACCGGCCGGAAACGACACGTGCGGCTGCCCCCGGCGGGGACAGCCGCACGTCGTGTCGGATCCGCGCTCAGTGCACGGTGACGGTGGCTCCGGGAACCAGGTCGCGGAGCTCCTCGGGGATCTCGGCGCCCATCTCGGCGGCGAGCCGGAGCGCCTCCTCGATCAGGGTCTCCACGATCTGCCCCTCGGGGACGGTCTTGATGACCTGGCCCTTCACGAAGATCTGGCCCTTGCCGTTGCCGGAGGCGACGCCGAGGTCGGCCTCCCGGGCCTCGCCCGGGCCGTTCACCACGCAGCCCATGACGGCGACGCGCAGCGGCACCGGAAGCCCCTCCAGGCCGGCGGTGACCTCCTCGGCCAGCTTGTAGACGTCCACCTGGGCCCGGCCGCAGGACGGGCAGGAGACGATCTCCAGGCCCCGCTCGCGCAGGCCCAGCGACTCCAGGATCGCGTTGCCCACCTTGATCTCCTCGACCGGCGGGGCGGAGAGGGAGACCCGGATGGTGTCGCCGATCCCCTCGGCCAGCAGCGCGCCGAAGGCGACCGCCGACTTGATGGTGCCCTGGAACGCCGGGCCGGCCTCGGTGACACCCAGGTGCAGCGGGTAATCGCACTTCTCGGCGAGCTGCCGGTACGCGCGGATCATCACCACCGGGTCGTTGTGCTTGACCGAGATCTTGATGTCCCGGAAGCCGTGCTCCTCAAAGAGCGAGCACTCCCAGAGCGCCGACTCGACCAGCGCCTCGGCGGTGGCCTTGCCGTACTTGGCCAGCAGCCGCTTGTCCAGCGAGCCGGCGTTCACGCCGATCCGGATCGGCACGCCCGCGTCGCCGGCGGCCTTGGCGATCTCCTTGACCTTGTCGTCGAACTGCCGGATGTTGCCCGGGTTCACCCGGACCGCCGCGCAGCCCGCGTCGATCGCGGCGAACACGTACTTCGGCTGGAAGTGGATGTCGGCGATCACCGGGATCTGCGACTTCTTCGCGATCGCCGGCAGCGCCTCCACGTCGTCCTGCGAGGGCACGGCGACCCGGACGATCTGGCAGCCGGACGCGGTGAGCTCGGCGATCTGCTGCAGCGTCGCGTTGACGTCGGCGGTCAGGGTGGTGGTCATCGACTGCACCGAGACCGGCGCGCCCCCACCGACCGGCACCGAGCCGACCATGATCTGGCGGCTGGCCCGGCGCGGGGCGAGCGGCGGCGGCGGTACGGGCGGCATACCGAGACTGACAGCGGTCACTTCAGGCACTCACCTTGAGAAGAGCGTGATCGGGTTGATGACGTCCGCGGTGACGGTCAGCAGCGTGAACGCGCCACCGATGAGGATCACCGCGTACGTGATGGGCATGAGCTTGAGGTAGTCGACGCGACCCGGGTCCGGGCGGCGCAGGCGTGCGTAGAGCCAGGACCGGACCCGCTCGAACCAGGCGATCGCGATGTGCCCGCCGTCCAGCGGGAGCAGCGGCAGCAGGTTGAACACCCCGATGAAGAAGTTCAGCGAGACGAAGAGCATGAAGAACCCGTACCAGGCGTCGTTCGCCACGAACTCGCCACCGAGCCGGCTGGCGCCGACCACGCTGATCGGGGTGTCCATGTCCCGCTCGCCGCCGGTGATCGCGTTCCACAGGGCGGGCACCTTCTGCGGGATCCGCTGCATGGCGTGCGCGGTCTGCACGGCCATGGTGCCGGTGAAGTCGGCGGTGGCGCCGATCGCGGCGACCGGACCGTACTCGATCCGGGCCGGCGTGCTGGGCCGGAGCCCGACGCCGAGCGCGGCGACCGACGAGGCGGCACCCTTCGGGTCACCCAGCGGCGGGCGCTGCACGGCCGCGAGATCGACCGTGGCGCTGGCCGGCTGGCCGTCTCGGACGTAGTCGACGGTGGCCGTGCCCGGCTTGGTGGCGCGGACCACGTCGAGCATGTCGCCCCAGGTGGAGACCGGCTTGCCGTTGACCGCCGTGATCCGGTCGCCGTCCTTGAGCTGGGCCTTCGCGGCCGGGCTGGCCGGGTCGCCGGCCTGGCAGGCGCGGTTGGCGTTCTCCACCACCACGCACGGGGCCAGGGCGATGACCGCCGGCTCGGCCTTGAAGCCCGCCTCGGTCGTCGGTGCCTTGGGGTTGGGCAGGCCGACAGAGATGGCCATGACCCAGAGCGCGCCCAGGGCCAGGGCGAAGTGGGTGATGGAGCCGGCGGACATCACGATCGTCCGCTTCCAGACCGGGTACCGCCACATGGCGCGCGGCTGGTCGGCCGGCTCGACGTCGTCGTCCTGCGGGGTCATCCCGACGATCTTGCAGAAGCCGCCGAGCGGGATGCCCTTGATGCCGTACTCGGTCTCGCCCCGCCGGAACGACCACAGCGTCGGGCCGAAGCCCACGAAGTATCGGGTGACCTTCATCCCGAACGCCTTGGCGGTGAGCATGTGCCCCGCCTCGTGCAGGCTCACCGAGACGAGGATGAACACGGCGAAGAGCACCACCCCGAGCAGGTTTGCCATCAAGCTCCTTCCACCGACCCGAAGATGATCTTCTGGGCGTACCCCCGTGCCCACGACTCGGCGGCGAGCACGTCCTCGACGGTACCCGGTTCGCCGAATTCCGGAGCGTCCTCCAGCACACGCTGGAGGGTGTCGACGATGCCGAGGAACGGCAGCCGCCCGGCGACGAACGCCGCCACGCACTCCTCGTTCGCCGCGTTGTAGATCGCCGGGCGGCAGCGCCCGGCCTCCCCGGCCGCCTTCGCCAGGGCGACCGCCGGGAAGGCGGCGTCGTCGAGCGGGAAGAACTCCCAGCTGTGCGCCCTGGTCCAGTCGACCGCGGCGGCGGCCTCGGGCACCCGGTCGGGCCAGCCGAGGCCGAGCGCGATGGGCAGCCGCATGTCCGGCGGGCTGGCCTGGGCGAGGGTGGAGCCGTCGGTGAACTCGACCATCGAGTGGATCACCGACTGGGGGTGGACCATCACCTCGATGTCGGCGTACGGCACGTCGAACAGCTCGTGCGCCTCGATCACCTCAAGGGCCTTGTTGACCATGGTGGCGGAGTTGATGGTGACCACCGGGCCCATGTTCCAGGTCGGGTGGGCCAGGGCCTGCTCCGGCGTGACCTCGGTGAGCTCGTCCCGCCGCCGGCCCCGGAACGGCCCGCCGCTGGCGGTCACCACGAGCCGGCGTACCTCAGCCCGGGTGCCGCCGCGCAGGCACTGCGCCAGCGCCGAATGCTCCGAGTCCACCGGGACGATCTGCCCCGGCCGCCGCACCGCGGCCTTCACCAGGGGGCCGCCGGCCACCAGCGACTCCTTGTTGGCCAGCGCGAGGGTACGCCCGGCGCGCAGCGCGGCCAGGGTCGGCGCCAGCCCGAGCGAGCCGACCACCCCGTTGAGCACCACGTCGCACGGCCACCCGGCCAGCTCGGTCATCGCGTCCGGCCCGGCCACGATCTTGGGCAGCTTGAAGTCGCCGGTGGCCCAGCCACGCCGGCTCGCCTCTGAATAGAAGGCGAGCTGCAGGTCCTGGGCGGCGGAGGCCTTCGCCACACCGACCACCTCGACGCCCAGCTCCAGGGCCTGCGCGGCGAGCAGGTCCACGTTGCCGCCACCGGCGCCGAGCGCCACCACCCGGAACCGGTCCGGGTTACGCCGGACGATGTCGATGGCTTGGGTACCGATCGAGCCGGTCGAGCCGAGCAGGACAAGTTCGCGGAGAGAACTCACCCGCCCATTCTTCCCCAGCGCCGCTGAGCGTCCGCTGGGAGCCTCAGTTTCCGCCGCCCGGTCCCTCGACCGGGGAATCATCGCCGCCCTCGACCAGGGACTCGTCGTCGTCCTCGACCGGCGCCTCCTCATCAAGGAGGTCGGCCGGATCGACGGAGAACTCGAACGGCTGCCTCATTGAGAAGGTGCTGCCGGCCGCAGCGGCGGCTAGCGGGCGGTACTCCCCGTCGATCAGCTCGTAGAGCGCCATCGCGGGAACCCGGTTACGCAGGTCGACCCGGAGGAAGAACGGAACCCCGGCGACGGCGTACTCGCGGGGGCGGTCGATCACATCCTTGCGCCGATTGCCCGGCGACACGATCTCACCGAGCAGCACCGCCTCGGCGATGTCCATCGCCACCTGGCCACGACCAGAGGAACGCAGCACCGCGATGTCAGGGATGAACAGATCATCGCCGGAGACGATGTTGACCTCGTGGTAGAGCCACAACTTGGCCCGCCGGCGTGCCGGACGAACTGGATCCCGACGACCTGGCCGCGATGGCGGCGGCGACCTTCGGCCTGGGCCGGCAGGTCAGCCTCCGTCTCGGCCAGGGCGAGTTCTGCCAGTCATCGCCCAGCGGCACAGGCAGGCGAGCCGCCGCCGTTCCGGCTGCGTCTAGAAGCTGGCCATCAGGCAGCCAGACGATATGCGCCGCCGAAACTGCTTTTACTCCAGAAACTCAAGCTTGGTGAGTGCGAGCGAACCTTCCCCGATCGACTGAGCCATCCGATACGCCGAGCGGACCGCATATCGACCCGGCGGTAGATCTATCGGGAGACAGTCGGAATCCTTGATCGACGGACCGAACCGAGCCGAGTCGAACAACAGGCTCGGACCAGCACAATTCCAGGCCGTAACATGACTCCATTTGATTCCTGGAAGCAGTTGCAGTACGGAATCTCCAGCACGCCCACTGGCGCCGCTGCTCATTTCTTGAACGAATAGGCTACCAGCGGGAACGAAGGTCGTAGGACATTGTCCGTTTGCCAGCACCAGGGCCTCGATTCCATGGACGTCGACCGACTCAGCAAAATCCTGCACCTGCTCAGAAATGCGCCAGTAGTCGGTCTCCTCCTCCTCCACTTCATCGTCACCATCAGGGCCGTACGACCCGTGCCACAGGGCTACCGAGTCACGCGGAATGAGAATCAGCGGCCCGCCAAACGACTGCACCCAACGCATCCTTCACCACCCATCAGCCTGGTATCAGAAGTCCACTTGTGGTCTTCACCCAGCCAGCATCCTTCAAGGGCGTCGGCACGAGAAGACCCATAGGGTTCTTACGGAATCCGGACGGAGTACCCCCGGTAAGCAGCTTCATAGCGAGGTTGCCTTGCCGCGCCATGCAGGTGCCGCAGTGTGGGAACAGCAACTGCGGCGTACCTTCCGGCACGAGCTTGGTGATGGGCTGGTGGTCCGGTGTCCACCACCCCGAGGCGCGAGGGGTTTTCGCACCACAGGAGTGGCAGCCGTTGGCGTTTCCTTCCACCTGGATCGCCAGCCCCTCCGCGTCACTTACCTCCCCAAATTCTTCGACGCTTACACCATTCTTGGCGTTGGGGCCAGGGAACAGCAACTCGCATGCGGCCGGCCTGTTCGCGTTGTGAACGAGGACTGGCGCATCCCCGGCGAGCACATAGTAGGTGTGGACGTTGGCGACGGTGAGGTTGTGGACGGTGGCGCGCGGGGTGGTCCAACGCTCGATCGCCGTGATCTGCACGAGCGTCCCGGCGCTGGTCTGCAGCCACTGGCCGGACCGGAGGTCGGTGGCGTCGATCCACTCACCCAGTTCTGGGACCCAGAAGGGGTGCCCGTCGGTCGCGGTGACCTCGGCGGTGACCGAGCCCTTCTCGCCATCGGTGTCGATGGTGACCTTCACCAGGTGCTTGACACCATCACCCTTGATCGTCGCGGAGACCGTCTCGATCTCGGTCTGCCCCGTCTCCGGATCGGTGACCATGACCTTGTCGCCCGGCTTCACTTCCTCGATCGGCTTGGTGGAGCCATCGGCCATGAGGACGTTGGTGCCCGGCACGAAACTGTTGCAGGATTCGCCGGCGTCCGCCTTGCCGGCGCCGCCGCCACCGCTGGAGCCGCCGTTGCTGCGGTTGGTGCTACCCGTCGAACCGCCCGGCTTCGAATTGCCCTTGCCGCCACCGCCGGCGCCCTTGCCGCCAGCACCGCCGGAGCCAGCGGAGGAGCCCTTCGGGTTGGACTTGGCCTGAGCCTGTTTCTGGACCGGGTTGCCCGTCTTCTTCGTACTGTTGACGGCCTTGTTGCTGGTCGCGTTGACCTTGTCGGCGGCCTTCTTCTGCGCCGCCTGGGCGGCCTTCTTCGCCCGCTCGATGGCCAACTTCTTGGCGTTCACCGCCGCCTGCTCGGCCGCCCGGGCGGCCGCCAGCACCGCCTCGGCCGCGCGCTTGGCCGCCTTCCACGCCTGGATCGCGGCGATCGTCCGATCGATGGCCCGGATCACGGCCGGGATCTTGCCGATCTTGCCCCACGGGATCGCCCCGATGATGAGGCTGCCGCACGCCCACATGTCACCGCCGAAGCAGTTGATGGCGTCGTTGATGCCGATGAAATCCTTCAGCATGTACCAGGCCGACTCGAGGATCACCGACATGAGCGACCGGTTCATGTTCGACTGCGCCTGGGCCACCTGCGCGGCCGACAGGCCCGCGCCCGCCAGCGCCGCCGCCATCTCGCTGGCCGTCAGCGCCACCGAAAGTCCGCTCGCGTCCGAGAGCGTCACCGGGTTGTTGTGCGCGTACGCGTACCCGTTGCTCTGCTCCGGGTCCGTCACGTCCAGCACCGGGTCCGCTGAGAGGAACCGGCCGACCGCCGGGTCGTACATGCGCGCACCCAGCGGGGTGTAACCAGAGGCATCGTCGCGGACCGCACCGAGGAACCCTTGGTTGGTCTGAATATTCACACCGATAGGCGCGGCGGCGCGCTGGTTGCCGAACGGGTCCTGCTTTCGGACCCGGACGGGCATGGCCCCCGACAGGCCGACCTCCGCGTACGGAGTGCCCTGGTGGTCACCGGCGAGGGCCACCAGCGCGGAGCCGGCAACGGCGTGGTTGGCGTACCGCACCACAGTGCCGCCGGGGGCGGCATACGAGCGGTGGGTGCTGACATGCACCCCGCCCTTCTGGACGCTGACCTGAGCCTCGCCCAGATTCAACGTGGCCTGCCTCCCCTGGATCGTCAGGAGGCGGTTTCCGCCAGGCCCGTAGATGTGGCGTGTCTCGTCCTGCGCCTCCCACTGCTGGGCGACAGCGGCGCTATCACAGGTTGCCAGAACGATGGCGGAACCGTCGGCCGTGGCGGCATCCTTGACGGAGACGCACAGACCGGAGGCGGTGTGCTTGAGTTGCCCCACCGAGGTGCGTTCCAGCCGCTGGCCATCGGAACCGTCACACCTCTGAATCCCTAGTACTGATCCAGCGGCGTTAGCCGCGGGCTGGACACACCAGTTGTCATACACGGAGAGCGTGCCCAGGTTGGCGTTGCCCTGGCTCGGGACGGGGGCGAAGGTCCACTTCTGAGCGGGTGAGTCGTTGCACGGGTACAGCTGGAGCGGCTGACCAGGCGTCGCCAGGCCCTTGCTCAGGTCCAGGCACTTGTTCGCGAGGCCGACGTACGCGGTCCTGCCCTTGGCGCCCTGGCCGGCGATCCGCTCCACCTGGCCGTCGTACGTCCAGGACAGCGTCTGCTCGTCGCCGTTCTCGATGGACTTGACGGACTTGGTCTCGCCGGTCAGCTCGTAGAGCCGTTCCGCCTCGGCGGTGACCTGTGCGCCCGCCGGGGTTACGTAGTTCTTCGTCACCTTGGTGAGGGTGCGCGGCTGGCTGCCGTCGGCCTTGCCGTAGGCGTAGGTGGTGGTGGCGTCCTTGGCCGCGTTACCGGTGAGGTCCTTCTCCACCAGCTTGGTGCGGTTGCCGAGCAGGTCGTACTCGTACTCCTGCCAGTAGCCGGAGCCGTCGGTGCCGGCCGCCACGTTGAGGGTGCCGTCGGTCTTGACCGGGCCCGGGTTGCACAGCGCCTGGTCCTTGGCCGTCCACGCGGTCTTCAGCCGGCCGAGCGAGTACTGGAAGCACTGCCGCTCCTCGATGCCGGTCGCGCGCTCGCGGATGGCGAGAACGTTGCCCGCGTCGTCGTACCAGTAGGAGCGGTGCGAGACCAGGTTGCCACCGACGACGCCCTTGTCGGTCGTCTGCTCGCGGAAGACCTGCTGGTCGGTGAGGGCACCGCTGGCGTCGTCGTACGTCGCCGTCGTCCAGACCCGGTACGGCTGCGCACCCAGGGTGGACCGGAGCACCTGGCCGTACGGCGAGTAGACCGTCTCCGACCCGTACCAGTCCTTGCCGGACACCGACAGCGGCAGGCCGTCCTTGGTGTAGCGGACGAGGACCTTTTCCGAGGGCAGATTCCCGATCCCCGGCAATGTCGCCGACTCGGTCAGGCCGGTGTCGGTGTACGTGTAGTCGTAGGTGTACGAGGTCTTCAGGCCCCACGTGTCGGCGATCGCCTGCGGCAGGGTGAGCGTCGTGGACGTCGGCTGGTAGTCGGTGGTGTAGCCGCCGATCGACTGCTTGTACGGCAGGCCGTCGGTGTAGCGGGTTGCGGTCGCCGGCAGGCCCTTGCCACCGGAGGCGGTGTCGTAGGTGAACTCGGCCAGCAGTGCGCCGTTGTTGTCACCGAGGCGCTGCTGGGTCGGTCGGGACAGCTCGTCGTAGCCGTTCCAGACGGTGATGTTGCGGGCGTTGGTGGCGGTGAGCTGCCGGTCCCGGTGGTCATAGGTGAACCGGCTGGTGCCGGCGTCCGGGTCGCTGGTCTCCACCAGCCGGCCGCGCTGGTCGTAGCTCCAGGTCCACGAGTGGGTCGGGTCGGGGTCGGCCGAGTGGGTGACCTTCGCCAGTTGGCCGCGCGCGTCGTACTCGTACCGCATGGAGGTGAACGTGGTGCGGCTGGCGTTGGTGAACGTGTCCACCCGGGTGGTCCGGCCCAGCGCGTCGGTGAACAGCCGGTAGGAGGTCGCACCCGACGGGTTGATGACCGTCGAGTGGTCGGCACCGTAGGTGTAGCTGGTGGCCCGCTCCGGCGCGGCCACGTCCTTGAAGACCGGCAGTTCCTGGGTGACCCGGCCGAGGCCGTCGTAGGTGTAGCGCGTCGCGTTCGGGATCGCGGTGCCGGCGAGCGGCGTGAAGAGGGTGCCGACCGGCCCGCCGGCGGCGTAGTAGGCGTTGTTGGTCTGCCACACCTCACCGGAGCTGTTGTACAGCGTGTCGGTGATCAGCCGGCCGCCGCCGGTCGCCTCCTCCTGCGACTGCCGCTCGCGGCCGAGACCGTCGTAGAGGGTGACCGAGGTCTGGATCTTGTCATCGTGGCCACGGCTGAACGTCGTGATGTACGGCGGCTTGCCGACCGGAGTGGCGTACTCGGCCTTGAAGTCCGGGACGGACGCGGGCGACGGGGTGCGACCCGGTCCCCAGGCCTCGACGAGGCGGCCCAGCGGGTCGTACTTCGCCTCGCTGACCCGGCCGTTGAGGTCTGTGGTCTTGACCGTGACGGCTCGGCCCGGATCGAGTTCCTGGACCTGCTTGTGCCCGAGCGAGTTCTCCTCGGTGACCGTGAAGGCCTGACCGGTGGACGGGCTGTAGGTGATCCTGGAGGTCTTACCGTCGGGGTCGGTCTTCGACAAGACGCGGCCGATGGCGTCGAAGCTGCTGGTCCCGTTGGACTGGAAGCCCGAACCGTCGCCCTTCAGCGACCAGGTCTGGGTGGCGAGCCCGCGGGTCGTGCTGCCGAGCGCGATGCCGTACGCCTGGCCGTCGTAGGCGACCTGGCCGGCGCTACTCAGCGTCTTCAGGTCGTCGAAGGTGGCCGCGGCGCAGGTGGTCGGGCTGGTCCGCGTTTGCTTGGTCAGGCCGATGACGTTCTTGTCGGTCTGGTGCAGGTACTCCACGAACGTGCAGGACTCGTCACCCGTCTTGCCCGTGTCACCGAGGGACTCGATGTACGTGGGCAGGCCGTGCGTCGTCTCGAAGGTCGTCTTCGTCTCGACCACCCGCTCGGTGCGGGTGTCGTCGCCGGTGCCCGACGACTTGGTGTACGACACCTGCCGCGGCTCGGTGACCCGCCACGCCTCCAACGGGCTCAGCCCGTCGTCCCGCGTACGGGAGGCCAGCAGCTGGGCGGCGGGGTACGTGACGCTGCGGGTCAACCAGTTGGTGTCGGCGTCGCCGGCGCTGCTGTACGTCAGTTCCTCGGCGACCCGACCGGCGAAGGGCTCCAGGTCCTTGGCGATCTCGGCGCCGGTGATGTCCCGCATCGACACGGTGTCGCCCATGCCGCGGAAGTAGCGGGTGACGGACTTCGTCCGCTTGCTGCCGATCGCCGGTTCGTCAGCGCCGGTGAGGACCGTGGTCTGCTCGAACCCGGCGAACTGGGAGTAGGTGCGGGTGGACTTCTTGGTGAACTCCTGCTCGGCGAGCTTCCAGCCGGGGTTGGCGTAGTCGTACCGGGTGATGGTGGTGGTGCTGTAGGCGCTGTCCACGTTGGGCAGTTCCTCAACGCTGTCCACCACGTACTTGTGGAACCAGTCGATGTCCTCGACGGCAGGGTCCGGGTGCCAGAAGGACGGGTAGCAGAGCCGATTGTTGGCCTTCAGCGCCGCCGTGTCGCTCTTGCCGGGCAGGCCGGTGCCGGTCGCACAGTCACCGGCGGGCTGCTTGTAGGTGACGACGGTCTCGCCGCCGTACTCGTTGATGACCCGGGCGATGCGGAGCCGGGAGAAGCCGGGGCGGTTGTCCTTCTTGACGCGGTTCGGCATGTCCTCGGCGTTGGACTCGAACCGCACCGCGTTGAGCTTGATGCTCGCGTCGGTGGTGCCGTTACGGCCGTACCCGGTACGGGTGATCGACTCCAGCCACAGCGCGGTGTTCGGGCCGGTCTTGAGGATCGGGAAGGACTGCTTGAGCTGGTACTCGTCGACCACCTGGCGGGCGGTGGTGTCCGTCCGCCGCTGCGCCGACGTGCTGATCATGTCCAGGCGCTTACGGGTGAAGAAGGACGGCGACGCGTTCCAGCACTTCACACCCGCGGAGCAGCGCAGGTCCGCCGGCGTGTCGTACCAGATCCGGTACTTGCTGGGGTTCTTGTCCGCGAAGTTGGCGTCGCTGCAGGTGAGGGTGCCCTCGTCAAAGCACCGTTCGGCCACGATGAACCGCACCCGGGCCGGGGCTTCGGCCGAAAAGATGGTGTCCCGGCGCTGCCCGTAGTCGATGCGGGTCAGGTAGCCGCCCCGGTCGTACACGACCGGAGCCTTGAAGTTGAAGTTCTGGGCGTAGTAGTTCGTCTCCTTCGCCCACCACAGGCTCATGGCGTTGCCGTGGACGTCCTCGATGTAGTCGAGAGACCACCGCCAGGCCTGGGTGCAGGCGGACGCCTTCCACGCGTCGACCCCGCCCGCCTTGTAGCAGGTTTCCGCCGGTTCGCCGTCGCTCAGGTGGTTGCCGTAGACCGGCACGGTGAGCACGGAGTTGGTCTCCGCCTTACCCGCGGTCCAGCCCGGCAGGCGGTTGAGGCCGAAGTGGTACCTGGTGCCGTCACGGGTCGTGACGACCCAGTACTCGCCGTCGTTGTCGCCGTTGGCCAGGCCGGTGTCCTTGCGCAACTCGACCTTGGAGCCGTCGCCGTTGGCGGTGAACCAGGCGTTCTTGCCCGCGTCCCAGACCAACTCGGTGGTCATGCCGGCCAGCGACAGGGTGGCGTTCTTGGACCCCCAGCACAGGTCGCTGGTCTTGTGGTCCTTGTTGTTCGCCCCGGCCTTCTTCGAGTCCTCCCGGCAACTGGCGTAACTGCGGGTGATCGCCCCGGCGCTGTAGTCCCATCCGTCACCGATCCACGACGCCTGGTTGTTTGTCGCCGAGGTCCGTCCATCCACCGTCTGTGACGAGTAGGACAGCGCCACCTTTGGCATCAGCCCACCGGCGGTTTCCGGCACCTGCACCTGGTACGAGTAGGTGAACGCACCGGACGAGGCACCAGCGGCCCAGGAGCCCGACGACAGCAACGGAGTCGCCGTATAGTCGCCGGCCGCCGAAGCGCCCGTGTCCAGCACGCCGACCACGTTCGACCCGGTCGACTCGGCGACCGACGCACCGCGACTCGCCGGCTGCTCGCCGAGCAGCTCGCCCACCGGGATGTTGCTGGTCATGACCCGACGCACCGACTCGTCGCCGTCGGCCGTCAGGCGAGCGGGCGCCGCAGCCCCGGGCACCAACTCCACCTCGCTGGACAGCCGCTGAGCCGACAACGTGCCGGTGTCCGGGGCGCAGTCGCCGGCGTCCGGAGAGTCGTACACACAGGCCGGCAGCAGTACCGCACCGAACCGGTCGGCCGCCTGCGGGCCGTACAGGTCCGCGAACGGCGTGTAGTCCACCGCGAGCGCGACCTCGGCCGCCGGGTCTGCGGTCGCCGGCGGCGTGATCTTCATGATCAGACCCGACACGCTCGCGTCCTGCGACGCCTCCGGCGCCGCCAGGTCCACGGTCCAGGCGCCGGCCAACGCGGCCGGGTCACCACCGGACGGCACACCCAGCGCGACTGGCAGATCATCCACCGGCACCGTCGCGCCCGGCTCCACACCGGTCAGATCCACCACACCGGAGTCCTGCGCCCAGGGGGTGACGGCGACCGGCGCGTACGGCTCCACCGGCACCTCGGGCGCGGTGACCAGGTTCTTCTCGGCCTGGTCGTCCTCATCGGCCCGCTCGGTCTGCGGGATGTCCGGCAGGTCGACGTTCATCTCCTCGCGCGCCATACCGGCACCGGGCACCGCCCACGCCTCGGCGGGCAGCATCGTCGCGACCAAGGTCGTGGACAGCGCCAACACCATCGCCGCACGAGCCCGACCCCATCGGGGCTGACCTGGCCTCGTCGGGGTCCCCCGGCGCCACGGCCGGGACAGCAAACCGATACCTCGCACGCGTCGACTCCCACCCAGCGTGAAGACAAAGAAGGGCGCGGCAAACCGCGAAAGCACGCGCCGGACCGACGCGTGCGTGAGCACTGTCCGGCAGGAGAGTCAGTTGCTCAACATCACAAAGAGTGAAATCAAGGAGGTCGATGTGATCCGCGTCACGCCATCTTTGCGCCAAGAGAGCCTCGGATCGCAAGAGTCGGCACCAGAGGTGCAGATCCGCACATCCACTCCCGTTTGGACCCACCAAACCCAGACACAAGATCCGATTACGGTGCGCGTCAGGGCGATCACTGAAACGGAGATAACGGATTCATAACATCGACGGATGCATCGGATTCGGCGGCGATGTGCGATCGTGTGGCCGCAATCTGCCCCTTCGGCCCCGCCGACCGGGGCCGTTTGTGCATTCCTTCCCTATCCGTCTGGCCCCACGGGAGTGCGACCCGCCGTGACCGCGCCTCGCCTGCTCAGACCCTTCGTGCGCACGCGCACCAGGCTGACCCTCACCCTGGGCCTCGTGCTGGCCCCCCTTGTCGTCGCCCTAGCGCCCTGGTGGCCCGGGCCCGACGACGTGGGCATCCGCGCCGAAGCGGCACCCCCGGCACCTCGCGACGAGGTGACCGCCATAGTGGACGCGCGTCTCACCGGCAAGGAGGTGCTCGTCGACACGGCCACCACGGCCAACTCACGGACCTGGGCGCTTCCCGACGGCCAGCTGCGCAGCGAGTTCCACGCCACGCCGCAGCGGGCGAAGAACACCACCGGGCAGTGGGTGGACCTCGACAACACCCTGGCCCGTACCGGGAAGAGCCCCGGCGGCCTCGACATCCGGCCGGTCAACGCCCCCACCCCGGTGCGCTTCTCCACCGGCGGCGCGGCCGCACCGGCGGACGCGGCCGGAACAGTGTTGGCCGAGCTGGACGTGGAGGGCCACACCGTCGCATACACCTGGCCCGGCAAGCTGCCGGAGCCGGTGCTCGACGGTGCACGCGCCCTCTACCCCGAGGTGCGCTCCGGGGTCGACCTGCTCGTCGTCGCCCGCGACACGGGCGGCTTCGCCCAACTGCTGATCGTCAAGAACCGCGAGGCCGCCAAGGCCGTCAGCTCCGTCAGCTACGGGCTGCGTTCGAAGACCCTGGTCTTCCGCCACGACCCCGACACCGGCGGCGTGCGGGCCCTGGAGAAGGCCAGCGGCAAGGAGATCAGCTCGATCCCCACCCCGTTCGCCTGGGACTCCGCCGGTCGGGACCCGGAGGCCGGCCCCGGCGCCACCCCCCGTACCGCGGTGGACACCACCGCCGACGTGCTGAAGCTCTCCGGCCTCAGCGGCGCCGAGCCCGGCGCCAAGCGGGCACCGATCCCCACCCGCCTCGACCGGGACGGCACCGGCGACGTCCGGCTGCACCTGGACGCCGCCGCGACCGGGCTCTTCACCGACCAAGACGTGCTCTTCCCCGTCTTCCTCGACCCGACCCTCAACAGCGGCCAGTCGGCCTGGGCGACGGTCTACTCGCAGCACCCCACCACCAACACCTGGAACGGCACCAACTTCAACACGGGAACCACGGACGCCCGGGTCGGCTACGAGCAGACGACGCCGCTGCGGACCCGCTCCTTCTGGCGGATGGGCTACAGCAGCAGCCTGAAGGGCGCGAAGGCCAGCTCGGCCACCTTCAAGGTCCTGAACAACCACTCCTGGAACTGCACGGCCCGGGAGATGCAGCTCTGGCTCACCGGCGCGATCTCCTCCAGCACCACCTGGAACGCGCAGCCGAGCTGGACGACGCTGCAGCAGAAACTGTCCTTCGCCCACGGCTACGGCAGCAGCTGCGCCGACGACTACGTGAGCTTCGACGTGACGAACGCGGCCCAACAGGGCTTCAACAGCGGCTGGTCGACACTCACGCTCGGCATGCGCGCCACGAGCGAGTCCGACACGCTGACCTGGCGCAAGTTCAGTGCCAAGTCCGCCTCGCTCTCCGTCACCTACAACCGGAAGCCCAACGTGCCGACGAACGGCAAGACGACGCCCGGCGGCGACTGTGTGCCCGGCCCAGGTGCGGGTCGTGCGGTTGCCAAGGCAAACATCAGCCTGTACGCGAAGGCCACCGATCCCGACGGCAACCTGAAGAGCCTGCGCTTCCGCTTCTGGCAGACCGGCGGGACGGTGCCCGCCGGCACCCTGGTCACGCCCAACAGCAACGGCGAGGCCAGCCTGTTGATCCCCTCCACCAGCCTGGTGGACAAAGTCACCTACTCATGGGACGTACGCGCCGAGGACACGTCGGGAGAGGTGTCCGCGTACTACCCCGGGGCCCAGCCCTGCCAGATCACCATCGACGCCACCAAACCTCCGGCCCCGGAAGTCACCAGCGCGGTGTTCAAGGAGGCCACCCCCGACGGGGCCACCTGGGCGACCGTGAAGTTCGGCCAGACCGGTGCCGTCACGTTCACCGCCGCCAGCGCGGCCAAGTTCACCTACTCCATTGAGGGCGTCGGCTGGAAGGAGGTCCTTGCCTCCAACGGCACCGCCACCGTGCCCGACCTGAAGCCACGGCACGCCGGTCCCACCGTGCTGCAGGTGTACGCCTACGACGCGGTCGGCAACCAGAGCGACCGTACCGACTACAGCTTCTACGTGCCGCCCCGCGATGCGGCCGACGGGCCGGGCGACACGGGCGGCGACGGGATCCCCGACCTGCTCCTCGTGAACTCGTCGGGCAAGCTCCGAAACTACGCCGGCGACGAGGGCGGCGAGTTGAACGCGTGGCTCATTGGCTCGTACACCAACGACAGCAAGCTCGACCCACCTGGTCACTGGTTCGACTCGGCCACCGGCAAGGCCGCCCTGATCACGAAGTACGCCGACGCGTACCCGGGTGACGGCTCGACCGACCTGTTCGCCCGCACCCCGGACGGCAAGTTCTGGCTCTACCCCGGCGACGGCTACGGCAGCTTCAACGTGGACAAGCGGCTGCGGATCCTGCTGCCGGCCAACGCGCCCGACCCGGCCACCTGGACCCAGATCAAGGCGGTCGGTGACATCACCGGCGACAAGCACCCCGACCTGGTCCTCCGGGCCGGGACCGCGTTCTGGACGCTGAGCGGCTACACCGGTGCCAGCTTCCAGGAGGCGACCCTGATGGAGGGCGTTTCCTGGGCCCGCCGGGAGATCGTCAACGTGGCGGACATCGACCTGGACGGCACACCGGATCTGCTCTGGCGTGACCTGGACAACGGCTACATGTACATCCGGCACGGCAAGCCGGGCTCGGTCGCGGGCAGCGTGGATCTGAATTCGATCAAGCTGGGCGCCAACTCCCGCAGCGGGGACGTCAACTACGGGAACTCCTGGACGGACACCAACATCACCGCCGTCATCGGCATCCCGGACGTCAACGGAGACCGGGTGCCCGACCTCTGGGCCCGCTTCGGGTCGGACGGGCAGGTGCGGGTCTACTACCCGTCCACCACCAACACCAACGGCCCAGTGAAGATCGTGCTGGCAAGTGACTGGAGCAGCGTCAAAACCTTCGGCTGAGCCCCGTACGACAGCGGGCCTGAGCAGTCACCTGCTCAGGCCCGCTGTCACGTCGATGACGCCGTGCCGCCGGGCGGCCTGCGCCAGGAAGCTGGTCAGGCCGGCCGGGACAGCACGAAGGTCTCCAGGTCGACGCCGCCGTACCAGTCGGTGCGGATGCCGAGGTAGGTCATGCCGAGCCGCCGGGCCACCGCCATCGACGGCTCGTTGCCCGCCATCACCACCGCGTAGACCTGCCGGGTGCCGGTGGCGAACTCGCGGTCCAGCACGGCCCGGGCCGCCTCGGTGGCGTAGCCGTGGCCCTGCGAGTCGGGGTGCAGGTGCCAGCCGACCTCGATGTCGTCGGTCGGCGTGACCCCGTCCCGCCCGGGCAGCGGCTTCAAAAGGACGCTGCCGGCCGCCCGGCCCGCGTCGCGCGGCTCGATCGCCCAGAGGCCCCACCGGCCGGCGTACGGGTCGTACCGGTCCCGCCAGGCGCGTACCCGCTCCGCCGCCTCGGCCGGGTCGGTCATCCGCCCCTTGCCCCCGCCCAGCCAGCGCATCACCTCGTCCCGCGAGTAGATGTCGTAGATCCGGGCCAGGTCGTCGGGCGCGTCGGTCCAGTCGCGGACCACCAGCCGCTCGGTCGAGGCGATCATCACGAGGCATCGTAGCCCGTCCCCCACCCCCGCCAGGCCCTCGCGAGTTGACCAAGAAGTTTGCGTCGCGTGAGAAGCATTCACCGACGCAAACTTCTTGATCAACGAGAGGGCCGGTCGGACGCGCGCGGGTCAGGGGACTGGGACGGGAGGGGCCGGCTCGGACTCGCGGATGCCGTAGCGGCGGTGGACGCGGGCCAGCGGGCCGGGGGCCCACCAGTTCCAGCGGCCGAGCAGGCGCATGGTCGCCGGCACCAGCAGGGCCCGGACCAGGGTCGCGTCGACCACGATCGCGACGATCATGCCGACCCCGATGAGCTTGATGTATGACATGCCGCCGGTGGTGAAGCCGGCCACCACGATGATCAGCAGCAGCGCGGCGGCGGTGATGATCCGCCCGGTGCGCTGGAGGCCGCCGGCCACCGCGGCGGTGTTGTCGCCGGTGCGGTCCCACTCCTCCCGGACCCGGGACAGTAGGAACACCTCGTAGTCGGTGGCCAGCCCGAAGAGCACCGCGAGCATGAGGATCGGGTTGCTCGGCTCGATGAAGCCGGTCGGGGTGAAGCCGAGCAGGCCGGCCAGGTGGCCGTCCTGGAAGATCCAGACCACCACGCCGAACGACGCGCCGATCGAGAGCAGGTTCATCAGCACCGCCTTGACCGGCAGCACCACCGAGCCGAAGGCGAGGAAGAGCAGCACCAGCGTGGCGGCGGCCATCAGCAGTGCCATCCAGGGCAGCCGGTCACCGAGGCTGTCCAGCAGGTCCCGGTCGGCGCCGGGCCGCCCACCGACCAGCACCTCGGCCCCGGCCGGGCCGGGCAGGTCGCGCAGGTCGCGGACCACCCGCTGCGCGGTGTCGCCGGTCGGTTCGCCGGGGTAACTCACCGAGAGCAGCGTGCTCTCCCCACGCTGGGCGGCGACCTGCACCCCGGTCACCCCCGGCACCGCCGCGATCCGGTCGGCGAAGCCGCGCCCCACCTCGGCCGGCGCCCCGGAGACCAGCAGGTCGATCGGGGCGACCTGGCCGCCGGGGAACTCGGCGGCGATCCGTTCGGAGACCACCCGGGGCGCGGCGTCCGCCGGCAGCACCCGCTCGTCGAAGCCGCCGAAGGTGATCCGCAGGAACGGCGTGGCCAGCACGACGAGCACCAGCGCGACCCCGACCAGGTAACGCACCGGGCGGCGCATCACGCTCCGCGCGATCCGGGCCCAGGCGCCGCCCGCGCCGGCCTCCGCCGGCCCGGCCCGCCGCGCCCCGCGCCACCTCGGCAGGGGTACGCGCACCGCGTCGATCCGGTGGCCGAGCACCGCGAGCAGGGCCGGCAGCACGGTCAACGCGGCCAGCATGGCGACCAGGACGGCGGCCACGCCACCGAGCCCCATCGAGCGGAGGAAGGCCTGCGGGAAGATCAGCAGGCTGGCCAGGGCCAGGGCGACGGTCAGCCCGGAGACCAGCACGGTCCGGCCGGCGGTGGCCATGGTGCGGCGGATCGCCTCGCCGGTGTCGTGCCCGGCGGCGAGTTCCTCGCGGAACCGGCTGACCACGAAGAGGGCGTAGTCGACGGCCATGCCGAGGCCGATCAACGTGATGATGTTGATCGCGAAGATCGACACGTCGGTGAACAGGTTCACCAGGCGTACCGCGACGAAGGCGCCCAGGATGGCGAGCCCGCCGATGAGCAGCGGAGTGGTGGCGGCGACCAGTCCGCCGAAGATCAGCACGAGGAGCACCAGCAGCACCGGCAGGGACAGCGTCTCGGCGCGGGTGATGTCCTCGGTGGTCTGCGTGTTGGCGTAGTGCTGGAAGGCGACCGCGCCGCCGACCTCGGTGCGCAGCCCGGGGGCGTCCAGCGCGGGGCGCAGCGCCTCGAACTGCGCGGCCCGCGCGTCGTCGTCCGCGCCGGTGAGGCGGACGAGGGCGTAGGTGGCCCGCCGGTCGGTGGCGACCAGCGCCGGGGCCGGGCTGTCGTACCAGGTGGTCACGCTGGCCACCGCGGACCGCCCGCGCAGCCCGGCCACCGTGGCGGTGACCGGATCGCGGAACGCCGGCTGGTCGACCGTGGCGGTGTCGCTGGACCAGAGCACGACCACGTCGGCGCCCTGCCGGCCCAGTTCGCTGGTGATCCGCGCGGCGGTGCGGCTGGTCTCGCTGGCCGGGTCCTCGAACCCACCCCCGGTCAGCTCGCCGAAGACCCCGGCGCCCCAGGTGGACCCGAGCACCACGAGTGCCACGGCGGCGGCCAGCACCGCCCACCGGGCGCGTACCACCACTCGCCCCCACCAGGCGAACATCGCCTTCCCCCTCACCGACCGTTAAGGTCGTATCCGGTAAGCATGAATCATTTGAGTGAACGGCGTTTACTATGTCAACGGCGTTCGCTTCGGTCAAGGGGGTCGACAGATGACCGCACCCACCCGGCGGGAACGCCTGCGTACGGCGACCCTGTCCGAGATCAAGGACGGGGCCCGGCGGCTGCTGGTGACCGGCGGGATCGAGGCGGTCTCGCTGCGGGCGATCGCCCGGGACATGGGCATGACCGCCCCGGCGATCTACCGGTACTTCCCCAGCCTGGAGGCGCTGGTCGCCGGGCTCGCCGGCGACCTCTACGACGAGCTGCGCCAGGAGGTCGAGGCGGCCCGGGACGCGTCCGGCCCGGACCCGGCCGGCCAGCTCCTTGAGATGTGCCGGGCGCTGCGACGGTGGGCCGTCGGCCATCCCGCCGAGTTCACCCTGATCTTCGGCAACCCGGTCCCCGGGGTGATCGAGTTCGCCGACCAGTGCGACAACCCCGACCACCCTGGGGCGCGCCTCGGGGCGGTCTTCCTCACCCCGTTCGTCGAACTCACCCGCGGCAGCCGGCTGCCGACCCCACCGGCGGAGCTGCTCCAGGAACGGCTCGGTGGGCACCTCGCCCCGCTGGCGACCAGCCACGGCCCGCTGCCGATCGAGATCGCGTACGCCTTCCTCTCCGCCTGGACCCGCCTCTACGGCCTGGTCGCCATGGAGGTCTTCGGCCACCTCGGCTGGGCGGTCGACGAGCCGGAGGCGCTCTTCGAGACCGAGCTGATCAGCCAGCTCCTCCAGTTCCGCCCAGCCGAACCCGGCGACACCCTCCCCGAGGGAGGCGCGCGCCACTAGGCTGCCCGGACATGAGCGAGCGCAGCGAGCGAATCATCCGGCACAGTGCAATGGAGCCTCAGGCGATCGCCGAGCGAAGCGAGGTGGCCGCATGAGCGAGCAACTGGGTGAGCTGCCGTCCCGCGCCGACGTCGTCGTGGTCGGCTCCGGGCACAACGGTCTGGTCTCGGCGATCCTGCTGGCCCGCGCCGGCCTCGACGTGCTGGTGCTGGAGGCGGCCGAGGTGATCGGCGGGGCGACCCGGACCGAGAGCCCGTTCCCGAAGGTGCCCGGCCTGCGCCACTCCACCGGCTCCTACCTGCTCGGGTTGATGCCGCCGGAGCTGCTCGCCACGCTCGACGTGAGCATCCCGGTGCTGCGCCGCGACCCGCACTACTTCCTGCCCACCCCGGGCGGGCTCGGCGCGCCGTACCTGCTCTTCGGCAGCGACGCCGCGGCGAGCCGGCAGCAGCTCGCGGAGATGTTCTCCCCCGCCGACGCGGCCGCCGACGACGCGCTCCAGGCCGAGCTGGCCCAGCTCCGCGAGGACCTGGCGCCGGCCTGGCTGGCCGAGCCGCTGCCGGTGGCGGAGACCGCCGAGCGGTACGTCCGCCCGGCGCTCCGGCAGGTCTTCGCGGACCTGGTCCGCGGCTCGGTCGCCGACTACCTGGCCCGCTTCGACTTCCGCTCCGAGCTGCTGGTCAGCATGTACGCGGTCACCGACGGCCTCTCCGGCCTCAACGCCGGGCCGGACGACCCTGGCACCGGGCACAACTTCCTGGTGCACAACATGTGCCGGCTGCCCGGCTCGGGCGGCACCTGGATGATCGCCCAGGGCGGCATGGGCACGGTCTCCCGGACCTTCGCCGAGGCCGCCCGCGTCGCCGGCGCTCGCATCCTGACCGGTACGCCGGTCACCGGGATCACCCTGGCCGGCGGCGCGGCGTCCGGTGTGGTGCTCGCCGACGGGCGGGAGGTGGCCGCCTCGGTGGTGCTCGGGGCCTGTGACCCGTACCGGTTGATGGAGCTGCTGCCCGACGGCGCGCTCCCGGCGCCGCTGGCCGAGCGAATGGCGGCGGTCCGCCGTCCCGGCACCACGCTCAAGCTCAACCTGGCGCTGCGCGGCCTGCCCCGGTTCTCCTGCCTGCCGGCGGACGCGCCCAGCCCGTTCGGCTCCACCATCCACCTGCTGCCCGGCTCGTCGTCGCTGGTCGGGCAGGGCGGCGAGTCGCCGATGGCCGCGCTGCGCGCCATGTGGGCGGACGTGCAGGCCGGGCGGCTGCCGGAGGAGCCGACCATCGAGTGGTACCTGCACACCACGGTCGACCCGTCGCTGGCCGACGACGCCGGGCACCACTCCTCGGCGCTGTTCGTGCAGTCGGTCCCGTACGAGCTTTCCGGCACCACCTGGGACGAGGCGCTGCCCGGCTACGTCGACAAGCTGGTGGCGATCTGCGAGCGGTACGCCTCCGGCACCGGCGACCTGATCGCCGATGCGGTGCCGCTGCCCCCGCCCGGCATCGAGGCGCACTTCGGCATCACCGGCGGCCACATCCACCACGTCGACAACACCGTCTCGTTCACCGACCGGATGCCGTACGCCACCGGCGTCGACGGGGTGTACGCGGGCAGCGCCGGCTGCCACCCGGCCGGCAGCGTGATCGGCGCGGCCGGCCACAACGCCGCCCAGCGCATCCTCGCCGACCTCGGCCGCTGAGGCGAGCAGGGGCCTTCCACGGAAGGCCCCTGCTCAACGCCGGGCGGTGGTCAGCTGATCGCCTCGCCGGCCGGGGCCGGGGTGTCGGCGTCGGCGCGGTGCGCGCGGATCTTGTGGCCGACGCTGGTCAGGCAGCGGCCGCTGGCCATGTCGAACCGCCAGCCGTGCAGCTGGCAGGTGAGCTGGTCGCCGTCGACGACGCCGAACCGGCTCAGGTCGGCCTTGAGGTGCGGGCAGCGCCGCTGGACCACCCAGCCGTCCAGCGTGATGTCCTCCGCGTCGACGGCCCGCTCGTGCTCGTCGTACCAGCCCTCCGCGTACTGGAGGCGCTCCTCGGACAGGCACTTGAAGAACGCGTAGACGAACTCGTTGTACTGGCCGATCCGGGCCGCCGAGAAGCGGCAGGACAGGAAGAGCGAGTTGACCCAGTCCACCTCGCCGATGTGCAGCAGGTGCTCGATCAGCGCCCGCTCGGTACGGAACCGGTAACGGACCTTCTCGTCCGCGTACGGCCGGACCTCCTTGCCCGGGAAGTCCACCACGATCGACTCGACACTTTCTCCGTCGTAGCCGACCAGGTCGAAGCGGACCGGCCCGCCGACGCCCTTGGCCAGGTAGATCGACTCGTCCAGCAGCGGCTCGATCCGGCGCTTCATCTCGCCGAGCACGTCGAGCTCCGGGTGCCGCCAGGACTGCTTCTCGGCCTCGATGATCGGGCGCTTGCGCTCCCGCATCTCCTCCAGGTGGGCCACCTTGTTGGCGAAGAACTCGGCCACCGGCACCGGGTGGGTGGTGCTCGCCCCCTCGGTGGTGATCTCCGCGACGCTGCCCGGCAGCAGCACGATGCCGTTGGTGCCGCCGACCTTGGCGTACTCCTCCAGGAAGACCGACTGGTCGGGGAAGATGTTGCCCTCGTCGCCGAAGATGTCGTTGAACTGCCACAGCGTGTCGTCGAGGAAGCAGGGCGGGCCGGCGATCGGGAAGACGTGGTCGGCCTTCAGGTCGTCGATGTAGCGCCAGGTGCGGTCGAACTGCCGATCCCGCTTCTGCTTGCCGAACGCGGTCTTCGCCGCCTGCGGCAGCTCGTAGACCATCGGGTACCAGATCGCGCCGGAGAACTGCAGCAGATGGGCGTGCACGTGGCCCAGCTCGGCGAAGACGCTCAGGTCGGCCGGGCGGGCGTCGTTCTGGTTGAGCAGCCGGACACCGTCGTACTCGACCCAGAGCGAGGAGTCACCGATCGGGCCGTCGGTCGGGCTGGTGAGCGCCTGGATCATGATCTTCAGGCCGCCGGGCAGCTCGACGACCTGCTCGTTCGGCGCCTTGAGGAACTTGGTGAAGCCCAGTTCCCGCAGCTCGTCCTCCATCTCGGAGGTGGGGAACTCGGGCAGCAGGACAGTGGCGTCCTTCGAGATGTGGTCGCGCAGGTGCTTCGCGTCGAAGTGGTCCCGGTGCAGGTGCGACACGTAGAGGTAGTCGACCTGGCCGAGGGACTCCCAGTCGAGCTGCGAATTGTCAGGGAAAGGGAACCAGGAGGCGAAATAGGCGGGATTGACCCACGGGTCGCACAGGATGCTGCCCGCGGCCGTGTCGATCCGCATGCTGGCATGTCCCGTACCGGTCACTCGCACCGTAGTCCCCCTCAAAAGGCAATCAGGCGTACGTCTCGACGCTACCGGAGGCAGTGTGGTCCCCGACCCGCGACGCCGGTAGTGCCCTTCCGCCCTGGTGCGGGCAGGTCCAACGGCCCGGGCGGCTCAGCCCCGCACCGATCCCGTCCAGCTCCGGCGCGCCGGCTCCGCCGGCGACCGCCCAGTCCTCCAGGTCCCACGCCTCGTACGCCGCCTTGAGCAGCTCCCGATCGTCCTCGCGGGTCACGCGTCCCCCATCAGGCCGGACCCTGCGCCGGGCGCGACACGGGGCGTGCCAGACTAACCGGAGATCCGATCGCGAGGGAAGGACCGACAGTGGCAGGAAGCGAGCCGGTAACCGCGCCAGATCAGCACAAGCCCGGACACCGCAAGTCCGGACGGATCGCGGCGGTGCTGTCGGCGGTGGTGTTGGTGATCATGGCGCTCTGCGGCAACCACGAGGGCAAGGTCGAGGACATCTGGCTGCTCGGGATCGCCGCGCTGCTGCTGGCCATCGTGCTCGGCGACGCGGTGCTGCGCCGCAACGGCCTGCGGTCCTGATCCGGCGCTCGCGCTCGACCGGTACGCCCGAGGGCCCGCCCCCAACCGGGGCGGGCCCTCGTCGTCTGCGGATCAGCGGCCGAGCAGGATGTCCTGCACGTCCTTGAGGGCGGCGTCGACCTCGGCCTCGAAGTAGCCGCCCGGCACCAGCCCGAAGCGCAGGGTGTCCAGGTCGTTCGGGTTCACCGGCATCGGGTTGCGGCCCTGCATGCCGCCGAGCAGGCTGTCGAAGAACCGGTCGACCTGATCCGGGTCGTAGCCGCTGCCGAAGCGGCGGACCTGGAAGCTGCGCCGGATCTGATCCACCCGGTAGAGATCGCTGCCGGGCGGGCCAGCCATCGGCGGGCCGACCATCGGCGGCCCCGGGACAGGCGGACCGGCCATCGGCGGCCCCGCAACGGGCGGACCGGCCATCGGCGGGCCGGACATGCCCGGGCCACCCCCGAAGCCCTGCTGAGGCAGGTGCGGCGGGCCGGCCGGGCCACGGCCACGCGGGTCACGCGGGTCCCGGTCGGGCATCCGGATCTCGGCGGTCATGTCGGGGCGACCGCGCCGGCCGGCCTCGAAACCGTCGAACCGCTCGTCCGGGCCGTAACCGCCGGGGCCCGGGGGCAGGCCGCGGGAGGGTGGGCCGCCGTGCCCCATCGGGGCGTTGGGACCCATCGGTCCCGGGCCGGCCGGGCCACGCGGCGCGTCGTACCCGCGCGGGCCGTCGTAGCCACCGGCGAAGGCGCCGGTGGGCTCGTCGTAGCGACCGCCGCCGATGGGATCGTCATAGCGGCCAGCGCCGGTGGGGTCGTCGTAGCGGCTGGCGCCGGCCGGCTCGTCGTAGCGGCTGCCGTAGCGGTCGGGCGGGCCGGGCTGCGCGGGCATCGGCCGGGGCGGCGGCTGCGGCGCCGGGGACAGGCCCCGGTCGTCGCGCATCGGCGGGCCCAGCCGGTCGCTCATCCGGGGGTCGCCGCCGCGCCCGCCCGGAACGCCGCCGCGTTCCTCCAGCTCGGCCAGCTGCCGCTCCACCCGGTCGAGGTGCAGGTCGACCTGCCACTCGTCGTAGCCGTTGAACCGGACCCGGAAGACGACGTCGTGGACCTCCTGGGAGGCCACGGGCGCGCCGACCGGCTGACCGGCGAGCGTCGCCTCCACCCGGTCCAGGAAGGCGTCCACCTCGTCAACCTTGTATCCCCGGCGGAGCGCCTTACGCCGGAAACGCTGACCCTGACTCGCCACTATGTCTCCTGGTCTCGTTCGCTACGCCCGGTCACACCGTTGCCTTGCGCGGTGGGTCGGTGTCCCTGTCCTCGGCGGCGGCGAGCTGCCCACACGCACCGTCGATCTCGCGCCCCCGGGTGTCCCGCACCGTGGTCGACACCCCGGCTTCGCGCAACCGCCGGACGAACTCCCGCTCGACCGGCTTCGGGCTGGCGTCCCAGCGGCTGCCCGGAGTCGGGTTGAGTGGGATGAGGTTCACGTGGGCCAGCTTGCCGGCCAGTAGCCGTCCGAGCAGATCGGCTCTCCACGGCTGGTCGTTCACGTCCTTGATCATCGCGTACTCGATCGACACGCGACGCCCTGTCGTAGCTGCGTATTCCCACGCCGCGTCCAGCACCTCGGACACCTTCCAGCGCTGGTTGACCGGGACGAGTTCGTCGCGCAGCTCATCATCGGGGGCGTGCAGCGACAACGCAAGAGTCACCGCGAGGTCTTCGCTGGCCAGTCGGCGGATGGCCGGGACCAGCCCGACCGTGGAGACGGTGATGTGCCGCTGGGACAGGCCGAGCCCCTCCGGGGCCGGCGCCACCAGCCGGCGGATCGCCGCCACCACCCGGGAGTAGTTGGCCAGCGGCTCGCCCATGCCCATGAAGACAACGTGCGACAGGCGCGGTGGCGAGCCGGCCACCGCCCCCGAGGCCGCCACCCCGGCGAGGTAGACCGCCTGGTCGACGATCTCAGCGGTGGAGAGGTTTCGGGTCAGCCCGGCCTGGCCGGTGGCGCAGAACGGGCAGGCCATGCCGCAGCCGGCCTGGCTGGAGATGCAGACGGTGACCCGGTCCGGGTAGCCCATCAGCACGCTCTCCACCAGCGAACCGTCGTGCAGCCGCCAGAGCGCCTTGCGCGTCGCGCCGTCGTCGCAGGCCAGCTCGCGGACCGGGGTGAGCAGCGTGGGCAGCAGCGTGGTGGCCAGCCGCTCCCGGGTGGCCGCCGGCAGGTCGGTCATCTGCGCGGGGTCGCGGACCAGGCGGCCGAAGTAGTGGTTCGAGACCTGCTTGGCGCGGAACTTCGGCTCCCCCAGCTCGGCGACGAGCGCCTGCCGGCCCGGCAGGTCCAGGTCGGCGAGGTGGCGGGGCGGCATCGCCGGTCGGCGGCCGCGGGCGTCGGGGTCTACGGAGATCAGGGGGAGACTCGTCATGGCGCGTCCAGTCTGACACGCCCGGAGCGGGGCGCACCCGTCCGTAGGGGCCGAATCGACCCCGACCGGCTGGCGGATGCGCACCCACCCACGTGATTCATCCCTCAGCCCACCACCGGTACGAAGATCGCCAGCAGCAGGTAGGCCGTCGGCACCGCGAACAGGATCGAGTCGAGCCGGTCCATCAGGCCGCCGTGCCCGGGGAGCAGGTTGCTCATGTCCTTGACCCCGAGATCCCGCTTGATCATCGACTCGGCGAGGTCACCGAGGACCGCCGCGCCGGAGATCGCCACCCCGAACAGCGCGCCCCACCAGGGCGCCACGTCGAGGAGCAGCCAGAGCAGCAGGGCGCTGCCCGCCGCAGCCGCGGTCACCGAGCCGCCGAAGCCCTCCCAGGACTTCTTCGGGCTGATCGTCGGGGCCATCGGGTGCTTGCCGAAGGCGACCCCGGCGGCGTACCCGCCGGTGTCGGAGAGCACCACGGCGACCAGGGTGACCAGCACCCGCAGGTGGCCGTCACCGGGGGCGGCCGCCAGCATCGCGGCGAAGCCGCCGAGGAACGGCACGTACACCGCGATCAGGGTGGCCGCGGTCAGGTCCCGCTGATAGTTGCCAGGGCCGTCGCCCAACCGCCAGATCATCGTGCCGAGCACGGTGACCAGCAGGCCGAGACTCAGCGCGTCCGGGCCGGCGAACCAGGCCAGCCCGACGGTGATCACGCCGCCGGCGATCAACGGCACCAGCGGCGGGTGGGCCCCGCTGCGGCGCACCGCCCGGGCCATCTCCCAGATGCCGATCCCGATCGCCGCGGCGATCACGGCGAGGAACGCCGGCAGGTAGAAGAAGAGCGGCACCACGATCGCCGCGCCGAGAGCCAACCCGACGGCGATCGCGGCCGGCAGGTTACGGCCGGCCCGGCCCGACGACGGCTGGGCCGTCGGAGGCCGGTCCGCGCTGGCCCGCCGGCGGCCGCGCGGGCGCCGACCGGCCGACGACTCCGGCTCCGGCTCGTCCCGGCCGGCGAGGTGGGCAGCCGGTTCGTCGCGTACCGGGGCGAACTGGGCGGTCGAGTCGTCGTCGTGTACCGGGGCGATCTGGGCAGTGGGGTACTCGTCGTAGGGCACGCCGGGGCGTCCACCCCGGGGGCCGCCGGGGCCCCGGTCGCGCGGGTCACCGTCGCCGGGATCGCCCTCGCCATGGCTGCGCGGGCCCGCGTCCCGGTACCGGGGATCCTCCGGGCCGGGCTCGCGGTAGCCCCGGCCCCCGTCGCGCCACTCCTGGCCGTCGCGCCAGCGCTGATCGTCCCGATAGCCGCGCTCGTCGCGGTCCGGGCCCGGGCGCTCGTCGTACGGCCGGCGGCCGGGCGCGTCGTACCCGTCGCCCGGACGGGCGTACGGGTCGGCGGCGGGGCGGGGCCGCCCGTGCGGCTCCGCGTACGCCTCGGGGGCGCCGGGCCGTCGCCACGGCCCCGGCTCGACGTCGGCCTCCGGCCACGGCAGCGCGGCCGGCCGGTCCCAGCCGCGCGGCTCGGCGGCGCTGTAGGGGTCGGGGTGGGACATCACGTACCGAGCGGAAGCGGTACGGGAGCCACCACATGACGCAAGATCAAAACCATCCCCTACACGCGCGACTGTTCCGGTTGACCGGCCCGACGGCCGGCCGATCCCCGCTGTTCACCCAGCGGTGGTGGGAATCGTGCCGAGCCTACTGCACCCAGGGAGCCGGCACGGCGGACGATGGTCCCACCACGGCGACGGCACCGGGCCCGCCATCCGGTAGGGGTGGCGGCACACCGGTGCCGTGGCAGGTGCTCGGGCCGCTCAGACCTCGAGCAGCTCGTTCTCCTTGTGCTTGACCAACTCGTCGACGGTGGCGACGAAACGCTGGGTCAGGTCGTCCAGCTCCTTCTCGGCGCGCCGGCCCTCGTCCTCGCCGACCTCGCCGTCCTTGACCAGGCGGTCCAGCTCCTCCTTGGCCTTGCGGCGGATGTTGCGGACGGCGACCTTGGCCTCTTCGCCCTTGTGCCGGGCCACCTTGATCATCTCGCGCCGCCGCTCCTCGGTCATCTGCGGGAGCACGATGCGCAGCTGGTTGCCCTCGTTGTTCGGGTTCACGCCGAGGTCGGAGTCGCGGATCGCCTTCTCCATGGCGCCCAGCTGCGAGTTGTCGTACGGCTTGATGATCACCATGCGCGGCTCGGGGACCGCGATGGACGCCATCTGCGGCAGCGGGGTGGGGCTGCCGTAGTAGTCGATGACGATCCGGGAGAACATCGCGGCGTTGGCGCGACCGGTGCGGATGCCGCCGAACTCTTCCTTGGCGTGCTCGATGGCACGCTCCATCTTCTCCTCGGCCTCGAGGAGGGTGTCGTCGATCACCGGTCTCCTCGCCTCCTTCTGTTGCTCGTCGTGGCTGTGCTGCTGTGGTTCGGAGGGCCGCTGCCGGCTCGGGGCCGTTCAGGCGGTGATCAGGGTGCCGATCTTCTCGCCGCTGACGGCACGGACGATGGTGTCGTCGCCCTCGGCGCCGAAGACCAGCATCGGCAGGCCGTTCTCCATGCAGAGGCTGAACGCCGCGGCGTCGGCCACCCGCAGGTTGCGGCGCAGCACCTCCGAGAAGGTGATCGAGTCGAGCTTGCTCGCCGTCGGGTCGATCCGGGGGTCCGCGGTGTAGACCGCGTCCACGCCGTTCTTGCTCATCAGCACCACGTCGGCGCGAATCTCCAACGCCCGCTGGGCGGCGACGGTGTCGGTGGAGAAGTACGGCATGCCGGCGCCGGCGCCGAAGATGACCACACGGCCCTTCTCCAGATGCCGGATCGCCCGCAGCGGGATGTACGGCTCGGCGACCTGGGCCATGGTGATCGCGGTCTGCACCCGGGTCTCGATGCCCTCCTTCTCCAGGAAGTCCTGGAGGGCCAGGCAGTTCATCACCGTGCCGAGCATGCCCATGTAGTCCGCCCGGGCCCGGTCCATGCCACGCTTCTGCAGCTCCGCACCGCGGAAGAAGTTGCCGCCGCCGACCACCACGGAGACCTGCACGCCGCGGCGGACCACGGTGGCGATCTGCCGGGCGATGCCCTGCACGACGTCCGGGTCGACACCGATCGCGCCGCCGCCGAAGACCTCGCCGGAGAGCTTCAGCACCACCCGGCGGGCCCGGCCCGGCGGTGGGGCGGTCGGATCATCCGCCGCCAGGCTCCGGTCACTCACAACCTGCGTCATCCGCACCGCCCCTTCCGTCGCGCACCGCACGTGCGCCGCGTCCCGCGTACCTGCCGCTGCCGACCCTATGCGACGAGGAGGCCGCGGTGCCTGTCACGTACACCAGCGGCCTCCTCGTCGACGTTTCCCTGCGCACGGGCGCGTCATACGCCCGATGCGGCGGCTCAGGCCTGGCCGACCTCGAACCGGACGAAGCGGGTCACCTCGATGCCGGCCTCGGCCAGCAGCTGCTTCACCGTCTTCTTGTTGTCGGCGACCGACGCCTGCTCCAGCAGGACGAAGTCCTTGAAGAAGGCGTTGACCCGACCCTCGACGATCTTCGGCAGCGCCGCCTCGGGCTTGTTCTCCTCGCGGGCGGTCTGCTCGGCGATCCGCCGCTCGGACTCGACGACGTCGGCCGGGACCTCGTCCCGGGTCAGGTACCTCGGCCGCATGGCGGCGATCTGCATGGCCACGCCGCGGGCGTCCGCGTCGGCGGCCTCGTCGGTCTTGCCGGCGTACTGCACCAGCACACCCACGGCCGGCGGCAGGTCCTGGCTCTTGCGGTGCAGGTAGACCGCGGTGGTGCCGTCGAGCTTGGCGAAGCGGTTGAGCACCAGCTTCTCGCCGATCTTGGCGGACTGCTCCTGGACCAGGTCGGCGACGCTCTTGCCGTCGAGGGTGCTGGCGAGCAGCTCCTCGGCGGTGGAGACGCCGCTGGCGACACCGTGCTCGACCAGCTGCTGGGCCAGCGCGATGAAGGCGTCGTTCTTGGCGACGAAGTCGGTCTCGCAGTTGAGCTCGAGCAGCGCCTGGCCGGCGTGGGCGATGAGGCCGTTGGCGGCCGTGCGGCCGGCCCGCTTGCCGACGTCCTTGGCGCCCTTGACGCGCAGGATCTCGACGGCCTTGTCGAAGTCGCCCTCCGCCTCGGTCAGCGCCTTCTTGCAGTCCATCATGCCGGCGCCGGTGAGGTCGCGGAGCTTCTTGACGTCCGCGGCGGTGAAGTTGGACATGACTCTCTCTTCGGGTCTTGAGACTGCGGTGGGATGGTCTGGGTCCCGGTTACCCGGATCCGGGCCGGATGTGCCCGGCGTACCCGCCGCGCCCCACCGGCCGGGAAATCGGACGGTGGGGACGCGACGGCGCGATCACTCCGCGGCGGCGGTCGCCGGCTGCTCGTCGCCCTTCTTCGGCTCCTCGAGCAGCTCGCGCTCCCACTCGGCCAGCGGCTCGTCGGCGCCGACCTGGCCCGGCTCGGGCTTCTCGTCGGTGCCGCGGCCCCGGCCGGAGCGGGCGATCAGGCCGTCGGCGACGGCGGCGGCGACGACCTTGGTCAGCAGCTCGGCCGAGCGGATGGCGTCGTCGTTGCCCGGGATCGGGAAGTCGACCTCGTCCGGGTCGCAGTTGGTGTCGAGCACGGCGATCACCGGGATGCCCAGCTTGCGGGCCTCGTCGACGGCGATGTGCTCCTTCTTGGTGTCGACCACCCAGACCGCGGCCGGGAGCTTCTGCATGTCCCGCAGACCACCGAGGGTCTTGGTCAGCTTGTCCTTCTCGCGGGAGAGCTGCAGGGTCTCCTTCTTGGTGTAACCGGCGGCAGTGCCGCTCAGGTCACCCAGGGCCTCCAGCTCCTTCATCCGCTGGAGCCGCTTGTACACCGTCTGGAAGTTGGTCAGCATGCCGCCGAGCCAGCGGTGGTTCACGTACGGCTGGCCCACCCGGGTCGCCTGCTCGGCGATGGCCTCCTGGGCCTGCTTCTTGGTGCCGACGAAGAGGATGCTGCCGCCACCGGCGACGGTGTTGCGCACGAAGTCGTACGCCTTCTCGATGTAGTCGAGGGTCTGGCGCAGGTCGATGATGTAGATGCCGTTGCGCTCGGTGAAGATGAAGCGCTTCATCTTCGGGTTCCACCGCCGGGTCTGGTGCCCGAAGTGGACACCGCTCTCCAGCAGCTGGCGCATGGTCACGACGGCCATGGTGGGTACTCCTTGCGATCCCTGGTTGTCTCGCCCGGCCGGCGGCCGGGCGTCCTGGCGCCCGGTCGTCGGCCGTGACGGGCCCGACCAAGATCGGGACCAGGGAGGCCGGCGCCCCACGAAGCTGTCCGTGGAGAGGGCACGCGAGGTCGACCGCGCGAGGCGGTCGCCAGTCGACCAGTGTACGCCCTCCCCCTGTGCACCGGTCCCGGGGTGCGGGACACGGGTGCGGAACCCGGTGGGTGATCCATGATCCACGCACGTTCCGGGAGTGTGTGGGCCGCCGACTGCCGTCAGGCACCCACCGTCCGGAAATGCCCGGGTCCTGGGGTACGGCAGCGGAGGTCAGCGGGCGGCGAGCGCCGCGGCGACGAAGAGCACCAGCCCGACGGTCAGATACGCCGTCGGCGGCCGCAGCCAGCCCCGGCTGCCGTCGGCCAGCGCCAGGCCGCCGGTCCGCAACCCGTACAGACCGGCACCGAAGATCGGCAGCCCGACCACCAGGAACGTGCCGACCACGACGTGCGAGGTGGAGATCGGGTCACCCACCACGCCCCGGAGGAGCACCCGCAGCGCCGGGACCTCCAGCGCGAGCACCAGCAGCGCCAGCAGCACCGCGAGCGCCGGCCGGCGGGTCCGGTAGACCCCGTCGCCGGGTGGTGGCCCGTCCAGCCGGGGCGCCACCGAGGGCATCGGCCCGGTCGGCATCTCCAGCGGGTGCGGCATCGGAGTGGTCACCACCTCCGGCGCCGGCACGGCGGGCCGCTCCCCCACGATCAGCGGCGTGGGCGCGCCGTGCGCCGGCCGGTCCCCGACGGTGATCGGGGCCGGGCCCACGTGCGCCGGCTCGGCCGGACGGGCCGGCTCGACGACCGGGTAGCCGGCCAGCGGGCCGGGCCGTGGGTCGCCGCCGAACGGCTCGCCGCCGCTCTCCCGCGAGACCCCGCCGAACGGCTCGCCGCCGCTCTCCCGCGAGACCCCGCCGAACGGATCGCCGGCGCTCTCCCGCGACGCGCCGCCGAGCGGATCGCCGACCTCGCGGGCCGCCCGTCGGCCGCTGCGACCGCCCGGCAACTCGCCGGAGATCTCCCCGGAGTCGTCCAGCCGGCGCGACCGCCGGTAGCTCTCGGTGTCGTCGTCCAGCGGTTCGGCCGCACCGAACCGGGCCGGGTCGGCGTACCGGCCCTCGCCGCCGGCACGCTGCTCGGGGGCCCGGAAGTCGTCGTCGCGGTAGCGCGCCTCACCAGCCGCCCGCCAGTCCGGGTCGGCGTACCCGGGATCGCTCCAGCGCGGCCCCTGCTGATCTTCAGGAAAGCTCCGTCGTCCGTCCACGACCGGCACGGTATGCGACCGCCATCCCGCCCGCCAACCGCCCTTCAGCCCGACATTGCCGCAGGTCAGCGCGGTTAATACCGCCTCATAACGGGGCACACGGTGAGTGATCGGCGACTGCTCCGAAATGTCGTGGATCGTGCCGACTGATCCGTCCACGGCCATTCCCCGGCGGCCTGGCGGTGGCCTGCTGGTGAGGTCGCTAGCACAGCACGGGCATGATCGTCCGCCCGTCCACAGGGCGCCCCGTCCACAGGGGGCCGGCCGGGACCCGCCTCCCGACCCGAGGTGGGCGCACCGTGGGCGGCATGACGAAGCGGAACCAGGCCGTCGGCGCGTACGGCGAGCGGTACGCGGTCCGGCACCTGATCGCGGCGGGGCTGCGCCCGGTCGCCCGGAACTGGCGGTGCCCCGACGGGGAGATCGACGTCATCGCCTGGGAGGGCGAGGTGCTCGCGTTCTGCGAGGTGAAGACCCGCCGGAGCGACGACTTCGGCAGCCCGGCCGAGGCGGTGGTGCCGGCGAAGGCGCGCCGGCTGCGCGGCCTGGCCGCCCGGTGGCTGGCCGAGACCGGCACCAGCGCCGAGGAGGTCCGCTTCGACGTCCTCGAAGTCCGGCTTCCCGCCGCCGGCCCGGCCCGGGTCGAGCACCTGAAGGGCCGGACCGTCGCCCTGCTGGCCTGCGGGGTGGACCGCCCGTACCCGATGGGCAACGCGGCGCTCTTCGACCGGATCGCGGAGACCGGCCTGCTGGTCAGCGAGTGGATGCCGGGCACGGACCCGCTGCGGCCCCGGTTCCTCATCCGCAACCGGGTGATCGCGGCCGGCACGCTGGGGACGGTGCTGGTGGAGGCTGCGGCGCGCAGGGGCGCCACCCAGACTCTCAACCGTGCGATCGGGGTCGGTCGACCGGGAATGGTGGTGCCGGGCCCGGTCACCTCGGCGATGTCCGTGGGCGCGCACGAGCTGCTGCGCGAGCACAGCAAGGCCCGGCTGGTCACCGGTGTCGCGCACGTGCTCGAGGAGGTGGGGCGGATCGGATACGACCTGGCGCCGCCCGCCCGGGCACCCGAATGCCTCTGGGATCAGCTCGACGACGAGGCGACCCAGGTGCTGGAGGTGCTGCCCCGGCGGAAGCCGGTCAGCGTCCCTGATCAGCTTTGCGATCCTGAGTCGGATTGAGTTTCCGGAATCGTTTCCCACCGTGGTGGGGTCGCGTGGGCGTGGAGATGGAATCCCGCGCCCAAGGCGGCTCCTCGTGGCCGGTGGCCGGCGGTGGTGGGTGTGCTGATCGTGTTCACGCTCTGGTGTCGGTGGGCTGCGCGGGGCAGCTTCCGGTCCGTTGGTGCGTGTCCCTCCGGACGCTTGCCCGCCTGACCGTGGGGCCGGGTGGGGGAGGGTGCCCTGCGTCGCCTGGGCGCGGGGCGTGGTGGCTTGTGCCGGGTGGGGCTGGTCTTCGACCGATCCCTCCGGCTGGCATTAGAGGTGCTTGGGGTGACGACGGCGCTGGCCTCGAGCTCGTCGACGACCGTGCGGATCACCATGTGTCCGCTGGTCTTGTCGGTGACGGTTTTGGCTTGGTGGGTGAGGCCGCGGGCGGCGATGCGCCGCCAGGCGCCGTGGTCGCGGTCGCCCTGCCAACCGCACCGGGTGTTGGGGCAGATGGCCCATTTCCATCCCGGTGTGGTGGGGCGGTCGGGGGCTTTACGGTGCTGTAGCGGGGTCAAACATTGCGGGCAGTGTTTGGAGGTGTTGTGGGCGGGGACGGTGACCACGGCGATCCCGTGCTCGGCGGCGAGGTGCCGCATCCGGTCGCTGATTTGTCCGCGGACCTGCTGGGACAGGCGCGTGTTCAGGCTGTGCCCCATGCCCCGCGCTTCCATCGACCGCAGGTCTTCCAGATAGATCACCGTCGCCC
>NZ_JBIDCT010000012.1:0-262811 GCF_043204735.1 Micromonospora sp. NPDC047740
CGCGGGAGCCGGCGGGGAAGATGAAGAGTCGGACCCTCGTGCTCGTAGCAACAATGCGCAGCCCCTCGAAGCGGCTCCCAGCGTCAAACAGCTTGCCGGCCTCACCAGCGCCATGAAAGTAACGACATCGGCGGGCGACCCCGCCCACGATTTTCCTGCATGCGCAGCGCCCGGAAGAGACCCAGAAACAGCTTGGGAATCGGGTTGATCGACGGCTTGGGTAGCCGCGCCAACTGATGGAGAAGCCTCGGCCGTTCAGCTTGAGGCTCGTCAACGTGCCGCCGATGGCCGCTGTTGACCGTTACATCGGGCACGTAACGGGCGCGGGCGTCGAGCTGGGCTCGCTATCCCTCAGGCCATGAGTGGGGCTCAATCAACCATGGCTGGCCGGGGTTCTCGCGGTGGGCCACCTGGCCGATCGGAAGGCTCGCCAGCTGAGCCACCGACGAGTTCCGCTCAACGACGTGCATCATGCACGTCACGACCACAGCGCCGGGTTGATTCGGGTCGTTCACGCCGTCACCGACAAGCCAGGAGTTCTCGCCGGTATGGATGACCTCACGCGCTGGCTCTACACCGTCCAGCACGGTTCGTTGGACGACCGCCCCGAGGTTGTCGGGGAACCGGCCATCGCTGAAGGGGAAGGGCAAGGACCTGAACACCTCATGCTGGTCCGAGTGCTCATGAGCCTCGACGTTGCGATCGTCCACGGCGACACCATAGACGCGCCTTGCCTGCCCGGCTGCCACTGTCTGCCGCCGACCCGCCCTCCTGGGGAGCGGGCCGCCGCCCGGTCCGCCACGGTTACACGGCGATCCAGGCCATCCCCGGTCTCGGGACCTGCGGGTCGCCAAGGCGTACCGTCTGCTGCGCGCTGCCCTGAACACCGCCGTTGATGATGAACTCATCCGGCGCAACCCCTGCCGGGTCAAGGGTGCCGGCATCGAGCGCACGGCTGAGCGACCTACTGCCACTGTGGCCCAGGTCTTCCAGCTCGCCGACATCGTGCCTGGCCGGTTTCGCGCCCTGATCCTGCTCGCCGCCTTCGCAAGCCTCCGATACGGAGAGCTGGCCGCCCTACGTCGCCGCGACTTCGACCCCCGCTGTCGGACCCTCACGGTCCGCGCGACCCTGGTCGAGCGCTCAGACGGAAGCCTCACCTTCGGACCGCCCAAGACCGATGCTGGCATCCGGACCGTCACCATTCCCGACGCGATCCGCCGCGACATCCGCGCACACCTGGACGACTTCGTCGACGAGGACCAGGACGCGATCGTCTTCACGGGCGCGAAGGGTGCCGCCCTACGCCGCTCCAACTTCCAGACCGCCTGCAAGTGGCGGGAATCGGTGGCGGCGACCGGGCTGCCCGGCTTCCACTTCCACGACCTGCGGCACACGGGCAACACCCTGGCGTCCCGGACCGGTGCCAGCCTGGCCGACCTGATGGCCCGGATGGGCCATGCCTCCACCCGGGCGGCGATGATCTATCAGCACACGGCCCGCGAGCGCGACGAACACATCGCTGACGCTCAGCTCGCAGATCAAGCAGAGCGGGATCGGGCACGTAACGGGCACGGCCAGCGCAAGAAGCGGTAGCAACGGCTGAGGCCCCAGCCAGGAAACCTGTCCTGAGCTGGGGCCTCGCGTTGGAGCGGGTGACGGGAATCGAACCCGCACTGTCAGCTTGGGAAGCTGATGTTCTGCCATTGAACTACACCCGCAGGCGGCACCACTGTACCTGAGGTCACCGCCTCCGTGCACCCAGGTACCCCATGGCGGCTCCCACGCGCCGCGAACCGGCTCGAAACGATCTTGCAACCTGAGCGCCCGGCCTCAGCAGGAGAAAGTTTCACGGCGGCAAAACATGGCCATTCTCAAATCTGTCGATCGGTTGTAACGTCTCCCCAACGTTTCAGCCACGGCGTGACACACCCCCGGTCGCGCCGCCAGAAAGAGGTGGGCCCATGGGACTTCGTCCCAACCTGCTGACCCGGCGTACCGCCGGTGTCGCGTCGACGACGCTCGCGCTGCTGCTCAGCACCGCCGCGGTGGGCGTCGTCCCGGCCGCTTCGGCCTTCTCGGCCGCCCCGGTGGGCGGCTGCGTCGAGCCGGCCGACGTCCACTCGGACGCCCGGGTCAAGGCCGGCGCGCACGCCAAGCACGAGCCGAACGAGCTCACCGCCGCCCAGGTCCGTGAGCGGGAGGCGGATCTCGCCGCCGCCCAGGCCGAGCGGGCCCGGTTCCGGGCCGGCGCCGGGGTCGCACCCCTGGCAACCGTGACCATCCCGGTCGTGGTGCACGTCATCCAGCGAGACAGCACCCGCGCCGGCGGCAACATCCCGGATTCGATGATCACGCAGCAGATCAGCGTGCTCAACCAGGCCTACAGCGGCGCCACCGGCGGCGCACCCACCGCGTTCAGCTTCCAGCTCCAGAAGATCAACCGGGTCACCAACCCGTCCTGGTACCCGATCATCTCGGGTTCCTCGGCTGAGCGGTCGATGAAGACCACCCTGCGCGAGGGCGGCAAGAACACGCTGAACATGTACCTCGGCGAACTCAGCGACGGCCTGCTCGGCTGGGCAACCTTCCCGAAGCGCAAGCTCGACAGCATGGACGGCGTGGTCGTGCTGAGCGAGTCGCTGCCGGGTGGCACCGCCACCAACTACAACCAGGGCGACACCGGCACCCACGAGATCGGCCACTGGCTGAACCTCTACCACACCTTCCAGGGCGGCTGCTCGGGCTCGGGCGACAGCGTGGACGACACCGCGGCCGAGGCCTCGCCGGCGTACCAGTGCCCGACCGGTCGGGACACCTGCACGGCGCCGGGCCTGGACCCGATCACCAACTTCATGGACTACACCTACGACTCGTGCATGTACCAGTTCACCTCGGGCCAGGCGAGCCGGATGCTGACCGCATGGAACGCCTACCGCGCGGCGTGACCGCCGAGCACAGCGAACCGGTGCCGGCCTCGTCCTCGGACGGGGCCGGCACCGGTGTTCATACGGTCAGGCGGCCGGGCGGCGGGTGTCGAAGCCGTGACGGCCGCGCCGCCCCTCGGGCACAGCCGGGGCACGCCGCGCGGGAGCGGCCGCCTGCGGGTCGAGCCAGACCCGCACCTGCGGCCGGCCCGCGCCGAGGTGGGCCGCCTGGTCGCGCCGGGTCAGCATCGCCACGTCGACGGTGAACTCGAACAGCCGCCAGTCGACGTGCGGCGCGGCCCGGCCGATCCCGGCCACTCGGGCCACGGTCGCCGGGTCGGTCACCGGATGGGCCCGGCCGGCGACGTACGCCTCGTCGTCGCTCTCCTCAGGCGGGAACGAGTGCAGCGCGTAGCGGCCGTCGCGTTCGAGGTCGCGGCGCTTGGGCGAGTCGATGACGAAGCAGTAGAGCCCGTCGTCGGTGATGACCGGGGAGACCGGGTGGACCCGGGGGCCGCCGTCGGCGCGGACCGTGGCGAGGTAGCCGAAGCCCGGCCCGTACTGCTGCAGGAGAACGCGGATCTCGTCGGCGAGCCGGGGCTCGTCGGCGGCGAATTCGGACCAGGAAGCCATGCGGACATTCTATCGAACACGTGTACGAAGATGTAGTCCGACACGCAGGTCGCCCGTACCGGTCGCTATGGTGTTCCGATGCTGCTCTCCGACCGCGACCTGGTCTCCGAGATCAAGGCGGGCGCACTCGCGCTGGAGCCCTTCGAGCCTACGCTGGTGCAGCCGTCCAGCATCGACGTACGCCTGGACCGGCTCTTCCGGGTCTTCAACAACCACCTCTACACGCACATCGACCCGTCCCAGCAGCAGGACGACCTGACCTCGATGGTGGAGGTACCCGAGGGCGAGCCGTTCGTGCTGCACCCGGGCGAGTTCGTGCTCGCCTCAACGCTCGAGGTGATCTCGCTGGGCGACCAGCTGGCCGGCCGGCTCGAGGGCAAGTCCAGCCTGGGCCGACTCGGGCTGCTCACCCACTCCACCGCCGGTTTCATCGACCCGGGCTTCTCCGGGCACGTCACGCTGGAACTCTCCAACGTGGCCAATCTGCCGATCACGCTCTGGCCCGGCATGAAGATCGGCCAGCTCTGCATCTTCCGGCTCTCGTCGCCGGCCGAGCACCCGTACGGCTCGGCGGTCTACGGCTCGCGCTACCAGGGGCAGCGCGGGCCGACCCCGAGCCGGTCCTGGCAGAACTGGCGTACCTGGCCGACCCGCTGAGCACGACGCAGGGGCTTCCGCGACGCGGAAGCCCCTGCGTACCCGTCAGCCCGGGCGGCCGTAGCTGTTGATCTGGCCGTCGTCGACGCGTTTCATCGTGATCGGCTTGCCGGACTGGGAGGCGTGCACCACCCAGCCGCCGCCGACGTACATCCCGACGTGGTGCAGGTCGCTGTAGTAGAAGACCAGGTCACCGGGGCGTAGCTCGCCGCGGCTCACCCGCCGGGTGACGTCGTGCTGCTCGCGGGCGTTGTGCGGCAGGGAGACCCCGGCCTTGGCCCAGGCCGCCATGGTCAGGCCGGAGCAGTCGTAGTGGTCCGGGCCGGCGGCGCCCCAGACGTAGATCTTGCCGATCTGGGCGCAGGCGAACTTGACCGCGACACCGGCCGGGCCGCCCGGGTAGCCGGCGGGGCAGGGCGCGGGACGCAGCGGTCCGCCGCCGCCGTTGCCGTACACCTTGAGCCGGAGCTTCTGGAGCCGGGCGATCTCGGCGTCGATCTGCTTCTTCTGGGCCGCGAGCTGAGCTTCGGTACGGGCCAACTGGGCGACCATCGCGTCCAGCGGCTTCTTCTTCGCGGCCAACTGGTCGCGCAGCTCCATGACGGCCTGCACCTGCTCGTGCTGGTGGTGCGCGTAGCGGTCGAGCAGTTCGAGGCTGTTGACCACCTCGCTCGGCGACCGGCTGCCCAGCAGGGCGTTGACGGTGCTGAGGTTGTTGCCCTTGTACGCGTCGGCAGCCAGCCCGCCGACCTGCCCGAGGGCGGCGTCGACCTGGGCCTCGAGCGGGGCGATCTGCTTCTCCAGCGCGTCGGCCTGCTTGCGCCGGACGGCGAGCTTCTCGCGGGTGGAGTTGACCTGTTCGATGATCGGTTCGAGCTTGTTCCAGTCCTGGTCGATCTGGCGCTCGATCTCGGTGACCGACGGTTCGGCGTGGGCCGCCGTGGCGCCGCCGGTCAGGACGACGGCGGTGCCGACCAGGGCGGCGAGGGCGGTGGTGAAGCGGGACCAGCGTGAACGCGGCGCAGCCGTCGACCGGTCGACCGACCGGTCCGACGGTGGCCGCGGGGCATGGTTTGCCACCGGGCTCCGTACTCCTTCTTCCTGCCCGCCTACCGGGTTAGCTGACGGGTTCGGGCGGGAAGGGAGCCGCCCTACCGCAGTGGCTGCGGATTCACCCCAGGTACCTGGGTCCCCGGCTCGCCTGGCGGCGACTCGGCGGTGTCGGACCGTCACCACCCGGGATGGACGGTGAACCTACCGGTCGACAACTGACCAGAGTAGGGACCGTCGTTATCAATCCGCAACCCGATCCGCCGTGACACTCCGTACGCAGATTCGGAAACCACCCGGCGGTGAAGGTTTTTTACGCCCATCATCACCACCTGGAAAGGTATTGACCTGGGGCCATCTGCGGAGTGAGGGTGGGGACGCAGTCACCCCCATCCCTATCTGGAGGTTCGATGCACCTCTCAGCCCTGCCATCGCGCAGACGGATACTGCTGGCCGCCGCCGTCGCGGCGGCCACCGCTCTCGCGACCAGCGGTCCCACTGTGGCGGCGCCCCTCACCGCCGCCGGCACCACCGACAGCCCGGACCGCCAGCAGCAGTACGCCGCCGCGGCGGCGGAGTACGGCGTGCCGCAGAGCGTCCTGCTGGGCGTCTCCTACCTGGAGTCCCGCTGGGACACCCACTCCGGCCAGCCCAGCACCAGCGGCGGCTACGGCCCGATGCACCTCACCGACGCCGAGCAGGTCGCCTCGACTCCGTCCAGCGCGCACGTGGACGAGAACGAGGACCCCCGCGGCGACGACTCCCGCCCGCTCACCGTCGACCTGACCGCCGCCGCCGCGCCTTCCGGGGACACCCTGCCCGAGGCGTCCCTGCAGACCCTCGACGCCGCCGCCGACCTCACCGGCGTGTCGAAGGAGACCCTGCGCGACGAGGCAGCGGCCAACATCCGGGGCGGCGCGGCGCTGCTGGCCTCGTACCAGCAGGACCTGGGCGGGCCGGTCGGCGCCGGCAGCGACCCGGCGGCCTGGTACGGCGCGGTGGCCCGATACTCCGGCGCGGACACCGAGGACGCCGCGGCGGCCTTCGCCGACGAGGTGTACGACCAGATCGGCCAGGGTGCCAGCCGGACCACCGACGACGGCCAGCGGGTGACCCTCGCCGCCACCACGGTGACGCCGGACCAGTCCGGGCTGCACAAGCTCGGCCTGCGCCGCGCCGAGCGGCCGGATGGCCTGGAGTGCCCGGTCCGCCTCGCCTGCGAGTGGATTCCCGCGCCGTACGGGGAGTACACGATCCCCAAGACGAACATCGTGGACTACGGCAACTACGACATCGGCAACCGGCCGGCCCAGCAGAAGCTCGAATACATCATCATCCACGACACCGAGGGCTCTTTCCGGGGCAGCGTGAACGCGGTCCAGGACGTGACCTACCTGGGCTGGCACTACACGTTGCGTTCGGTGGACGGCTACGTGGCCCAGCACATCAAGGCCAAGGACGTCGGCTGGCAGGCCGGCAACTGGTACGTCAACGCCAAGTCCATCGGCGTCGAACACGAGGGCTACGCCGGCCGCGGCACCTGGTACACCGAGGCGATGTACCGGGCCTCGGCCAAGCTGGTCCGGCACCTGGCGCTGCGGTTCCAGATCCCGCTGGACCGGCAGCACATCCTCGGCCACGACAACGTCCCCGGCATCCTCGCCGGGAACGTCGCCGGGATGCACTGGGACCCGGGCCCGTACTGGGACTGGTCGCACTACTTCGATCTGCTGAAGGCGCCGTTCCACTCGACCGGCACGCCGAACACCGGCCTGGTCACCATCGACCCGGACTACGCCAGCAACCAGCCGGCCTTCACCGGCTGCAACCAGCAGCCCCCGTTGCCACCGGGACCGGTGCCGCCGACGGCCGAGCCCTGCCCGCTGCGGGGCTCCTCCTCCGTCATCCTGCGCACCGCCCCGAGCCCGACCGCGCCGCTGGTCAACGACCTGGGGCTGCGCCCGAACGGCACGCCGAACACCATGTACATCAAGGATCACGGCGCCCGCGCCTCGGCCGGTCAGACGTACGCCCTCGCGGGCATCCAGGGCGACTGGACCGCGATCTGGTACCTCGGCCAGAAGGCCTGGTTCTACAACCCGACCTCGGCGCCGACGGCGAAGTGGGCGAACGGCTTCGTGGTGACCCCCAAGCCGGGCAAGACCAGCATCCCGGTGTACGGGCGGGCCTACCCCGAACGGGCCGCCTACCCGGCCACGATCCCGTACCAGGCCATCTCGCCGCTGCAGTACACCTTCCCGGCCGGTCAGCGGTACGCGGTCGGCGGCGTCCTCCCGGGCGAGTACTACCGGGCCGTCTCCTTCGACGGTTCGGCGCCGGGTGACCGGACGGTGGTCCGCGGCGAGAACAAGTACGTCCAGGTGCAGTTCGGCCACCGGGTGATGTACGTGAACCTCGACGACGTGCAGATCACGCCGGCGTCGATCGGCTCCCCCAGCTGACCCTCGGCGAAACGACGGCCCCCGGTCCACACGGACCGGGGGCCTTCGTGCTGCTCGAGAGGGTTAGCTGACGCGGCGGAAGCCGGCGACCGGCATGTAGCTGATCTTGGTTACCTGGACCGGTTTGCCGGTCCGTGGCGCGTGCACCATCATGCCGTTGCCGAGATACAGGCCGACATGGTGCAGGTCGCTGTAGAAGAAGACCAGGTCACCGGGGCGCGCGTCGCTGCGGGACACGGCCCTGCCCTCGTTCCACTGCGCTCCCGTGAAGTGGGTGAGGGAGATGCCCGCGGCCTTGTAGGCGTACTGGGTGAGGCCGGAGCAGTCGAAGGCGTTCGGGCCGGTGGCGCCCCACACGTACGGATCGCCGACCTGGGCGCACGCGGTCTTGATCGCGGTCCGCGCGGCGCTGCTCACCACGCCGTCGATGGCCGGGCAGCCCGCCGGACGGATCGAGGTCACCGGCAGCATCGCGGTCAGCCGCTTGATCTCGCTGTCGATCTGCTTCTTCTTCGCCGCCAGCTCATTGCTCTGCTTCGTCTGGGTGGCGATCAGCTCGTCCAGCTTCCGCTTCTGCCGGTTGTACTTGTCCCGGACGGCGAGCACGCTGGCGACCTGCTTCTTCTGCTCGGCGGCCAGGTGATCGAGGATGACGAGCTGCTCACCGAGGATGCCCGGCTTGGTGCTCGTCAGCAGGGCACCGATCTCCTGCGAGGGCCCGCGCATGTAGTAGCGGGCCGCCATGTCGCCAACCTGGTTCATCGCCAGGTCCGACTGCAGCTGCAACGGCACCATCTTCTTCTCAAGGTCGTCCGACTTCTTCTTGTTGACCTTGAGCTGGGCGCGGACCTTGTTGTAGTTCTCAATCGTGGGCTCGAGCTGTTCCCACTGCTTGTCGATCTGCGCGTCGATCTCATCCACGGACGGCGCCGCGTGCGCCGGAGCCGCCAGCAGCCCGGCACCGACCGCGACGGCCGCGACCAGGGTGAGGAGACGGCGTACGACCCGGCGCGCCCCGACCGGTGGGGCGGGCGGCTGGCTCGGGGCGTGACGATGAGGGGGCATGGTTGCCACCGGCACGGACTCCTTTGCAACCGACCGCCGGGCGCCTCGCGAGAGGGGAAGTCGAGGCAGACGACCACAGCGGTCGGTGCCCCACATTAGGGAAGGCGACGGGGTGGAATCAAGGCGGCGTATCGCTATATCACGTATGCGCAACCGCTTGCACACAAACGGTGTTCAATCACTTCCCAACGATTGCCGTCAATACATCGTCGAGCGTCACCACACCCAGAGGTCGACGTCCGTCACTCACCAGGACCATGTGCCGTCGCTCGCGCCGCATCGAGAGCAACAGGTCGGCCAGCGTACGGTCGGGTGGCACCACCGCCAGCGGCCGGTAGACCTCGGCGGGCACCGGCGCGCGCCGACTCGCGCCCGCGTACCCGAGCACGTCCTTCACGTGGACGAAGCCGAGCACCCGCCGGGTGGACCGTTGCACCACCGGGAACCGGGACCGGCCGGTACGGGTCGCCAGCACCTCCAGCGAGGCCGGTGACACGTCCTCGGCCACCGTGGTCACCGTCGACCAGGGTTGCAGCGCGTCCGCCGCGGTACGGCTGTGCAGAGCCAGCGCGCCGGTGATCCGGGCATGCTCCTCGGCGTCCAGCAGCCCCTCGGTCCGCGCCTGGGAGACCAGCCCGGCCAGTTCCTCGGCCGTGAACACGGTCTTCACGGCGTCCGTCGCCTCGACCCGCCACCACCGCAGCACCTGCCGGGCCGACCACTTCATGGCCAGCAGCAGCGGCTTGGTGGCCAGGCAGAACGCCAGCATCGCCGGGCCCAGCCAGAGCGCCGACAGCTCCGGACCGGCCAGGGTGATGTTCTTCGGCACCATCTCGCCGACCACGGTGTGCAGGTAGACCACCACGCCCAGGGCGAACACGAAGGCCACCGGGTGCACCCCGGAGGCGGGCAGCCCGAGCGCCTCGAACGGCGTCTCCAGCAGGTGGGCCAGCGCCGGCTCGGCGATCGCGCCGAGGCCGAGCGAGCAGACCGTGATGCCGAGCTGCGCCCCGGCGATCATCAGCGGGATCTGGTTCATCGCGGCGAGCGCCCACCGGGCGCGTTTCGAGGTCACCGCGAGCGGCTCGATCACCGTACGGCGGGAGGCGATCAGCGCGAACTCGCTGCCCACGAAGAAGGCGTTGCCGAACAGCAGCAGGACGGCGACGGCCAGCTCACTCATCGTCGTCCGGCTCCTCGGGGCGGACCACCCGGACCTGCTCGATCCGGTGCCGCTCGACCTCGACCACGGTGAACTCGTACCCGCCCGCCTCGACGGTCTCCCCGGGTACGGGGATATGCCCGAGGCGGGCCATCAGGAAGCCGGCGAGGGTCTCGTACGGGCCCTCGGGCAGCCGGAACCCGGTCTGCTCGGCCAACTCGTCCGCGCGCAGCACGCCGTCCACCAGGACGGTCCGCTCCCCACCCGGCACGGTCAGCTCCACCGGCCCGAGCTCGTCCACCGCGTCCGGGTCGAACTCGTCGGCGATCTCCCCGACCAGCTCCTCGACCAGGTCCTCCACGGTCACCACGCCGTCGGTGCCGCCGTACTCGTCGACCACGATGGCCAGGTCGGCGCCGGCCGACTTGAGGGCGGCGAGCACGCCGTCCAGATCGAGGCTCTCCGGCACGTACACCGGTTCGCGGGCGACCGCGGCGACGGTCGTCCTCGTCCGCTGCGCCAGCGGTACGCCGAGCGCGTCCGGCACCCCGGCGACGCCGGTGACGAGGTCCAGCGTCTCCTCGTAGACGGGGAACCGGGTCCGGCCGGTCTCCCGGGACAGGTCCAGCAGCTCGGCGACGGTCGCGGTGGCCCGCAGCGCAATCACGTCCACCCGGGGCGTCATCGCCTCCGCGGCCCGCTTGTCGCCGAAGCGGATGGTGCGGCGCAGCAGCATCGCTGTGTCCGGCGGGAGCGCACCGGCCCGGGCCGAGATCGCGGCGAGCAGGCCCAGTTCCTCCGGCGACCGGGCGCTGGCCAGTTCCTCCTGCGGCTCCACCCCGAGCCGGCGGACCAGCCGGTTCGCCGAGTCGTTCAGCAACCGGATCAGCCAGCCGAAGGTCCGGGCGAAGGTCCGCATCGGCCCGGCGGTGGCGAGCGCGGCCGGCATCGGCCGGGCCAGCGCGAGGTTCTTCGGCACCAGCTCGCCGAAGAGCATCGAGATCAGCGTGGCCAGCGCGAGGGCGAGCAGCGTACTGAACCGCTCCGCCCCGCTGAGCGGGCGCAGCAGCGGGGCGAAGAGCCGGGCCAGGGCGGGTTCGGCCAGGTAGCCCGTGAGCAGCGCGGTGATGGTGATGCCGAGCTGCGCGCCGGAGAGCTGGAAGGAGAGCTCGCGCAGCGCCCGGCGTACCGTGGCGGCCCGGCCGTCGCCCTCGCCGGCCCGCCGGTCGATCTCCGCGCGGTCCACCGTGACCAGGGCGAACTCGGCCGCGACGAAGAACGCGTTGCCGGCGGTCAGCAGGACGAAGCCGACCAGGGGCAACAGCGTGGTGACCAACAGGGCATCGATGATCGGCTCACCTCGGCGCGATTCTTCCACGGCCCCGCCAGCGGCACGAGTGGACGTGAGCCCGGGGTGGCCCGGCCGGGCTAGCGTGGCGGCCATGAACGGGCTCACTCTCGCCGACGAACTGGTCCTCCTCGCCTACGACGACGCCGGCACCAACCGGCTGGGCCGCCCGCACCTGGACTACGGGCTCGCCGGGGCGGTGCTGCTGGAGCTGACCCTCGCCGGCCGCGTCGAGGTGGTCGAGGGCCGGCTGGCCGTCGTCGACCCGACCCCGGTCGGGCACCCGGTGCTGGACGAGGCCCTGGCCAGGGTCGGCGCGGAGGGCAAGCGCCGCCGGCCCAAGGACTGGGTCGGGCGGCTGGCCCGGCAGCTCTCCGACCGGGTGCTGGCCGGGCTGGTCGAGGCCGGTGTGCTCCGACGCGAGTCGGACCGGGTGCTCGGGCTCTTCCCGCGTACCCGGTATCCCTCGCCCACCGGCGGCGAGCCGGTGCCGGAGACGCAGGCCCGGCGGCGGATGCACGCCGCAGTCGTGGCCGACGGGCCGGTCGACGCGCGGACCGCCGCGCTGATCGCGCTGAGCCGGTCGGTCGGGCTGGACCGCAAACTCTTCCCGGACCTGCCGAAGGACCGGGTCAAGGCCCGGCTGGCCGAGATCACGGCCGGCGACTGGGCGTCCGCGGCGACCCGGAAGGCGATCGAGGAGACCCAGGCGGCGGTGCTCACGGCCATCACGGCCGCCGTCATCGCCACCACCGCCGCCACCTAGACACCACGACGGCGGTGGCACCGCCGGGGGCCACCGCCGTCGAGTGCCGGGCTGTCCCGGCGTACGCCTCAGCCGGCGACCGGCTCGGCTTCCTTGTCGCCCCGGGTGCTCTCCGGCTTGACCGAGCGGAGCAGCACGCTGGCGACGTCGATCACCTCGACCTGCTCCCCGGCGCCCTTGCCGTTGACCCCGTCGTTGAGCATCGTCGAGCAGAACGGGCAGCCGACCGCGATGGTCCTCGCCCCGGTGGACATGGCCTCCTCGACCCGGTCCACGTTGATCCGCTTGCCGATCTTCTCCTCCATCCACATCCGGGCACCGCCGGCACCGCAGCAGAAGGAGCGCTCGCTGTTCCGCGGCATCTCGATCAGGCCGCTGTCGCGGCCCGCACCGGAAGCGCCGGCTGGGCCGCCCTGGCCGCCGCCGAGGGCGGCGCCCAACACCTCGCGCGGCGGGGTGAATACCCGGTTGTGCCGGCCCAGGTAGCAGGGGTCGTGGTAGGTGAGGCCGCCATCCACGGGCTGCACCGGGGTGAGCTTGCCGGTGGCGACCAGGTGGGCCAGGAGTTGGGTGTGGTGAACCACCTCGAACTCGCCGCCGAGCTGGCCGTACTCGTTGCCCAGGGTGTTGAAGCAGTGCGGGCAGGTGGCGACGATCTTGCGCTTGCTCCGCTCCCGGCCCTCGAACGCCTCGTTCAGCGTCTCGACGTTCTGCTGGGCGAGCATCTGGAAGACGAACTCGTTGCCGATCCGGCGGGCCGGGTCACCGGTGCAGGTCTCGCCCTCACCGAGGATGGCGAAGGTGACGCCGGCCTCGTGCAGCAGCGTGGCGACCGCGCGGGTGGTCTTCTTGGCCCGGTCCTCGAACGCGCCGGCGCAGCCGACCCAGAACAGGTACTCGAAGTCCTCGACCTCGCCGACCCGGGGCACCTCGAAGCCGAGGCCCTTGGTCCAGTCCTCCCGGGTGTTCTGCGGGGCGCCCCACGGGTTGCCCTTGTTCTCCAGGTTGCGGAGCATGACGCCGGCCTCGGACGGGAAGCTCGACTCGATCAGCACCTGGTAGCGGCGCATGTCGACGATGTGGTCGACGTGCTCGATGTCCACCGGGCACTGCTCGACGCAGGCGCCGCAGGTGGTGCAGGACCAGAGCACGTCCGGATCGATGACGCCACCGTCGGCGGCGGTGCCGATCAGCGGCCGGTCGGCCTCGGCCAGAGCCAGCACGTCGACGTTCGCCAGTTGCTCCTGGGTGGCCTTCTCCTCACCGGTCAGGTCCTTGCCGCCGCCGGCCAGCAGGTACGGCGCCTTGGCGTACGCGTGGTCGCGCAGACTCAGCACCAGCAGCTTCGGCGACAGCGGCTTGCCGGTGTTCCACGCCGGGCACTGCGACTGGCAGCGGCCGCACTCGGTGCAGGTGCTGAAGTCCAGCAGGCCCTTCCAGGTGAACTGCTCGACCTGGGCGACACCGAACTGGTCCTTCTCCGGGTCGGCCTCCTCGAAGTCGAGCGGCTTGCCGCCGCTCGTCATCGGCCGCAGCGGGCCGAGGCCGGAGCCGGCCGGCTTCTCCGGGTCGCGCTTGAAGAAGATGTTGGGGAACGCGAGGAAGCGGTGCCAGGCGACGCCCATGGTGACGTTCAGCGAGATCACGATGAGCCAGGTCATCGAGATGACGATCTTGACGAGCGCGGCGATGCTCACGCCGGCCGTCCAAGCCGGGAGCGCCGCGCCGACCGCGTGGCTGAGCGGGGTGGCCCAGACCGGGAACTCGAAGTGGTCGGTGGCGACCTTGAAGCCCCGGATCACGAAGCCGAAGATCAGGACCAGCAGGACGACCCACTCCACGAAGTAGCCCTGCCACATGGTGGAGCCGGTGAACCGGGACCGGTTGCCGGGCCGGTTCGGCCGGTTGCGCAGCCGAATCGCCATCAGCACCAGGATGCCGAGCAGGCCGAAGATGCCGATCAGCTCGGTGACCAGGCCGAAGAACGTCCAGTGCCCGATGATCGGCAGGCCGCCGCCGGGCGTGACCACCTCGAAGTACGCCTCGAGCACCAGCAGCGACAGCACGATGAACCCGACCATCACGAACCAGTGCGCGGTGCCCACCACGCTCCACTTGAGCATGCGGGTGTGACCGGCGGTCTCCACCAGCATCTTCGTCGTGCGGGCGCCCTTGTCGGCGAACCGCTCCGGGGCCGGTTGCCCGAGCCGGATGACGGCCACCATCTGCATGACCGCGCGCACCGCAAGCCCCACCGCCACGGCGGTGACGGCGGCCGCGAGGATCGTGGTGACGATCTGGACGCTGCCCATCGAGTTGGCCTCCCGGTCTGCTGCCTGTCGAGCGGCTCGGCGACCGCGCGGGGCTCAGGGCTGGGCCGGCGTTGCGCCGCTCCCACCACCCCGACCCGACCGGTCGATGACCTCGCTCCGCTCGGTCATGCAGTGCAGCCTACGCGCAAGGTTACCCAGCAGTAACGTGAGTCATCTCGCATCCGGCCACGCCGCCCTGCCGACACCTTAGGGGGACCGGGCGCCGTCCGCCGGGCAGGGGCGTCGCGGCGTGACATAACCCCATGGAGCGGATGGTGGAACCGGTCAGCGGCGGCCGCCCGGGGCAGGACAGGGCCGACAGCCCGCCCCGGTACGACAGCTTCAGATCGCTGTGCGGCGTCAGCCGCGCCGAACTGAAGGGTCGCGGGGGGCGGGCCGGACGTCGACCGGTCAGCGCCAGCGGGAGAGCAGGATCAGCGAGGCGACCATCGCGCCGAAGCCCACCGCGAGGTTCCAGTAACCCCACGACATGACCGGGTATGCCTGCTCGGAGAGGTAGTACACGACCAGCCAGCCGATGCCGACGACGATCAGCGTCACGGCCGTGATCGGCAGCCAGATGGGGCTCGGCTTGCGCGTCGCCGCCGTTGCCGTGGGACGAACGTCCGTCGGCGGGGTGTACACCTTCTTCTTGCGGACCTGAGACTTGGGCACGACGCTCTCCAGAGGGGGGTACGACCTCGTCCGGCCTGACAACCGGGCGCGGGGGCGACGGTCCATGGCCAATAATGGTTCGACAGCTAGCGTAGTCCCGACGGAGCGTCCAGGCCACGAATGGGGTCAGGCCAGTGCGCGGAGTGACCGAAAAGGCGGGACTTTTCGGGTCGAACACACCGGTCCGGGTCGACGCGGACCGGAACGAGACGACGGGAAAGGGAACGCCCGGTGGAGTACACGTCCGGCGCCGCCTCCTGGCAGAAGGTCCTCCGGCGGGCGGTCGCCGGCCTGCTGCCCCGACGGCCGCGGCAACGCCGCCCGGGCTGGTCGATCGGCGTACCCCTGATCGCCGCCGCGGCGGGGCTGCTGTTCACCACGACCGCGACCACCGCCGGCGGCACGCCGCTGCGGGAGGACCGCCGGCCCCAGCTCACCCAGTTGATCGAGGACCGGCGGGAAGAGGTTGCGGCGAGCGAGAAGCAGGCCGCCGAGCTGCGCGCCGAGGTCGAGGAGCAGACCGCCGCGCTGGCCGACACCGACGGCCCGATCAAGGCCCAGCGCGACCGGGCCGCCGCCAGCCGGCAGGCTGCCGGGTTCACCGCGCTCACCGGCACCGGGGTCACCATCGAGCTGGACGACGCGCCCCGGCGGGCCGACCAGGCCCTGCCCAAAGGTGCCAGCAATGACGACCTGGTCGTCCACCAGGGCGATGTCCAGGCGGTCGTGAACGCGCTCTGGGCGGGTGGAGCCGAGGCGATGTCAATCATGGACGTCCGCGTCCTCAGCACCAGCGCGGTACGCTGCGTCGGTAACACCCTGCTGTTGCACGGCCGGGTGTACTCCCCTCCGTTCAAGATCGTGGCAATCGGCGACCCCGCCGCTCTTCAGCGCGCGCTCGCCGCCTCCGAGGGAGTCCGGTTGTTCAGGGAAGCGGTCGACCACTACCAGCTCGGGTACAAGGAGACCGCCTCCACGGTCACCGTGCCGGCGTTCGAGGACTCGACCGCGCTCCAGTCCGCGAAGGTGCTGCAGTGAGGCCGGAGGACGCGCGGGAGCGCCACGACGACCGCGAGGGGCCGACCGCGTTCATCCCGAAGGTCGACCGGCCCGCACCGCCCCCGGCCCGGCCCGCGCTCGACCTGCCCTGGCCGGAGGCGGAGGCGCTCGATGCGCCGGGCGGCCGGCCGGCCGCCCGGTTCCCGTCCCCGCCCCCGCCCTGGACCGGTGACTCACAGGCCCGCCCGCCGGCGCCCGCCGCCGGCCCGGAGCGCCGCCACCACGAGCCCCGCCAGCCGGCCTCGGGCAGCTGGGCGGACATCCAGCCGGCCGGCGGCCCCGCCGAGCCGGCCAGCCGCTGGCCGGCGGACCCGGCCACCGCCGGCCCACGCACCAACACAGCCGACGACCGGTTCGACCGCCGGCCGGGGCCGCCGGGCCCGGGGGGCACCGCGCCGGGCCGCTGGAGTGGCGACGACCCCATCGCCCGGTCAGGGCTCAGCACCCACACGCCGGGCCGCCGGACCGCCGACGAGCCGAGCGCAGGCCGGCCGGAGGGCCGCACCGCCACGCCCGGCCACCGCACCTTCGACGGCCCCGGCGCCCGCCGGACAGAGGGTCCCACCGCCGCGCCTGGGCACCGCGCCCCCGATGGCCCCGGCACCCGCCGGGCGGACGGCCCCACCGGCGCGCCCGGGCTCCCTACGCACGTACCGGGCCACCGCGCCCCCGACGAGCCGGTCGCCCGCGGGTTCGACACCGCGGCGGTACGACCGGCCGCGCCGGGCGACGGGCCGACCGCGTTCATCCCCCCGGTCGGCGACCGACCCGCACGCCGCTCCGCCGGGCACCCGTACGAGGGCCATGGCGTTCCGCCGACCGGACGGCCCGGCCGAGACGCGGCCGGCGCCGCCCCTCGGGGCGGGTCACCGGCCGCCGGCGTCCCCCGGGCGGCGGGTCCGACCGGGAGCGGCCCGGGTGGACCGGCCGGCGCCCCGGCGGACCCGGGCGCGACCGCCCTGATCCCCGCTGTCCCGAACCGGCCGGCCCGGAACCCGGCCCTGGACTCGACCGCGCTGATGGGTGCGGTGCCCCCCGTCCAGGACTCCGGCGACGAGCCCGACACCCCCGCCGCGCCGCCCACGCCCCGTCGGGGCGAGCGGGTGGTGCAGCTACGCCCCGAGCAGACCGGCGAGGGCTACAAGAGCGTCTACTCGGAGCTGACCCGGCCCACCGTCGGTTCCCGCCTGCGTACCGTCGTGCGGGGCACCGGCGAACTGCTGATCACCTTCGGCCTGGTGGTGCTGCTCTTCGCCGGGTACGAGATCTGGGGCAAGACGGTGATCGTCGACGCCCACCAGAACGACCTGAACAGCCAGCTCGCCCAGGAGTGGGGGCCCACCGGGGACCCGACGGTCAGCCCGAGCGCGCCCGCGGCGAAGCCCACGCCACCGGCGGAGGGCAAGCCGGTCGCCGGGCTCTACATCCCGAAGTTCGACAAGCACTGGGTGGTGGTCGAGGGAGTCAGCCCGGCCGACATCCGGTACGCCCCCGGCCACTATCCGAAGAGCGCCCTGCCGGGCCAGGTGGGCAACTTCTCCGTGGCCGGGCACCGCATCCGGGCCACCTTCTGGCGGCTGGACGAGCTCCGCACCGGTGACAACATCGTGGTGGAGTCCAAGAGCGACTGGTTCGTCTACAAGGTCTACGAGCAGCGCATCGTCCGGCCGAACCAGGTCGAGGTGGTGGCCCCGGTGCCCGGCAAACCGGGCGCGAAGCCGACCGAGAAGCTGCTCACCCTGACCACCTGCAACCCCAAGTTCGACAACTACCAGCGGCTGATCATCCATGCCCGGCTGGACCACGTGCAGGCGAAGTCGGCGGGCCGCCCGGCCGAGCTGGAAGGTTGACGATGTACGGGTGGATCTGGCGCAAACTCCCCTTCGGGCTGGCGGGCAAGCTGGCCGGCTCGGTGCTGCTCACCGCGGCGGCGGTCGCCCTGCTCTGGTTCGTGGTCTTCCCGTGGGCGGAGCCCCTGCTCCCCTTCGACGACGTGCAGGTCACCCAGGAGTCCGGCGTACCGGGTGAGGATTCGGGCGGCGGGCTCAACGACCCGGGGGTGACCCCGAGCCACGAGGAGATCCCGTACAGCACGGAGACGAACAACGCCCCGCCCCCCACCCCGAACAGGTGACTCCGATGCGCGTCCTGGTGATCGACAACTACGACTCGTTCGTCTTCAATCTGGTGCAGTACCTCGGCCAGCTCGGCGTGGACTGCGACGTCCGGCGCAACGACGAGATCGACGTCGCCGAGGTGGGCCGGGTGGGCGCGGCCGGCGTGCTGCTGTCGCCCGGGCCGGGGAGCCCGGACCGCGCCGGCATCTGCCTCGACGTCATCAAGGAGTACGCCGGCAAGCTGCCCCTCTTCGGGGTCTGCCTCGGCCACCAGGCCATCGGTGAGGCGTTCGGCGCGACCGTGACCCGGGCGCCCGAGCTGCTGCACGGCAAGACTTCCGAGGTGAGCCACCACGGGGTCGGCGTGCTTGCCGGCCTGCCCGACCCGTTCACCGCCACCCGGTACCACTCACTCGCCGTGCTGCCCGAGACCCTTCCGGAGGAGCTGGAGGTCACCGGCTGGACCGGCTCCGGCGTGGTCATGGCGATGCGGCACCGGACCCTGCCGATCGAGGGGGTCCAGTTCCACCCCGAGTCGGTGCTGACCGAGGGCGGGCACCTCATGCTGGCGAACTGGCTGGCCACGTGCGGCTTCCCGGAGGCGCTGGAGCGGGCTCCGGAACTCGCCGCCGAGGTGGACGCCCGCCGCCGGGCCGCCTTCGCCGCCGCCTGACCGTCAGCTCCCCGACCCGGGCGCCGCCGCCCGGCTTGATCCACTCCGCTTACGCGACATCGCGGTGTCGTATGGACTCGGACGCCGCCATGTCGGCGACATTGAGTCGATCATGATGGGCCAAGGCCCGACCGAATCGAGGCCCCGACACGGGGTCGGGGCCCCGATTCGTCACGGCCTGGCGTTGTACGCCGTCGGCGGGGTCGGGAAGGGGAAGCCTCCGCCGCCCCCGGTCGGCGAACCGGTGGGGTCCGGCGTCGCGGTCGCCGAGTCGGACGGCTCCGGCTCGGGGATGTCGACATCGATGGTAACCGTGCTGCCCTTGGGGAGCTTCGTGCCCGATTTCGGGTTCTGTCCGCTCACCTTGCCGGCCTGGTCCGGCGGCACCAGATCGCCATCCCGGGTGCGTACTTCGTAGCCGGCGTCCTTCAGGCGCTTGATGGCCTGTTCCTTGGTGTAGCCACGGACATCCGGCACCTCGTTGACGTTCCCCTTGGAGACCTGCACCTTGACGGTGGAGCCCACCGGCACGGTGGTGCCCTCCTTGGGATCGACGTTGACGACGATGCCCTTAGGCAGGCCGCTGTCAACGTTCTCGGAGTCGACTCTGAGTTCGAGTTTCTTGAGCTGCTGCTCAACATTCGTGAACTGGGAGTTCTCCAACCCGGTCGGGATGGTGGCCATCTTCGGGCCGCCGCAGATCTGGAGCGTCACCACCGAGTTCTTGGCCGCCTCGGTGTTCGGATCTGGGCTCTGGCCGACGACGGTGTCCTTTTCACAGGTGGCGTTCTGCACCGGGTCGCCGAGCTCCCAGCGGAGCCCGGCCTGCTGGATCACCGCCTGCGCCTCCACCTGGCTCTTGCCCTGCACCCCCGGGACCTGGACCTTGTCGGCGCCGGCCTGGCTGAGCCAGAGGGCGGCGGCCAGGGCGATCACCGCGAGTACGCCGAGCGCGGCGAAGGTGGCGATCACCCAGGCAGAGCTCTTGCGCTTGCGCGGGTCGCCGACCCGGGCCGGGACCTGCTGCCGGGTCTGCGGCCCCATCACCTGCGTCTGGTAGCCCCCCGCCCCGGCCGGGGCCATCGGGGCGGTCTCGTCGGCGGGCATGACCGGGGTGGCCAGCACCGGCCGGCCGGCGGCGGCACGGAGCAGGTCCGCCCGCATCTCGCCGGCGCTCTGGTAGCGGTTCAGCGGATTCTTGGACAGCGCCTTGAGCACGATGGCGTCGACCGCGGGGTTGACGTCCGGGTTGATGCTGCTCGGCGTCGGCGGGGCCTCCCGCACGTGCTGGTACGCGACGCTGACCGGGCTGTCCCCGACGAACGGCGGGTGCCCGCAGAGCAGCTCGAAGAGCACGCAGCCGGCCGCGTAGACGTCGGAGCGCGCGTCGACCGCCTCACCGCGGGCCTGCTCGGGGGAGAGGTACTGCGCGGTGCCGATGACGGCGCTGGTCTGCGTCATCGTGGTGGCCCCGCTGGCCAGCGCCCGGGCGATGCCGAAGTCCATCACCTTGACCTGGCCGGTCTGGGTGAGCATGACGTTGCCGGGCTTGATGTCCCGGTGGATGATCCCGTGGCGGTGGCTGAACTCCAGCGCCGCGCACATGTCGGCGCAGATCTCCAGCGCCCGCCGCGGCTGCAGCCGACCCTCGGCGCCCAGCACCTCCTTGAGGGTCCGCCCGTTGACGAACTCCATCACGATGAAGGGCAGCGTCTCGCCGGTCGGCGCGGTCTCCTCGCCGGTGTCGTACACGGCGACGATGGCCGGGTGGTTGAGCGAGGCGGCGTTCTGCGCCTCACGCCGGAACCGCATCTGGAAAGTGGCGTCCCGGGCCAGGTCCGCCCGGAGCATCTTGATCGCGACATCCCGACCGAGCCGGAGATCGCGACCGCGGTGCACCTCCGCCATGCCGCCGTAGCCGAGCAGCTCGCCGACCTGGTACCTGCCACCGAGCAGGCGGGCCTGCGCTGTCATCGCGTCTCTCGTCCTTCGCTCGTCGTCGTGTCGCCGCCAGCCGGCTGGAGCCGTACCTCACGACGGTACGACGTCCGGACCAGATCGTCCCCTCCGTGGGCCCGCACCGCGCCGGAGGTCACGCTCACCGGGGCAAGCGCGCCGGGGTCCCCGGCCAACGTGCCCTTCTTGTACTTGTACGAAATCACGCCCGAGCAGAGCACGACCAGTATGGCCACCACGATCGCGATCACCCACCGCCCGGACCGGGACCCGCGGGGAGCCGGGGCGGCCGGCGGGCTGGCGTACCCGAGGGGGTTGGGCTGCCGGGGCGGCGGGACGGTCGCCGCGCCGCGTGGGGCCAGCGGTGGGCGGGGCTGCGGGGCGGGCGGTGCCACCGCGGCCGGCCGGGCGGCGACCGGCGGGCGGCCGGCCACCGTGGGCGGGTGGGGTTGCGGTCGCGGCGCGGCCGGGACCTGCGCCCGGGCCGCCGGTGCCGCCGACGAGGAGGGTACGGCGGAGACGGGCCCGGGACGTCCGCCGGCACGTGCCTGCTGCGACAGGGCGAGCTTGGCCTGCCGGGCCACGCTGGCCAGGGCGGCGGCGCTGGGCCAGCGGGCCGCGGGGTCCTTCGCCAGGGCCCGCTCGACGATGGCGCGGACCTGGGGCGGGATGTCGGCGGGGAGCGGCCGGGGAGCCTCCCGGACGTGCTTCATGGCGATTTCGAGGGGGTTGTCCCCCTCGAACGGCCGCCGGCCGGCGAGGCACTGGTACGCGACCACGCCGAGCGCGTACACGTCGGAGGCGGGGGTGGCGACGGCGCCGGTGGCCTGCTCCGGGGAGATGTACGAGGCCGTGCCGAGCACCGATCCGGCGGCGGTGAGCTGGCCGACCAGGTCGGAACGGGCGATCCCGAAGTCGGTGAGCACCAGCGTGCCGTTCGGCCGGACCAGCAGGTTGCCCGGCTTCACGTCGCGGTGCACGATGCCCTTCTCGTGGGCCGCGTGGAGCGCGTCGGCGGCCTGCGCGAGCAGGGCCATCGTCCGGGCGGGGGTGAGCCGCCCGACCCGGCTGAGCGTGGCGGAGAGCGCATCGCCCTCGACGTACTCCATGACCAGGAAGGCGATCTGCTGGTCGCTGCCGAAGTCGTAGACGTCCACCACGCCGGGGTGGTTGATGGTGGCCATGGTCCGAGCCTCGCCGCGGAACCGCTCGGCGAAGCCGGGCTCGTCCAGCAGGGCGGGGAGCAGGCTCTTCACGGCGACCGTACGACCCAGCACCTGATCGGTGCCGCGCCAGACGTCGCCCATGCCACCGCTGGCGATCCGCTCGTCGAGGCGGTAGCGGTTGCCGAGCTGCACCCCTGGGCTGAGCATGTCAGCGGCCTCCGGAGCCGGCGATGGCCGCCTCCATGATCCGGCCGGCGATCCGGGCCGCCTCGGCGCTGCCGCCCTTGCCGGCCCGCTCCAGCTCCACGCAGACGGCGGAGATCGGGGTGCCGTTCTTGTCCAGCGCGAAGCCGATGAACCAGCCGTGGTCGGGCGTGTCCGGGCCGGACTGGGCGGTACCGGTCTTGCCGCCGACCGTGTAGCCCTTGATGGCGGCGTTCTCGCCGGTGCCCTTCTTGACGACGCTGACCATCATGTCCTGCAGGTCGGCAGCCACCTGGCCGCTCACCGGCCGGCGCAGCTCGCGCGGCTTGGCGGTGTAGTAGCTGGTGGTGCGGTCCGGGGCGAGCAACTGCTTGACCAGGTACGGCCGCATCTGGCTGCCGCCGTTGGCGACCGAGGCGGCGATCAGCGCGCCCTGCAGCGGCGTCATCCGCACGTTGTTCTGCCCGATCGAGGACTGGGCCAGCGCGGCCGGGTCGGTGCCCCCGTCCGGGTTCTGCATGTCACCGGTCCGGCTGGCCGCCACCGGCAGGCCGCCCTCGTTGAGCTGCCCGACGGTGAGGTCGTCCTGCTCGAAGCCGAACTGGCGGGCCTTCTCCTTGACCTTGTCGGCCCCGAGCTTTACGCCGAGCTGGGCGAAGCCGGTGTTGCAGGAGAAGGTGACGGCGTCCTTGAGGGTCACCGGGGTGCCGGTCGGCCCGGGGCAGATGGTCGTGGCGGCGTTCTTGATCGGCGAGCCTGAGGTCGGCGGGGTGTAGGTCGACCCGGCCGGGATCTCGGTCTGCGGGCCGATGCCGCTCTCCAGGGCCGCCGCGGCCATCACGATCTTGAAGGTGGAGCCGGGGGGCAGGGTTTCGGACAGGGCCCGGTTGGCCAGTGGGCGGTCCGGATCCTTGTTGAGCTTGTTGTACGCCGTCTGGGCCGCCTCCGTGTCGTGGCTGACCAGCGGGTTCGGGTCGAAGCTCGGCATGGAGACCAGCGCCTGCACCGCCCCGGTACGCGGGTCGATCGCGATCGCCGCGCCCCGGGTGGCCCCGACCCGGTTGTTCTGCAGCTGCTTGAAGGCCGTCGCCTGCGCCCCCTTGGAGAGGGTCAGCAGCACGTTGCCGCCACCGGTCTTGTTCCCGGTGAACATGTCCTTCACCCGGTCGCCGATGAGCTGGTCGCTGGTGCCGGCGAGGAAGTCGTTCTCGACCTGCTCGATGCCGATGTCGCCCAGGTTGACCGGCTTGTAGCCGAGCACGTGCGCGTACATCTCGCCGTCCGGGTAGCTGCGCTGGAACTTCAGCTTCCCGCCGGTCTCCTTGCTGAGGGCGTACGCGGTGCCGCCGACCTCGATGTTGCCGCGCTTGCGCTCGTACTCGGCGACCTGGACCCGGCCGTTGTAGTCGCTGTTGCGGTATTCGTCGGCCTTGTAGGCCTGAATCCAGTTCAGGTTCGCGAAGAGCAGCCCGAAAAGGATCATCACGACCACGCCGACGCGGCGCAGGGGTGCGTTCACGGCCGGATCACCTCCGTGGGAGCACCGTGCAGCTGCTCGGGCGGGCCGCCGGACGGCCGGACCGCCGGGCCACCGGGCGCCACCGGCCGGCGAGCGCCGTCGGAGACCCGGAGCAGGACCGCGATGAGCAGCCAGTTCGCCATCAGCGACGAGCCACCGGCGGAGAGGAACGGGGTGGTCTGACCGGTCAGCGGGATGAGCTTGCTGATCCCGCCGACGATGACGAAGACCTGCAGGCCCAGGGTGAAGGCCAGGCCGCCGGCGAGCAGCTTGCCGAACGAGTCCCGCACCGCGAGGGCGGCCCGCAGCCCCCGCTCGACGATCAGCAGGTAGACCACGAGCAGCGCGGAGAGGCCGAAGAGTCCGATCTCCTCGCCAATGCCGGCGAAGATGAAGTCCGTCTGCACCTCGGGCAGCAGGGTCGGCTGGCCACCGCCCGGTCCGGCCCCGAAGAGGCCGCCGGTACCGAGCGTGAGCAGACCCTGGACGAGCTGGTAACCCTTGTCGTACGGGTCACCGAACGGGTCCAGCCAGATCTCCGCCCGTAGGTAGAAGTTGGCGAATGGACCGCCCACCGTCCCGCCCAGCAGGTAGGCCAGGTAGGCGCCGCCGAAGAACAGGATCAGACCGATGAGCAGCCAACTGACCCGTTCGGTGGCGATGTAGAGCGTCACCACGAACATGCCGAAGTAGAGCAGCGAGGTGCCCAGGTCCTTCTCGAAGACCAGGACCAGGAGGCTGATGATCCAAACCACCAGGACCGGCCCGAGGTCCCGCCCGCGCGGGAAGTCGATGCCGAGCACCCGCCGGCTGGCCAGCGACAGCACCTCCCGCTTGCGGACCAGGTAGTAGGCGAAGAAGGCGAGCAGGGCGAGCTTGGCGAACTCACCCGGCTGGATCGAGAACCCGCCGATCCGAATCCACAGCTTGGCGTTGTTGATCTCGGAGAACCGGGCCGGCAGCACCGCCGGGATCATCACCAGCACGATGCCGGCCAGCCCCAGGGTGTACGCGTACCGGGAGAGCGACCGGTGGTCCCGCATGATCGCCAGCAGGGCGGCGGCGAGGATCACCGCGGCGAGCGTCCAGGCGAGCTGCCGGCCGCCCGTACCGGCGAAGATGGCGAGGTGCTCCCGGTCGGCCGGGGCGGCCTGGGCCAGGTCGTAACGGCGCAGGAAGCCCACGCCGATGCCGTTGAGCAGGGCGACCGCCGGCAGCAACGCCGGGTCGGCGAAGGGCGCCAGCCAGCGGATGATCAGGTGCAGGCCGAGGAAGACCAGCCCCAGCGCGGCGGCCGGGATCCAGAAGTCCGGGGTGACCGTGTCCAGCACGGTCGCCTCGACCGTCGCCGAGTATGCCGCCACCAGCACCATGGCGAGCAGGAGCAGGGACAGCTCGGCGTTACGCCGGGACCGGGCCAGGCGCACGCCAGGCTGCTCGCCCGTCGAGACGGGCGAGGTTGCCGGTACGGCGGCTGCGGTCACGGATGAGTCCTCGGGCTCGAGCCGACGGTCACTCCGGCGACCGGCAGCCTGCCGGGTCGACCGGCGGGACCGTGTCGGAGGGGGCGACGTCGGGCGTGGTGGTGGGCGCGGTCGGGGCGGTGGCCGGCGCGCTGGCGGTGGCGCTGACGGCCGGGGCCAGCGGGCTGGCCGTCCCGGTCGGGACAGCGGTCGGGGAGACGGTCGGCGTCGGGCTGACCGCGACCGCCGTCGGGCTGGGCGGGCAGGTCGGCTTGAGGTTCGGGTTGGCCGGATCGTCGCTGGTCAACTCGGCCAGCCGACGCTCGGCGTCCGGCTCGCTCTTCGCCTGGATGCCCTGCTTCACCTGCTCCTGCGCGGCCAGGGTGAGGTCGTCCAGCTTGGCCGGGCTGGTGGCGTGCACGTTCGACAGGTCGAGCCCGGCGATCTGGCCCGGCACCCCGCGGAAGACCGCGAGCTTGCCGTCCTCGGTGGCGCCGACGTAGTACTGGCGCTGGGTGTAGCTCCACCCACCGAAGAGGCCACCGCCGAGGATGACCAGCAGCGCCAGCAGCATCGCCGCGGTGCGCACCGGGCGGTGCCGACGGCGTTCCGGCTCGTCCTCGCGGTCCACCGGATCCTCCGGCGCGGGCGGCCGCGGCGCGGACAGGGCCGAGGCGCGGGCCGCCGGGGTGGACCCGTCCGCAGAGGTGGCCATGCCCCGGTCCCGGGCGGCGGCGCCGCCGACGATCGGGGATGCCTCGACGATGTCCTGGTCGGTGGCGTCAGCGATGATCACCGTGATGTTGTCCGGGCCGCCGCCGCGCAGGGCGAGCTGAACCAGGCGCTCGACACACTGCTGCGGATCGGCGTACTCGCGCATCGTGTCGGCGATGGTGTCCGCGCTGACCACGCCGGACAGCCCGTCGGAGCAGATCAGGTAGCGGTCGCCGGGGAGCACCTGGCGGACGCTGTACTCCGGGTCGATGTCGCGGCCGTCCAGCGCCCGGGTGAGCAGCGACCGCTGGGGGTGACTGCTCGCCTCCTCCGCGCTGATCCGGCCCTCGTCGACGAGCATCTGGACGTACGTGTCGTCCTTGGTGATCTGCGCGAACTCGCCGTTCCGCAGGAGATAGGCGCGCGAGTCGCCGATGTGGACCATGCCGAGCTTGCTGCCCGAGAAGAGGGTGGCGGTGAGCGTGGTGCCCATCCCCTCCAGCTGCGGGTTGGCGTCCACGGTGTCGCGGAGTTGTTGGTTGGCGGTGCCCACGGCGGAACGCAACGCGTCGACGAGGGCGTCCCCGGGGACGTCCTCGTCGAGTGGCGCCATGGCACCGATGACGATGTTGCTGGCGACGTCACCGGCGGCCATGCCGCCCATGCCGTCGGCGACGGCGAGCAGCCGCGGCCCGGCGTAGACGGAGTCCTGGTTACCGTCTCGGATCAGACCGCGGTCGCTGTGGGCCGCATAGCGCAGGGTCAAAGTCATGGCCGTAATTCGAGGGAGGTGCGGCCGATCCGGATCGGCACGCCGAGGGGGACGGGGGTCGGTCCGGTGACCTTAGCGCGATCCAGGTAGGTGCCGTTAGTCGATCCGAGGTCCTCGACAAACCACTGCCCGTCGCGCGGCACCAGCCGGGCGTGTCGCGCTGACGCGTAGTCGTCGGTGATGACCAGCGTCGAATCCTCGGCCCGGCCGATGGTGATCTGCGACTCGCCGAGGGTGATCCGGGTGCCGGCCAGCTGGCCGGCGGTGACCACCAGCTGGTGCGCGGCTCTGCCCCGCTTCACCTTCGCCGGCCTCGCCGCCTGCCCGGTCGAGGCCCCGACCGCGCGCGGCGCGGCCACCAGCCGACCCGACCGGGCCCCCGCGAAGAGATCTCGACGGATCACCCCGACCACCGTGAACACGAAGATCCACAGCAGGATGAGGAACCCGAACCGGGCGACGGTGATGACGAGTTCCGGCAAGGCGGATCAGCCGTCCACGCGGAAGGTCAGGGTGGTCGTGCCCAACTGGATCATGTCGCCCGGGTTGAGGGCGACCGCGGAGACGCGCTGGCCGTTGACCATCGTGCCGTTGGTGGAGCCGAGGTCGGTCAGCACGACCTGGCCGCCGTCGAAGTCGAGCCGGGCGTGCCGCCGCGAGATGCCGACGTCGGGCAGGCGCAGGTTGGCCTGGTCGCCGCGGCCGATCACGGTCGAGCCCATCTGGAGCGGGTACGTGCGGCCGTCACCGGAGACCAGCCGGACGTTGCGACCGCCGCCGTGCCCCGGCGGCGGGCCGTAGCCGCCACCCTGGTCGTACGACGGGTAGGCCGGGCCGGCGTCGTAGCCGCCGGGCGCGGAGACCGGGGCGACGTCGCCGCCGGTGTAGACCTCGGCGGTGACCCGGAACATCCCGGTGTCCAGCCCTTCGCCACGCTCGACCTCGACGATCACGTCGCCGTAGACCGTCCAGGCCTGCTCGCCGATGAACTCCGCCTGCGACTGGGCCAACTCCTGGGCCAGCGCGGCGGCGTACGGCGCCAGCCGACTGTGGTCGTACGGCGAGAGATCGATCACGTAGCGGTTGGGCACCAACGTGCGCCCACCGGCCAGGATCGCCTTGTGCGCCTCGGCCTCCCGCTGCATGGCGTTGAGGATCTCCACGGGGTGGACCACCCCTTTGAAGACCTTGGCGAAGGCCCCCTCGACCAGGCCTTCCAGACGCTTCTCGAAGCGTTGCAGCACGCTCACCGGCTCCTCCTCGGGTTCCGAGGCAATGATGGTATCCGGACACCGCCTCCGCAGCTCACACGCCGCTCGGCCGGCTGCCGGCGGCCCGTTCGTGGCCGGCCCTGCGGTCGTGCTACAGTTTCGTCCGCCACGAACGGTGATCGCTCGTAGCGATGACCGGGAACAGCGTAATATGTCTCGGCACCTGCCGCAGACGGTGGGACCGGGATGAGTTACGGTGTTCCAGGTCAAGGCCACGGGGAAGTGGCGGAATGGCAGACGCGCACGGTTCAGGTCCGTGTGCCCGAAAGGGCGTGGGGGTTCAACTCCCCCCTTCCCCACCATCACGAGGGCTCCGCACATAGCGGGGCCCTCGCGCCATATCGGGGCATGCCGGACGTCACGCTATGCTCCGATGGTTTCCCTGCCCCCTATCGATCAGGAGTGGCGTGTGACTGTCGCGTTGGTGACCGGTTCCGGCGGTCTGATCGGCTCTGAGGCGGCCCGCCACTTCGCGGGCCTCGGTCTCGATGTGGTCGGTATCGACAACGACATGCGGCGGTACTTCTTCGGCGAGGACGGATCGACATCCTGGAGCCTGGATCGGCTCGCCGCCGAACTGGGCAGCGCCTACACCCACTACGCGGTGGACATCCGGGACCGGGACGGCCTGGAGCAGGTCTTCAAGAAGTACGGCTCGGACATCGGCGTCGTGATCCACAGCGCCGCGCAGCCGAGCCACGACTGGGCCGCCAAGGAGCCGTACACCGACTTCGACGTGAATGCCGGCGGCACCCTCAATGTGCTGGAGAACACCCGCCGGCACGCCATCGAGGCGCCCTTCATCCACTGCTCGACCAACAAGGTCTACGGCGACCGCCCGAACAGCCTGCCCCTGGTCGAGCTGGAGACCCGGTACGAACTGCCCGAGGATCACCCCTACCACCAGGGCATCACCGAGGACATGTCGATCGACGAGTCGCTGCACTCGGTCTTCGGCGCCTCGAAGGTCGCCGCCGACGTGATGGTCCAGGAGTACGGCCGGTACTTCGACATGAGGACCGCCTGCTTCCGGGGCGGCACGCTGACCGGCCCGGCCCACTCGGCGGCCGAACTGCACGGCTTCCTGGCCTACCTGATGCGCTGCGTCATGGAGGGCCGGACGTACAACCTCTTCGGTTACAAGGGCAAGATGGTCCGGGACGCGATCCACTCCCGGGACGTGCTGACCGCCTTCGAGGCGTTCTTCCGCGAGCCACGGTCGGCCCAGGTCTACAACCTGGGTGGCGGCCGGCATTCGAACACCTCGCACATCGAGGCGTTCCGGATCGCCGAGGAGATCACCGGTCACGAGGCGAAGATCAACTATGTCGAACAGGCCCGCACCGGCGATCACCAGTGGTACGTCAGCAGCATGGCCCGGTTCGAGGAGCACTACCCGAACTGGAAGATCACCTACGACGTGCCGATGATCCTCCGCGAGATCTACGACGCGAACGTCGACAAGTGGGTGCCAAAGGCATGACCACCGGCAGCACCAAGCGGAACGTGCTCGGCGTACTCGTCGACGCGACCGACTACGCCCGGGCGACCGAGGCGGTGGTCGCGGCGGCGCAGGAGCGCCGTCCGCTGGCGCTGACCGCGCTGGCCGTGCACGGCGTGATGACCGGGGTGCTCGACCCGGCGCACAACGCCCGGCTCAACGCGTTCGACGTGGTCACCCCGGACGGGCAGCCGGTCCGCTGGGCGCTCAACCTGCTGCACGGCGCCGGGCTCACCGACCGGGTCTACGGCCCGGAGCTCACCCTCCGGGTGCTCGCCCGGTTCGCCGACGAGGGACTGCCGGTCTACCTGTACGGCTCCACCGAGGCGACCCTGTCCCGGCTGGTCCCGGCCCTCGAGCGGAAGTTTCCGGCGCTGAAGATCGCCGGAGTCGAGCCGTCCAAGTTCCGGTCCCTGCAGCCGGGCGAGGATGTCGAGATCGCCGACCGGATCAAGGCCAGCGGCGCCCGGCTGGTCCTGGTCGGGCTGGGCTGCCCGCGCCAGGAGGTCTTCACCTACGCCATGCGCCCGCTGCTGGACATGCCGCTGATGGCGGTCGGCGCGGCGTTCGACTATCACGCCGGCCTGCTGCGCAACCCGCCGCCGTGGATGCAGCGGGCCGGGCTGGAGTGGTTCTGGCGGCTCGGGCTGGAGCCGAAGCGGCTCTGGCGCCGGTACGTGATCCTCAACCCGGCCTACCTGGCCCGGCTGACCGCGCAGAAGACCGGCCTGTGGAAGGCGGCCCCGCCGGCACCGGCCACCCAGCGCCCCGCCGGCTTCGACGTCTGACGCCGGAATCGGTCCGCCGGCACCTCGTGCAGGAGCCGGCAACGACGCCCGGCGGCCACCGAGAGGTGACCGCCGGACGCCGGTGGGAAGGTTGGCTCAGGAGACGTTGACCGCGGTGTCGTCGATCACGAACGACGTCTGCAGGGAGATGTCCTCGCTGCCGGTGAACTTCAGCGTGACGGTCTGCCCGGCGTACGCGGCCAGGGAGAACGACTTCTGGCTGTACCCGGCGGCCTTGTTCAGGTTCGAGTAGGTGGCCAGGGTCGCCAACACCGTGCCGGAGGAGTTGAGCACCTGCACCCGCAGCGTGTCGTACGCCGTGGTGGTGGTCGACTCGGCGCTGTCGATGTGCAACCAGAAGCTGAAGTTGTACGACGAGCAGCCGGCCGGCAGGCTCACCGACTGCGACAGCGTGTCGGTGTGGGTGGTGCCGTAACCGTCCAGCCAGGCGTTCCAGGTGCCACCGTGGGTCGGCTGGCCACTGGCGCCGTACTGGCCGATAACCCCGGACGAGGCCGCCCAGACCGTGTTACCCGACTCGAAGCCGGGGTTACCCAGCTTCTGCCCGGCACCCGTGCAGCCACCACCGCTGCCCACGGTGAGCGTGTAGGTGGCCGTCTTCGTGCCCGACGCGGCCGTACCGCTGATCGTCACCGGGTAGCTGCCGGCCGGGGTGCTGGTCGACGTGGTGATGGTGAGGGTGGAGGAGCCGCCGGAGGTCACCGTGGCCGGGTTGAACGAGGCGCTGGCACCGGTCGGCAGGCCGCTCGCGGAGAGGCTGACCGACTGGGCCGAGCCGCTGGTGGTGGCGGTGCTGACGGTGGCCGTCACCGAGCCGCCCGGTGCGGTGGAGCCGGACGTCGGCGACACCGAGACGGAGAAGTCGTTGGTCGGCGTGCCGTTGACCACGTAGAGCAGCTTGTTGGGTGAGCCGGTCCCCGGGTCGGTCACCACGCCACTGGTGGCGTTGTTCACCAGGTAGTCGCGGACCTGCTGCGGCGTCCAGGACGGGTTGGCGCTGGCCACCAGCGCCGCCGCGCCGACCACGTGCGGGGTCGCCATCGACGTACCGCTGATCGTGTTGCTGGCGGTGTCGCTGGTGTTCCAGGCGGAGGTGATCGACGAGCCCGGCGCGAAGATGTCCAGGCAGGTGCCGATGTTGGAGAACGACGACCGCGCGTCGGTGCTGGTCGTCGAGCCGACCGTGATCGCCTCGGTGACCCGGGCCGGTGAGGTGTTGCAGGCGTTCGCACCGCTGTCGTTGCCGGCCGCCAGGCCGTAGGTGATGCCGGCGTTGACGGAGTTGCGCACCGCCGTGTCGAGGGTCGTGTCCACGCCGCCACCGAGGCTCATGTTGGCCACCGCGGGCTTGACCGCGTTCTGGGTCACCCAGTTGACACCGGAGACGACCCCGGCGGTGGTGCCGCTGCCGGCGCAGTTGAGCACCTTGACCGCGATCAGCTGCACGCCCTTGGCCACCCCGTACGACGAGCCGCCGACGGTGCCCGCGACGTGGGTGCCGTGGCCGTTGCAGTCGGTGTTGTTGCTGTCGACGGTGTTGGTGCCCCAGCTGGCCCGGCCGCCGAAGTCGCTGTGCGTGGTCCGGATGCCGGTGTCGATGATGTACGCCCGGACGTTGGTGGCCGTGTTCGGGTAGGTGTACGAGCTGTTCAGCGGCAGGTTCCGCTGGTCGATCCGGTCCAGGCCCCAGGACGGCGGGTTGGTCTGGGTGCCGGCGATCGAGATGACGTGGTTCTGTTCCACGTACGCCACTGCGGGATCGGCGGCGATCCGCGCGGCGGCCGGTGCACCGACCCGGATCTCGAAGCCGCGCAGCGCGGCCGTCCAGGTCCGCGCGACGGTGCCGCCGTGCCGGGCGGTCAGCCGCTGCGCGGTGTCGCCGACGCCCGTCGCGGCGACGGCGCTGTCCTTGAAAACGACGAGGTAGCTGTCGGCCACCGCGGTGGCACCGCCACCGTTCCGGATCACTCCGCGGGGTTCGGCGGCCAGTGCGGGCGTGGCCGCCGTGATCATTGCCAAGGCGGTTACGCCGACGAGTACGGACCTGTGTGGGAGAACCATCTCCCTACCTCCCTCCGACCGGCGCAGGTCGGCCCGCCGGGGACAGGCAGATCGACGTCGACCGATCGAGAAGAGGCTAGATCGAAGAGTCGCCAATGTGAAGATGTCGAATTCTCAATAACGCTGATGGGATGGCCCCTACGGGACGAGGTACGGGGCCAACCGGGGTCGTGCCCCGATTCGATGCCGGCCGAACTGGGCAAAGCTGAGAGACATGGACGACCATCTCGCCGTGCTGCTCCCCGTCGCCGCCACCTGGCTGGCCGCCGGGGTCGTCGCGGACGGACTGCCCCGGCTGGACCGCGCCCGCGCCCTGCGCCGACGTACCGGATGGTTGTCCGGGCTGACCCTGGCCGGCCTGGTGCTGACGGCGGCGGTGCTGGTCCTGGGCCTGCAGAGCGCCGGGACGACGCCGATCGACCGGGCCGCCGGCGGCCTCACCCTCGCCGCGGCCCCGGCGCTGGTCGTCGCGGTCTGCACGCTCCGGCGGGTACGGCGGCTACGGGCCGGCGCGGGTGCCTTCACCGCCGCACCGGACACCCCGGCCCCGCACGGGCTGCGCGCCGCCGCGGCGCACCCGCTGATCGGGCTTCCGCTCCAGGTGACCGCGCTCGCCGTCGTCCCGGCCGTGATCTCGGCCGGGGGCGTCGACCTGCTCGCGACCCCCGCCGTGGCCGGCCCGGCGATCACCGTCGGCGTGCTCGGCGTCCTCGCCATCGGGGTACGCCACGCGTTGCGGCACAACCGGCTCGCCGAGCAGGCGCAGCCGCTGGCCACGATGCCGGCGCAGCCGCCGGCGACACCGACGCCGGCGGTCCCGGTGTCAGCGCGAGCGGCTGGCCCCCTGCACGTATAGCAGTTCGAGGATCGCCCGGGTCGCCTCGAACCAGCGGTCCAGCCAGCCGGGCGGCGGCACGCTGCCGCGCGGGGGCAGTTCCATCAGCAGGCCGCGCAGCAGCGGGTGGTCCGCCAGGGACTCGGCCGGCTCCAACGGCCAGCCGGTCGGCGGGAACGACGGTTCGGTGAGCGGGTTCGGATCCAGCGACGGCAGGGAGAGCGGCGGGGAGCTCTGCTCCGGGGCGTCGCCTTCCCGTCCCCCGACCTCGGCGTCGGTGGAGACCACCTCGGTGAGGACGGTGTCCCGACGCGCCCCGCGGTACTTGCCTCCGAACCGCTCCGGCTTGCCCGGGCCGTTGGTGAGGTTCTCTGAACCGATCGTCGTCATCCGTCTCGCCTGCCTCGTTCGGTTGCCGATCTGTGCGGTTCAACGAGGCGGAACGGAACTGGCGACGGGCGGCCGGAGTGGGCCGGCTCGGAACACGGAATGGTCCCGCCCGGCGACGCTGCCGGGCGGGACCATGCACGCGGTCCGGGTCGCCGGATCAGTCCCGGACGAACACACCGTCCCTGGCGCCGGCGACGAAGGCGTGCCAGTCGCCCGGGGCGAAGACCAGGGCGGGGCCCGTCTTGTCCTTCGAGTCCCGGACGCCGATCGCCCCGGTCACGTATGCGACCTCCACGCAGTTGTCACAGTTCGGCCCGCTCTTGGAGCTCTTGAACCAGGTCGCCTGCGTCAGGTCCACGGGGAACTCCTTGGTCGCCATTTCCACAGTGGCTCCTCTGCCAGTTTTGCGATGTGTGCGATTGATTCCTCCGGGCGAATGGCTGCTGCTCGGATGTGATCGAAGATGAAGCTGTACTTCTGCAGTTCGTCACTCTTCTCCAGGAAGAGCCCACCCGTGGCGTTCTCCGCGTACACGACATCGGGATCACTCGGTTCGGGGAAGCTGAGGATCGTGAAGGTCCCGTCCATGCCGGCGTGTGCGCCCGCCTCGAAGGGCAGGACCTGCAACGTCACGTTCGGCAGTTCGGCCACCTCCACCAGCCGGGTCAGCTGGCCACGCATCACCGCGTCGCCGCCGACCGGCCGGCTCAGCACCGCCTCATCGAGCACCACCCACAGATCGACCGGATCGTCCTGAGTCAGCAACGACTGACGACCGAGGCGGACACGGACACGTTGTGCGACCTCCTCGGCGGTGAAGTCGGGCCGGGCGGCCCGGATCATCGCCGAGGCGTACTCCTCGGTCTCCAGCAGGCCCGGCACGACCTGCTGCTCATACGCCCGGATCGAGCTGGCCGCCGCCTCCAGCCCCACGTACGCCCCGACCAGCACCGTGCTGTACGGGTGCCACCATCCCTTCTGCCGCGCCTCGCGAGCGATCTGCACCAGCTCGTCGCTCTCGGCGCCGACCACCCCGTAGATGCGGAGCATGTCCCGCACGTCGCGGGGCGTGGCCGTGGTGTGGCCGGTCTCGATCCGGGAGATCTTGGAGGCCGAGCACTCCAACTGCTCGGCGACCACCTCGATGGTGATGCCGGCGGCCTCCCGCTGGCGGCGGAGTTCCGCCCCCAGCCGTCGACGCCGGATGGTCGGGCTGCGCCGCTCGCTCACGACGCCGCTCCGCGGCCCGCTGGACGGGGATGCTGACTGCTCGTGCTCACGCTGCCGCCTCGCTCCACCCCGCGGCGTCGCGACGCACCGCGCCGCCGAGCATCACGGTTCGCTCGATCCGCTCGCTCACCCGACCACCTCCGGTCGATCGCGCCCGATGCGACACCCGCTGGGGCGCGGCCGTCGTACGGCGGGCGGTCGTTCGCGGCAGGGGGTGATGCCGGTCGTCGACCGGCCGCGACGGGCGAAACCGGCGTCCAGTGTGCCGTTTGGATGGCACGCGCTTCAAGCGTCCCGTTCACGTGTCCTGCTCGCGTATCGGCAAAACTCGACGTGCAACTTGCATGAAGCACGCCGCTGGTGCACTCTGTCGATATGGCACGGGTTACTCACCGTCTTCGCATGATCTCCCGGCGTGGTGATCCCACGAGGGGTGGGACGGCGGGAGGGGAGCCGTCCCGCGCCTCGCGACCTGCCCCGGGGTGAAGACCCCGCCGCTGCACGCCAGCTTGGCTGCGGCGGTGGGAGCGGTAACCGGGAGCAGCCGGGTGATGGTCGGGCGTCGGCCCGTGACCGCGGGTACGACCCGACCAACACCGACCACCTGATCAGCCGGCCCACGCGGCAGGACCCCGTCACCGGGCCGGAGATGTCCCCCAGATCAGCTTCCCCGCCGGCTCCCCGCCGGCCGATCCTCCCAGGAGCCCATGTGCTTCCCCGCTCCGGTGACGTACTGCAGGTGACTCGCGCGGCGAGTGTCCAGTTCCTCCGACCGATCATGTTCCGGGTGATCCGGGTGCTCGACTGGCCGACCTACGACGGTTGGCTCTGGCTCGACGGCTACGAGTTGAACGCGGCGGGGGACGCGGTCAACCGGCGGTCGATCTTCGTACAGCAGGCGGGGCTGCGGCAGCTCCAGGCCGCGCCGGCGCCACGGCCCCACACCGTACGGACCCGACGGCCGGTCGTCCGGACTCCGGTCCGGGTCGGCTGACCTCCCGATTGCCGGGTCGCGGCAGCTACCGCCGCCATAGAATCGGTACGCCCACCCCGGCGAAGTCTCCACCCCGCGCGTCCCGGACCCTGAACCTGGGATGGTCATGGTCAATCTGCCCGCCGCGCGGCGGCACCACCGGTCCCGTATCGGCTACACCTTCGGACTCCTGACGCTCCTCGGCGCCGCGACCGTACTCGCGCTCGTGGTCCGCCACCCCGCCTTCTCCTCCACCGACCAGTTGACCGAGCCGCAACCGGCTCCGGAGATCACGGTGGTCGGGGAGGGCAGCGCACCGCCCGCCGACCCGGAGGCGGAGCCGGGCTGGGCCGGTACGCCCCGGGCCGGCGCCTCGGGGGCCGGCGCCGGTGCACCGACCACCCCGGATCGGGCGGGAGGCGGCGCCGGCGAGGGCGTACTGGCCGGCGCGGATGGCATGCCGAACGCGAGGGACCTCAGCCGGTCGCTGTTCTACTCGGGGCTGCTGGGCCTCGGCATCTCACTGGCCGGCCTGGGCCTGATCTGCACCAGACGCCGGCAGTGGTGACGCTCAGGGGGTGGGGGTGGCCGTCGGGCCGGGTGTCGGGGTCGCGGTGGCCGTGGTCGGCGCGCCGGCCCTCGCCACCACGACCGTGACCTGATCGTCTGCGGAGACCAGCTCACCGGCGGCCGGGTCAGTCTCGATCACCGTGCCGGCGGGCCGATCCGACGGCCGGCGCACCACGCGGTAGTCCACATTCAGCCGGTCGAGGACCGCCCGGGCGGCGTCCTCCGGCAGCCCGACCAGCGGCGGCACCGGCACCCGGGCGGGAGCGGTGGTGGGCGGAGTGGTCGGTGGCGACGTGCTCGGCGCGGTGGTGGTCGGTGCCGCGCTGGTCTCCGGCGCGCTGCTCGAGGTGGCCGAGGGTACGGGAGGCGGCCCGGAGTTCCGCTCCGCCGCGGTGAGCGCCAGCCAGACACCCAACCCGATCAGCGCGATCAGCACCAGCGCCAGGATGCCGAGCAGGATCGGCATCCACCAGCGGCGCCCGGACTGCTCCTCGGCGTACCACTCCGTGCCGGGCTCGGGGTAGCCGGCGGGGCGCGGCGGGGGCACCCCGGCCCGGCCGGACCAGGCCGGCGCGGCGGCCAAGGGCTCCTGCCAGGCGGTCGCGTCCGCGCCACCGCTCCGATCCGGCGGCAGGGGCCGGGTGGCGTCGTCGTTCCCGGCGGGTGGCTCCTGGCGGTCGTCGCTCATCGGCACGTCCTTTCCCCACCGGGACGGGCGCCCTGGCCCTCGATCGTCCACGGTAACGGTCGGCCGCACCATCGGCCCGGATCAGCGCGGCGAGCCGGCCGTCACGGTGCCGGGGGCGGGGTGGCAGTCGGCCCCGCCGACGGGTCGTCGCCACAGGTGAGGGCGACCTGGTCGTTCCACCGGGCCGAACTGCCGGCGGCCGGGTCCTGGGCGGTCACCGGGCCCCGGCGACCGGTGCGGTAGTGCGGATACAGTCCCGCCGCGACCAGGTCGTTCGCCGCGTCGCCGCAGTCCTGGGCGATCAGGTCGGGCACGGGCACCGCCGGCGGCGGACCGGCGACCCAGAGGGTGACGGTGACGCCGCGCCGGACCGGCGTACCGGGCGCGGGGCTGGTGCGCTCGACGTTGCGGCCGGAGCCGGTGCCGAAGACCAGCCGCCAGCCGAGCTTCCGGTCGTGCAGTTCCCGCCGGGCCTGCACGAAGTCGGTGCCCACCAGATCGGGGACGGTCAGCCCGGCCGGGGTGGTGGTGCGGGTGCCGGACGGGCTCCGCTCGGGCTTGCTGGGCGTGGCCTCGGTCGGCGTACGGTCGCTCGACGCGGGTGCGCTGGTGCCGGCCGTGACCGGTGGCGTGGGCGGATCGGCGTCCCCGGCGAGGATCCATCCGCCGCTCGCCCCGATCACCGCCAGCAGGACCACCGCCAGGCCACCACCGAGGAACAACCTCGTCCGGTCCGGTCCGGGTTCGCCGGCCAACCCGGGTTGCCGGCCCAGGTACCCGTCGTCCGTCATCGCCTCCACCGCCTCAATCACGGGCGACCGTATCCGGCGCCGCCAAGTCCACCCGCGGCAGATCGAGCTCCGTCAAGACTCGCCGCGTCGACCTTGGGACGCTACGCTCCCCGACATGGCCAGACGGGGCTGGGGAGGATCGACCGCCACCGCGCTCGGCGTCGCCGCCGGTACGGGGGCGGCTCAGCTGGGCTTCGGCTACGGGCTCGGCATCATCAACTGGGCACCGGCCGCGACCGGCCGGGTCGAGGCGGCCTGGGTGGCGAGCCTCGCCTGGGCCACCTGGATCTCCGCCACCTCGGTGATCGCCGGGGCGGTCTGCGCCCACCGGCTGCGCGGGACGGCCGACGAGGAGCCGGACGGGACGCCGCGGAAGTTCGGCCTGGCCCTCGCCGCCGCGGTCGGCGCGCTGATCACCGTACTGCTGGTCGCCGTACCGGCCCGGGCGGCCCGGGTGCCGGACACCTCGTCGCCGCAGGCCGTCGCCGCCGGGTACGCCCTCGCCGGGATGCTGCTCGGTCTGCTGCTCGCAACCTGGGCGCTGCACACCCGGGCCGCTGCCGCCAACCTCGTCGCCACCACGAGCTGGCTCTGGCTGCTCGCCGTGGTGTCGGTGCTGGACGGGGTACTGTCCGGCCGTGGCCTGGGCACCGCCCAGCTCGGCATCTGGCAGATCAGCGCGGACAGCGAACGCTTCTGGATCCGGGACTACTTCTACTGGCCCGGTGCCCTGCTCGCGCTGGGCTCCGCCCTGGTGATCGGCGCGCTGGCGGCCCGGCGTACCGCCCGGGTGGCGGAGCAGCGGGTCGGCGCGGCAGCCTCCGGGGCGGCCGGACCGCTCCTGGTGGCGCTGGCGTACCTGCTGGCCGTGCCGAGGCTCGCGGCGATCGCCGCCGAGCAGATGTCCGCCCACCTGATCGCCCCGTACGCCCTGATCGCGGGAGTCGGGGGTTCGGCCCTGGTGGCCGCGCTGGCCCAGCGGGCCGACCGCCGGGCCGCCGCGCGCACTGCGGCGATCGTGCCCCGGCAGCGCACCGGTGAGCCGGACGACCTCGCCCCGCCGGCCGTCGAGGCGCGCCCGGCCGTCGAGGCGGGCCCGGCCGTCCCGGTGCTCCCCGCCGACGTGCCGGGATCCGCCGAGGCGATGCCCGGGGACGGGCAGCCGGCCGGGCCACCGGAGGACGGCACCTCGGCGCGGGCTCCCGGCGCGACCCGCCGTGGCCGGGCGGTCCCGCCGCAGCGGACGCCGGCGCAGGCCGGAGGGAGCGAGCCGGGGGCCACCCGCACGGACGCCGGGGACGGCCCCGCACCGGGCGAGGTCACGAGCCGCAGCGCGGAGGGCGGCTCGCCGACCGCCGGGGCCAAGTCCCGCCGCCGCAGCCGCTGATTTCTCACCGCGATCTGCTGGCCGGCCCGGCGGACGTCGCCGCCGGTCGGGCCGTGCACCGGCCTGCGGTCGGCGGACCCGGAATGCCGGGCCGGCCGGGCCCACGCCGGGGGGTGGTCAGTCGACCGGCCAGGTGTGCACGGGCTCGTTGCTGCGCTGGAGTTCGGCGTAGCGCTGGAGCATGTGGCGCAGCGCCGCCTCCCGATCCATGCCCCGGTGCCGCTCGGCCGCCCACACCGTCTCCGTCTGCCAGGCGGCACCGTTGCGCCCGGTACGGCAGCGCTGCTCGATCACGCCGAGGAGGCGGTCGCGCTCGATCGGGGCGACGCCGAACCGGTCCAAGCCCTGCGCTGCCTTGGGCAGCAGGACATCGAGCACGAGCTTGGTCACCGGCACCTCGCCGAGCCGGGGCCAGTGCAGGACGGCGTCCATCCCCCGCCGCGCGGCGGCGTGGAAGTTCTCCTCGGCCGAGCTGAAGGTGAGCTGACTCCAGATGGGACGGTCGGCCTCGGCGAGGCTGCGGGCGAGTCCGAAGTAGAAGGCGGCATTGGCGAGCATGTCCACCACGGTCGGCCCGGCCGGGAGTACACGGTTCTCCACCCGGAGGTGGGGGCGGCCGTCCATGATGTCGTAGACCGGCCGGTTCCACCGGTAGACCGTGCCGTTGTGCAGCCGCAGCTCGCCCAGTTTGGGCACCCCGCCGGCGTGCAGCACCTCGACCGGGTCCTCGCTTTCGCAGATGGGCAGCAGCGGCGGGAAGTAGCGGACGTTCTCCTCGAACAGGTCGAAGATTGACGTGATCCAGCGTTCCCCGAACCACACCCGGGGGCGTACGCCCTGGGCCTTGAGCTCGTCGGGCCGGGTGTCGGTGGCCTGCTGGAAGAGGGCGATCCGGGTCTCCGCCCAGAGCTGCCGGCCGTAGAGGAACGGCGAGTTCGCGCCGACCGCGGTCTGCGGGCCCGCGATGGCCTGGGAGGCGTTCCAGTAGTCGGCGAAGCTGTCCGGCGCGACCTGGAGGTGGAACTGGAGGCTGGTGCAGGCCGCTTCGGGGGCGATCGAGTCGTTGTGCGTCTGCAGCCGCTCGACACCGCGGATGTCCAGCTCGAAGTCCTCGCCCCGCGCGCCCACGATCTGGTCGTTGAGCGCCCGGTAGCGCTCGTCGGTGGAGAGGTTGTCGGCGATCAGGTGCCGCTCGGTGAGCGTGGGCAGGATGCCGACCAGCACTATCTTGGCGTCCGACCGGCTGGCCCGCTCGTCGGCGCGAGCCAGGCTGTTGCGCAGGTCCCGCTCGTAGTCGCCGAAGCCGGTGCCCTCGATGAGCCGCGGCGGGGCGTTCAGCTCGAGGTTGAACTGGCCGAGCTCGGTCTGGAAGAGCGGGTCGGCGATGTCGGCGAGGATCTTCTCGTTGCGCATCGCCGGCTCGGCGGCGGAGTCGACCAGGTTGAGCTCGATCTCCAGCCCGGTCATCGGCCGGTCGGCGTCGAAGCCGAAGTCGTCCAGCATCAGCGCGAAGACGTCCAGGCACCGCCGGACCTTCTGCCGGTAGCGGACCCGGTCCTCCCGGGAGAAGGCGCCCTGCTCGACGTCTCTGCCCATCTGTCCTCCCGGCGCGAGGCGCAACGGAACCGTACCGTCCCGAAACGCATTGTGAACCATTCACGTTAAGTGCGCCCCGGCTGACGGAGCCAGGGGCGGGGCCCAGGTCGAGACTCCTACCCAGGTCACACCCCGCCGCACCGCCGGCAACCTGTGAACGGGACGTGACAAATCGCACCTCTTCGGCCGACGACGAAACGGGCCCGTGCCGTCGGGTGACGACACGGGCCCGTGGGGTCGTACGGGGAGATCAGGCCTGGCGGATGGCCTCGCCCTCGATCTCGATCTTGATCTTCTTGCCGACCAGTACGCCGCCGGTCTCCAGGGCGACGTTCCAGGTGAGACCGAAGTCCTCGCGGTCGATCTCGGTGCTGGCGGAGAAGCCGAAGATGTCCTGGCCGAACGGGCTGCGGCCGACGCCCTCGAACTCGACCTCCAGCTCCACCGGGCGGGTGACGTCGCGGATGGTCAGCTCGCCGGAGAGCACGAACTCGTTGCCGTTCCGCGACTTCACGCCGGTGCTGCGGAACTCCAGGGTCGGGAACTTCTCGACATCGAGGAAGTCGCCGCTGCGCAGGTGCCCGTCCCGGTCGGCCTGCGTGGTGTCGATGCTGGCCGCCTGGATGGTGGCGGTCACCGCGGACTGCATCGGGTCCTCGGCCACGGTGATCGTGGCGGTCGCGTCGCCGAACTCACCGCGTACCTTGCTCACCATCATGTGGCGGGCGACGAAGCCGACCCGCTTGTGAGCCGCGTCCAGCAGGTAGGTGCCGGCAGCCGGGATGGTGAGACCCTCCCAGTCGCGGGTAACCGCTTCGGTGCTGCTGGTCATGGTGCTGTCCTCCAGGGAGATTGTTGAGTAGTCCAACGACTGACTAAGCAACTATAGGCACGACAACATTCCCTATGTCAAGTACTGCTAGGATGGTGGCGTGGACCAGAACGTGTTCGACGATCCCCGGATCACCGCCGTCGGCCTCCTCGTCGAGGCGCACGCCGGGCTGTCGGCCCGGTTCGCCGCCCAGTTCGAGGAACACGGCCTCTCCCCGGTCGAGTTCGAGGTGCTCACCCGACTCGCCCGCTCACCCGGCAACCAGCTCCGGATGACCGACCTCGCGGCCCAGACCTCCCTGTCCACCAGCGGCGTGACCCGGGTGGTCGACCGGATGGAGCGCGACGGCCTGATCCGCCGCCGGGCCTGCCCCTCCGACCGACGCAGCTCGTACGCGGTGGTCACCGCCGCCGGCCTGACCCGGCTGGACGAGACCCTGCCCGGGCACCTGCAGATCATCGAGCAGTGGTTCACCGGCCAGCTCGAACCGGTAAAGCTGGAGGCCCTCCTGGACGGGCTGCGCCGGGTGCGTGACGCGGTCCACCCGGGGGCGACCGCTGGGAGCAGCGAGCCCGCACCCGCTCCCGCCGGCTGCTGAGCCGGCCCGGGCGATCACCGGCAGAAAGACCGGCAGAACCGGCTAAGCGACCGAACATACCCCTCAAGCGGTCGCAAATCACCCACGCGTCGCGGATAGGGTTCCAGTGCAGCGGGGGCGCACCGGGGGGTGCCGGCGCGAGCGGATGAGCGAGGGGCAACACCAGGGGGCTACTTCGCTCGCGCCACCCCCGCGCCCTCCCGTGCGAGCAACCCGGCGGCGCAACCCCAGCGGTCGACCGTCGGTCAGCGCCGGCGGATGCCGAGGGCCCGGCCGGCCACCAACGCGTACAGCAGGTCCTCTTCCCGGGGCAGCAGGCTGATCCCGTTGGCTCGGCGAGCCTGGTCGAGCCGATCCAGCACGGTCACGTCGGCCGTGCTCGCCGCCAGCCCCACCAGTGCCTCGATCACGTCCCGCCGATGCTGGCCGGGAGCGGCCGCCTCGGCCGCCGCGGCAAACCATTCCGCCGCCAGCTCACGGTCACCCCGGTGCAACGCGAGCTGGCCCTCGATCAGCGCGCAGACCGCGTCCTCCGGCCGGGTGTGCTCCGCCGCGACACCGGCCCGGTCCGCGTGCCCGGCGCCGGACGGCCGCCGCTGCGCCGGCACCGGAACCGCGGGCCGCAGTTCGGCGAGCACCTCCAACGCCTCGTCTCCGCGTCCCGCCTGGGCGAGCGCCAACCCGACCGTGCCGAGCACTCGGCGGCGCCGCCCCGGGTCGCCCAGCTCGGTCAGCGCCGCCGCCACCCGCCGCCCCTGCTCCACGGCGTCGGCGTACCGGCCTTCCAGGCGGGACACCTCGGCGAGGTTGGCCCGGGCCAGCAGCCGCAGCCGCTGCTCACCGGACTGCGCGGCCAGCCGGTCCACGGTAGCCAGCCGGCGCCGCGCCCCGGCCAGGTCGCCCACGCGTACGTCGTGCCAGGTCAGGCACGTCTGGGCGAATGCTGTCTCGCGTACCCGGCCGTGCCGGGTGGCCAGCTTCAGCACCGCCTCGGCCTGCTCCCGGGCCTCGTCGTGTGCCCCCGCCGCGGGCAGCAGCATGCCGAGCACCAAGCGGCTCCACAGCTCGCCGGTCACCTCCCCGGCCTCGCGAAAGGCGGCCAACGCGGTCCGTGCCGCCGGCACCTCCTCCGCGCCCGCGCCGTGCTCGGCGGCCAGCCGGGCCGAGCCGATCAGCGCCCAGGCCCGCAGTACCGGGTCGGCGTCGGCGGTACGCGGGTCGTCCAGCAACCGGCGCAGCCACCGCCGCCCGGAGACGTCCCGCCCACGCAGCCGCCACCACCGGGGCAGGGCCGCTGCCAGTCGCAGCGCGACCACCGGATCGTCGTCGGCGGCGTGCGCCAAGGCGACGGTGATGTCGCTGGTCGCCTCGTCCAGCAGGTGCACGGCGGCGGAGGGCTCCACGCCGAGCAGGTCCGGTGCGTTGCGGACCACCAGCCCGGTGACGACGAGCGCGTGCCGGCGCCGGATCCGGGCCAGCTCGCCCTCGGCCGCGGCCTGCTCGGCGGCGAAGTCGCGTACCGCGTCCAGCAGTCGGAACCGGAACGGGCCGGTGCCCCGGACGCTGAGCAGGCCGAGTTCGAGCAGCCGGTCCAGCAGCGGGACGGCGTCCGCCCGCGGCCCGCCGTCGGCCAGCAGGTCCTCGGCCAGCTCCACCGACCACCGGTTGCGGAAGGCGGAGAGCCGGCGCAGCGCCGCCCGGTCGGCCGACGCGAGCAGGTGGTAGCTGGTCGCCACCGCCTCGCGCAGGGTCACCATGCCGGTGGCGCGGTCGACCGGCGCCCAGCCTGTGGGGCCGCTGGTGGCAAGGTCGAGGACGCGGTCGCCGTACCGGTCGAGCAGCTCGGTGACGTCGAGGATCCGACCGCGCGCGGCCATCAGCTCGATGGCGAGCGGGAGACCGCCGAGCCGCCGGACCAGCGCGGCGAGCGCCGGCAGCTCGGCCGGAGTGGGCGGTTCGCGGCGCACCTGGGCGAGCCGGGCGCTGAACAGCGCCGCCGCCGGCCAGCGGGCCAGCGCCGCCGGGTCCGCCGGCAGCACCCCGGCCGGCGGGACGTCGAGCGGCGCGACCGGCCGGACCAGCTCGCCCGGGAGGCCGACCGGACGTCGGCCGGTCACCAGCACGCGCAGCCCGGGTGCCGCGGTGACCATCGTCCGCAGCGCCTCGGCCACCGGCCCGGGTGCCCGTTCGACCGCGTCCACGAGCAGCAACGCCGGCCGGCCGGCGAGCCGCCCGGGGAGGTCGGTCAGCCGGTGCACGCCGAGCACCGCGACCGAGGCGGCCAGCACGTCGGTCACGTCGGAGCCCTCGCCAACCAGCACACCGGCCACGCCGGCCGGGTGGTCGGCGGCCACGGCGTACGCGACGGTGAGGGCGAGCGCGGTCTTGCCGACGCCGGCCAGGCCGACCAGGCTCACCACCGGATGGTCGGCGGCGAGCAGGGCGGCCACCTCGACGACGTCCCGGTCCCGGCCGATCAGCGGCACCGGCTGCGGCAGCGCGACCGGCGTACCGCTTCCGGTGATGCCGGAGCCGGTGAGCGGGAGGTGCCGTGCGGCCGGACGCGGCGCGGCGGACGGGGCCGGCCGGGCCGCGGCGAGGAACGCCTGCCGGCGGGTGCCGGTCAGGCCGAGCGCGCCGGCGAGCAGGTCGACGGTGGTGCGCTGGGGCCGCGCGGACCGGCCCCGCTCCAGATCACGGATCGTCCGCACTCCGACGCCCGCCCGCGTGGCCAGCTCGGCCTGGGTGAGGCCGGCGGCGAGCCGGTGCCCGCGCAGCAGATCGGACAGGCCGGTACGACCACCCGTGCTCGGCGAGCGATCATGATCCGGAGTCATGGGGACGAAGACTACGGACGGGGTACGACCCGCCACACCAGATCGTCGCCCAACCGACCGTCGGGCGCCGATATCCGACAGCCGGCCGAGCGCGCAGCTTCACCGGAGAGCGTGGTCATCCGAGGCGGAGTGACCACGCTTTCGCTGAGCGTGCGAAGCCAGCGAGCCGGGGCGAGCCCGCCGTCAGATGCCCAGGTCGCGGGCGATGACCATGCGCTGCACCTCGCTGGTGCCCTCGCCGATCTCCAGGATCTTGGCGTCCCGCCAGAAGCGGGCCACCGGGTACTCGTTCATGAAGCCGTAGCCGCCGTGGATCTGGGTGGCCTCGCGGGCGTTGTCCACCGCGATGGTGCTGGCGTGCAGCTTGGCGATCGCGGCCTGGCGCTTGAACGGCTCGCCGGCGAGCATCCGGGCGGCCGCGTCGTAGTACGCCAGCCGGGCGGTGTGCGCCTTCAGCTCCATGTCCGCGATCTTGAACTGGATCGCCTGGTAGTTGCCGATCGGCTGGCCGAAGGCGTGGCGCTCCTTCGCGTACTTGATCGACTCGTCGACGCAGCCCTGGGCGAGGCCGACGGCCAGCGCGGCGATGGCGATCCGGCCCTCGTCGAGGGTACGCAGGAACTGGGCGAAGCCCCGACCGCGCTGGCCGAGCAGGTTGGCTGCCGGGACCCGGCAGTCGTCGAAGGTCAGTTCATGGGTGTCCGAGGCGGTCCAGCCGACCTTGGAGTAGGCGGGGGCGACGGTGAAGCCGGGCGTACCCGACGGCACGATGATGCTGGACAGCTCCTTCGAGCCGTCCGGCTTCGTCCCGGTGACCGCGGTGACCGTGACCAGCGAGGTGATGTCGGTGCCCGAGTTGGTGATGAACGCCTTCGAGCCGTTGATCACCCACTCGTCGCCGTCCAGCACCGCCCGCGTCTGGGTGCCGCCGGCGTCCGATCCGGTACCCGGCTCGGTCAGCCCGAAGCCGGCGAGCGCCTCGCCGCTGAGCAGCTTCGGCAGCCACTGCGCCTTCTGCTCGTCCGTGCCGAACCGGTAGATCGGCATCGCGCCGAGGGAGACCGCCGCCTCCAGGGTGATCGCCACGCTGGAGTCGACCCGGGCCAGCTCCTCCAAGGCCAGGCAGAGCGCGAAGTAGTCGCCGCCCATGCCGCCGTGCTCCTCGGGGAACGGCAGGCCGAACAGGCCCATCTTGCCCATCTGCCGGACGATCTCGTACGGGAAGGTGTGCTGCTCGTAGTGCTCCGCGATGGCCGGCGCCACCACCTCGCGGGCGAAGTCCCGCACGCTCTCCCGCAGCGCCTCTTGTTCCTCGCTGAGCCGGAAGTCCATCTGATCCTCCTGTGTGGATGGTCCGCCGGGCGCTCGTGACGCCGGGACGGGTCGTGCGGGGCCACGTGCGGCGGTGACCGCACACGGCGCGGGTGTCAGACCGGGGTGACGCCGTGGCGGCGCTTCGAGAAGTGCCGGTCCTTGCCGCGCGCGGCGGCGAACCGGCGGACCAGCTCGGCGCGCAACTCGTGCGGCTCGACGATGGCGTCCACGACGAGCTCGCTGGCGAGCCGGACGATGTCGATGTCCCGCTCGTACTCCTCGCGCTTCGCGCTGACGAAGGCGGCCCGCTCGGCCTCGTCCTCGATCGCGGCGATCTTGTTGGCGTAGACCGCGTTGACCGCGGCCTCCGCGCCCATCACCGCGATCTTGGCGGTGGGCAGCGCGATCGTCGCGTCCGGCTCGAAGCCGGGGCCGGCCATCGCGTAGAGCCCGGCGCCGTACGCCTTCCGGACCACCACGCAGATCTTGGGTACGGTCGCCTCACTGATCGCGGTGATCATCTTGGCGCCGTGCCGGATGATGCCCTGCTTCTCCACGGCGCTGCCGACCATGAACCCGGGCACGTCGGAGAGGAACAGCAGCGGCACGTTGAACGCGTCGCAGAGCTGCACGAACCGGGTCGCCTTGTCGGCCGAGTCGACGAAGAGCACGCCGCCCTTGAACATCGAGTTGTTGCCGACCACGCCGACGACCTCGCCGTTCAGCCGGCCGAAGCCGATGGTCAGTTCCTTGGCCCAGAGCGCCTGGATCTCGAAGAAGCTGCCCTCGTCGAGCAGGCCCTTGACGTACCGGCGCATGTCGAACGCCTGCCGCTCGCTGGCCGGGACCAGCGCGGCCAGGTCGGCCTTCTCGGACGCTTCCACGGCGGGCGCCGCGGGCGGCTGCTGCGTCCAGTTGGCCGGCAGGTAGGACAGGTAGCGGCGGACCACGTCGAGCGCCTCGGCCTCGGTCTTGCAGAGGAAGTGCCCGACGCCGGACTCGGCGCAGTGCACCTTGGCCCCGCCCATCGCCTCCAGCGTGGTCTTCTCGCCGGTGACCATCTCGACCATCCGGTCGGAGCCGAGGTACATGCTGGCGTTGCCGTCCACCATGGCCACCACGTCACAGAACGCCGGGATGTACGCCCCGCCCGCCGCGCTCGGCCCGAAGAGGGCGCAGACCTGCGGGATCGAGCCGGAGGCGCGGACCTGGTTCCAGAAGATCTTCCCGGCGCCGCGCCGGCCGGGGAAGAGCTCGACCTGGTCGGTGATCCGGGCCCCGGCCGAGTCGACCAGATACACCATCGGCACCCCGGTGGTGTACGCCCGCTCGATGATCCGGATGATCTTCTCGACGGTACGCGCGCCCCAGCTGCCGGCCTTGACCGTGGAGTCGTTCGCCATCAGGCAGACCGGGCGGCCGTCGATGGTGGCGGTGCCGGTGACGACGCCGTCGGCGGGCAGCCCCTCGGCCAGCGCGTTGGCGTAGAGGCCGTCCTCGACGAATGAGCCCTCGTCGACCAGGAGCGCGACCCGCTCCCGGGCGAAGAGCTTGCCCTTGGCGGCGTTCGCCGCGTGGTACTTGTCCGCACCGCCGGCCTTGGCGCGCTTGCGCAGCTGCTCCAGAGCCTCACCGTCGAGCGTCACGCCGACTCCCTCGCCACCCGCGCCTCGTGAGCGCGCCCACCGACCTGAACGATCGTTAGGGTAGCGCACGCCGACCAGCTCCGGCGACCCAGCCCGCAGCAGCCACCGGCCCCGCCGGCAGCCGGCCGACCGCACCACCCCGGCGTTGTTGATCAAGGAGTTTGCGTCTGTCCGGGCCCGGATCCAGACGCAAACTCCTTGATCGACGCGTTGCTCAGGCGGGGAGGGGGGTCAGGCGGGTGCGGGGGCCGGCGCGGAGGACGCCGGAGGGGAGCTTCTTGCCGACCAGTTCCTCGGCCAGCTCGGCGGCCTCGATCAGGGCGTCCAGGTCGATCCCGGTGTCGATGTCCATGTCGTGCAGCATGTGCACGGCCTCCTCGGTGGCCAGGTTGCCGCTGGCCCCCGGGGCGTACGGGCAGCCGCCGAGGCCGCCCACACTGGCGTCGAACTCGGTGACGCCCAACTCCATCGCGGTCAGCAGGTTCGCCAGCGCGGTGCCCCGGGTGTTGTGGAAGTGCAGCAGCACGGGGATGTGCGCGTTGCGGTCACGTACCGCGGTGATCAGCTCGCGGACGCGTCGGGGCGTACCCATGCCGGTGGTGTCGCCGAAGGCCACCCGGTCGGCGCCGTCGCGGACGACGCGGTCGACGATGCCGGCGACCCGCTGGGGGTCGACGTCCCCCTCGTACGGGCAGCCGAAGCTGGTCGCGACGATCACCTCGGCCCGGGCGCCCGCGCCGTGCAGCAGGTCGATCAGCTCGGCGATGTCGTCGAGGGACTCCTCCGTGGAGCGGTTGACGTTGCGCCGGTTGTGCGTGTCGCTGGCCGAGACCACCACCTCGATCTCGGTGAAGCCGGCGGCCAGGGCCCGGTGGGCGCCCCGCGTGTTCGGCACCAGGGCGGAGTAGCGCACCCCGTCGACCTTGGTGGCCCGCTGCCACACCTCGTCGGCGTCGGCCATCTGTGGGATCGCCTTGGGATGCACGAAGGAGACGGCCTCGATCCGTCGCACTCCGGTACGCGACAGCGCGTCGAGCAGCCGTACCTTGGCGTCGGTGGGGATGGGCTCCTCGTTCTGGAGTCCGTCCCGGGGCCCGACCTCCCGAATGGAGACGAAGTCCGGCAGTTCCGCCATAAGGGGTCACCTCACTGTGACGGTCTTACGTGATGGGTGCCCTCCAGCATGTCACCCCAGCCGCCAGCTGGGGTTGATCAAGGAGTTTGCGGCAAAATCCCAGCCCGGGCTGACGCAAACTCCTTGGTCAACGAGAAGCGCCGGGGTCAGCGCATGCGGGAGACGATGCCGGTGTCGTAGTCGCCGGAGAGGAACTCAGGGTTCTCCAGCAACTCGGCGAAGAAGGGGAGATTGTTCTTCGGGCCGGCGATCTCGAACTGGGCCACCGCCGCCCTGGCCCGCGCGACGGCCTCCGCGCGCGTCGCCCCGCTGACGATCAGCTTGGCCATGAGGCTGTCGTAGAACGGGGTGACCGTGTTGCCGGCGACGTAGCCGGAGTCGACCCGGACACCCTCGCCGGCCGGCTCGTTCCAGGTGGTGATCGCGCCCGGGCCGGGAAGGAAGCGCTTCGGGTCCTCCGCGTTGATCCGCAGCTCGATGGCGTGCCCGCGCGGCGCGAGCGCGTCCGGGTCGAAGGTCGGGGCCAGGCCGGCGGCCACCCGCAGCTGCTCCTCGACCAGGTCGACGCCGTAGACGTACTCGGTCACCGGGTGCTCGACCTGCAGCCGCGTGTTCATCTCCAGGAAGAAAAATTCTTCGGAGCCGTCACCATCGAAGTCCCGCTGGCGCGGAACCAACAGACACTCGACCGTGCCGGCGTTGCGGTAGCCGACCGCCTCGCCGGCCCGCACGGCGGCGGCCAGGAACCGCTCGCGCAGCTCGGCGGAGACCGCCGGGGACGGGGACTCCTCGACCAGCTTCTGGTTGCGCCGCTGCACCGAGCACTCGCGCTCGCCGAGGGCCACCACCCGGCCGTCGGCCAGGCCGAGGATCTGCACCTCGACGTGGCGTACCCGGGGGAAGTAGCGCTCGATCAGCACCGAGCCGTCACCGAACATCCGCTCGGCGAACGAGCGGACCTTGTCGTACTCCGTGCGCAGCGCGGCCTCGTCGGTGGCCACGCCCATGCCCATGCCACCTCCGCCGGCCGCGGCCTTGACCATCACCGGGTAGCCGATCTCGGCGGCGGCGGCCACCGCCGCGGCCAGGTCGGCCGCCGGGTCGGTGGTGCCGGGCGCGACCGGCACCCCGGCCGCCGCCATCAGGTTCCGCGCATTGATCTTGTCGCCCATCGCGGTGATCGCGTCCGCGCCGGGTCCGACCCAGATCAGGCCGCTGGCCTCGACGGTACGGGCGAAGTCCGCGTTCTCGGAGAGGAAGCCGTAGCCGGGGTGGATCGCCTGGGCGCCGGTCGACTTGGCGGCGGCGAGGATCGCCTCGACGTTCCGGTAGCTCTGCGCCGGGTTGGCCGGGCCGAGGCAGACCGCCTCGTCCGCCTCGGTCACGAACGGCAGGCCGGCGTCCGCCTCCGAGTGCACCGCGATCGCACGGATCCCGAGCCGCTTGGCGGTACGGATGATCCGGCGGGCGATCTCGCCCCGATTGGCGACCAGCAGCGACTCGATCATGCTCTCCTCCAGCGTCCAGGGGTGGGGACGCTGTCAGCCAACCACGCCCCCCGGGTTACCCACGAGTTACCCCGACCCACCCCGCGGACTGGGGTCAGGCGGGGTCGGTGGGTGCCAGGAGGGCGGCGAGGGTGGCGCCGCGCAGCAGCTCGGCACGGCGGCGGCGGTCCACCTCGCCGGCGAGGAACGGGGTGGAGTTCATCAGACCGAAAGCGGCGTGGGCGAGCACCCGGGCCTCACCGTCCGGCAGCCCGGGGTGCAGCGTGGTGAGCACGGTCACCCACTCCTCGACGTAGAGCCGCTGCAGCCGGCGGATCCGTCGACGCGGCTCGTCCGGGAGGCGGTCCAGTTCGTGCAGGTGCAGGGCGATCACCGCCGGGTTGGCCAGCGCGAATTCCACGTGGAAGTCGATCAACGACTCCAGGGTCCCGCGCGGGTCGTCCGGGTGGTGGGCGGCCCGCTCCCGGCCACCGGCGAGCAGCCCCTCGCTGACCGGGATCAGCGCGGCGGCGAGCATCGCCTCCTTGCCGGCGAAGTGGTGGTAGAGGGCCGGACCGGTGACCCCCGCAGCAGCGCCGATGTCGTCCATCGACACACCGTGATAGCCGCGGGAGGCGAAGAGGCCCACCGCGATCTCCAGGATCTCGTCCCGCCGGGACCGGCGTCGGCCCGCACCCGTCGCGCCGTTCGCCGCGCCCCGCGCCTGCTGTTCCACCGCCACCGGGCCAGCCTAGACCTCGGGCGCGGCGAGGTGGAGGCTCGGTTACCCGTCGGTTGCCTCACGTTGGCTTGACCCTCGACCCGCTTCAGGCCACAGGCTCCGGCGACATGACCGCTTCCGTCCTCGGCCGCGACTACCGGCTGCTCTGGTCCGCCGCCGTCTCCTCCCGGTTCGGCGATGCCCTGCGTACGCCGGCACTGGCCCTGCTGGCCGCCACGCTCACCCGCGATCCCCGGGCCGTCGCCGCGGTGACCGTCGCCGCCCAACTCCCGCCGCTGCTCCTCGGCCTGCTCGGCGGCGCGTACGCGGACCGGTGGGACCGCCGTCGGACGATGGCGGTGGTGGACGGGCTGCGGTCCGCCCTGGTGGCCGCCCTGGCCGGACTGGTCGCCACCGGCCGGGCCGGGGTGGCCGCGCTGGTGGTCGCCGCCTTCCTGCTCGCCGCCCTGGGCACGGTCTTCGACGCGGCCTCCTTCGCGCTGCTGCCGTCGGTGGTCCCGCCGGCCGCGCTGCCCACCGCCAACGGCCGCCTCCAGGCCGGCACCGCGGTCGCCGGTGGGTTCCTCGGCGCCCCGCTGGCCGGGGTCCTCTTCGCGATCTCCGCGGCCCTCCCGTTCACCCTCGACGCCGTCACCTTCGCCGCGGCCGCCGTCCTCGTCCTCGCCCTGCGCCGCGTCCCGCCGTCCGACGAGCACCGGAATCGCCCGGCGCCGGGACGGGCGAGCGTGTGGCGGGAGGCCTGGGCGGGGATGCGCTGGCTGCGGCGGGACCCGGTGCTGTGGCGGGTGACCGTGGCGACGGCGGGGTCGAACCTCGCGATCAGCGGAGTCATGGCGGTACTGGTGCTGTACGCGCTGACCGTGCTGCGGGTGCCGCCGGCGGCGTACGGGCTGTTCGCGGCGGGGGCGGTGGTCGGTGGCCTGGTCGGGGCGCTCGGCGCCGGCCGGCTGGCGGCCCGGTTCGGCACCCTGCCCGCGCTGCGCAGGGTGCTGCTGGCGCAGACGCTGGCCCTGGCCGGGTTCGCGGTCGCCCGGCACCCGGTGCCCGGCGGGCTGGCCCTGGCCTGCTTCGCCGCCGGCACCACCGTCTGGAACAGCCTGTGGTCGGCGTACGGGCAGCGGCACGTGCCGGCCGGGCTGCTCGGCCGGGTCGGCGCGGCGCAGCGGACGGTCGGTCTGGTCAGCGCGCCGGTCGGCGCGGCCGTCGCCGGGTTCGCCGGTCAGGTCTACGGGGTGGCTCCGGTCGGCTGGGCGGCGGCAGGAGTGTTCGCCCTGGTCACCGCCGGTGCGTGGCGGACGTTGCGGGAGGGGGTTTCGCGCGCCGAGCGCCGGACGGAGCCGGTGCCGCGTCCCTAGGCTGGACCGGACAGCGACAGGAGGACGGGGTGACGCAATCCGACGATGTCCGTACGCGGGACCGGCAGCGGATGCTGGCCGGCGTGCTGCTCGCCGGGGGCGGCCTCGCCGACGCCGTCTCCGGGGTCACCGACCTGGACGACGACCCGTACGTGGTGATCACCAAGGAAGGGCTCTACCACCTCGACCTGACCGGCTGGCTGTGGGCGCACCTGGTGACCGGGATTCTCATGGTGCTGGGCGGGGTGCTGCTCTTCTCCGGCCGCCGCTGGTCGATCCGGTTCGCCGCGGTGGTGGCGGTGGTGGGCATCGGCCTGCACGTGCTCCTGCTGCCCTTCCGGCCGATCTGGGCGCTGATGGTGATCGGGCTGGCGGTGGCGGCCCTCGTGCTGCTCCGGCGGTGCCGGCGGGAGACGCCGAGCGAACCGGTCAACTCGGCTGGCAGATTTCCTCGCTGAAGGCCGGGTCGGGCACGTGCTTGGCCCGCCAGACCGGGTTGAGCGAGAGCGGCAGCGGCGGAGCGTGCCAGGCAGCGGCGGCGTTCTGGAGCTCGCTGTAGCCGCGCTGCGGCCGGCTGACCGGCTCGCCCTCGAGGAAGTGGACCAGGCGCGCCTGAACGACCGGTGTGGCCAGCAGGCCACCGTGCAGGGCCGGCATCTGGAAGACCGGAACGCGGCTGTACTGGCCGGGAGGCGCCTCGATCGCCGTGGTGGTCGGCAGGAACGCCACGATGCGTACGCCGGGCACCGGGCACATCAGGCCGTTGCGGTAGAAGGGGGCGTTGTCCAGCACCGACCGGATGAACGGCTCCTCCGGCCCGCTGCCCGTGTGGGCGAACGAGTCGAGGACGCCGAAGACGAACCGCAGCTCCCACCCGGCGGCGACGCCCCAGCCGCTGGACGCCCCGGCGGGCGGGTAGTAGGAGCGGCCGGCATTGATCAGCGGGCTGAACATGGCCAGCGTGTCCACGGCCGGGTGCGGCCGGACGGCCAGGTAGGTCCGGGCCACCAGAGCCCCCTCGCTCTGCCCCACCAGCGCCACCGGCCGTCCGGTCCGCCGATGCAGCAGGTCCACCTGGGTGGCGAGCAGCCCCACGCTGGACTCGATCGACCGGTAGGTGTCCCGGGCGGAGTACGGCAGCGGCCGGCCCTGCGGGTCCAGGCCCCGATAGGAGAACTGCTGCACGTTCGGGTCGACGGCCGGCTGCCCGCCGGACGTGCTGCCGTGGCCGTCGAGGAAGATCACCGCGTGCCGGACGCCGGCCGGCAGGGACCGGTCGAGCACCATGGCGCGGCCCTTCGGCGACGTCCCGGGCACGAGCTGCAACACGGGCTGCACCACCACCGGCACGGCGAAGACGAGCAGCACGGCCAGCGGCGCCACCGGCACCCGCGCCCACTTCACCGGGCGGCGCGGCAGCAGGGCGGCCCGCACCGTGCGCTGCCAGAGCAGCCCGTTGATCACCCCGGCGACCGCCGCCACCGGTGCCGACCACCCGGTCGGCGCCGCCCAGACCAGCGCCCCACTCATGGTGAGCACCACGAAGTTGAGCAGGGACCAGCCGACCAACTCGATCGAGGGCAGCCCACGCCACCAGGCGCCGCGCACGGCGGCGCGCTGCAGGAACGGCGCGAGCAGGAACAGCGGCAGCAGCGAGGCGAACAACAGCCAGGAGAGCGCGACCACCGAGGCGGCGATCGACAGGGCCGCCCAGGGCGAGACCACCACGGTGATCACCACGGTGAGCACGAGGTTCCGCCGGACCAGCCAACCCAGGCCTGGCCAAGGCACCTGCCGGGGCCAGGCCAGCGCGACCAGCCCGGTGGTGAGCGATGCCCGGAACAAGATGAGCCCGACGAGCCCGACGGCGAAGGTCAGCCACGAGTCGTGGTAGACGAACAGCCATCGCAGGTCGTGGTACGTGTCGTACGGCCAGACCGCAGTGACCTGCGGCGCCAGCCCGTCGGCGGCGCGGAACCCCGAGGCGTCGAGGATGACACCCTCGACGGCCGGCGGCACGGCGGCCAGCACGAGCAGCGCGACGAACCGCTTGTCCAGGCGCCCCACGCCCCCTCCTCGGCGATCCGACGGCTGCTTAGCAGCCTGCCCCGCCGTGCGTGGGCACGGCGGGGCAACGCCGGATTGCCGCCCGGAAGCGTCATCCCCGGGCCGGACGGGCGGTCAGCCGGTGAGGCCGCCGGGCTGATCGCCCTTGACGACGGGGGCGCGGACCAGGTTGCCCCACTCGGTCCAGGACCCGTCGTAGTTGCGGACCTGCGGGTACCCGAGCAGGTGGTGCAGCACGAACCAGGTGTGGCTGGACCGCTCACCGATCCGGCAGTACGCGACCACGTCGTCGGCCGGGCTCAGCCCGAGCTGGTCGGCGTAGATGACGCGCAGTTCCTCGGCGGACTTGAAGGTGCCGTCGTCGTTCGCGGCGGACTTCCACGGCTTGTTCACCGCGCCGGGGATGTGCCCGCCGCGCAGCGCGCCCTCCTGCGGGTAGTCCGGCATGTGCAGCATCTCGCCGGTGTACTCGCCGGGCGAGCGGACGTCGACCAGCGGCCGGCCGGCAGCGATGTGCGCCATCACCTGCTCCCGGTACGCCCGGATCGGCGCGTCGTTCCGCTCCGGCACCGGATAGTCGGCGCGCGGCCGGGTGACCTTCTCCCGGGTCAGCTCGCGCCCCTCGGCGATCCACTTCTGCCGACCGCCGTCGAGCAGCCGGACGTCCGGGTGGCCGAAGAGGGAGAACACCCAGAGGGCGTACGCCGCCCACCAGTTGAAGTTGTCGCCGTAGAAGATCACCGTGTCGTTCCGACCGATGCCCTTGGCAGCGCACAGCTCGGCGAAGCTCTTCGCGTCCAGGTAGTCCCGGGTCACCTGGTCGTTCAGCTCGGTGTGCCAGTCGACCTTGACGGCGCCCGGGAGGTGGCCGGTGTCGTAGAGGAGCACGTCCTCGTCGGACTCGACCACCACGAGGCCCTCGTCGCCCAGGTGCTCGGCCAGCCATTCGGTGGTGACCAGGCGCTGCGGGTCGGCGTACGACTGGAAGCGGGGATTCGGATCGCTCGGCACAGGCATGAGCCCCAAGGTACGCCCGATCGTCCGGGCACGACCGGCCATCGCGCATCGGGTACGACGGATGTGGCGGGTCGCACGACAGCGCGCACCGATGGTCAGGCGCGGCGCTGCACGAGGCGCCCGGCAACCACTGTGGCCAGGCAGGAGCCGCTGTCGGCGAACACGGCGAGATCGGCCCGACCGCCGGGGGCCAGCGCCGGCGGCCGGACGGCGTCGAGCACCGCGACGTCGTTGCGGGCGGCGGCGGCCCGCAGGCCCGGCTCGGCCACGTGCGCGGCGAGCACCGCGGCGGCGCCGCGGCGGAACAGGGCGTGCACCCGCTCGCGCGGGGTGGGGGCGGGCGGCAGCGGCCCGTCGTGCACCAGCGCTGGCCCGAGGGTCCCGGCCCACCGCCGCACCCGCACCCCCGGGTACGCCTCCGTCAGCTCGGCCAGCGGCGCGACCGCCTCGACCCGGTCGCCGGACACCAGGACCGCGTGATCCGGCCGGGGCTCGTCGTCCAGGGTCAGCCGCAGCAGCGGTGCGGCGTGGATCGTCCGCACCGGTCAGTCGGCGATCGGCCCGAGCACGGGCCGCTTGGCGGTGATGAAGTCGCCGGAGGAGCGGCCGGTCAACCGGCGCTTGATCCACGGCGCCAGGTGCTGGCCGGCCCAGCGCAGGTCGGCGGCGCGGGCGGCGAGCCACGGGGCCGGCGCGGGGTGCGGCGGCACCAGCAGCCACTCCTCGTCACAACCCACCCCGAGGGCGGCGAGGACCTGCCCGGCGACCCGCCGGTGCCCGGCCGCCGACAGGTGCAGCCGGTCGGTGCTCCACAGCATCGGGTTCAGGTAGGTGTCGTCGGCGTACAGGTCGACCAGGATGGCGCCGTGCCGCTCGGCGACCTCGCCGACCACCCGGTTGAGCAGGTCCACCCGGGGCGCCACGAGCCGCTGCCCGGGGAGCCGGGCCATCACGTCGGCGAACCGGAACAGGACCACGTCGGCGCCGCTGCCCCGCAGCTGGCCGATCACGGCGTCGAAGCGGGGCACGAAGGACTCCGCGTCGAAGGACCGGCGCAGCACGTCGTTGCCGCCGGCCGCGAAGCTGATCAGGTCGGGCTGCATGGCCAGGGCGGCCGGCACCTGCTCGGCGACGATGTTCGGGAACAGGCGGCCCCGGATGGCCAGGTTGGCGTACCCGAAGTCCGGGCCGGCCTCGGCGGCGAGCCGGGTGGCGACGAGGTCCGCCCAGCCCCGGTACGTCCCGTCCGGATACGCGTCATCCATGCCCTCGGTGAAGCTGTCACCCACCGCCACGAAGCTGCGCCAGCGCACCTGTTGTCCCCCCGGCTACCGGAATTCCCATCGGTGTCGGCCATTCTGGCACCGGAGACGGTCGACCGGCGCTCCTGCCACGTGCGGACGTGGTGCTGCCCACGCCGCCGGTGGCTGGCACGGGGCAGAGAACCGGACGCTCGGACGGAAATAATGGCGCGACCCCAGTCGGGGACGGCCCCTGAGTGGGTGGCGACCCGACGCGTCGGACACGAGCGAGGACGCACGCCATGACCGAGGGACCGCCTGCCGTTCCCCCGCCGGGACACCCCGGACCGTACGCCCCACCGCCCGCCGGGCCACCCGCCCGCCCGGCTCCGCCCGGCACACCCGGGCCGTACGGGCAGCTGCCCTACCCGCCGCCGGGCGGGTACGTTCCGCCGCCGGCACCACCGGCCCGGCGGTCCCGGCGCGGCCTGTGGATCGGGCTCGGCGCGGGGGTGCTGGTCCTGGCCCTGTGCGCCACGGTCGGGCTGGTCGGGCTGGTGTCGTATCTCGACGAGCGGACCGACAGCTCTGCCGCGCTCGACGACCCGAACCCGATCCGGCAGGCGAAGATCGGGTCCTTGCTGGCTGAGCACACCAGGGCGCTCACCAAGCGGGACGAGAAGGCGTTCGTCGCGCCGTTCGACCCGGCCGACAAGGACCTGGTCGCCGCGCAGACCAGCCTCTATCGCAACCTCAGCAAGCTGCCGCTGGCCGACGTCCGCTTCGCGTACCTCCACAAGGGCGAGTTCCGACCGGTGGGCGGCGGGCACGAGGTCGACGTGACGGTGGCGTTCGTGCACCGGTTCGACGGCTTCGACCTCGGCCCGGTCGAGGAGTGGTACCAGTGGACGATCGCCCAGGCCGGCCAGGACGCGCCGCTGAAGGTCATTCGGGCCGGGGGCGTTCCGGAGCAGCGCAGGCGGGACACGGTCACCCACTACCCGGCCCCCTGGGACAAGTGGCGGGACATTCACGTCGAGCGGACGCCGCACACGCTGCTGATCGTCGACGCGTCGCTGCGGGCGGAGGCGCAACGGTACGCCCCGATCGCCGAGCAGGCCGCAGCGGACGACCTGGCCGCCTGGCGGGCCGGCGGGGTGACCGGCGAGACGCCGCCGGGCTTCGTCATCTCCCTGGTCAAGGGGCGGTCCGAGTTGGGATCCCTCTACCGGACCACGAAGGAGACCCCCGCCGAGTCCGGGGTCGCGATCCCGGTGCCGCCGGAGGGTGTGCTCGACGGCGACGAGAACGACCCCGTCGTCGGGGCGACCCGGGTGGTGGTCGACGTCCGCGACGAATACCACTTCACGAGGGGAACCCGCGAGCGGCAGCTGAACCTGTTCCGGCATGAGATCGGGCACGCCCTGGTCGGCCGGCTCACCGGCCGCGCCCCCGGATCCTCGCTCGTGGGCGAGCGGGAGCGATGGGTGGTCGAGGGGTTCGCGGAATACCTGGGCCACGGCCGAAAGCCCTGGCTGACCAGCGAACGCACGGCCAGCTCCCGGGCGGTGATCCGCCAGACCGGCTACTCGTCCTCGCTGCCGGGAGGCCCGGCGTGGGACCTGAAGGGCCGGGTCGAGTACCACTACTGGTTGGGCCACTCGGCCATCGGCTACCTCGTCGAGCGGTACGGGGAGCAGAAGATGTTCCAGCTCGTGGCCGAGCACTACCGCGGCAGGCCGATCGACACTGTGACGCGGGACGTCCTCGGCGTGTCGTACGAGGAGTTCGAGAAGGGTTGGGCCGCCTACCTCAAGGCCGAGGTGCGCTGAACGTCGAGCGGGCCGCCCTCGTGGGGCGGCCCGCTCGGCGGTGGCGCATGCTCAGGGCACGTACGCCAGCAGCGTCATCCGCTGCACCTCCTGGGGTTCCGCCACCTCGCCGATCTGGCGGAATCCGGTGTCCAGCACCACGACCCGGGTCGCCTGCCGCACCAGCACCTTGCCGTCCGCCGCGAACTGGATGCTCTTGATCTCCCCGGTGACGGGCAGCTTGACGACCTTGCTGGTGGTGGTGTCGACCACCGCGAAGCTGCCGTCGTTGCGCGAAACGTCGGTGTTCATCCAGCCAACCGAGACGTACCGGCCGTCCATCGACACGCTCCGCACTCGCCAGCCGTCGTGGTGCGCGGCTTCGGCCTTCGGCGGCGTGTAGTGGTAGAAGTGCCCCCCGCTCCCGTCGGTGGCGTACGGCTTGCCCTCGGAGACCGCAGCCCAGCTACGGCCGTCGGCGGACCACCACTTGAGGGTCTCGTTGCCCGCGTCGCCATCGGCCGGCTTGTTCGCCGCCACATCGATCAGCACCGACCGCCGGCCGTCCTGCACCATCAGCAGGTCGTTGGAGTTCCACACCAGCGAATTGCTGCCGAGGCAGTTGGCTTTCCCCCGGAAGGGCGCCGCCCGCGCGACGGTGCGCTTCCGGGATCCGTCGATCATCGACGTCACCAGGGCGCCGCTGTCCTGGCCAGTGCCGCCCTCCACCCAAGCCAGCCGCTCGCCGTACGGCGAGATGGTGATCGTGTTGCGGACGCAGTGGCCGGAGCCGAGGGGAATCCGCGCGGTCACCTGGTCGACTTCGCCCCGGACGGCGTGGACCACCGCTTCCTGGCCGGTCATCCCCAGGTAGTAGCGCGTGCCGGTGAGCACGGTGGCCGAGGCGTTGGAGTTGCTGGCCGGAGCCGCACTGGCGACGGCTGCCGGGGTGGCGGAGGTCGGAGCGGCGGAGGTCGGCGCGGTGGCCGGAGTGGTCGTTCCTCCGCCGCAGGCGCCCAGGCTCACCGTCGTGATGGCGGCGGCCGCAAGGCCCACGACGTGGCGGAGGCTACGCGGACGACCAGTGCGGGCGGCGGGGGCGGCGGCGGCGAAAACGTTCACGGTTCCAGTCCTCGGTTTCGATGGCGCAACGGGTTGACGCACTCCCAGACGTTGAGTTCTCAAGGGAGGGTTGCCGTATCGGCGAAGGAATTTTGGGGAACGTTCGAGACGCGGTCCAGCCACGACACAGGCCCCCAGCACCAGGTGCTGGGGGCCTGCTGAGGGCCGTGGCTCGACGGCTCAGGGCACGTACGCCAGCATCGCCATGTTCCGCAACGAGGCGGGCTCGGTGACCGTGCCGAGCGGCGTGAGGGTGCTGTCCAACACGGTGATGCCGGTCGCCCGCTTCACGATCACCTTGTTGTCGTTGGTGAACATGACGCTGCGGATGTCGCCGCGGCCCGGCAGGTCGACGACCTTGCTGGTGGTGGTGTCGACCACCGCGAAGCTGTCGTCCCGGCGGGACGGGTCGGTGCCGATCCAGCCGACGGAGACGTAGCGGCCGTCCATCGACACGCTCCGGGCCTCCCAGCCGCCCCATTGTGCGGCCTCGTCCTTCGGCGGTGTGTAGGTGTACTGGCGCAACTGCGTCTCGTCCGTCACGTACGGCTTGCCCTCCGACACCGCGGCCAGCCACCTGCCGTCCGCCGACCAGCACCGATTGGTCTCCTGGCCCGGGTCACCGTTGACCCGCTTGTTGGCCGCCACATCGAACAGCACGGACTGCCCGGTCTTGTTGCGCACCATCAGCAGGCCGCCTCCCTGCCAGCGCAGCGGCCTGCTGTCGAGGCAGCTGACGTCGTCCAGCAGCCTGGTCGCCCCCTGCTCCCCGATCCTGCTGGCCAGGAGCACACCGCTGGTGTCGCCGTCCGTGCTGTCCTGCACCCAGGCCGCCCACGTCCCGTCCGGCGAGACGGTGATGGTGTTCCACTCGCAGCCGTACGTGTCGTACGCGATCTGGCGGACCACCTGGTCCGAGCTGCCTCGGACCAGGTGGATCCGGACCCTGGTGGACGTGCTCTCCAGGTAGTACCGGGTGCCGGCGAGGACGGACGCCGGCTTCGTCGGCGAACTGGTCGGCTCGGAGCTGGTTGACGGGTCCGGAGTCGGGGTGCCGTCGGCCGGGGGCGGGGTGACGGTGGTCGACGGGCCGGCAGGCTGTGGCACGGGTGCCTGCCCGTCGGGCCGGATCGCCAGGGCGGTGCCGGTGGCGGCGGCGATCATCACCAGCGCGGCGGCCGAGGTGGCGATGGCCCGCTGGAGGCCGAGCCGGCGGGAGGTACGCAGGGCCCGGTCCCGCAGGTCGACCGGGGTGACCTCCTCGGCCAGGCCGGCCAGGTCGAGTCGAAGGCGGTCGTGGTTCATCGGGCGCTCCCTTCCAGGACGTACAGCTCGGCGAGTTCCGGGGCGACGGTGCGCAACTTGGCCAGGGCCTTCGAGGTCTGGCTCTTGACGGTGCCGACGGTGACGCCGAGCAGGTCGGCGGCCTCGGCCTCGGTGCGGTCCTCGAAGAACCGCAGGACCAGCACGGCCCGCTGCTTGGCGGAGAGCTTCGCCAGCGCGGCCCGAAGGGTGAGCCGGAGGGTGGTCTGGTGGGCGTGGTCGGGGCCCGAGTCGCCTCCGCGCGGCTCGGGCAGGTCGCCCGGCATCGACTCGGCCACCCGGCGCCGCCGCCACCAGGAAACCTGCAGGTGGTACATGGTCTTGCGGGTGTACGCCTCGGCGTTGCCGCTGTCATGCAGTCGGTTCCATGAGCGGTGGGTGCGGGCCAGGGCGGACTGGACGAGGTCTTCCGCCAGGTGCTGGTCCCCGGTCAGCAGGTACGCCGACCGCAGTAGTGCGGGGGTGCGGGTTCGCACGAACGAGTCGAACTCACTCAGGAGAGGGTCCACACGAGCCGATCCTTGGGGTGAGGTGTTGCACCATCGTGACGCCTCCCCAGACGCCACTTTGAACAGGCAGGGTTGCCGTCGCGGTTGAAGGAATCTTGGGCGTGGTGGCCGGAGCGCCTGGCGTGATCGGGAAGACGACGTTGCCCCGAAAGGTGGAGGTGCCGGGCGAATGGCCAACAAATTTCCGCCGGGCTCCCACTCTTATAAAGCGCCTGAATGCGGCCGGACGCCGAGCAGCCGGAGGAGTGCACGCCCCATGAGTCAGGAAACCAGGACCGAGCAGGCTGGACGCACTGGTGGCAACCAGTCAGCCCGCCAGAACAAGCTCACCAACGAGGACGGCAAGATCATGATTGCCGAGAACGTGGTACAGAAGGTCGCCGGGATGGCGTGCCGGGAGGTGGCCGGCGTCCATGCCATGGGCAACGCTGGCACCCGCGCATTCACGGCCATCCGGGAGCGCATTCCGGGCAGCAGCGGGCCGAACGTGTCCCAGGGGGTCGGCGTCGAGGTCGGCGAGACCGAGGCGGCGGTCGACCTCGACGTCATCGTCGAGTACGGGGTCAGCATCGCCGATCTGGGCCGGAACATCCAGCGCAACGTGAAGACGGCCGTCGAACGGATGACCGGCCTGAACGTCGTCGAGGTCAACATCAGCGTCGACGACGTGCACCTGCCCGAGGCCGATGGCCAGCGGCAGGGTCAACAGCAGCAGCCGCGGGTGTCATGACCGCCACGCCTGGCCGGCGCGACGCGGTGGTCGACGGCGTCGACGTGGATGCCGTGGCGGCCGCGGTCTGCGCCTGTCCGGACGTGGTTGGCCTGACCGCGGGTTGGGTGGGGGGCCGGGCCACCTACCTGCCCGGCCGCCGGGTCGAGGGGGTGGCCGTCGACGCCGACGCCGTGGTGGTCCAGGTCCGGAGCCGGTGGGGGGTCACCGCCGGCACACTGGCCGGCCAGGTCCGGTCGGCGGTGGCACCGCTGGCGGCCGGCCGTCGGGTCGACGTGGTGGTCGCAGATCTGGAGGACCCGCCGCCGGCCGGGGCGGACGGGGCCCGCGGTGGGGGTAAGAACCTCGTCGGTCCGTGACCGGTACACACCGGTGATCCGCGTGCCCGCCTGTCGCGCCCGTGCGATCCGCCGCCGGACGGCGCTCATCGCTTCACAGTCGATACAGCATGATGGGAGGAGACGACCGCATGACCAAGTTGACAGGGTCCGTCGTCGGCCTGGCATTGGGTTTCGCCCTGGCATTCGGCAGCTTCGGTCAGATGCTGATCGTCGCGCTGTTCGCGGCAATCGGCTACGGGGTGTCGAAGTTCTTCGCCGGCGAGGTTGACCTCGGCGCGTACGTCCAGGGCCGGCGGACCAGCCGGTGACCGCGGTGACCGACGCCCCGGCCGGCGGGTCGGCACCGGCACACGGTGATCTGGGCTGGCTGCACATCCACGACCGGGTGGTGGAGAAGATCGCCGCGCAGGCGGCACGGGAGGTCGCCGAGGCCGGCAGCGCACGGCCGCGCGTGCTCGGGCGGTCCCTGCCCGGCGCGGGTCGCTTCGGCATCCGCCGTGCCGACCAGGGCGCTGCCCCGACGGCGTCCGCGGCCATCGAGGGATCGGTGACCCGCATCGAGTTGTCCATCAGCGTCCGCTGGCCGGCATCCATCCCGGAGGTCACCGCCCGGGTCCGCGACCGCGTCCGGACCCGCGTGTCGGACCTGACCGGGCTGCGGGTCCAGGAGGTGGGAATCACCGTCACCGACCTGGTCACCGACCGGACCCCGGCCAGCCGGGTGCACTGAATCGGGGCCCCCGTGAGAATCACCAACCGTCTGTTCGCGTTCCTGTTGAGCCTGGCGCTGACCCTCGGCGCCGTACTCGTGTTGATCGAGATCGTCGCCTACGCGGTCGGGGCGAAGGCGATCGTGATGAACTGGCCCGGCCTCTACCGCTGGGCGTCCGGCACCACCTGGGGCAGCGGGATCGTACGGCTGGTCGGTGTGGGCCTCGCCGTCATCGGGCTGCTGCTGCTCGCCGCGCAGCTCAAACCCCGCCGGCCCCACCGGCTGCACCTGCAGCCCATCGATCCCGCCACCGACGCCGCCATCACCCGGCGCGGCCTGGCCCGGACGCTGCGGGACGCGGCCATCGAGGTGGAGGGCGTCCACGACGCCCACGTCACAGTCGGCCGGCACCTCGTGCGCGTTCACGCCGAGGTGCTCGACGGGGCGGCACCCAACGGGGACTACCTGAACGGCGCGGTGGCCTCGGCCGCCCAGCACCGCCTCGACGCCCTGCGCCTGGACCCGGCACCGACCCTGTCCGTGCGGATCAGCAAGGAGGAGCTGCAGTGATTCGCGCCGATCGCCTCAACCGGATCGTGCTCACCCTGCTCGCGTTGGTGCTGCTCGCCGCCGGTGTCGCGATCCTCCTCGCAGGCGCCGACGTGTACGGCCGAGGCTTCAGCCGGCGGCACCTGCTCGACAACCCGGCCACGCGCTTCGTCGGTGCCCACGGCGGCTGGTTCTGGCCGGTGGCGGGCGTGGCAGCCGCGATTGTCGCGTTGCTCGGCCTGCGCTGGCTGGCCGCCGTCGTCACCACCGAACCCGGCCAGCGGCGCATCAACATCGGCACCAACGGCGACAGCGGACGGACCGTCCTCGACTCCGGTGCGCTCGCCGACGCCGTCAGAGCGGAGGTCGAGGACTGCCCGGGCGTCGACGAGGTCGACACCAGGCTCTCGGGGAGCCCGTACACTCCCCGCCTCGCGCTGACCGTCACGGCCGATCCCGACGCCGACATCGCCGCGCTGCGCGAGCGGCTCGAAGCCCTCGTGTTGCCCCGCATCCGCTACGCCCTCGGCAGACCGGACCTGCCCGTCACCCTCGATCTCACCCAACGCACCCGCCGACGCATTCGAGTGGGCCTGCCGTGAACCTCGCGCGAGCTGAGAGCCGGTGGGTGCGGACGGCACCGCGGCTAAGAGTCCGGCGACCCCGGCGGCTCGACCAGCGGTCTCCGGTACGGGCCCCAGGCGACGAACCGCTCGAATAGTTCGCGCGGCGTCGGGCCGTCCTGCGGGTTGAGCCGGAACAGGTCGTGGGTCGCCTCGTGATAGAGCCCGGACAGGTAGATGGCCAGGTCAACGGGCTGGTTGTCGTACTCGGCGCGGAGCAGCAGGCGGGCCTGGGCGCAGGGCCACGGCTGCCCGCAGGCCCGGCACAGCCACAGTGGGCGGATCGGCAGGTGCGGCGGATGGCCGGGCGGGTAGGCGCGAGGCCGATCGGGGTACGGCCCGAGGCGCGGCACCGGAAGCATGCGGGCCCGCCATTCGCCGGTCACCAGCGACCGCCGTTGGCCCGCCACTCCTGAGCCCGGGTCAGCCGGCCGGGTCTGCCCGGCCGCATGGTCGGGATGACTCGGGTCGGCTCGCGCATCCAGTCCGGCAGGTTGGCGCCTTTCGCCCGGCGGGGCAGCGCCGGCGGGGGCACGGTGTCTCGGCACCGGAACCAGCGGAGCGGGTTGCGCATTCCGACCTCCTCTTTCGGTACGGGGCGGGGCCGCCCCGGCATCGGGGGATCCAAGGGCGGCCCCGCAGCGGGCCGGACGGGAGACGGCTCGCTGCGTGACAGTCTGCTGAAGGCGGCACTACGCTCGGAAGCCGTCGGGGCCGGTCCGGGCAGGGTCAGGTCGGCCGTCGCGAATGGACGGAAGCGCCGCAGAGGTCGCCGAGGAATCGTGGAGGACGCGTGGAGAGTGCACCGACCGCAGAGCTGATCCGGGCACAACTCCGGCGGCTGCGGTTGAAGGCCGAGCTGAGCCAGGAGGAGTTCGGGAAGCTCGTGCACTTCTCGGGTTCGCAGGTGTCCGCCGTCGAGCTGGGGCAACGGCCGCTCGACCGGTTCTTCCTCAAGCGCGCCGATGAGGTGCTGGACACCGGCGGCCTGTTGCTGGCGCTGCTCAAAATGGCCGAACGGGACGGCCAACCGAGCTGGCTACGACCCTGGCTTGACGCCGAGCGCGATGCCCAGCAGCTCTGGTGTTACCACCCGACACTCATTCCCGGTCTGCTGCAAACGGAGAACTACGCACGCGTGGTGATCCGAGCCGACGACATGCTGAGCGACGACGAGGTGGAGCGGCGGGTGGCTGTTCGCCTCGATCGGCAGGCCGTGCTAAGCCGGCCACAGCCGCCCAAGCTCGTGGCGGTGATCGAGGAGGCCGCGCTCCGCCGAGCCGACGAGAGCTTCCGGGGGCTGATGACGCAGCAGATCGCCCACCTGATCCAGTGCACCGAGCGGCCGCACATCAGCGTGCACGTCATCCCGGCGGACGTCAGCACGCACGTGGGACTCGCCGGCCCGTTCACCCTGGCACGTGGCGACGACGGCGGGTGGATCGGCTACTTGGAAAACCAGCTCGGCGGCACGACGGTCGACAAGGACGAGGACGTGGCTATCGTGGTCGGGAGATGGGAGAGCGTCCGCAGCGAGGCGCTGCCTCGCCGGCAGTCGATCGAGCTGATGAAGGAAGTGATGACGTCATGGAGCTGATCGGCGCTACCTGGCGCAAGGCCACTCGCAGCGGTAACAGCGAGTGCGTCGAGGTGGCCGACAACGTGCCCGGCGTCGTCGGCGTGCGCGACAGCAAGGACCCGGCCGGCCCGGTCCTCGCCTTCGACCCCCGGACCTGGCGCGCCTTCGTCGAACACGTCAAGCGCTCCTGATCCGACGACGACTCTCCACTCCGCCAACGAGACTTGACGACGCAGACGATCAAGGCCGGGCGACTCCGGACCGGGCGACCGCGGTAGCGCTTGAATCGTCTACGCCATCAAGTTCGTAGTGTCTGACCAGCGGTGGCTGTCCCGGCCGGAGAAAGGCGGCCAGAGCCAGGCGGCCGAGCACAAGTCCACCGGCTTCGTCAGCGCGTGGCCGTGATCAGCACGCTGTGTTTGCGTACCCGACAACTGCCCTCGGTGTCGATGCGGGCCTGGATGAGGTTGCGGCGGGACCGTGCCGCATGTCGCCGTCGCCGTCGCCGACCTGAGCCGTGCCGGCATGGGGTCATGTGTTTCCCGGTGAGGCGACATGATGTGCCGGTGATCGAAGGGCAGGACGCAGGATCGGCGGCGGCGGATCGCGCCGGGGATTACGCCGGTTTGCCGGCGGACCAGCGGATCGAGGCGGTCGCGCGGCTGTGGGAAGCACACCTGCGGGCCCCGTTTCCGCCTCGGCTACGCGGCCTGGACATCGCCGGCGTCGAGATGATCCTGCTCGACGCCGACATCGCCGGCTGCGTCAGCGTCTGGCTCGACAGCAACGGCCAGCTCGACGATTGGCGGCGCACAGCCGTGGCGTCCTGCCTACGCCAACTCGATCTCGTCCAGCCACTGCTCGCCGGCCAGGAGGCCGCGTACTACCGCCGGCTCCGTGACCTGGCCGAGCTCATCGCCTGACCCACTCCAGATACGCGATGTCGCGGTATACCGGTCGGTCGGATACCGCGACATCGGCGACCCCGGAGTCGATCAAGCAACGCGTCCGGAATAGGTTCGCCGGTCCGGCCGGCCCGCCGTACGCTGCGGCAATGCTGCTGCGCATGTCGACCTTGCTGCTCCGGACCCTGCGCGAGGACCCGGCCGACGCCGAGGTGCCGAGCCACCGCCTCCTGCTCCGCGCCGGCTACGTCCGCCGCGCCGCCCCCGGCGGATACACCTGGCTGCCGCTGGGCAAGCTGGTGCTGGACCGGGTCACCGAGATCGTCCGGGCGGAGATGGCGGCGATCGGCGACCAGGAGGTGCACTTCCCGGCGCTGCTGCCGGCCGAGCCCTACCGGACCAGCGGACGGTGGACGGAGTACGGCGACGACATCTTCACCCTCGCCGACCGGAAGGGCGCCGAGCACCTGCTCGCCCCGACCCACGAGGAGATGGCCGCGCTGCTGGTGAAGGACCTCTTCACCTCGTACCGCGATTTGCCGGTGACGCTGTTCCAGATCCAGACGAAGTTCCGGGACGAGGCCCGGCCCCGGGCGGGGCTGCTGCGCGGGCGCGAGTTCCTGATGAAGGACGCGTACTCGTTCGACCTGGACGAAGCCGGGCTCCGGAAAGCCTACGAGCGGCATCGGGCGGCCTACGAGAAAATCTTCAACCGACTCGGGCTGGACTTCACGGTCGTGCACGCGATGTCCGGGGCGATGGGCGGCTCGGCGTCGGAGGAGTTCCTGGCCGCCACCCCGGTCGGGGAGGACACCTTCGTCGGCTGCACCGCCTGCGACTACGCGGCCAACACGGAGGCGGTGGTGACCCGCGCGCCGGCCGCCGGTGATCCCGATGCGCACCCGCTGATGGAGGTGCACGACACCCCGGAGACGCCGACCATCGCCGCCCTGGTCGAGCTGGCCAACGCCCGGACCCTCGGCGGCCGGACGGACTGGACCGCCGCCGACACGCTGAAGAACGTGGTGCTGACCGTCCGCCGGCCGGGCGCCGAGCAGGCGGAGCTGCTGGTGATCGGGCTGCCGGGGGACCGCGAGGTGGACCTCAAGCGGGTGGCGGCGGTGCTCGCCCCGGCCACGGTGGCGGTCTTCGAGGACTGGGCCGACCATCCCGAGCTGGTCCGCGGCTACCTCGGGCCGCAGATCCTCGCCAAGCACGGCGTCCGCTACCTGGTCGATCCCCGCGTGGTCGCCGGCATCGCCTGGCTGACTGGGGCGAACGAGCCGGGCCGGCACGCGGTAAACGTGGTGTGCGGGCGGGACTTCGTCCCGGACGGCACGATCGAGGCCGCCGAGGTGCGGCCCGGTGACCCCTGCCCGGCCTGCGTGACCGGCGAGCTGACCATGCGGCGAGGCATCGAGGTGGGGCACATCTTCCAGCTCGGCCGCCGCTACACCGACGCCTTCGCCGTCGACGTGCTCGGCCCGGAGGGCAAGCCGGTCCGGCCCACCATGGGCTGCTACGGCATCGGTGTCTCGCGGGCGGTCGCGGCGGTCGCCGAGCAGCACCACGACGAGCGGGGGCTGGTCTGGCCGGCGGCGGTCGCGCCGTGCGACGTACACCTGGTGGCGGCGGGGAAGGGGCCGCAGCTCGACGCGGCGCTGGACCTCGGCGGGCGGCTCTCCGCCGCCGGCCTGCGGGTGCTGGTCGACGACCGCACGCACGTCTCGGCCGGGGTCAAGTTCACCGACGCCGAGCTGGTCGGCATCCCGCGCGCCGTGGTGGTCGGCCGCCGGCTCGCCGACGGGTACGTCGAGCTGCGCGACCGGTCCTCCGGCGAGCGGATGGAGCTGCAGGTGGACGGCCTGGTCGAGCGCCTGCTCGACGAGGTGCCCGGGACGCGCCGCGACCGGGTGTAGCGGACGCGCCACCGGGTACCGCTCCCGGATCGAGTGTTCGGAGGCTCTCATGTATCGGGTCAGCGACGTGATGACCAAGCAGGTGGTCTACCTGCCGGCCGAGACCATGCTGGACGAGGCGGCCAGAGTGATGAAGGAGTCGGACATCGGCGATGTGGTCGTCACTGACGGGGCGACCCTCGCCGGCATGCTGACCGACCGCGACATCGTGGTCCGGGCGGTCGCCGAGCGGGCCAACCCGGCGACCACCACCATCGGGTCGGTCATCACCCGCGAGGTGGTGATGATCGAGCAGCACGCCACGGCGAGCGAGGCGGCCACCCTGATGCGGGAGCGCAACATCCGGCGGGTGCTGGTCTGCGACAGCGACCGGAAGCTCGTCGGCATCGTCAGCCTCGGCGACCTGGCCATGCAACTCGACCCGAACTCCGCCCTCAGCGACATCAGCGAGGCCGCCCCGAACATGTGAGTGGAGGGGCCCGTTGACGCCTCCGGTAGTGGCTCGGCCCTCTCCACCCCTCCCCACGGCGGCGACCCGGCCGGCGTGCGGCCGGCGGTAGCCTGGCGGAATGCCCGAGATGCCGAGCAAGCTGGCCGAGATCGTCGACGAGTTCGCCGCCGCGCCCCGCGACGTCGTGCTGGAGATGCTCCTCGAGTACGCCGACGTCATCCCGCCCCTGCCAGAGGGCATGGACCGGGAGGGCATGGAGCAGGTGCCCGAGTGCCAGACACCCTTCTTCCTGCGGGCCCAGGTCCAGCCGGACGACACCGTGATCACCTGGTTCGACTGCCCGCCCGAGGCACCGACCACCCGCGCGTTCGCCGGCATCCTGGCCGAGGGGCTGGCCGGGGCGACCGCCGACGAGGTGCTGGCCGTGCCGGACGACCTCTACCAGCGGATGGGGCTGGCCCAGGCGATCAGCCCACTGCGGGTACGCGGCGGCACGGCGATCCTGGCCCGGCTCAAGCGCCAGGTCCGGGAACAGAATTCCTGATCGACGGGTTGTTCCTCGGCATGGAGATCGAGATCTACGCCGACGTCGTGTGCCCGTGGTGCTGGATCGGCAAGCGCCGGCTGGAGCAGGCGCTGGCGTCGTACGACGGTGAGGTGAGCGTCCGGTTCCGGCCGTTCCAGCTCGACCCGACGCCGGTGACCGAGCCGAAGCCGCTGGTCGAGGCACTGGCCGCGAAGTTCGGCGGCCGGGAGCGGGCCGAGGGGATGTTCACCCACGTAACCCAGGTCGCCGCCGGCGTGGGGCTCGACCTGCACTTCGACCGCGCGGTGCACGCCAACACCTTCGAGGCGCACCGGCTGATCCGGTTCGCCACCGAGCGGGGCCGCGCCGCCGAGCTGGTCGAGGCCCTCTACCAGGCGCACTTCACCGACGGGGTGGACGTGGGCTCGACCGACGCGCTGGTCAAGGTCGCCGCCGGGGTGGGCCTGGACGAGACCGAGACCCGGGCGTACCTGGAGTCGAACCTGGGCCGGCGCGAGGTGGCCACCGACCTGACCGAGGCGCGCCAGCTCGGGGTTTCCAGCGTGCCGACCTTCGCGCTGGCCGGGAAGTACGCCGTCACCGGCGCCCAGGAGCCGGAGACCCTGCTCGCCGCCCTGCGCGAGGTCGAGCAGCGCGAGTCGGGCGAGTAACCTTCATCGATCTTGTTCCACGTGAAACAAGATCGATGATGCTGACTCCCTAGGCCGGCCTGGCCAGGTCCTCTACCACCGTCGCCCCGGGCAGCACGCCGAGTGCCGGCCCGGGCAGCGCGATCTTGCTGTGCCGTACGCCGGATCCGATGATCACGTGCGGCGTCGCGACCACCCGCGAGTCGACCAGGATCGGCCAGTCCTCCGGCAGGCCGATCGGGGTGATCCCGCCGTACTCCATCCCGGTCAACTCGACCGCGTCGGCCATCGGCGCGAAGCTCGCCTTGCGGACGTCGAGCATCCGGCGGACCACGCCGTTCACGTCGGCCCGGGTGGTGGCCAGCACCACGCAGGCCGCGTACCGGGTCTCGCCACCCCGCTTGCCGGCGACCACCACACAGTTCGCCGACTCCTCGAGCCCCACCTCGTACGCGGCGCAGAACGCGGCCGTGTCGGCCAGCTCCGCGTCGATCGGGGCGACCAGCACGTCGTCGACGTCCACCGGCGCCTCACCCGGCCACCGCTCGACCGCGGCGGCGACCGGCGGTGCCAGCAGGTCCAGCCGGGTACGGGCCGGCTCTGTCTTCAGCGTCCCCATCACGGCTGCGATCCTCGCATCCGTGACGGGGTTCCGCTCACTGACCTGCCGCCCTGCCCGCCTGTCGGGAGACTCCGCCGGTCGGGAAACCGGTCCGCCGCGCCGGTGCCGGGCGGCCCGGGACCAGCGTCAGTTGTTGGAGAGGAAGGCGTTCTCGCGGGCGAACTCGCGGTCCTGGGCGGAAGCGAGATGCGCCCGCTGCAGTACCTCGGGCCGATGCGCCTCGACGTCCTCCATGCCGTGCCGGACACCCAGCCGGACCACGCCGTAGAGGAAGACGAAACCGAACACGTACAGGATCACCGTGGTGACGAAGACCAGCATGCGGCCACGGTAAGGCGAACATGAGCGGCTGAAGGTTTCATCTTCGGCCGGTTCCCCCATACGTGTCAGCGAGGTGATCGGCCCAGGTCCGGGTGCCGGTCGGGGTGGCGGTGGTGGTGAGCCCGCCGGCGCGTAGGGCCCGGCCGAGCCGCCCCGGGATGCGTACCCGCAGCAGCGGGCGGCGGGAGCGGCGGGCCGCCCGCCATGCGTGGACCGCCTCGTCGAAGCGCAGCACCTGCGGGCCGCCGTACTCCTCGACCACGTACGACGGGCCGGCGGCCAGCATCCCGGCGAGCCGGGCCGCCACGTCGGCCGGGTCGACCGGCTGGGCCAGCACCGCCGGGTCCCCGATCACCGGGCCGAGCCGGCCGGCGGCGCGCAGCAGTTCCTCCAGGAACTCCGGGAACTGGGTCGCCCGCAGGATGCTCCACGGCACCGGGCCGGCCGTCACCACCTGCTCGGCGGCGAGCTTGTGCCGGTAGTAGCCGAACGGCACCCGGTCGACGCCCACGATCGAGACGAACACGAGATGCCCCACGCCGGCCTGACCGGCCGCCTCCACCAGCCGCCTGGTGCCGAGCACGTCGACCTCGTGGGTACGCCGGGTCGGCGAGGACGCCAGGTGCAGCACCGCCTCAACCTCGGCGACCGCAGCCGTCAGCCCCTCGCCGGTGGCGAGATCGGCCACCACCCACTCCACGTCGGAGCCCCCGCGAGGATGCCGGCTCACCGCCCGCACGGCGAATCCGTCCCGCAGGCGCGGCAACACCACCCGCCCGAGCCGCCCGCTCGCCCCGGTGACCAGCACCCGCATCGCCCGCTCCTCTCCCCGACGTACCCTCTCAGGGACGGAGCGCCCAAGCGGTTCGTGACAGGCGGACACCCGAGGCGACCCCGTCTCAGGCGGCCGCCGCGACCGTACCGAGGGCGACGCAGACCAGCAGGCCGACCAGCGCCGCCGGCCATCGCCCCGCCCGCTGCCCGGTGGGCAGCTCGCCGGCCCGCGCCAATGCCGCGAATCGTGGTCACCGTTCACACTAGCCGTCGTAGAACGCCCCATACGAATAGAGGTCCATCGTGCTGGAGTCTTTACGAATCCCGCCCATGACGTCCTTCGTGGTGTCCTCTACCCAGTCAAAGTTGCACTTGGCCCACGTGCCAGCCCCATGGGGGTTACGGCAGAACCGCTCAGAAAGAGAGCCCGCATAGGGCGTGCCAATCCACCCCATTGCCGAATGGCCGTCTGACTTGCCATCCTTCACATAGACGATGTCGCCGTCGAATTTGATGCAGACCTGCGTGTCGGCGGCGTAGTCTTTCGACTTGCACCAATCGACGCCAGTGGGCGGGCTTACCTCGACTCCGGTCTGACACGCGACGAAGGAGTAGGAGCAAGAGCCGTAGTAGTTGTCGTCGGCCCAGCTCGGTGACGGCAAGCCGAAAACCGCGGCGCCGACGGCAACGGCACATACTGCGGCGCGAGATGCTGTGCTGCGGCCGAGGGCGGACGGGATGAGCCGGTTCTTCACGGACATGGTGCTCCTTCTCTTACTACTCCGGCCTAGCCTTGTGGTCAGGCAGCTTTCCGGCGGTGATCCCGGCGCCGGAGGTGAGCAGCAACCTGCGGGCTGCACTCGGGACTTGTCCGCACAGGGAGCACGCTATGACGCGGCATCCTGCCGCAGCCACCGTGCACGATGCTCAGATTCCTCAGCGGAGTGTGCACGGTGCCCACTCACGGCACGGGGGGCGCGGACAGCAGCTGCACAGGGCTATCGTCGGCATCGAGGCTGATCAGCATCCGCCCCACCGTGGTCGTGACCGGGACACCCCGGACGGGCCGGCAACGCGGTTCGTGACAAGCGCCTCCGGCCGACCCGGTCAGGCGGTGGCCGGGCGGACCACCACCCGGGCGGCGAGCAGCACGCCGAGCAGCCCGCAGCCGGCCGCCACGGCCAGGGTGGCGGCGTAGCTCGCCGGACCGGGGGCCGGGCCCGCAGCCAGCACCGCGCCGGTCAGCGCCAACACGGTGGCTGCGGCGAGTGAGTCGCCCAGTTGCAGGGCGGAACTGTTGCGCCCCTGCTCGCCGGGGGCGGAGAGCTCCAGGGTGAGCACCGACAGGGACGGGTAGAGCAGGCCCATGCCGAGTCCGGCGACGGCCCAGCCGAGCACCGTCACCGCCACCGGCACCCCCGGCAGGACGGCCGACGCGACGGTGGCCGTACCGAGGGCGATGCAGCCCAGCCCGGTCCGGGGCAGGGTGGCGGCCGAGCGCGGCGCGGCGATCCGGCCCTGCAGCCACGAGCCCACCGACCAGGAGAGCGCGCCGACGGTCAGCACCAGGCCCGCCGCGGTCGGTGAGAAGCCGCGTTCCCGGGACAGCATCAGTGGAATGACCACCTCCGCGCCGGCGAACGCCGCCGAGGCGAGCCCACGCAGGCCGATCACCGTCGGCAGGCCCCGGCCGGCGCGCAGGAAGCCGGCCGGCAGCAGGCGCGGGGCGCAGACCAGCAGGCCGGCCAGCGCCACCGCCACCAGCGCCCCGCCGAGCACGCCGCGCTGCTGCCCCCCGTGATGCAGCAGCGCGGCGCTCGCCCCCGCCCCGCAGGCCCAGCCGATCCGGGCCAGGGCCCCGGCCGGTGGCCGGACCGGGACCTCAGCGCCGAGCGCCCGCAGCCCGGGCTGGATCAGCAGCACCGCCGGCACCGCGACGGCCGGCACCGCGAGGAAGACCCAACGCCAGCCCAGGTGCTCGACGATCAGGCCGGCCAGCGCCGGGCCGACCAGCGACGGCACGACCCAGGCCGCGGCGAACGCGGCGAAGACCCGCCGCCGCAGTTCCTCCGGGTACGCCTGCCCGACGATCACGTAGAGCGCCACCGACAGCAGACCCGAGCCGAAGCCCTGCACCACCCGGCCGACGACGAGCAACCCCATGGTCGGGGCGGCGCCCGCGACGACCAGCCCCGCCACGAACCAGGCCACCCCGTGCCACATCGGGGCGCGCGGCCCACGCGCGTCGCACCAGATCCCCGAGACCACCATCGCCACCACACCGGAGGCGAACGGGCCGCCGAAGGCCAGCGCGTACAGGGTGAGCCCGTCGAGGCTGCGGGCGACGGTAGGCATCGCGGTGCCGACCGCCAGGGCCTCAAACGCCAGCAGCGACACCAGGGCGACGCTGCCCACGGTCATCGCCCGCAACCGCGGGGAGTACAGGTGCGCGGGTGGGGCCGCCGGCGCGGCGGTGGCGGTCACCGGCGGCCCGGCGTACGTGCGGTCAACATGGGATCAAGCCTGCGACCTCAACCCGGATTGAGGTCAACGGTGACACCGGTCTCGTCAGGCCGACTCCAGCGCCTCGCCGACCCCCTTCGCCACCCCGGACAGGTGCTGGTCGGCCAGCAGGTGCCCGGCGGTGATGACCAGGGCGATCGGCCACTCGATCACCTGAAGCGCGGCGAGCACGCCCAGCCCCGCGTAGTAGGCGAGCTTGTCGGGCGGCGGCACCGCCACCTCGCCCAGCACCGGGATCTCCACCCGCCGGTTGTACTTCCTGACCATCTCGCACGTCCCGCCGAGATGTCGCGTCACTGCGCTCATTCCGCCTCCCCGGATCCGACGACCACATCGATGTCCGACCAGGCATTCCACCGGCGACCCGGTCCATGCCCCACGCAGCCGGGAAACTTCCCTCGCTCAGGGGGCATAACGGACGCGACGCCGGGAAGTCGGGGCCGCCGGGGACAAGGGGTACGGGAGGCGAGATGGCGTACGGCTGGCGCGGCGGCGGGAGCACCGGGGAGCGCGGCCGGCGGCTCGGCCGTACGCCTCGATGACCTCGCTGGGCCGGTACGCCGGCCTCCTGCTCGCGCCGGACGCCGTCGCGCGGGTCGCCCGTACCGTCGTCGGGGCCGTGCCGGACGCAGCCCGGACGGTCGGGTCGGCCCTGCCGCAAGCGGTGCCGGGAGCGGCCCGGGCCGGCGGAGCCGCCGTGCCGCGCGGCGTCGCCGAGGCGGCGGGCAAGGTGGGCCACGGAGCCGCCCGGCTGGCCCAGCTGGCCGGACTGAGCAAGCGTCGGGTCTGGACCCGGGACGGCCGGCACCACATCGAGGTACACGGCGTGTGCCAGGACGGCGCGAACAAGCTGGCCCGGCAGGTCGAGCAGGCGCTGGAGCAGATGCCCGGGGTGGCCTGGGCCCGGGTCAACGCGCCCTCCGGCCGGGTGGTGGTGGCGGTCGAGGAGCCGAAGCCGAGGCTGCGCGACCTGATCGCCACGGTGGCGCGTACCGAGCGGGTCTGCCCGTACGAGCCGGACCCGGAGATCCCCCCGCCGCACCCGGCCGAGGAGGGCCCACGTACGCCCCGGACCCTGGGCGGGCTGGTCTCGGACGCGCTCGGCCTGACCATCTCCGCCGCCACCCGGATCCTGCCGTTCACCCCGGTCCCCGGCGAGGTGGCCGGCTTCCTCGCCGCGATCGACCTGCACCCGAAACTGCACGCCCTGGCCGACCGGGGGCTGCGCGCCGATCCCCGCGCCGACGTGCTGTTCCCGCTCGCCGAGGCGGTGGTGCAGGGCCTCACCGGCGGCTGGGCCGGGATAGTGCTGGACGGCGCGCAGCGGGTGGTGCAGTGGGGCGAGGCGCGAGCCCAACTCTCCGCCTGGACCAAGGCCGAACCGAGGCTGACCGGCGACCCGGAGCGGGCGGTGGCCCGGGTGCCCAAGGGCGAGCGGCCCCGTCCGGTCCCCGACGGCCCGGCCGAACGATACGTGAAGCGGGTGCTCGCCGCGGGTGCGGCGGCCGGCGCGGCGGCGGTGCCCGTGGTGGGCCCGAAGCGGGCCGCCTCGCTGGCCCTGTCCGCGCTGCCCAAGGCGCCGAACAACGGACGCGAGGGGTACGCGGCCCAGCTCGGCCGGATGCTGGCCCGGCGCGGCGTGATCGCCATGGACCGCAGCGTGCTGCGCAAGCTGGACGGCATCGACACGGTGGTCTTGGACAGCGCGATCCTCGGCTCGGACCGGGGCTTGCTGGCCGACCTGGCGCCGCTGGCGGGGGCCGACACCGGGCAGGTGGCCGCCCGGGCGTTCGCCCTCTTCGACCCGGAGGCCCCGGACGCCGTACAGCAGGCCGACGGCTGGCGGCTCGGGCCGCTGGACCGGATCGACGCCCGCGACCCCGGGGACACCCCGGACCGGCGCCGGCTCACCGAGCACGGCGGCCTGCTGCTCGGCCTCGCGGACGGCGACACGCTCGCCGCCGTGCTCCGAGTGGATCCGGAACCCGCGCCCGGGGTCGACGCCCTGCCCACCGCCGCCCGCCAGGCGGGTCTGCGCCTCGTGGTGGCCGCGGACGACGACGAGCGGTACGGCTTCGCCGACGCCGTGGTGCCCGGCGGCGACCAGCTCGTCGACTCGGTACGCGCCCTCCAACGAGACGGTGCGGTGGTCATGCTCATCTCCGGTGACCGCGCCGCGCTCAGTGCCGCCGACTGCTCCCTCGGCGTCTCCGCCCCGGAGGCTCTCCCGCCCTGGGGTGCCCACCTGCTGGTCGGCGACGACCTGCGGATCCCCGCACTGTTGATCGACGCGGCCGGGGTGGCCCGCCGGATGACCAGGCAGAACATCCGGATCTCGATGGCCGGCAGCGGGCTCGGGGCGCTGGGCGCGCTCACCGCCGACCCGATGCTGCTGCCCGGCCGGACCCTCGCCGCGGTGAACGCCGCCGGCGCGCTCGCCTTCGGGCACGGGGTGTGGCGGGCCCGCCGGCTGCCGGACCGGACCCGCACGCCGGTGCCCGCGCTGACCGCCTGGCACCTGATGCCGGTGGAGACCGTCCTCGACCAGCTGGGCACCCGGCCGGCCGGGTTGGCCAGCGCGGAGGCGGGCCGCCGGCGGCGGGCCGTCGCCGGGGACCACGCGGGCCCGGCCGGTCTGCTGAAGGCGTTCGTGGACGAGCTGACGAACCCGCTCACCCCGGTGCTCGCCGCCGGGGCGGTGCTCTCCGCCACGTTCGGCTCGCTGGTCGACGCGGCCCTGGTCGGCGGGGTGGTCGGCGGCTCGGCGCTGATCGGCGCGGTGCATCAGCGCAACACCGAGCGGTCCCTGGCCGAGCTGCTGTCGCGCACCGCGGTGACCGCGCGGGTGCTCCGCGACGGCGCCGAGCAGGTGGTGCCGGCGGAGGAGCTGGTGGCGGGGGACGTGGTCGCGATCGGCCCCGGCGACGCGGTCCCGGCGGACTGCCGGGTGCTCAGCTCGGACGGGCTGGAAGCCGACGAGTCGTCCCTGACCGGCGAGTCGCTGCCAGTGAGCAAGACCGCCGAACCGGTGGTGGCGGCGGCCGTCGCCGAGCGGCGCTCCATGCTGTACGAAGGCACCACCGTCGCGGCCGGCCGGGGCACCGCCGTGGTGGTGGCGACCGGCGAGGAGACCGAGGCCGGGCGCAGTCTCGCCCTGGCCCGGGAGGCCCCGCCGCCCAGCGGGGTGGAGGCGCGGCTCGGGAAGCTGACCAGTGCCGCCGTACCGCTGGCCGCCGGCTCGGCGATCGCGGTGGCCGGGGCGGGACTGCTTCGGGGCGTACCCCTGGCGGAGACGGCGGCGACCGCCGCGAACCTGGCCGTCGCCTCGGTGCCGGAGGGACTGCCATTCCTGGTCAGCGCCGCGCAGCTGGCAGCAGCCCGGCGGCTGGCCGAGCACGGCGCGCTAGTCCGCAACCCGCGGACCATCGAGGCGCTGGGCCGGGTGGACGTGCTCTGCTTCGACAAGACCGGCACCCTCACCGAGGGCAAGCTGCTGCTCGCCGGGGTGGGTGACGGTGCCGGCGACCGGTACGCGCCACCGGACCGGCTGGACGAGCCGCTGCGACTGACCCTGGCTGCGGCGCTGCGGGCCACTCCGGCGGCGGCCGACCCGGACGAGCTGCCCCAGCAGACCGACCGGGCGGTACGCCGGGGCGCGGACACCGCCGGCGTGGTCGAGCAGACCGGCGCGGCGGACTGGACGGCGGTGGGCGGGTTGCCGTTCGAGCCGTCCCGCGGCTACCACGCCACCATCGGCCGGACCCCGGACGGCCTGCTGCTCAGCGTCAAGGGGGCACCCGAGTCGGTGGTGCCGCGCTGCGCGGCGCGGCGTGCCGCCGGTGGTGACCAGCCGCTGGACGAGGCGGGCCGGAACGCGCTGCACGCGATGCTCGCCGAGCGGGCCGCGGCCGGAAACCGCATCCTCGCCGTCGCAGAGTGCCCGGTGGACAGCGAGTCGGTGACCGACGAGCACGTCGAGGGGTTGGTCTTCGTCGGCTTCCTGGCGCTCGCCGACGGGGTGCGGGAGAGCGCGAAGCCCGCGGTCCGGCGGATCCGGCAGGCCGGCGTGCACACCATCATGATCACCGGCGACCACCCGGCGACCGCCGAGGCGATCGCCGCGACCATCAGCCCCGCCGACGGCGGTCAGCGGGTGGTCACCGCGACCGACCTGGACCGGCTCGACGACGAGGCGCTGGCCGAGCGGCTCATGGCGACCGACGTGGTGGCCCGCTGCACCCCGGCGCACAAGGTCCGGATCATCCAGGCGCTTCAGCGCCGCGGCCGGACCGTGGCGATGACCGGGGACGGCGCCAACGACGCTCCGGCGATCCGGCTGGCCGACGTGGGCATCGCGCTGGGCCAGCGCGGCACCCCGGCGGCTCGCGCCGCCGCCGACCTGGTGGTCACCGACGACCGGCTGGAAACGATCATCGCCACCCTGGTGGAGGGGCGAGCGATGTGGTCGTCGGTCCGCCACGCGCTGAGCATCCTGGTCGGCGGCAACCTCGGCGAGATCGCGTTCAGCGTGCTGACCGCCGCCGCCACCGGCCGGTCCGCGCTGACCGGACGACAACTGCTGCTGGTCAACCTGCTCACCGACCTGGCACCCGCGCTGGCCATCGCGGTCCGCCCGCCGGCCGCCCACGGTGCCGACCACCTGCTGCGGGAAGGGCCGGACACCTCACTCGGCGCGACGATGACCCGGGAGATCGGGCTGCGGGCGAGCGCCACCACGCTGGGCGCGACCGCCGGCTGGAGCCTGGCCCGGTGGACCGGCAGCCAACGCACGGCCGGCACGGTCGCGCTGGCCTCGCTCGTGGGCACACAACTCGGCCAGACCGTGCTGGCCGGCGGCACCAGCCCCACCGTGCTGGCGTCCACCGCCGCGTCCATCGGCGTCCTGGTCGCGGTGGTGCAGACGCCCGGGGTCAGCCAGTTCTTCGGCTGCACCCCGCTCGGCCCGGTGAGCTGGACGATCGCCGCCGGCTCCGCGCTCGGCGCGACCTTCGCCAACGGCGCGCTCACCCGGCTGGTCGACCGCCTCCCGCAGCACGGCAGCCATGCCCGGTAATGCCATCGGCCGTCGTCGCCGACCGTCACTAGAGTGCCGGCATGTCCTCGCCCCGCCTCGAGAAGATCACGCCGGACAACGTCCTGGCCGCCTGCGCCATCGCGATCCGACCCGACCAGGAGGGCCTGGTCGCGCCGGTCGCCCGATCGCTCGCCGAGGCGTACGCCCAGCCGGCGGTCGCCTGGCCACGGCTGATCGTCGACGGCAACCGTCCAGTGGGCTTCATGATGGGCTTCCTCGACGTGCCGTGGCGCCCCGACGACGATCCGACCGACGTCCGCTCGGGGCTCTGGCGGCTCAACATCGCCGCCGATGAGCAGGGCAAGGGGTACGGGCGGTTCGCCGTCCAGACGCTGGCGGCGGAACTCCGCCAGCGCGGCCGCACCAGGCTGACCGTCACCTGGGTGCCGGGCGACCACGGTCCGGAGCGCTTCTACCGGCAGCTCGGCTTCCGGTTGACCGGTGAGACAAGCGGCGACCAGGTGGTCGGCGAGTTGGACCTGTGACGGTCAGTGCCAGGTGGCGGCGGCGCGCCGCAACCGGTCGTTGATCGCCCGACCCACGCCGACCTCGGGGACCGGCTCGGCGACGATCTCGGTCACCCCGGCCGCGTCGAGCCGGTGCAGGGCGTCGAAGAGCCGCGCGGCCGCCGCGGTCAGCTCACCCTCGGGCGACAGCACCTCCACCGCCGCCCACCCGGCGGCCGTCGGGCGTTCACGGAAGGCCAGGAAACCCCGCCGGCCGCCGTCCCCCGGCGCCGACTCCGCCGTCCCCAACCGCAACGGGGTACGCGGGGCGTAGTGCGCGGCCAGCGTCCCGGGTGCCACCGGCTGCCCCGAACTGCCCGGCCGTACCTCGACCGGCCCGACCGCCTCGATTAGCGCCTCGACCGGCAGCGCACCCAGCCGAAGCACCACCGGGCGCTCGCCGCGGGCGTCCACGATCGTCGACTCGATCCCGCACCGGGTGGGCCCGCCGTCCAGCACCACGTCCACCGCGTCGCCCAGCCCGGCCACCACGTGCTCGGCCCGGGTCGGGCTGAGCTGCCCGAACCGGTTGGCGCTCGGCGCGGCCACCGGCACCCCGGCGGCAGCGATCAGCGCCCGGGCGGACGGCTCGTCCGGCACCCGGACCGCCATGGTGTCCAGGCCTGAGGTGACGATCGACGGGATCGCCGCCGGCCGGTCCACGATCAGAGTGAGCGGGCCGGGCCAGAAGCGCTCGACCAGCGCGGCGACCGCCGGTGGCACCGCACCGACCAGGCCGGCCAGGTCGGCGGCGTCGGCCAGATGGCTGATCAGCGGGTCGAAGCTGGGCCGGGCCTTCGCCTCGAAGATGCGGGCGGCCGCCCGGGCGTCGAGGGCGTTCGCGCCCAGCCCGTAGACCGTCTCGGTGGGAAAGGCGACCAGCCCACCGGCTCGCAGGACGGAGGCGGCCTCGGCGATGCCGCTGTCGGCCGGCAGGACGCGCGGGGATCCGGTGCTCACGCCCCGACGCTAGCCTGCCGCCGGAGGCGGGTCGCGCCGGGTCGACCGAGCTGTTGCCGTCGGCCCCGAAACCGGGTTGTCCGGCTCGGCGGAACCACCCAGGATGTTCGCCATGGCCCGGGTGAAGATGCACGTCGACGAGGTGGAGACCGACGTCGCCCTCGTCCGTCGACTGGTCGCCGGGCAGTTCCCGCACTGGGCCGACCTGGCGATCCGGCTGGTCCCCTCGTACGGGACGGACCACGACATCTACCGGCTCGGCGCGGATCTGGTGGTCCGGCTGCCCCGGATCGGCTGGGCTACCGAGCAGGCGGCGCGGGAGGCCGAGTGGCTGCCCCGGCTGGCCCCGCACCTCCCGCTCGCCCTGCCGGTGCCACTCGTGCGCGGACGCCCCGCCGAGGGCTACCCGTTCGACTGGTCGGTGTACGAGTGGCTGCCCGGCGAGAACGCCAACGGCACCCTCGCCGACCTGGACCAGGCGGCGGTCGACCTCGCCGCGTTCATCACCGCGCTGCGGGGAATCGACACCACCGGCGCGTACCCCCGGAAGCCCGGCGGCCGGGGCAGCGACCTGGCCGAGTTCGACGACGGCGTACGCCGGTCGGTGGCGCAGCTCGGCGACCGCGTCGACGGCGCCGCGACGCTGCGCGCCTGGCAGGAGTCGCTGGACGCCCCGGCGTGGGACGGGCCGGGCGTATGGGTGCACGGGGACCTGCTGCCCGGCAACCTGCTGGTCGTGGCCGGCCGCCTCTCCGCCGTCATCGACTTCGGCGGGCTCAACGTCGGCGACCCGGCCTGCGACCTGCAACCGGCCTGGAACGTCTTCGCCGGTCGCAGCCGGGAACGGTTCCGCGCCGAGCTGGACGTGGACGATGCCTCGTGGCTGCGCGGCCGCGGCTGGGCCCTGCTCCAGGCGGTGAACGCGCTGCCGTACTACTGGGACACCAACCCGGGGATCGTCCGTCAGACGTCGCACGCGCTGGCCGAGGTCCTCGCCGACGCCGCCCGCTGACGGGATCCTCAGGGCGTCAGCGGGCCGTCCAGGATGCGCTGGCCGGCCTGCTGGGTCAGGCATGGACACCGAGGTGCTCACCGCTTGACACGCACCCGGCATTCATACATCCTGATTCCACTAGTAACCTAGTGAAACGGAATTATGGGTGATCGACTTCCACGTCGACGCGCGCTCGGGTATGGCGCCGTACCTGCAGATCGTCAGGCAGGTACGGCAAGCGCTGCTGCTGGGGCTGCTCACCGAGGGCGACAAGCTGCCCACGGTCAAGGAGGTGGTCGCCAAGGTGGCGATCAATCCGAACACCGTGAGCAAGGCGTACCGCGAACTCGAACACCTCGGCCTGGCCGCGGGAAAGCCGGGGGTGGGCACCTTCATCACCCAATCGCTCGGCCACGCATCGCTCACCGAACACGGTCCGCTGCAGCAGGAGCTGCGCGCCTGGATGGACAAGGCCCGCGCTGCGGGCCTGACCGAGCCGGGCATCGAGGCGATGTTCCAGAACACCCTGCGCGAGAGCGCCGAAGGGGAGAAATGAACGCGATCCTGCAAGCCCACGCGCTAGGCAAGAGATACGGCCAGCGCCAGGCGCTGGCCGACTGCACCCTGGAGCTCCCACCGGGACACGTCGTCGGCCTGATCGGGCCCAACGGCGCGGGCAAGACCACCCTGCTGAAGATCGCCTGCGGCATGCTCGCGCCGACCACGGGGCGGATCGAGGTGCTGGGCGAACAACCCAACGGCGCAACCGCGCAACTGGCCCGGGTCGGGTACGTCGCCCAGGACACCCCCACCTACGCGAGCCTGTCCGTCGCCGACCACTTGAAGTTCGGCGCCAAGATGAACCCGGCCTGGGACGCGAAGCTCGCACAGGCCCGCATCGAGCAACTCGGCCTGAACCCAAAGCAGAAGGCGGGCAAGCTCTCCGGCGGGCAGCGCGCCCAGCTCGCCCTGACCGTCGCGGTGGCCAAGCGACCCGAACTGCTCATCCTCGACGAACCGGTCGCCAGCCTCGACCCGCTGGCCCGCCGCGACTTCCTGCGCCACCTGATGGAGTCGGTCGCCGAGCACGACACCAGCGTCATCCTCTCCTCGCACCTGGTCTCCGACCTCGAACGCGTCTGCGACTACCTGGTCGTGCTGGTCTCCTCCCGCGTACAGCTCGCCGGCGAAACCGACGATCTGCTCGCGCAGCACCACCGGATCGTGTGCACGCGGCGCCAGGAGTCCGACCTGCCCACGGGGTTGAAGGTCATCTCGGCGGAGCACACCGATCGGCAGTCCACGTTCGTGGTGCGAAGCGAAAGCGAACTGCCCGCCGGGGACTGGTCCGCCGAACACCTCGAACTGGAGGACCTCGTGCTGACCTACCTGGAGCGGCCCGTCGACCACGGCGCCGATACCGCGATGCAACCGACGGGAGAAGCGCGATGCTCTGGCTGACCTGGCGGCAGTTCCGTGCCCAGGCCCTCACCGTCCTGGCCTTGCTCGCCGCCGCGGCGATCGTGTTCCTGGTCACCGGGTTGCCGATGCACCACAGTTACACCGCGGCCCTGGCCGCGTGCGCCCCGCTGGACGCCTGCGACGGCGCGACCCCCGCGGCGCGGGCGTTGGGTGCCCAGCTCAGCCAGTTGCAGCGAAGCTATGAGCCCATGTTGATGCTCCTGCAACTCCTCGTGATCGCCGTACCGGCGCTGATCGGCATCTTCTTGGGCGCGCCGCTGATCGGCCGGGAACTGGAAACCGACACGCACCAACTCGCCTGGAACCAAACCGTCACGCGCACCCGGTGGCTCGCGGTCAAACTCACCGTCGTCGGCGTCACCGCGATCGCCACCACCGCGATCCTCAGTTGGCTGCTGACCTGGTGGGCCGGGCCGCTGGACAACCTCAACGGCAACCGGTGGGCGGCGATGACCTTCGCCTCACGCGACATCGTCCCGCTCGGCTACACCGCGTTCGCCTTCGCCCTGGGTACCACGCTGGGACTACTGCTGCGCCGCACTCTGCCGGCCATGGCTATCACCCTCGCCGTGTTCATCGCCTTCCAGATTCTCGTACCCACCCTTATCCGACCCCACCTGCTGTCCTCGACCACAACCACCTTCCCGATCAACCAGGCCAGCACGAGCCAGTTCCACGACTTCCGGGGCACGCAGACGGAATTCCACTTCGACCTGCCGACACCGCGAGGCGCCTGGCTGACATCCCAGCCGCCCGTGAAGAACCCGGCCGGCCAGGTGGTCCGCATCGACAGTTACCCCGAATGCTTCCCAAACAGCCAGGGCGACGCCCCAGACCTGAGTCAGATCGGCGCCTGCCTCGCCAAGGACAACCTCCACCAGACAGTCACCTATCACCCCGCGAGCAACTACTGGCCCCTGCAGTGGATGGAAACCGGGATCTTCCTCGTGCTCGCCGGGGCGCTGGCCGGTACCTGCTTCTGGTGGATCCGGCGCCGACAGAACTAACCGTTCGCCCGCCCCGATACCCGAAGACTGTCGTGAGTAGCGTCTACGGCGGTGCCTGCGTTGGCGTTGGCCGCAGACCCGAACGCCCCTGCCGACCGGCTTCCGCCCAATTGACGGTCTCGCCCACCGGGCGTACGGCGACATCCGCCGGCCGCGCTGAATGGCTCCGGTCCGGGGGCGGTGCGGGACCGCCCCCGGACCGGTCATCGGCAGGTCCAGCGCACCGGCCGGACCTGGTCGTCGGACTCGAGCTTCCCGCCGAGCACCCGACCGTCGTCGCTGAAACTGGTCACCGCGCCCTGCCGCTGGCCGCGCCAGCCGTCCGGCATGGGCAGTTTCACCGACCTCGTGTCCGTGATCACGCTGGGGACGTCATCGGAGACCCAACCGGCCATCCAGCCCCGACCGTTGCCGGTCCCGGCCCAGAGGACGCCCTTCAGTACGTCCGCCTGCCCGGTCCGCAGGTCGATCCGCACCGGGTAGCGGGGTATGCCGTTCCGGGGAACCACCTTGGTGTCGCGTTCGGCGGTGCCGGTCACCCAGCCACCGGCCAACGACAGGGGCAGGAACCGGTCGGCCTTCCCGCCGGGCACCTGCGGCAGCGGCAGCACCTCCGGCCGGGCGGCGCCCGGACGCCACACCACCGCGCGGGTGGGCTTGTCGGGGTGCCCGTCGGACATCGCGCCCAGGATGGTGCCGTCTTCGTCGATGTCGATAGCCGTGCCCTCCCACTGCGGGCCGGGCAGTGGCAGGTCGACCGGCCGGCTCTGGTACGAGTCCCAGACCACCGGCAGTTGCTTGAACCCCGGCTCCCAGGGAGCCCCCAGGCTGCGGTAGCCGACGATCCGGCCAGCGTCGTTGACGGCCGTCGCGCCCTCGGCCGTTCCCCCGGGCAGGCGGATGACCTCGCCGTCGCGCACCGCCCACGCCCGCCCCTCGTTGCCGGCCCCTAACGACGAACCCACAGCCAGGCCTGCCCGGTTCACATCCGTCAACTTCTGCATCGAGCCCGGCAGCTCGACCTCGCGGACCCGGTCCCCCTCCCAGATCAGCAGGCCGAAATCCATGCGACCCTGCCCCTGCGGGGCCCGACGGCCCAACAGCCACCGGCCGTCCGGGTCACCGCCGGTGACCGCGGCCCGTGGATCGCCCGGCACAGGCAGCAGTGTGGCCGTGCACACCCCCTGCCACGGGCCGGTCGGCCGCGGTTCCGGCAACGGCATCGACGGGCTGGGGCTCGCGGCCGGCGCAGGCGCCGCCCGCCCGTCCCCGCCCAGCGCCGCCGGCAGCGCGGCCATCGCCAGCACACCCAGCGCGGCCACCCCGGCCGCCGCCACCCGGCGGTTGCGCCGCCGCCGGCGGGCCTCCCGGATCGCCCCCGGCAGGTCGATCCGGGGCGGGCCGGGCGGCTCGTCGTCCAGCCACCGCAGCCGGTCGGCGACGTGTTCGTCATCGGTCCTCATGCCCACCGCTCCTTTCCGGTCCGGCCGGCCATCTCGCGGTCCCCGAGCAGCCGTCGCATCGCCGCCAGACCGTGCGAGGTCTGGCTCTTCACCGTGCCGGGCGAGCAGCCCAGCGTCCGGGCCACCTCCTCCACTGGCAGGTCGTGCAGGAAACGCAGCACCAGCACCGCTCGCTGGCGGGGCGGCACCTTGGCCAGTGCGTCGCGCAGCACGGTCTGCTCCTCGACGCTCCGGTCCTCGGTGGACCGCACGTCGGGTGGCCCGCCGAACAGGTGCACCCGCCACCAGCCGCGCCGCCGGGTGTCCAGGAAGTGCCGGACCAGCACCGTCCGGACGTACGCGTCGAGCTGCTCGACCTCAGCGATCCGCGCCCAGCGCAGGTAGAGCCGCGTGGCGGTCTCCTGCACCAGGTCGTCGGCCAGGTCGCGGTCGCCGCAGAGTCCGTACGCGAGCCGCCGCAGCGCCGGCAGGCGCGCCGTGACGTACTCGACGTATTCCTGGTCCGATGCGTCCGGCATCCGGCTACCTCCCTGGGGTTCACTTGTTCCAGACGGCACCGTGCCGGAAACGGTTGTACGCGATCATGGAAAAGGGCCCGAGGATGGCCGGATGGAAGATCCCTGAGAGCCTTCGGTGGACCGACCAGATCCCGGCGGGCCGGCCCTGGCGGGCGGTGCTGCCGGACCAACTGGCGGAGTGCGTCGCGCAGTGGGACCTGCGGGTGGTGGACCCCCGTTCGGGTACGCATTCGCCTCGCTGGCCATACCGATCAAGCTGCCGGCCGGCCGCGCATCGGTCTTAGCCGGCGCTTGAGGTGACCGTGATCAGCGACGATCAGGCGCGCTTCGGCACTTCTTCGCCACGACGCTAATCACGAACCACGCCGAGCCGCAGGAGGTCCAACGGACGCTCCGGCACAAGACGCTGCGGATCACGCTGGAGACATACGTGCACTGGTGGCCGAAGCGGGACCGACCGCGCGGCATCGTCGGGAGCGGCCCTACGGGCGGCGCTCTCAATCCAAGATCAAGCCTGATCTGTACTGCCGTTGCGCTAGTCGATCATGCCGGTTAAGAAACCGCAGGTGAGGAGTGGAGATGGTGGAGCCCAGGGGACTTGAACCCCTAACCCCTGCCTTGCAAAGGCAGTGCTCTGCCAGTTGAGCTAGGGCCCCGAGGCGGGCGGAGTCGCCCGGTGCTGGCAGTCGGAGGGAACGCTCAGCGCAGGTCAGGCGCGGTGGTCGCTTCGTGCCACAGAGCGCGCTCGTCGTTCGCCGCCTTCACCTTCTTGGCCACCACGGCGGCCACCCCGACCACGCCGACCAGGATCAGGAGCTTCTTGAACATGGGCCGACCCCTCGCGCTCGACTATCGTCGGACGATGTGCGGTGGGGCTAGCTGGAATCGAACCAGCGACCTCAGAGTTATCAGCTCTGCGCTCTAACCGACTGAGCTATAGCCCCGCGTAGCGACGAGCAAGGTTAACCCATCGCCGCCTCCGGTCCCAAATCGGGGGCCGGTGCGCCGCGCCAATGAAGAACCTACCCGGATATGCGATGCCGGGGCGACCGCATTACGCGGTGCCCCGGCGTCGTCGGAGTCAGTCCCGCTCGGCGAGCGTCAGCTCGATCCCGCCGACCAGGTCGGCGCAGACGTTGTAGACGAACGCGCCCAGCGTGGCGAGCGCGGTGAAGAGCACGACGTTGACCAGGCCGATCAGCGCGGAGCTCAGGATCACGCCCTTGGCGGTGATCTGGAAGCCGCCGGAGCCGCCCGAGCCGCCACCTGCGTTGACCAGGTCGGTCAGGCTGTCGTTGACGCTCTTGAACACGCCCATCGCGTCCAGGGCCAGATAGAGCACCGAGGTGGCGACGACCACCACGATGAAGAGCACCACCGAGACCGCGAACGCGAACTTCATCACCGACCAGGGGTCGATCCGCTTGAGGTTCAGCCGGGCCCGGCGCGGTCCGCGCGACGCGGCCGAGCTGACCGAGGTACGCGCAGCGCGTACCGCCTCACCCACGCGCGCGGCCCCGACGGCGGCCGCACCGCTGATACTCGGCGGCAGGCCACCACCGTTGGCGGGGCGGCCGGCGGCGCCGGCGCGGGCGCCGTCCGGCGACGGCTTGGGCGCGGTGCCGAGACCGGCGCCCACCTTCGGCGGGGTGCCGGGAGTCCCGGGCGACGGCCGGCCCGTACCCGGTGTCTTGATCGCCTGGGTGGTGCCGGGCTTCGCCGTGGTGACCGACGGCCCGGCCGGCCCGTCGGCGGAGGTCGGGGCGTCGACCGGGGCCTTCTCGGCCTTCTCGCTCGTCCCCGAGTCCTCCCCGGGCTTGTCCGGCGGGGGTGCCATGCCGGGGGCCCGGGTGAACTTCGGGGCAGGCGCGTCGGCGGGGACCGTGGCCCGGCCCACGGCCGCCCGGCCCGACGCTGGTGTACCGCCCTGCGCGGCCTCCTCGTCGACCGGGTTGGCCGAGGCCCCCGTGTTCCCCGACTTCGCCTGTGTCTCCGTCATCAACTAGTCCTGTTCGTCAGGCTCGTCGGCATTGCGAGCAATTGCCACGATAGTCACGCCGTCCGGGAGGTCCATCAGCTTGACCCCCATTGTGTTCCGATCACGCGTACGGCGTACAGGCTTCACCGGAGTCCGGATGACGCCCCCGTTGCTGGTGATAGCGAAGAGTTCGTCGTCGGGGCTGATCACCGCAGCTCCGACCAGACCGCCACGTCGCTCGGTGATCTTCGCAGTCAGCACGCCCTTACCTCCCCGGCCCTGGACCGGGTATTCCTCGATCGGGGTACGTTTCGCGTATCCGCCGTTCGTCGCGACCAGCACGTCCATGTCCATACCCTCGCGGACGACCTCCATGGCCAGCAGTTCGTCGTCGTCGCTGAACCGCATGCCGATGACACCGGAGGTGGCGCGGCCCATCGGGCGCAGCGCCTCGTCCGTGGCGTTGAAGCGGATGGCCTGAGCGTTCTTGGAGACCAGCAGCAGGTCGTCCGTCGAACTCACCAGGGCAGCACCGACCAGCTCGTCCTCATCGCGCAGGTTGATCGCGATGATGCCGCCTGACCGGGGGGAGTCGAACTCCTCGAGCCGCGTCTTCTTCACCAGGCCGTTCTTCGTGGCCAGTACCAGGTAGGGCGCCACCTGGTAGTTCGGAATTTCGATGATCTGCGCGATCTGCTCGTCCGCTTGGAACGCGAGCAGGTTGGCCACGTGCTGGCCCTTGGCCACCCTACTGGCTTCGGGAAGCTCGTAGGCCTTGGCCCGGTAGACCCGACCCTTGTTGGTGAAGAACAGGATCCAGTCGTGCGTAGAGCATACGAAGAAGTGGCTGACGATGTCGTCCTGACGGAGGGTGGCGCCGCTGACGCCCTTCCCGCCCCGCCGCTGCGAGCGGTACAGGTCGACCTTGGTGCGCTTGGCGTACCCGGTGCGGGTGATGGTGACGACGACGTCCTCGCGGGCGATGAGGTCCTCCATCGAGACCTCGCCGTCGAACGGCACGATCTTGGTGCGCCGGTCGTCGCCCCACTTCGCGACGATCTCGCCCAGCTCCTCGGAGACGATCCTCCGCTGCCGCTCCGGCTTGGCCAGAATGTCCTTGAGGTCGGCGATCTCCAGCTCGAGCTTGGCCAGGTCGTCGAGAATCCGCTGCCGCTCCAGGGCGGCCAGCCGGCGCAGCTGCATGTCCAGGATCGCGGTCGCCTGGACCTCGTCAATCTCCAGTAGCCGGATCAGGCCCTGGCGGGCGTCCTCGACCGTGGGCGAGCGCCGGATCAGGGCGATCACCTCGTCCAGCGCGTCGAGAGCCTTGGCCAGACCGCGCAGGATGTGCGCCCGCTCCTCCGCCTTGCGCAGCCGGAACGCGGTCCGCCGGCGGATGACCTCGATCTGGTGCTCGACGTAGTAGCGGATGAACTGGGCCAGGTTGAGCGTGCGCGGCACGCCGTCGACGAGCGCCAGCATGTTGGCGCCGAAGGTCTCCTGGAGCTGGGTGTGCTTGTAGAGGTTGTTCAGCACCACCTTGGCGACCGCGTCGCGCTTGAGCACCAGGACGATCCGCATGCCGGTACGCCCGGAGGACTCGTCGCGGATGTCGGCGATGCCGCCGAGCTTGCCCTCCTTGATCAGCTCGGCGATCCGCTCGGCGAGGTTGTCCGGGTTGACCTGGTACGGCAGCTCGCTGACCACCAGCGCCGGGCGGCCCCGCTTGTCCTCCTCGACCTCGACCACGGCCCGCATCCGGATCGAGCCGCGCCCGGTCCGGTACGCGTCCTGGATGCCGGCCTGGCCGACGATCAGACCGTAGGTCGGGAAGTCCGGGCCCTTGACGATCTCCAGCAGCGCCTCGAGCGTGGTGGGCTCGTCGGCCTCCGGGTGCTCCAGGCACCACTGCACCGCCGCGCCGATCTCCCGCAGGTTGTGCGGCGGGATCTTGGTGGCCATGCCGACCGCGATGCCCTCGGAGCCGTTGATCAGCAGGTTGGGAATGCGGGACGGCAGGATCGTGGGCTCCTTGGCCCGGCCGTCGTAGTTGTCCTGCAGGTCGACGGTGTCCTCGTCGATGTCCCGCAGCATCTCCATGGCCAGCGGGTCGAGCTTGCACTCGGTGTACCGCATGGCCGCGGCCGGGTCGTTGCCGGGCGAACCGAAGTTGCCGTTGCCGTCGACCAGCGGGTAGCGCAGCGACCAGGGCTGCGCCATCCGGACCAGCGCGTCGTAGATGGCCGAGTCACCGTGCGGGTGGAACTGACCCATCACGTCGCCGACGACCCGGGAGCACTTCACGTAGCCGCGGTCCGGCCGGTAGCCGGAGTCGAACATGGCGTAGAGGATCTTGCGGTGAACCGGCTTGAGCCCGTCCCGGACGTCCGGCAGGGCCCGCCCGACGATGACGCTCATCGCGTAGTCGAGGTACGAGCGCTGCATCTCGACCTCGAGGCCGACCGGCTCGATCCGGTCGTGCGCGACGACCGCGGCCAGTGTCTCCGGGGTCTCCGGCTCGTTCGGGGTGGACTCGGGAGTATCGGTCACTGTTAACCCTTATCAGACTCAGAGTCGTGTTCGTGCTGTGGATAACGGCTGTGGAAACCGGCCAGACTGTGGATAACTCTGTGGACCGCCGGGCCGGCCGGTGGATCTCCGGCCGGCCCGGCCGGACCCGTCAGATGTCCAGGAACCGCACGTCCTTGGCGTTGCGTTGGATGAACGAACGGCGTGCCTCGACGTCCTCACCCATCAGAACGCTGAACAGCTCGTCGGCGGTTGCGGCGTCGTCGAGCGTCACCTGGCGCAAGGTACGGGTGGCCGGGTTCATCGTGGTCTCCCACAGCTCGGGGTAGTTCATCTCGCCGAGACCCTTGAACCGCTGGATGTCGTCCGGCTTGGCGTTGGGCTTCTTCTGCTGGCGCAGCGCGATCAGCCCGTCCCGCTCCCGGTCCGAGTACGCGTACTGGGCGTCGTCGCCCTTCTTGTTCCACTTGATCTTGTAGAGCGGCGGGGCGGCCAGGTAGACGTGCCCCAGCTCGACCAGCGGCCGCATGAACCGGAACAGCAGCGTGAGCAGCAGCGTCTGGATGTGCTGGCCGTCCACGTCCGCGTCGGCCATCAGCACAATCTTGTGGTAGCGCAGCTTCTCGATGTCGAAGTCGTCGTGGATGCCGGTGCCCAGCGCGGTGATCAGCGCCTGGACCTCGTTGTTCTTCAGCACCCGGTCGATCCGGGCCTTCTCCACGTTGAGGATCTTGCCGCGGATCGGCAGAATCGCCTGGGTACGCGGGTCGCGGCCCTGCTTGGCGGAGCCGCCCGCCGAGTCACCCTCGACGATGAAGACCTCGGACTCGCGCGGGTCGGTGGACTGGCAGTCGGCCAGCTTGCCCGGCATCGAGCCGGACTCCAGGAGCGACTTGCGCCGGGCCAGCTTCCGCGCCTGCTGCGCGGCGATCCGGGCGCGGGCCGCCTGGGACGCCTTGGTGATGATGATCTTCGCCTCGGCCGGGTTCCGGTCGAACCAGTCGACCAGCGACTCGTTGCAGACCCGCTGCACGAAGCTCTTCACCGGGGTGTTGCCCAGCTTGGTCTTGGTCTGGCCCTCGAACTGCGGGTTGGTCAGCTTGACCGAGATGATCGCGGCCAGCCCCTCACGGATGTCCTCGCCGGAGAGCCTCTCGTCGCCCTTGAGCAGCTTCTTGTCCGCGCCATACCGGTTGACGACGCTGGTCAACGCGGCCCGGAAGCCCTCCTCGTGGGTGCCGCCCTCGTGCGTGTTGATGTTGTTGGCGAAGGTGTAGACCGACTCGCCGTACGACTCGTTCCACTGCATGGCGATCTCGACCGACATGCCCTCCTCCTCGGCGCCGAACTCGACCACCGTCTTGTGGATCGGGGTCTTCGACGCGTTGAGGTGCCGGACGAAGTCGGCGATACCGCCCTCGTAATGGAAGGTCACCTCGCGCGGCTTGCCCTCCTCGGTCTCCTCGACCCGCTCGTCGAGCAGGTGGATGGTGAGGCCACGGGTGAGGAAGGCCATTTCCTGCAGGCGCCGGTAGATGGTCTGGAAGTCGAAGTCGACGGTCTCGAAGACGTCCGGGTCGGGCCAGAAGGAGACCGCCGAGCCGGTGCGGTCGGTCGGCTCACCCTTCTCCAGCGTGGTCGGCTTGGAGTGGTGGTACTGCTGCCGCCAGACGAAGCCGTCCTTGTGGATCTCCACCGCCATCTTCGTGGAGAGGGCGTTCACCACGGACACGCCGACGCCGTGCAGACCACCGGAGACTGCGTACGCCTTGCCGTCGAACTTGCCGCCTGCGTGCAGCACGGTCAGCGCGACCTCGACACCCGGCTTCTTCAGCTTCGGGTGGAGGTCGACCGGGAAGCCACGCCCGTTGTCGGTGACCCGTACGCCGCCGTCGGCCAGCAGCACCACGTCGATGGTGTCGCAGTATCCGGCCAGCGCCTCGTCCACCGCGTTGTCGACGACCTCCCACACGAGGTGGTGCAGACCGCGTTCGCCGGTGGAGCCGATGTACATACCGGGCCGCTTCCGGACCGCCTCCAGCCCCTCGAGAACGGTGATCGACTCGGCGCCGTACTTCTTGTTGTCCTCCGCTGCCACCCTCGGCCACTTTCTCGCACCGACCACGCCAGGGCGCGGGGCGCGGGTTCGGCGGACAGCACGCGACGTCGGCGCACGTACCGGTCCCCGGATCTCCAGGTCACGGATCGCGTGCGCCGGGCGCCGCGGTCGCCCGCGGATCGCGATCGGCTCGACCCGATCCGGGACAATGATCAAGGGCCCTCGGGCCCCTGTCCGTCGCTCCGTGTCGGGTTTTTCGTCTCGCCGTCAATCTTACTCTGCGCGCACGACTAAACCGCCACTCGGCACCCCTGCGCGGCGGCTGAGAACTCCGTAGCCGGCCGAATCGCGTCGTCCGCGACTCCCCCTACACACCAACGACGGCTTCCGGTCGCGGCGGGGCTTCAGGCCGGCCTTCATTCGGTCGGGGGCACCGGAGGCCGGATCGTGGCCGCCAGTCGAGCTGAAGCGTCGCTGCGCCCCGATCCAGGGTGCCATCCCATCGGTACCGGCGCGTAACCGACCGGGGGTCGCGGCGGGCCCCGCCGTGCCGTACCTTTGCGGCGCCGCCGCAGCGGTCTTGATCTTTGGCGGACGGAACCGGGACGATCGACCCGATCGGTCCGACAACGCGCTTGGTAAGAGGTGACGCCAGATGGGGCTGGACAACGTCGCGGTGCACTGGCCGCGGACCGGCCGCTTCTACGACCCGGTCGCGCCGGCCGAGTTCGTCGACTTCGGCGAGATCGTGGACCTGCCACGAATCTCCGCCCCCACCGCGGCGCTCGCCGAGTTGATCGCCAAGACCGGCACGGTACGCGCGACCGCGTACACCGAGCTGGTCGACCTGATCCTCGGCCTGGAAAATGTGCTCTACGCCACGGAGAACGCGGCCGAGGACGAGGACCCGGTGATCGACCCGGACGGCTGCTCCTGGATCGCCGACGGGCTGGAGAAGTTCGTCGCCCGGCACCGGCCGATCGGCGAGGCGGTGACCTTCGAGTCGGTGAGCGAGGTGCTCCGGTCGCTGCTGGGCGACGGCCGCCTGGCCGAGCAGCAGCTGCGCTGGCTGGACAGCCGGCTCGACCGGCTGCGCGACGAGAACGGCGACCCGCCGCAGTGGAACTTCACCTGCGCCGAGCTGGGCGTGCTCGCGGCCTTCTACCGGCGCTGCGCCGACCGCGGCTTCGCCGTCTACGCCGACGCCTGACCGACGCCTGTTCCCCTGACCGATCCCCTCCCCGGGGAGGGGATCGGTCTCGGCCGGATGTCCGCAGGTCGGCGAAGCGGCGGGGTCGGCGGCGCTCGGAAGCCGCCACCTCGGCGAGGTGGCCGTCGACCCGGGCCGCCGGACGGTCAGCCGTAAGTGTCGCGGGGTCCGCGGCCGCGGACCCGGCGCGGGCCGCGCGACCAGGACGGCGCGGCCGGGCCGTGGATGTGGAGCTTGCGCACCACGTTGTGACCGACCTCGCGGGCGATCTGCTGAAGCAGTGAGCCGGCAAGCAGCCGCAGCTGGGTCGCCCACGCCGTGGAGCGGGCCTCCACGGTCAGCTCGCCGTCCTCGAGCTTGACCGGCCGGCTGTGCTGCGCCACCTCCGGCCCGACCACGCGTTCCCAGGCGCCGAAGACCGTCGCCTCGGCCGCCGGCTGCTGCCAGCCGCGCGCCTTGACGAGCTTGTCCAGCACCGCACCGAGCGGCTGCGGGTCGCGCGGATCCGGTCCGGGACCGGAGTAACCGCGCAGCCGCCGCTCCCCGTCCCCGCGTACCGCGCTGCGCCGGCGGTTAGTGGCAGCTGCCTGCCGGCGGGCCTTCGCCGCGTCCAGCACCGCCCGGGCCAGCTCCGGCCCGGACGCCCCGGCCGGCAGATCGCCCGCAGCGCCCGACTCGACACCAGCGGCGCCGTCCGCACCGCGGCCGTCCTCGGGGGTACGCCCGCCGCGTCCCGGCCCCAGCCGGGCCGGCGGAAGCTGGACCTCATCCGACACGGCGCACCGTCCCCTCGCCCACCGCGTACCGGGTGCCGCGCAGGGCCGCCGGCACGTCCTCGTCGACCGCGCAGGTCACCAGGAGCTGGCTGGCACCGCCGACCAGCTCGGCCAGCCGCTCCCGGCGGCCGGCGTCCAGCTCGGCGAAGACATCGTCCAGCACCAGCACCGGCTCGATGCCGTCGGCGCGCAGCAGGTCGTACCCGGCGAGGCGCAGGGCCAGCGCGTAGGACCAGGACTCGCCGTGGCTGGCGTACCCCTTGGCCGGCAGCGGGCCGAGGGTGAGAGCCAGGTCGTCGCGGTGCGGGCCGACCAGCGTGGTGCCGCGTTCGATCTCCGCCGACCGGTTCTCGGTCAGCGCGGCGCGCAGCGCGTCCGCCAGCACCGTACGGTCGGTGGTCGGCTCGGTCAGCTCCACCGACGGCCGGTAGGCGATCCCCGCCGCGCCCTTGCCCGCGGCCACCGCGTCGTACGCCTTGGCCACGTGCGGGGCGAGCGCGGCGACCAGCTCCAGCCGGGCGGCGAGCAGCTCGGCCCCGTGCTGCGCCAGATGGGTGTCCCAGACCGCGAGGGTGGAGAGGTCCCCACCCCGCGACCCGCCCGTCTTGCGGGCCAGGTACGCGGTCCGCAGCAGGGCGTTGCGCTGCTTGACCACCCGCTCGTAGTCGGCGCGCACCCCGGCGTACCGGGGCTGCCGGGTGACCAGCAGGTCGTCGAGGTAGCGGCGGCGCTCGGCCGGGTCGCCGCGGACCAGCTCCAGGTCCTCGGGGGCGAACAGCACCAGCCGCAGCGCGCCCAGCACGTCCCGGGCGCGCCGGGCCGGTGACCGGCCCAGCCGAGCCCGGTTGGCCTTGCCGGGGACGATCTCCAGCTCGACCAGGAGCTCCCGGCCCTCGTGCACCACGGCGCAACGGATCACCGCCGAGGCGGCGCCCATCCGGACCAACGGGGCGTCCGTGGCGACCCGGTGCGAGTCCAGGGTCGCCACGTAGCCGAGCGCCTCGACCAGATTGGTCTTGCCGACCCCGTTGGGGCCGATCAGCACGTTCGGGCCCGGCTCCAGGTCGACGCCGACCCGCTCGTACGAGCGGAAGTCGACAAGTTCGAGCCGGCGGACGTACACAGGCGGTGGATACCGGTCAGCTGGCGCGACGGACGACGGCGTGCCCGCCGAACTGCTGGCGCAGCGCGGCGACGGCCTTCATGGCGGGCGAGTCGTCCTGGCGGGACGCGAACCGGGCGAACAGGGAGGCGGCGATGACGTTCAGCGGCACGGCCAGCCGGACCGCCTCGTCCACCGTCCAGCGGCCCTCGCCGGTGTCCTCGGTGTAGCCGCTCAGCTCGGCCAGCTCCGGGTCCTCGTCCAGCGCCCGGTCGAGCAGGTCGAGCAGCCAGGAGCGGACCACCGTGCCCTCGCGCCAGGACTTGAAGACGCCCGGCACGTTGGTCACCAGTTCCGACTTGGCCAGCAGCTCGTAGCCCTCGGCGTACGCGTGCATCAGGCCGTACTCGATGCCGTTGTGCACCATCTTGGCGTAGTGGCCGGCGCCGACCGGGCCAGCGTGCACGAAGCCGAACTCACCCGCCGGCTTGAGCGCCTCGAAAATCGGCATCAGCCGCTCGACGTGCTCCTGGGCGCCGCCGACCATCAGGGCGTACCCGTTCTGCCGGCCCCAGACGCCGCCGGAGACGCCGACGTCGACGTAGCCGATGCCCTGCTCGTTCAGGCGCTCGGCGCGCGGGGCGTCGTCGCTGAACCGGGAGTTGCCGCCGTCGATGATGATGTCGCCCTCAGCGAGGACGCCGGCGAGCTCGTCGATGGTGGCGTCGGTGACTCCGGCCGGGACCATCACCCAGACCGCACGGGGCGACTCCAGCTTCTCGGCCAGTTCCGCGAGGCTCGCGACGTCACTCAGCTCCGCGTTGCGGTCGTAGCCGACCACCTCGTGGCCGGCGGCGCGCAACCGCTCCCGCATGTTGCCGCCCATCCGGCCGAGTCCTACCAGGCCGAGCTGCATCTGCTCCTACCTCCGTACGTCTGTCTTGCTGGGGCGCGATCAGCGGGACACGCGGATCGGCATGATGAGGTACCGGTACCCCGGGATGACCTCGCCATCCTCACCCGCGGGAGAGAGGACCGCGGGCTTGAAGGCGTCGACGAACGAGAGCAGGGCGTACTGGGCGCCGAGGTTGGCCAGGCCGTCGATCAGGTACTGCGGGTTGAAGCCGATGGTGAGCGCGTCGCCGGTGAAGGTGGCCTCCATGGCCTCGCTGGCCCGGGCTTCCTCGGTGCCGCCGGCCTCCACGACCAGGCCATCGGCGCTGAAGCTCAGCAGCACCGGCGTGGTCCGCTCGGCGACCAGCGCGACCCGCTTGACCACCTCGATCAGCGTGCTGACCGGCACCCGGGCCTCGGCGTTGTGGCTGGCCGGGAAGAGCGAGCGGACCGGAGGGTAGTTGGCCCCGTCGAGCAGCCGGCTGGTGGTGCGGCGGGTGCCACCGGAGAAGCCGATCATGCCCTCGCCCGCGCCCCCCTGGGACAGCGCCATGGTCACCTGGCCGCCGAGCGGGCCGAGGGCCTTCGCGGTGTCGTGCAGGGTCCGGGCGGGCACCAGCGCGTTGAGGCTCACCTCGGGGTCGTCCGGGTTCCACTCCATCTCGCGCAGCGCGAGGCGGTAGCGGTCGGTGGCGAGCATCGCCAGGGTGCTGCCGGAGAGCTCGATGCGAACGCCGGTCATCATCGGCAGCGTCTCGTCCCGGCCGGCGGCGACCGCCACCTGGGCCACCGCGGCGGCGAAGGCGGCGGCGTCGACCGTGCCGGCGCTCTCCGGCATCTCCGGCAGGGCCGGGTAGTCCTCGACCGGCATGGTCGGCAGGGTGAAGCGGGCGCTGCCGCAGACCAGCTCCAGGTGGGCACCGACGGCGGCGATGTCCACCGGCTTGGCCGGCAGCGCCTTGGTGATCTCGGCGAGCAGGCGGCCGGAGACCAGCGCGGCGCCGTCGGCGTCGCCCTGCACCTCGACGGTGACCTGGCTGGAGACCTCGTAGTCGAAACCGGAGACCTGGAGATTGCCGTCGGTGACCCGGAGCATCACTCCGGCCAGCACCGGTACGGAGGGTCGGTTGGGCAGGCTCTTGGCGGTCCACGCGACCGCCTCGGCGAGCGCGTCGCGCTCCACTCGGAACTTCATCAATGCCTCCGCGTCGACGTCAGCGACAACTCTCTCATGCCGACCGCTGCCACCCGTCCCGCCCGACCGGCGGGTACCCCTCGCACCTTAGGTCGCGCGGGCATCGGCTGTGCGCCCGACCCCGTGGATCCAGGTGCCGGGGCGACTGCCGACGGCAGCGTTCCGGCCCGATCCACAGGAAGTCCAACGGTGATGATTGGTTTTTGTTGTTTAGAAGAGATAACTCATCGTCTTCATCGCACCTGTGCAAACTGTGGAGAACCGGCGTCCGCGCAGGTCAGACAGGTTATCCACCAGTGGTTTGGCTGTGGAGAACCAGGGGTACAACCCGTGTTCTGGTCCACAGCCCGCGCCGGCCCCCAGGTTGTCCACGGTTGTCCACCGGTTGTCCACCGCTAATCCACGGGGTTTCTCCCCAGTGTTGTGGACGGGCCGGCCCGCGTCGATCGACGTCATCCCCAGAACCTTCAACAGGCCGCCCACAGGCCGACCGTCGGCCGTGGACAACCCGGCCGTCGTCCCCAGGCGTCCACAGCGTCGTCCCCAGGAGTTGTCCACAGTCTGTGGGTAACCGCGCCGGGACGTAGCGTGGTTTTCCACCGTCTGTGGAACAGGGGGTGTGGACAACGAAGCCGTGCTGTGGACGAACACGACGCCGATCGTGGGCCCTCGACCGGGTGGACGGTCAAGTTTCCGACGTCCGCCGGCACGAAAAAGGCCCGGCCGGAAGTCCGGCCGGGCCCTGCGCCACCGTTCTGTGGCGGCGAAGGAGTCAGGTGGTCTGCTTGATCCGGTTGGTCAGCTCGGCGATCTGGTTGTAGAGCGAGCGCCGCTCCGCCATCTGCTGGCGGATTTTCCGGTCGGCGTGCATGACCGTGGTGTGGTCCCGGCCGCCGAACGCCTGCCCGATCCGCGGCAGCGACAGGTCGGTCAGCTCGCGGCACAGGTACATGGCCACCTGGCGGGCGTTGACCAGCACCCGGGAGCGGGAGTGGCCGCGCAGGTCCTCCAGGCTCACCCCGAAGTAGTCGGCGGTGGAGACCATGATCTGGTCGGCGGTGATCTCCGGGCCGGCGCCGTCCGGGATGAAGTCCCGCAGCACCTCCTCGGCGAGCGACAGCTCCACCGACGAGCGGGTGAGGCTGGCGAACGCGGTGACCCGGATCAGCGCGCCCTCCAGTTCCCGGATCGAGTTCGACACCCGCGAGGCGATGAACTCCAGCACGTCCGGCGGCGCGTAAAGGCGCTCCTGCGCCGCCTTCTTCTGCAGGATCGCGATCCGGGTCTCCAGGTCCGGCGGCTGGATGTCGGCGAGCAGCCCCCACTCGAACCGGGTCCGCAGCCGGTCCTCCAGCGTCGCCAACTGCTTCGGCGACCGGTCGGAGGTGATCACGATCTGCTTGTTGGCGTTGTGCAGGGTGTTGAAGGTGTGGAAGAACTCCTCCTGGGTCCGCTCCCGGTTCTCCAGGAACTGGATGTCGTCGATCAGGAGGATGTCCACGTCCCGGTAGCGGCGCTGGAACGCGCTGGTCTTGTCGTCGCGTAGCGAGTTGATGAAGTCGTTGGTGAACTCCTCGGTCGAGACGTACCGGACCGAGCGGGCGTTGCCCAGCGTCGTGGCGTAGTGCCCGATGGCGTGCAGCAGGTGGGTCTTGCCCAGCCCGGAGCTGCCGTAGATGAAGAGCGGGTTGTACGCCTTCGCCGGCGACTCGGCCACCGCGACGGACGCCGCGTGCGCGAAGCGGTTCGAGGAGCCGATGACGAACGTCTCGAACATGTACTTCGGGTTGAGCCGGTTGCCGCCGGTCTCCCCGCCACCGGGTAGCCGCCGGTCGGCCTGGCCGCCGGGGCGGTGGTCCGGGCCACTCCGACCCGGCCCGCTGTCGGTGGCGCCGTCCCGGGGCAGCCCGCGCAGCGGTGTGTCGGCCGGGCCGGGGTGCTCCCGGTAGCGGGGCTCGTACCCGCCGGCGTCGGGAGCCGGGGGCTCGACCCGGGACCGCTCGTCGAAGCCGCGGCGCTCGGGGGCGCGCATCGGCTCGGTGAAGGCCGTGCTGAACAGGGTGTCCTGACCGTCCCGGCTGGCCGGGATCAGGTGCGGCCGGCCGCCGTCGGGTGTGCGCTGCCGCGGCGCCGGCTCCTCGATCGGGAGGTCGGCCGGCTCATCGGCGTACGGCGGGGCCTCGGGCCGGCCCGGGTAGCCGAGCTCGGGGAAACCGGGTGCCTCGACCGGCGGGCCGGGCTCGAGGCCGGCGAGCAGGTCCAGCGGGACGTCGCGGTCCGCCGGTTCGGGACCGGTGCGGTAGACGGTGCCGGCCGCACGGCTGCCCGCCTCCTCGGCGACCCGCACGGTGACGGCCACCTGGATGGGCCGGCCGAGCCGCCGGCTGAGGGCCTCGGTGATCGCCGGGCGCAGCCGCGACTCGATCACGTCCCGGGTGAAGGCGTCCGGTACCGAGAGCAGGGCGGTGTCCTCGACGATCGCCCGCAGCCGGGTGAGCCGGAGGTACGCCCGTTGCTGCGCGGAGATGATCTCGTCGGCGAGTTCCTCGGTCGTCGCCGTCCACACCGCGGCAAGGTCGGTCGCTCCGGTCACCGTCGTGCCACCCCCTCGCCTCTGCTCCCGACCACCGCTGCTGTCCATCGGCAGTCCCGGCCCGCCACCGCGTACGCGCGGGCGTACGCCACGCCCACCCGGACGGCTGACCGGTCGTCATCCACAAGTTATCCACAGCCTGTGTGTACCGACCGATTGTGGCCGCCCACCGGACGCGGGTCGGACCTGCCCCCCTGGTTCCCGGGAGGCGCTGAAGCGGGTTCACCGTGCCGAACGATTCACTACCTTGTCCGGTCTTGCCGATCAGCGACAACCCGGAGCCCGACGCTGACCGCAATCGGGCACGCTAACAGCGGGGACCCCGCGCGTTCAACCGTCGACACCGTGGCAGCCTTGTCAACATCCGCGAAAACCGCCCCTTCGGTCGCGCTCCCAAGGGCGGCCGGGGTGGGAGTGTGTGATGTTTGACGGCTATTGCCCCCCTGCGTAGGCTGGAGCGGCTGCTCTCTCGCCCTCTGCTAGGGTGATGGGTGCTTGCTGTCCGCGGTCGCTTCCCCGTATCGCCGAGGTCCCGCGTCGCCGGGCAGCACCGATCGGAGGTCACCGGGAAGGTGGCCTGGACCACCACACGACCCCGGGCGATCCCCCGCGCGGGGCGTACGACAACGGAGAGCCTGACGTGAGCAAGCGCACCTACCAGCCGAACAACCGCCGGCGCGCGAAGACCCACGGCTTCCGGCTGCGCATGCGCACCCGTGCCGGCCGCGCCATCATCTCGACCCGTCGCGCCAAGGGCCGCGCCCGCCTGGCGGCCTGAGGCCGACCGGTCCGGTCCGGGGACGTGGGCAGAGGTGCTGGCCGCCGCGCAGCGACTGCGGCGCAGTAGCGACTTCGCCGCAGCGGTCCGGGGTGGCCGACGCGTCGGCCGTGGTGCCGTCGTGGTGCACCTGACCCTCCCCGAGCAGACCGGACCCACCGCGACAACCTCGCCGGAGCCGGCGCGGGCCAGCGGTGCGGAATCCACCGCACCGAGCCGCGCCGGCTTCGTCGTGTCCAAGGCGGTCGGTAACGCGGTGGTCCGCAACAAGGTCCGACGCCGGCTGCGGCACCTGGTCCGCGAGCGCCTGGCGGACCTGCCGGCCGGTGCCACGCTGGTGGTACGCGCACTGCCTCAGGCCGCCGACGTGTCGTACGCCCGGCTGGGGGCCGACCTTGACGCCGCCGTCGCCGCCGCGCGTACCCCCCGGGGTCGGCGGGCCCGGTGAGCGGCGGGAACGCCGCGCCGCGGCCGACGACTAGCGGTGCCCGCATGCTGCTGGTGCCCATCATCGCGTACCGTCGGTGGATAAGTCCGGCACTGCCGGCCCGCTGCCGGTTCTACCCGTCGTGCAGTGCCTACGCCGTCGAGGCGGTCTCCCGGCACGGCGCACTGCGGGGAGCCTGGTTGACGGTCCGGCGGCTGTCGCGCTGCCACCCCTTCCACCCTGGTGGACACGACCCGGTGCCGGAGCCGGGCGACCGCCGCCGTGCCGACGTGACTGGAGCCTGAGTGTTTAGCCTCGACTGGGTCTACTACGCCATTTCGTGGATCCTGCTGACCTGGCACTCGGCCTGGGACGCCATCGTTCCGGCCGAGGCGGTGATCGGGACGAACTGGCCCTGGATCCTCGCCATCGTCTTCCTGGTGGTGACGGTCCGGGTGATCCTCTTCCCGGTCTTCGTCAAGCAGATCAAGTCGCAGCGGGCGATGCAGGCGCTCCAGCCCAGGGTCAAGGAGCTCCAGGAGAAGCACAAGGGTGACCGGGAGACGCTCCAGAAGGAGATGATGGAGCTCTACCGGAAGGAAAAGGCCAACCCGCTGATGGGCTGCCTTCCGATGTTTCTCCAGATTCCGGTCTTCCTGGGCCTCTTCCACGTGCTGCGGCGCCTCGACCCCAACAAGCAGGCCAAGACGCTCTACGGCTGGACGGTCGACCAGTTCGAGAGCGCCTCGCACGCCAAGCTCTTCACCGCCCCGATCTCCGGCAAGTTCGGCTCCACCCCGGCCGAGCTGGCCAGCCTTGGTGCGAACGGTCACACGGTGAAGCTGATCGCCGGCGTCCTGGTGCTGATCATGATCGCCACAACGTACCTCACCAGCCGTCAGATGATCCTCAAGACCGGCTGGGCGGAGGACCCGCAGCAGCGGATGGTTCAGCGGCTGATGCTCTACGGCATCCCGGTGTCGCTGCTGGTGTCCGGCGCGATCTTCCCGATCGGTGTGATCATCTACTGGGTCACCAACAACCTCTTCACCCTCGGCCAGCAGCAGTGGGTGCTGCGGAAGTTCCCCCCGCCGCCCACCGCGAAGACCGGCGCTGCGGCCCGCACCACGGCCCAGCCGGCCAAGACCGGTGGCCTGCTCGGCCGCAAGGCCCAGCCGGCGGTGAAGGCCCCGGCGACCGCGCCCAAGGTGGCCGGCCCTAAGCCCGGCGCCAAGCCGGCCAACCCGAAGAAGAACCGCCCCGCCAAGCGGCAGGGCTGAGCCTCCGGGCCGCCACCGGGATCCCGGTGGCGGCCCGTTCCGGCCCCCGAGCTGCCGCCGTACGGTCGGCGCCGGGCCGGAACCGCCGCGCGGAGCGCGGTCACGGGCGAAACTGGCCCGTACAGACGTGCCCGAGGGCATCGGCGAACCCCGCGCCGCCCCGGGAGACCAGCGGACCCGACGGTCCGGCCGAGCGAGTACGGAGATGAGACCGTGACCGACACCAGCATCCCCAGCGCCGAGCAGTCCCTGGACGAGGAGACCGTGCCCACCGAGGAGGCCGAGGAGACCGAGGCCGAGTCGGCGGCCGCGGAGAAGAAGGCCCCGGCCGACAGCGACCTGTTCCGGCAGAGCGAGATCGCGGCGGACTACGTCGAGGGTCTGCTCGACATCCTCGACTACGACGGCGACATCGACGAGCTGGTCTCCGGCGGCCGTCCGGTCGTCGAGGTGGTCGGCGGCCGCCTGCAGAACCTGATCGGTCAGCGCGGCGCCACCCTGGAGGCGCTCCAGGAGCTGGCCCGGCTGGCGGTGTTCCGGCAGACCGGTTCGCCCAGCCGCCTGCTGCTCGACGTCGGCGGCTACCGGGCCGCCCGGCGCAAGGAACTCGCCGCCGTCGCGAAGAACGCGGTGGAGAAGGTCAAGGAGTACGGCGAGCCGGTGCGCCTGGAGCCGATGTCCGCGTTCGAGCGCAAGTGCGTGCACGACGTGGTGAACGCGATGAGCGGCGTGGAGAGCGAGTCCGAGGGCGTCGAGCCGAACCGCCGCATCGTTGTCCGGCCGGCGGCGGACTGACGGGGTGACCCACGACGAGACGACGGCGGGTGCCGTGGCCGGCCCGGGTGGTACGCCGCCCGGGCCGTCGCCTGTCCGGCCCGACCCGACGGTCGACCCGATCTTCTCCGACGACCACGCCGCCTCCCCGGCCCGGCCGTCGTTCACCGGCACGCCGTCGGCCGCGGACCCCACCTTCTCCGGTGGCGGACCTGCTGACGAGCCTTCGATTCCGGTCGATTCCTCGGATGCCGTGACTCCGGCCTTCTCGACCGAACCGGTGGCGGAAGAGGAAACGGCCCCGGCGGCGCCGGTGGGTGCCGTCGAACCGGTGTTCGCCGAGCCGGCGACGCCTTCCCTTCCAGAGGGCGGTAACGGTGAGGGGACGCCGTCCCCGGGCACGGCGACGCTGCCGCCCGAGCTGGCGGCGGCCGCCCGCACCCTCTTCGGCGACCGACTCGACCTGGCTGCCGCGTACGCCGAACTGCTCGCGACGGACGGCGTGGTGCGCGGCCTGATCGGCCCCCGCGAGACGCCGCGGCTCTGGGAGCGGCACCTGCTCAACTGCGCGGCGATGGCGGAGCGGATTCCGGAGGGCGCGAGCCTGATTGACGTCGGCTCCGGCGCCGGACTGCCCGGCCTGGTCCTGGCGATCGCCCGTCCCGACCTCACCGTCACGCTGGTCGAGCCACTCGCCCGACGGACCGCGTTCCTGATCGAAGCGGTGCAGCAGCTCGGCCTGACCGCATCGGTCCGGGTCTTCCGGGGCCGGGCGGAGGAGGCGGCGGCCGGGTCCCGGGACGTCGCCGCGCTCAGCGCGGACATCGTGACCGCGCGGGCGGTGGCCGCGCTGGACCGGCTCGCCGCGTGGTGCCTGCCGCTCACGGCGCCGGGCGGCCGGCTGGTGGCACTCAAGGGGGCCTCCGCCGCCGAGGAGATCGCCGAGCACGCCGACGCGGTCGCCCGGCTCGGCGGTGGCGAGCCGGAGCTGCACCGGTGCGGTGTGGGCGTGATCGACCCGCCGGCCACGGTGATCGAGGTGGTGCGGGAGCGAGTGGTCGGCTCGGTCCGTAAGAAGGGCCCCAAGCGCTCGCGCGGCGGCCGCCGCCGTGGTGGGCACGGCCGGGATCGCTGACGCCGATTTTGCCGTTGCCGCGACGCGAGATGGCCGACCGATCCGAACCCGACGTGGACCGGCTGCGCCCGTCGGCCGTAGGCTGGCCGCGCGTCGATAATGTGGAACGGCGGTGCCGGGTGGCACCGAACCCGACGTTCCCGCCGGGCCGTAGGCCGCGCCGCGAGCGCGGGGGCCTGATTGACGGGGTGCGGACCGACCATCCGGAGCGGGCAGGGATGACAGGTGCATGACGACGGCAGGTACGAAGATCCACGGGTGACCGGGCCAGGAGGACGACCCTCTGCCGCCGACCCCGTTTCACGTGAAACCGACTACCCGGGCTGGCCGGCGAGTGGCGAGTCCCACGACCCGTCCACGCGCCCGCCGGACGTCGACCCGGAGGCACGCCGGGACGTACCGGCCGGAGCAGGCACCCGGCCCCCCTCGGCGGTGCCGGCGAACGTGCCGCCGACCCGGGATCCACACGAGCCGACCGGGCACCCCGTGAACGCCCCCAGCTCGCGTCCCACCCCGGTACGCGGCAACGCGGCCGTTCCGGGGCGCTACGAGCCGCAGCCGCCGGTCTCGGCGGTGCCGCAGCAGCTCACTCCGCAGAGCGCACCGGATGTCGCGGCCGACACGCCACCGGCCGCCGCCTACGGTGCCGAAGTCGCCGACAGCACGTACGTTTCAGGTGAAACCCCGACGCGCGAAGAGGATGATCCACCGTTGGCTATGGAGGCTATGCGCGCCGTGCAGATCCTGAATCCCAGTGGCGAGGTGACCATGCCTCGGCCCGAACGGACCCGGGTGATGTGCGTCGCCAACCAGAAGGGCGGCGTGGGGAAGACCACGACCACGGTGAACCTGGCGGTGGCGCTCGCCCTGCACGGCAACCGGGTCCTGGTGGTCGACCTCGACCCGCAGGGCAACGCCTCCACCGGGCTCAACGTCCCGCACCACACCGGCGTCCCCGACGTGTACGACTGCCTCATCGAGGGCGTGCCCCTGGCGGACGTCGCCCAGACGGTCGAGGGCATCCCGAACCTGTGGTGCGTACCGGCCACCATCGACCTGGCCGGCGCCGAGATCGAGCTGGTTTCGGTCGTCGCCCGGGAGTCCCGGCTGGCCCGCGCCATCGCCGCGTACCCGGGGCACTTCGACTACGTGTTCATCGACTGCCCGCCCTCGCTCGGTCTGCTGACCGTCAACGCGCTGGTCGCCGCGCAGGAGGTGCTGATTCCGATCCAGTGCGAGTACTACGCGCTGGAGGGCCTCAACCAGCTGATCAACAACATCAACCTGGTCCGCCAGCACCTCAACCCGCGACTCGAGGTCTCCACCATCCTGCTCACCATGTACGACCGGCGTACCCGGCTGGCCGACGCGGTGGAGCAGGACGTCCGGAACCACTTCGGGGACAAGGTGCTCCAGGCCGTGATCCCCCGGAACGTCCGGGTCTCCGAGGCCCCCAGCTACGGGCAGTCGGTGATGACCTACGATCCCGGTTCCCGCGGGGCCACGAGCTACTTCGAGGCCGCCCAGGAGATCGCCGAGCGAGGCGTCAAGGAGCCGGTGAGCCGGAATGCGTAGTGCGAAGAAGTCGCTGGGAGGCGTCGCATGAAGAACCGTCCTCGCGGCGGTCTGGGCCGAGGGCTGGGTGCCCTCATCCCCACCGGGCCGGTGCCGGGCAGCAGCCCGACGGTCGCCGAGCCCGAAAGTACGGCGGCTGCGCCGGTACCGCCCCCCGCCGTGGCGGGCGCCGCCGCTGCCGTCCTCGGGGCGGCGGCAGCGGTCGAGGAGTCCGAGCCGCAGCTGAGCCCGGTGCCGGGAGCCCGCTTCGCCGAGATCCCGGTCGACGCCATCGTGCCGAACCCCAAGCAGCCCCGGCAGGTCTTCGACGAGGAGGCCCTGGAAGAGCTGAAGACCTCGATCCAGGAGGTGGGGTTCCTCCAGCCGATCGTCGTACGCCAGCTCGACGGCGAGAAGTACGAACTCGTCATGGGCGAGCGGCGCTGGCGGGCGGCCCAGGCGGTGGGCCGGGAGAGCATCCCCGCCATCGTCCGGGACACCAAGGACGATGCGATGCTCAGGGACGCGCTGCTGGAGAACATCCACCGGGCCAACCTGAACCCGCTGGAGGAGGCGGCCGCGTACCAGCAGCTCCTTGAGGAGTTCGGGGCCACCCACGAGGAGTTGGCCCGCCGGATCGGCCGGAGTCGGCCGCAAATCTCGAACACCATCCGGCTGATGAACCTGCCCGCTCAGGTGCAGCGCCGGGTTGCCGCCGGGGTGCTCTCGGCCGGCCACGCTCGGGCGCTCCTCAGCCTCGACGACGCCGAGGCCCAGGAACAGCTCGCCAAGCGGATCGTCGCCGAGGGCATCTCCGTACGCGCCACCGAGGAAATGGTGGCCCTCGCGCTCGCCGACGGGCCGGCGAAGACGTCGACCGCGAAGCGCCGGCCGAAGCCGCACGCGCCGGCGCTGACGGACCTCGCGGACCGGCTCTCCGACCGGTTCGACACCCGGGTGAAGGTCGACATCGGCCGCAACAAGGGCAAGATCACGATCGAGTTCGCCACGGTCGACGACCTGGAGCGGATCGTCGGGATCATCGGAGTGGGCCAGGAGGAACAGCCAGGCGAGTGAGCACCAGCTCGTCGGTTTCGGCCGCGTCGTCCCTGTGGCGGCGCGGCCGACTTGTCTGGGGGCTGCGACTGCTCGTCGAGGTCGCCGGAGAGTGGTCCGTTGACGCCGATGGCCCCGGCGGCCTGCGCCGCGTCCCGCCGTCCGGCGACACCGGCACCGCCCGGCGCCGGGACGGGCGAGCCTGTGGCGGGATACGGGAAGGCGGACTGGCTGTTGCCGGGACGCCTCGGTTGCCGCCGCTCGGTTGCCGCGGCTCGGTTGGCTGGCGCCGGAATGCAGACGACCCCGCTCTGCGGCCCGCCTGCCGCCAATTCCGGCATGGAGGTGCCCTCTACTGGCCCGCTGCCCTGCCGTTGTGCTCACGGGCCTCTGGGAGGCTCGGACGGCGAGGTAGCGGGCCCTCGGCGGTCCGCGTGAAGGACTCGAGCCGGGTGATCTCGCAGAGTTGCTCGCCGCGATCCACAGCGTGGCCGACGGCGGGGCGCACACCTCCGGGTCGGTGGATCGACAGGCGGCCTCGTCGAGGAGCCGCGGTCGCTCTGGCGCTTCTAGTCCATCGTGGGGACCGCCGACGCTTGCGGCCGACGCTTCACGTGGAGCGGTGGCGAGGAGAGGCTGCTGGGGGTTACCGAGGTTGTCGGCGGTTTGGGTAGGCCGGCTGCTCAGCGGGCACACCGGCATCCTCGGCCGGAGCATCGCGGGTTTCACGTGAAACGGCACCGGCGGAGCGGATTGGCGCATGGCCGGTAGCGCGGTGCGCGGCGACGTGCCAGTCGCGACGCCGGCGTGGGCGGTCCGACGTGGGTGGTGGTTGCGGGGTTGGCCGTTGGGGTTGCGCCGGGGCGCGCGCCTCGGCTCCGAAGCCGGCCGTGTGCCGGGCCGGCTGCGCCGGTAGGACGTAGGGCGCTTCGGGTCCATCCCCGCACTCGCTGGTTTCACGTGAAACGAGGCCGCTCGTCCGGGCGATGGCAGAACCTGGTCCTTGGCGCTCGCCGCCATGTGACCGATTGCAGGTCGCTCGCTGGCCGGACTTTGGGTCGTCGCCAGCACCGCACTAGGGCCTGCCTTCTGCCTGCCTCCGTGACGTGACGCGCGGCGCTCTAACGTGGCTCTGGGCCCAACTTACTGTCAGTGCCCGCGACGCTTTCTTCGGCGGCCCGGTCCCCGCCTTGCCGTCCCTGCCCAAGAGGGCACGGGCGGAGCGAGGAACAGAGCCACGCCGGCAGGCCGGCCGTTTCACGTGAAACAGGCGAGCCAGCGGGAGGAGTAACCGGCGCGTTTCAGAGCAACGAGCAGCGGTCGCCGGCGTCGGCACGGGCGGAGCCCACCAGGGGTCGACTCAGGCCGGACATGGTGGCGGCGGTGCCAAGGACCTGCCGTCAACGGCTGCCGCGCGCGTCGCCGCCGGCGGCCGGCGGTCAGCAGTCAGCTGGCTTCCTCGGCCGCCTCGACAGTTGCACCACTGACCCGGACCCGACGTTGCGCGAACCGCCGACCGGGCCGCAGTGCAAAGCCGCATCGCGCGCTCGCGAGCGCAACCGGCACTCCGCCCCTGTGTGGCGGAGGGGAAGACGTGGTTCCGCTGGCCGGGGAAGTCCGACCTCGCGGGCGTGAACACCCATGCCCGCCCGGCGGCCTTCCGGGGCGCCGGACCTGACCCCGGCGACGACCCCGGCTCGGGCTGGGTTGGAGTGCAGCCGAATCGCCCGTCGGCGACACCGTTGGTCGTCCTCCGGCCGTCCGCACCCTTGGTCGTACTCCGGCCGTCCGCACCGTTGGTCCTCCGGCCGTCCGCACCCTTGGTCGTCCTCCGGCCGTCCGCATCGTTGGTCTACCTCCGGCCGGCCGCGCCCGGGGTCCCCACCGCCGAGGCGTGCCGTCACCGGCGCGCCCCCCGACGGGCGGGACCGGCCGTGGCCGTGGCGGTCGTGGCAGCACCATCGCCCGCACGGCGGCCCCCATGGAGTGCGGCGGCCCCGGCGAGTCGGGAGGCGGCTGATGCCCCGATCGGGGGGTATGGGCTGGCCGACGGGCGGTGTCGGACGACGAAGGGCCGCTGGCGCACCCCGTTGAGGGCCTCCACGGCGACGCCCCGGTGGCCCACCTCACCATCGCCAACCGGCCCGGCGGCACGGTATGCGGGTGCCCATCGCGATCCGGCCGGATTGGCCGAGGCCGAGCCAACGCACGCTGCCGAAGCCGACCGCGCTTCACCGGCGTCCGGAGCTAGGGCACCATGTGACGCCGCCCGGCGAACCGGTGCCGCCTCAGCCCTGCGGGCGGGGCAGATGCAACGCCCAGGGGCATCCGAGGCGGAGCGCCGTCGGCCGGGTTCGCGGCTGGGACAGAACCGCCTCCGGGGGCGAGGCGCGGCAGGGCGGGAGGCAGCCTCGGGAAGTCAAGCCGAGCATCTGGTCAGGGCCGAACCAGGGCAGCCCGGCCCTGGAACCAAACGAGCGAGGCCGATGCCCATCGGCCCGTCGCTCGTTAGGTAGGAAGGCCCGGCCATGGGGTGAACATCCGGTGGACAACCAGCCTCGATCCCCGGTGGGTTATCCACAGTCGTTGTCCACAGGGTGCCCTCGTTTCACGTGAAACAGCGCTGCGAAAGCCGTGTTGAGCTGTGGATGACGCGGTGTGGTGGTGAGCTCAGCGGCCTGTGGACAACGCGGTGGACAAACATCGCGGTGGCCGACGACGGACGCTCGTCAACCGACGAAACGGGTAGGGACAGGCGTCGCCGACTCGGTTAGGGTCAGCCTCGTGCAGGACACCCCTCCCTCAGTGCCGGACTTCACCCAGTGGCCCTCCTTCCCCTTCGAGGGCGACCTCCGTGTCAAGCAGCTCGACGATCCGGTACCGGTCGAACCGCCCCGCCGGGGCGAGGGAAACCGGGAATGCACCGCCTGCAACGCCCCGGACGAGGCGTACATCTGGGTCGGTGAGCGGTGGCGGGTGCGCGCGATGGACCGACCCACCGGCCTGCCGATGGTGTTGATCCTGGAGTCCCGCTCCCATCTCGATCTCGGCGACCTGCCGAACCTGCTCGCCGCCGAGCTGGGCGTGATGACCGTCCGCCTGGAGCGGGCCATCCGCTCGCTGGACGGCGTCGCCCGGGTACACGTCAACCGCTGGGGCGACGGCTCGGCGCACCTGCACATGTGGTTCCTGGCGCGGCCGTACGGGCGCCTGCAACTGCGCGGCACGTTCCTCTCCCTGTGGGACTCGATCCTGCCCCCGATCGCCGAGTCGCAGTGGCGGGAGAATCTGGCCCTGGTCGCCGCGTGGCTGGCCGAGTTCGGCGGCCGCCCGCTCGCCGAGCCGCCCCGCATCCAGTGGCAGGCTCCGTCGAGCCTCTCCTCGCCGTCCCCGGAGCGGGTGACGGCTGAGGAGGAGGAGAGCGTGTCGGTGATCGAGGCGGCGGAGGAGATCCCGGAGCCGGAGAGCGACCCGGCCGCGAGCACCGAGCTGGAGCGCGAGCAAGCGGCAGCGGGCAAGGAGCAGGCGGGCAAGGAGCAGGCGGGCAAGGAGCCGGCGGGCAAGGAGCCCGCCGGTTGAGCGACCGAGCGGGCGATTTACGGGCGACGGGCGGCGGCCCGGGTGACCAGTGCGCCGAGCACCCGCCCGAAGTCCAGCCCGGCGGCCTGGATGGCCAGCGGCAGCAGCGAGGTCTCGGTCATCCCCGGGGAGACGTTGACCTCCAGCACGTGCGGTTGGCCGTCCGCGTCGACGATCAGATCGACCCGGGAGAGGTCGCGCAGGCCGAGTGCGCCGTGGGCGGCGAGCGCCACCTCGGCCACCCGCTCGGTCGTCTCCCGGTCCAATCGGGCGGGTGCGTGCCAGGTGGTCCGGCCGGCGGTGTAGCGGGCGGCGTAGTCGTACACGCCGTTGCGCGGCACGATCTCGACCGGAGGCAGCGCCTGCGGTCCCTCGCCTAGGTCCACCACCGAGACCGCCACGTCCATCCCGGGCACGTAGCGCTCCACCAGCGCGGTCTGGTCGTACGCGAAGCAACCGACCATGGCGGCCGGCAGCGACGCGGCGTCCCGGACCACCGCGGCGCCCAGTCCGGAGCCACCCTGCGCCGGCTTGATCATCAGCGGCAGGCCGAGCCGGTCGGCGATCCGGTCCAGCACGGCCACCGCGCCCAGCTCGGAGAAGCGGTCGTGCGGCAGGGCCACCCAGTCGGGGGTGGGGATGCCGGCCTCGCGCAGCACGGCCTTGGCCGACGGCTTGTCCCAGGCGAGCCGGGAGGCCCGGGCGTCGCAGCCGACGTAGGGCACGCCGCACAGGTCGAGCACCCCGCGCAGCGAGCCGTCCTCGCCGGTGGCGCCGTGCAGTGCGATCACCACGGCATCCGGTGGGTCGGCGGCCAGGGCGGGCAACAGGGCCACGTCCGCGTCCCGCAGTTCGGCCTCCACACCGACCGCCCGCAGCGCGTCGAGCACGCGCCGGCCGGATCGCAGGGAGACGTCCCGCTCGTACGAGAGTCCACCGGCGAGCACCAGCACGTGCAGCTCGTCGGTGACGGCGGATTCGGTCACGGAAGTGTGCTCGGCAGGGCTGAGGGCCATGCGGGAATCATGCCAAGTCGGGACCGGGCGCGTCCGAGCCGCCCTGCCGACGCCGCGGCCCCGAGCCGCCGACCGCGCCGAAGACCCGGCGCATCGCGATCTCCTGCTCCATCACGCCGGCCAGCCGGCGGACGCCCTCCCGGATCCGCTCCGGCGACGGGAAGGAGAAGTTGAGCCGCATGTTGCCGCTGCCGGCGCCGTCGGCGTAGAAGCCGGTGCCCGGCACGTACGCGACCCGGGCCGAGATCGCCCGCGGCATCATCGCCTTCGAGTCGAGCCCGTCGGGCAGGGTCGCCCACACGAACAGGCCGCCGCCCGGGTTGGTCCAGGTAGTGTCGGCCGGCATCAGATCCTCCAGCGCGGCGAGCATGGCGTCCCGGCGCTCGCGGTAGACCTCCCGGTAGACCTTGAGCTGTTCCCGCCAGGGCATGGTGCCGAGGTACGTCGAGACGGCGGCCTGTGCGTAACCGCTGGGGCAGAGGATCTGCGCCTCGCTGGCGATGACCAGTTTGTCGCGGACCGCGTGCGGCGCGAGGATCCAACCCACCCGCAGGCCGGGGGCGAAGGTCTTGGAGAAGGTGCTCAGGTAGAAGACCCCGTCCCGCCGGCGGGCCCGCAGCGGCGCGGGCGCGTCCCCCTCGAAACCGAGTTGGCCGTACGGGTCGTCCTCGACCACCAGCAGGCCGGCCCGCTCGCAGATGTCGAGCACCCGCTCGCGCCGCTCCTCGCTCAGCGTCACGCCGGTCGGGTTCTGGTAGGTCGGGATGGTGTAGAGGAACTTCACCCGCCGGCCGGCGCGGGCCAGGTCGGCGATGGCGCTCTCCAGCGCCTCCGGAATCAGCCCCTGCTCGTCCATCGGCACGTGGGCCACCTGGGCCTGGGCAGCCTGGAACACCCCGAGCGCGCCGACGTACGTCGGTCCCTCGGCGAGCACCACGTCGCCCGGGTCCAGAAAGAGCCGGGCCACCAGGTCGAGCGCCTGCTGGCCGCCGACGGTGACCACCACGTCCTCGGGCGAGGCACCGCACGAGGCGTCGATCCCGGAGAGGGACATCACCTCGCAGATGCGCTCGCGCAGCTCCAGGGTGCCCTGACCGATGCCGTACTGCAGGGTGGTGACGCCGTGCTCGGAGCCGAGCCGGCCGAGCATCTCGCCGACCGCGTCCAGCGGCAGCGCCGCGATGTACGGGGCCCCACCGGCGAGTGAGACCACCTCCGGCCGGCTGGCCACCGCGAAGAGTGCCCGGATCTCGGAGGCCGTCATCCCCCGGACCCGGCGGGCGTACCGGTCGGTGTAGTCGTCGAGCGTCGTGCCGGTCATGACATCACCTCGATCGGGTGTCGGCGGGGCTGCCGCCCGGATGTGGTACCCGCGATACCGGCAACCATGGCGGCCCGGGACACCGGTTGGTCGATCGTAGTCCGTGACCCCCACCACCTGCGCCGCCATGTGAAGAAAGTCCACATCCCGGACCGGCCCTCCCCGTCCCGGGTGGGCCTACGCGCGTCCTCTCCCGTACCGGCGGACAACGGCGTACGATCGCTCGTCGGGGGCAGGGACGCGGCGGAGTGGTCAGCTCCGGCAACTCCAGCTCGGCTGGTGGCCATAGTTCGGCCTCCGCGCCGCCGGGCAGCGGTCCGGACCGAATGACGGCCGGTCTGACGCCGCGCCGCGACCTGGAGCCGTCGCTGGTTCCCGCTCCGAGCCTACTGGTGGGGATGGCGCTCATGTCGCGACGTCTGGTCAGTCTGACCCTCGACACTCTCGAGGACCTGCCCCGCCCGTGCCGGCAGTGCGTCTACTGGGAGCTGGACCCCGTCTCCGCCGATCGGGCGTGCGCCGCCGGCGACCCCGGGCTGGAGAAGGAGGCCTGGATCTCCCAGACGCTGCTGGAATGGGGCTCCTGCGGCAAACTCGCGTACGTCGACGGCATGCCGGCCGGTTTCGTCATGTACGCCCCGCCGGCCTACGTTCCACGCTCGATGGCCTTCCCCACCTCGCCGGTCTCGGCGGACGCCGCGCTGCTGATGACCGCCAACGTGGTGCCCGCCTTCGCCGGCGGCGGCCTGGGCCGGATGCTGGTTCAGGGCGTGGCCCGGGACCTCACCAAACGCGGCATCAAGGCGATCGAGGCGTTCGGCGACGCGAAGTTCGGGGACGACGGGGACGACCCCACCCGGGCCTGCCTCGCGCCGGCCGACTTCTTCCTCTCGGTGGGGTTCAAGACGGTCCGCCCGCACCCCCGTTACCCTCGCCTGCGGCTGGAGTTGCGCACCGCGCTCAGCTGGAAGTCCGACGTCGAGTACGCGCTGGAGAAGCTGCTCGGCTCGATGAGCCCGGAGACGTTGCTCCGGCCGGTGCGTCCCGCCCCGGCCACCCGGTCGATGCGCTGACCCGGCCCAGCCCGCACTGTGGCGGCTCCGCGCCGTCAGTCCACCACCGTGCCGGCGGCGACGATCGCCCGCAGCTCACTCACGTCGATGGAGCCGGTGGGCACGTCCCGCTCGATCGGGAAGTACATCCGCTGCACGGCGGCGACGATGGCCTCGACGACCTTGTCCCGGAACCGCGGGTCGACCAGCCGGCCCCGATCCTCCGGTGAGGTCAGGTAGCCCACCTCGACCCGGACCGCCGGCATCCGCGTCAGCCGCAGCAGATCCCACGCCTTGGCGTGGGTACGGCAGTTCTGCAGCCCGGTCCGGGCCACGATCTCCCGCTGCACCAGCCCGGCCAGCCGCTCCCCGGTCGCCGAGGTGACGCCGTTGTCGGTGCCGTAGTGGTAGGTGGCCACCCCGTTGGCCGCCGGGTTGGCGTGCCCGTCGGTGTGCAGCGAGATGAAGACGTCCGCGCCGAGCGAGTTGGCGAGCTGGGCACGATCGGCGTCCGGCAGGCAGGTCTCCGGCGACGGGCCGCGGGTGAGCTGCACCCGTACGCCGGCTGCGGCGAGCCGCCCCTCCAGCCGGCTGGCCAGGTCGTGCACGATGTCCGCCTCGGTCCAGCGGAGCAGGCCGTCCGGCACCACCACCCCCGGGTCGGTGCCGCCGTGTCCCGGGTCGATCACCACGGTTCGCCCGACCAGCGTCGGCCCGGCCTGGCGGATGGCGTCGGACTCGCGCAGCCACTGCGGCCGCCCGCCCACCACCTTCCGGCCGAGGCGGCGCAGCGCGTTCATGGTGTGCGGGCCGCACGCGCCGTCCGGCTTCAGCCCCATTTCCCGTTGGAACTGGGCGACCGCCCGGGAGGTGCGGATGCCGTAGATGGCGTCGGCCCGGCCGACGTCGTACCCCATCTCCAGGAGGCGTTCCTGGAGCGACCGGACGTCCTCGCCGATCAGCGGCTCGGGCACCGCGTGGTACAGGGTCCGGGCGCCGAACCGCCAGCGGGCCGCGTCCAGCGCCCGCCAGGTCTCCGCCCCGACCCGGCCGTCCACGCTCAGCCCGCGGGACTGCTGGAACGCCCGGACGGCGCGCTCGGTCTCGGCGTCGAAGTCGTCGCCCTTGCCATCGGCCGAAAGCAGGTCGAGGCCGGTGAGGACGGTACGGATCTCGGTCACCGCGGGTCCCCGGTCACCGGGTCGGATGGGACGCACGACGACCCCCTCTGCACGGACACTGGCTGGCCGGAGACTCCGACGGAGGTGGCCCCCATGGCTGGGGACGCTTACGGAGCGTACCGTGGCCGGTCACTATCGGCTTCCCGTTCGGGCAGGTCGGGATACTCGAGCAGGGAAGCAGGAACCCCCGCCGCCGGGTGGCGACGGGGGTTCCGGTGGTCGTCGATCGGCTCAGAGCGCCGACTCGATGAGCTTGACCAGCTCGCCCTTGGGCTTGGCGCCGGCGATGGACTGCACCGGCTCGCCGTTCTTGAAGATGGTAAGGGTCGGCACGGACATCACCCGGTACGTCCGCGCGGTCTCGGGGTTCTCGTCGATGTTGAGCTTGACGATGGTGACCTGGTCACCCATCTCGCCCGCGATCTCCTCGAGCAGCGGCGAGACCTTGCGGCACGGGCCGCACCACTCCGCCCAGAAGTCGACCAGGACCGGCTTGTCGGACTTCAGCACGTCGCTCGCGAAGCTCGCGTCGGTGACCGCCTTGGTTGCTCCCACTATGAACCCCTCCTCCGGGACTTTTCTGAAGATGTTTCTCAGCCTTGCAGGGTGGCGATGAAGCGCTCGGCGTCCAGGGCGGCGGCGCAACCCGTACCGGCCGCCGTGATCGCCTGCCGGTAGGTGTGGTCGACCACGTCACCGGCGGCGAAGACGCCCGGCACGTTCGTCCGCGTGCTCGGCGCCTGCACCTTCACGTACCCCTCGTCGTCGAGTTCGATCTGCCCGCGGAAGAGCTCACTGCGCGGGTCGTGGCCGATCGCCACGAAGACCCCGGTGACGTCGAGCACCTTGGCCTCGCCGGTGTGCACGTTCCGCACCCGGACGCCGCTGACCTTGCCGTCGTCGCCGAGGATCTCCTCGACCACGGTGTTCCACTCGACCTTGATCTTGTCGTTGGCGAGCGCGCGGTCGGCCATGATCTTGCTGGCGCGGAACGAGTCCCGGCGGTGGATGATCGTCACCGACTCGGCGAACCGGGTGAGGAAGCTGGCCTCCTCCATCGCCGAGTCGCCGCCGCCGACCACCACGATGTGCTGGTTGCGGAAGAAGAAGCCATCGCAGGTGGCGCAGGACGACACGCCGTGGCCGAGGTACTCCTGCTCACCCGGCACGCCCAGCGGGCGCCAGGCGGAGCCGGTGGAGAGGATGACGGCCTTCGCCCGGTAGGCCGTCCCGCCCACCCAGACGGTGCTCACCGCGTCCGAGCCGGTCTCGCCGGTGTCCTTGAGCTCGACCCGGGTCACGTCGTCGGTCAGGAACTCGGCACCGAACCGCTCGGCCTGCTTACGCATGTTGTCCATCAGCTCGGGGCCGAGGATGCCGTCCGCGAAACCGGGGAAATTCTCCACCTCGGTGGTCGTCATCAGCGCGCCACCGGACTGCACGCCCTCGATGACGAGCGGCTTGAGGTTGGCGCGCGCGGCATAGACCGCCGCCGTGTAACCGGCCGGCCCGGAGCCGATGATGATCAGGTTGCGGACCTCGTCCACTGCCGTCTCCCGATGTGTGTGTTCGTCACCGGCGCGCACCGATGTCGATCCCGAGTGCCGACGGCTCAGCGGCGTCGGCGCCTGACTTGCAGAACGTCATCGTACGAAGTGGGGATTCCCGAGCCGGTCATCCGGTGGGTCACGTCACGTGGCGGGACACGCCCGGGTGACCGTGGCCTCACCCTACCCGGGTGCGGAAGCGGGTGTCCGCGCCGGACCCGGGCACCCCGCACTCGGCTCCGCTCACCCACGCCCAGCGCTCGCCACTCCCGTCGACGAAGGTGACGACGAGTGCCGGCCGGCCCTGGAACGACGCGTAGTCGACCAGATCGAGGGTGATCAACCCGGCTCGGTGCTCGGCGCTGATCGCCCCGAGGCAGGACTCCAGCGCCTCCGGGCGGGTGAGCCGCTCCAGCCCGGCCGCGTCGGACTGGCGCCGGTCGTCGGGCGCCAACCCCGGCCCGTGAACCGCCGAGGGCGAGGCGAGCGTCATGATGCTCCCGAGCAACTGGTCCGGGCTGTAGTCGGTGCCGCTGTGCTGGGGCGGTGCGGCGGTCCGGAAGGGCGCGCCGGCCGCCGTGGCCAGCTCCGGCTGCGCCCGGCCGGCGGCCGGCCCGGCGTTGTCCGCCATCGACGTCACGCCGCGGTTGGCGCCGACCAGGTGGCTGATCCCGAACCCGACCGCGGTGACCGAGGCGGCCGCCAGGGCGACCGGCCCGGCGATCCGGGCCCAGCGCCGGGAGCGCCGGCCCGGTCCCGTGTTGCGGGCCGGGCGTTCGGCCGGCCGCGTCGCCCCGTCCGCCCGCCGGGGCTGCGTCGGCACGACGGCCGGCGGCGACGTCCGAGCGGCGCGGACCTCGGCCGGACGGGAGGAGTCCGGATCCGAACCGACGATCTCGTGGTCGCCCGGCGCGGGCGCGCCGGCCGGTTCCTCGGCGTCGGACCCGGCGGCGTCGGTCGGGGCCGGCCCGGCGCCGGAGAGCGCCGCCGTGATCCGCTCCGCCACGGCCAGCGGCAGCTCCGGCGCGGGGGCGGCGGCCCAGTCGGCCAGGTCGGCGTGGACCAGGTCGACCGCCCGCGCCAGCGAGGCGTACGCGTCGCCCCAGGCCGGGTCCGACTCGATCAGCCGGGCCACCGTGGCCTGCTCCGGGGTGCCGTCCAGCGCGCCGCCGACGTAGTCGGCGAGCAGGTCGGGGTCGACCCCGCTGAACTCCCGGGAAGTCACGTCTCCTCCTGGCTGGCGTCCCGCCGGGACCACCCCGACGTCGATCCGACGCCCTCGGGCGGTCGGGGGTTCCCCCCGGTGACGCGCGGCACGTCCCTCTTCTCGTCGGAACCGGTACGCAGGTGCCCGAGGAGCACGGCCAGCCGGGCCCGCCCGCGGGCGCAGCGGCTCTTCACCGTCCCCTCGGCGACACCGAGGATCCGGGCCACCTCGGCCACCGGATAGCCCTGCACGTCCACCAGGACCAGCGCGGCCCGCTGCTCGACCGGCAGTTCGGCCAGGGCCTGGCGAACCACCAGGGCGGTGTCGTGGTCGGGGGCCGGGGCGGCCGGCTCCACCCCGCCGGTGTGCCGGCCGGGCTCCCCGTCGGTGTGCACGCCGTCCGGCAGCGGGATGGTGGCGTGCGTCTGGCGTCGCCGCATCCGGTCCAGGCAGGCGTTCACCACGATCCGGTGCAGCCAGGTGGTCACCGCCGAGTCGCCGCGGAACCGGGCCGCCGCGCGGTGCGCCGACAGCAGGGCGTCCTGGAGCGCGTCGGCGGCCTCCTCGCGGTCGCCGAGGGTACGCAGGGCCACCGCCCAGAGCCGGTCCCGGTGCCGGTGGAACAGCTCGGTGAAGGCGTCCCGGTCGCCGGCGACGTGCGCGCGCAGCAGATCGAGGTCGGAAGCCCCGGCCAGCGGTCCGTCCCCGGTCGACGGCTCGGGCGTCCGCCCCCCGCGACCCGCCATCACCACGTCCACGCGAGGCGGCGCGGAAGCCGCGGCCGACGGTTCACGACCCCTGGACCGTGATCTCCTGGACCCCCAGCTTCCAGCCGTCCCCGCTGTCCTTCTCCGGCAGCTCGGTGATCCAGAAGAGCAGGTAGCGGTACTTCTGCTCCGGGTCGAATCCGGTGAACGTCATTGTGGTGCCGTACTTCTCGAACGGCTGGCCGATCTGGGTCGTGTAGCTGGCGACGAGTTGCGTGTCGCCGAGCTTGCTGGACGGGAAGTCTTTGGTCCCCGCGAGCAGTTGGGCCGAGGCGCCGGGGGACGACAGCACGGCCTCCAGCGACTTGACCGTGTGCGGGGCACCCAGGTCGATCCAGACCCCCATGCCCTTCTTCAGCCCGCCGAACTTGCCGTTGTTCCGGTAGCTGGCGGTCGCCCAGCCCTCGTTCTCGTCGCCGTCGATCACCTTTTCGGCGTTTTTCACCTCGGCGCGGTCCCGGCTCTCCGGGTCGATGATCCGGACGTCCTGGATGGTGAGCTTGCGGACCTGGGCGGCCGGCGTGCTCCCGGCCCCGGCGGGCGCGCTGCTGGACGGACGGGCCACCGGCTCGGTCGGCTGCTTCTTGTCGTCGCCGCCGAGCATGCTGATCCCGATGAGCAGCCCGACCAGGGCCACCGCCAGCAGCCCGGCGACGCCCACGGCCACCTTGCGGCCACCGGCGACGGCCAGCGGCGACGGCTCCTCGCCCGGTTCGGCGGTGAAGCGCAGCGGGCCGGTCGGCTCCAGGAAGTGGTCGTCGGTGGGGACGTCCAGCCGGCTCAGCTCGGCGGCCAGCACGTCCGACGACGGCGGGGCGATCTCCGGGTCGAGCAGGTCCATGGTGAGGTCGTCGAGGTACGCCGGCACGCCGGCGCGTACCTGCCGGGGTGCGGCGATGGCGCCGCTGGCGTCGCGGACCGCGTCCGGGATCGCGGCGCGGCCGTGCCCGGCGGTGGCGCCGTGCAGCGGGGCCTCGCCGTGCGGCCAGTGCCCGGTCAGGGCGAAGTAGAGCACCCCGCCGACCGCCCGGAGGTCGTTCTCCTGGCTGTCCGCGCCGTCGGTACGCGCGTCCGCGAGCACCACCCGGCCGTCGTCGCTGATCATGACCGTGCCGGGATGCAGGTTGCCGTGCACCATGCCGGTGGCGTGCACCGCGGCGAGGGCGCTGGCCACGGCGTTGCCGATGGCGGTCGCCCGGGCCGGGTCCAGCGGACCGTCGGCGGCGACCATCTCGCGCAGGGACTGGCCGTCCACCCACTCGCGCACGACGTACGCCCGGTCGGCCTCGTCGATGGCGTCGTAGACGCCGACCAGATTGGGGTGGATCACCCGGCTGGCCGCGACGGCGGCCTGGAGCATCTCGGTGGCGGAGTCGCCACCCGGGTAGCGGAGGACCACCGCGACGGGACGGCGCAGCACGACGTCGACACCGCGCCACACCAGCCGACCCGCACTGTCGTTGTTGATGTGCTCGACCAGCTCATACCGCTCGGCAAGCAGCTCACCGACCGTGGGAGCACCGAAGGTCATGACCGGAGGGGCAGTCTCCTCCGCCTCCTGACCCTCGCCGACCTGGGTCACCCGTCCTCCCTCGGTGATCGTGTCGATCGATGGACCCGTGCTGCTGGGCATGTGGCTTCCTGCTCTGCCATCGAAGGAACCGGCACACCGGCGTCGACGTCCCCGTCGGCACCTGCCGTACCCGTCGAGACCGACCTTACCCGGGATGCCCGGTTCCTCGACATGTCATCTTCCCGCCGTAGCCGGTGGGACGCCAGTGACCGGGGCGGTCGACCGGGTCACGGTCGCGTCCCATTTCGGCCTTGGCACACGCACCAGCCAATCTAGAGGTTGGCGACAACTGGTCGGCGCAGGGGCTTCGACGACTCCGGCTCGGCTGCCGGCCACAACTCGGCCGCCGCGGTGCTCTGGACCGAATGAAGGCCGGTCTGGCGCCGCACCGCGACCTGGCGCCGTCGCCCGGTGGGGCAGGCCCCCGCGACGCCTTGGCGGATTCCCCCGGTCAGGAGGGTCATCCTCATCCTTACGGTTGGTTGTCCACAGGCCGAGTGGCCCACTGGGCCGGGAAACTTCGAGTTATCCACAGCCGTATCCCCAGGCTGGTGATCCTCGTTCACTGTCCGTCGCCGAGGTTGGTCGGGTCAGCGGCCGAGGCGGCGGCGGACCATCCCGACCACCTCGGTGATCTCACCGATCCGCAGCGCCATGGCCAGCCCGAGGTACGTCCCGCCGATCACCACGCCGCCGATCACCAACTGAACCGCGGCGGCGAGCCAGCTCAGGTTCGCCGGGTCGCCGGGGAGCAGCCGGACCACCAGCAGCCCGACCAGGGCCGCGCCCAGCGCGGCGACGACTACCCGGCCCAGCGTCCGCATGATCGCACCCAGCCCGATCCGGCCCACCCGGGGGCGCAGCAGCATCGCCGAGACCACCGCCGCCGCCAGGTAGGAGATGGCGTTGCCGAGCATCATGCCGGCGGCCGCGAAGGTGGCCGAGAAGGCGAGGAAGAGGCCGATCTGGAGGAGCACCCGCAGCGCCACCACCGGGATGTTGATCATGGCGGGGGTCTTGGTGTCCGGCAGCGCGTAGAAGGCGAAGGTGAAGAGCTGGCTGATCGCGAACGGCACCAGGCCGACCGCCGCCACCAGCAGCACGGTCGAGGTGGCCACCGCGTTCTCGCCGGTGAAGGCGCCATACCGGAAGATCACGACCGAGATCGGGCCGGCCAGCACCGCGTAGCAGACCGCGACCGGGGCGAGGACCGCGCTGACCATCCGGGTGCCCCGGGACAGGTCGGCGGTGACGTCGCGGAACCGGCCCTCGGCGGCGGCGGCGCTCATCCGGGGCATCAGCGCGGTGATGATCGAGACGGCGATGATGCCGTGCGCCATCATCAGCAGCAGGAAGACGTTGTTGTAGATCAGCAGGCCGGCGTTCTCCTTGCCGGCGGCCCGGGTGAGCAGGTTGACCACCACGAAGAGGCCGAGCTGGTTGATCGCGACGTAGCAGAACATCCACGCCCCGAGCCGGCCCAGCTCGCGCAGGCCCAGCTCGCGGAAGTCGAACCGCCACTTCCACCGGAAACCGACCTTGCGCAGCGCCGGCAGCAGGCCGGCGGCCTGCACCGCCACGCCGAGCAGGGTGCCGCCGCCGACCAGCAGGATCCGACCAGGGGTCATCTGCCCCGGCTGCAGCGCCTTGGCGCCGTAGACGCCGATGTACAGGCCGAAGACGCCGATCACCACGAGGTTGTTCAGAATCGGCGCCCACATGGGTGCGGCGAAGTGCCCCCGGGTGTTCAGCACGGCGGCGATCAGCGCGCTCACCCCGGTGAAGAACAGCATCGGCAGCATCAGGTAGGACAGGTCGTTGACCAATCCCTTGTATGTGGCGTCCTTGCCGCTGGCGTAGATCGCGGTGAGCACCGGTGCGGAGACCACCGCCAGCAGCGCGGCGCCGGCCAGCGCGAGCACCGCGAGGGTGAGCAGCCGCTGCGCGTACGCCTCGCCCCGGTCCGGATCGATCTTGCGGCGCCGGACCAGCACCGGGATCAGCACGCTGGTGAGCACGCCGCCGAGCAGGAACTCGTACACCTGGTTCGGCAGGAACTGGGCGGTGGTGTAGACGTTGCCGACCGCGTTGCCGAGGGCGGCGCCGATCATCAGGTTGCGGACGAAGCCCGTACCCCGGCTGACCAGGCTGCCGATCGCCATCACCGCGCTGTTCGCCGCGGCGCTGGTCTCCGCGACCACCTCCTGCGGGGGCGCGGTGGCCGCCACGCCCGGCTGGTTCAGTGGCTCCGCGGAGATGAAGGTGGCCCCGTCGTCCGGCGGCTGGCCGCCACCGTGCGCGTTCGCGCTGCGGTACAGCCCGCCGCTCATCTCCAGCCTCCAAGGGGTACTACGTCGGAGCCGGACCACCGGGCCCGCACGCCCATGACCTTAGTCAACCTCGACCGCTTACCCACGCCCGGCGCAGTACCCTCCGGCCCGGACCGATAGGCTGGCGATCCCATGTCCGAAGCCTCCGCCTCCCACGCCGCCGACCGCCGCGAGCTGACCGCCGCGCAGCGTAACGCCGTCGCCGAACTGCTCCGCGTCTCGCCGGTCGCCGACGAACTCGGCCGGCGGTTCGCCAGGGCCGGTCACGAACTGCACCTGGTGGGCGGATCGGTCCGGGACGCGCTGCTCGGTCGCCTCGGCGAGGATCTCGACTTCTGCACCGACGCCCACCCGGATCAGACGCTCGACATCGTCCGGGGCTGGGCGGAGTCGATCTGGGAGACCGGGCGGGAGTTCGGCACCATCGGCTGCCAGCGCGCCGGGCTCCGTCTGGAGATCACCACCTTCCGGGCGGAGGCGTACGACCAGGTCAGCCGCAACCCCATCGTCGAGTACGGCACCAGCCTGGTCGACGACCTCAAGCGCCGGGACTTCACCATCAACGCGATGGCGGTCAGCGTCCCCGACCACCGGTTCACCGACCCGTACGGCGGCCTGGCCGACCTGGCCGCCAAGATCATCCGTACCCCGGGCACGCCCCGGGAGTCGTTCGGCGACGATCCGCTGCGGATGCTGCGCGCGGCCCGGTTCGCCGCCCAGCTCCGCTTCGCGGTCCACCCAGACGTCCGCGAGGCGATGACCCGGATGGCCGCCGACCTGGACCGGATCACCGCCGAGCGGATCCGGGACGAGTTCACCAAGCTGCTCTGCGGCGCGGACCCGATCACCGGGCTGCGGCTGCTGGTCGACACCGGGCTGGCCGACCGGTTCATCCCCGAGCTCTCCAGCCTGAAGCTGGAGATCGACGAGCACGCCCAGCACAAGGACGTCTACGAGCACACCCTCACCGTGGTCAGCAACGCGATGGCGCTGGAGTCGGACGGCTGCGACTTCGTGCTCCGGATGGCCGCGTTGATGCACGACGCCGGTAAGCCGGCCACCAAGGCGGTCGGCCCGGACGGCCGGGTCAGCTTCCACCACCACGAGGTGGTCGGCGCCCGGCTGACCAAGGCCCGGATGAAGGCCCTGCGCTACCCCAAGGACGTCACCGCCCAGGTGGTCAAGCTGGTCGCACTGCACCTGCGGTTCTACGGGTACGGCCGGGGCGAGTGGACCGACTCGGCGGTGCGCCGGTACGTCACCGACGCCGGCGACCTGCTGCCCCGGTTGCACAAGCTGACCCGCTCGGACGTCACCACCCGCAACCGGCGCAAGGCGGCCCAGCTCGCGGCCGACTACGACGCGCTGGAGGAGCGGATCGCCCGGATCGCCGCCGAGGAGGACCTGGCCCGGGTCCGGCCCGACCTGGACGGCAACGCGATCATGGAACTGCTCGGCGTGCCGCCGGGACCGCTGGTCGGCAAGGCGTGGCAACACCTCAAGGAGCTGCGCCTGGAGCACGGCCCGCTGGACCGCGAGGAGGCCGAGGCGGCGCTGCTGCTGTGGGCCCGGGAGCAGGGCGTTCTCGACTGACGATCACGACGGCGCCCGCCGGAGTCCCCTGAGCAGGGGTGGTTCCGGCGGGCGCCGTCGTTGCTCCGGTGCGACGGCCGGGCCCGCCGCGGGCCCGGCCGCCACCGGTCAGTGCTCGACCGCGCTGCTGTCCACCGCGGTCCGGCCGTTGGCCTGCGTACCGCCCAGCTTGGCGAGCAGCCCGGCGAGGTCGATGCCGGTGAGGTCGCTGCCGAGCTGGAGGCCCTGGGCCACGTTGCCGGCGACCGACTTGGTCAGCGAGGAGGCGCCGTCGGTGGAGATCACGGTCATCTTGTCGATCGCGCCGATCGGCGCGCTGGCCGCCTCGACCACCTGCGGCAGCACCTTGACCAGCAGGTCGAGCACGGCGGCCTCGCCGTACGCGGCGAACGCCTCGGCCTTGCGGCCCATTGCCTCCGCCTCCGCCTGCCCCTTCGCCAGGATGGCCGCGGCCTCGGCCTGGCCCTCGCGCTCGATCGCCTCGGCGATCGCGGTACGCCGCCGCTGCTCGGCCTCACCCTCCTTGGCGCCCTCGATCGCGTTCGCCTCGGCCAGCGCGGCCCGGCGGGCCCGCTCGCCCTCACCGGTGAGCCGGGCCTGCTCGGCGGCGGCCTGTGCGGCGGCGATGGTGGCCTGCCGTTCGGCGTCCGCCCGCAGCACCGCCGCGTTGCGGGCCGCCTCGGCCTCCTGCTCGACCTTGTAACGGGCCGCGTCGGCCGGCTTGCGCACCTCGGTGTCGAGCTGGCGCTGCTTCAGCTCGGCGTTCCGCTCGGCGACCTTCTGCTGCTCGGAGAGGATCGCCTGGTCCCGCTCGGCCTGGGCGAGCGGCCCGGCCGCCGCCGACTTCGCCTTGGCGGCATCGATCTCGGCCTGGATGGCGGCCTGCTTGAGCGACAGGTTCCGGTTCGCCTCGGCGATCGCCTCCTCGGCGAGCAGCCGCTCCTGCTCGGCCTGCTGCCGCGCCCGGGCCTCGGCGATGGCGGCGTCCTTGAGCACCCGGGCCGCCTCCGGCCGACCCAGATCCTGCAGGTACGACCCCTCGGCCAGGATGTCCTGGAGCTGGAAGGTGTCCAGCACCAGGCCCTGGTTGGTCATCGAGTGCTCCGCCTCCTCGGCCACCGCGCTGGCGAACGCCGCCCGGTCCCGGATGACCTCCTCGACGGTGAGCCGGCCGACGATCGAGCGCAGCGCACCGGCCAGCACCTCGCGGGTGAAGTTGTCGATCTCGTCCTGCTGGTGCAGGAACCGCTGGGCGGCGGCCCGGATCGCGTCCTCGGTGCCGCCGACCTTGACGATGGCGACGCCATGCAGGTCGGCCCGGATGCCCTGCTTGCTCACCGCGCCCCGGATGCCGACGTCGATCCGGCGGCTGGACAGATCGAGGGACTGGAGCTTCTGCACCACGGGCAGGACGAAGACCGACGCGCCGAGCACGACCTTCTGCCCGGACATGTCGGTGGAGCGTCCGCCGTCGGCGGTCTGGGTGGTCCGGCCCTTGCGGCCGGTGACGATGAACGCCTCGTTCGGTCCGGCCACTTTGATCCGGGAGAGCACGAAGAGGATGAGGAGGACGGCGAGGAGGACCGCGCCGCCGATGGCGACGAGCAGGAGCATGGGACTTCCCGTCTCTGGATGGGGGAATCAGTAGGTCTCGACGTGCACGCTGGTCTCGCTCAGCGCCTCGACCACGAAGATCCGGGCGCCGACCGGTATCGGCTGGTCGGCGCGGGCGTTGAGCTTGACCGGTTGGCCGGCGAGGCGTACCCGGACCTCGCCGTAGCCCCCGGCGGGGACCGGGGTCACCACCAGGCCGATCGCGCCGACCAGATGGTCCCGGGTTGGCGTGGGATCCGTGCGCATGTTGCGGGCCGCTCGGCTGAGCCGGGTCGCCAGCCATCCGGTGGGCACCGCGGCGAACACGCCGCCGGCCACCGCCGCCGCGATCATCCCGGGGGTACGTCCGCCGAGCAGTTCGTTGACGATGGCGGCGCCGAAGCCGAACGCGCCGGTGAACCCGGCGACCGCCTCCAGCGACACCGGACCGTCGACGTCCGGATGGCCGAAGGTGAACAGCTCGGTACCGAGCAGGGCGAGCGCCAGCACGCCGACCCCGACCCCACCGATGATCAGGAAGATGAGCGTCCCCGTGGCCACGACCTGCACGGTATCGATGTCGCGCAAGGTCGACGGCTGTCCGAACGCTCAGCGCGGAGCAACGGTCAGCTCAAGATCGACCAGCTGTTTCGGCAGTGGCTGACGGACCAGCTCCCGACCGGTGGGGTCGGCGAGCACGAAATCCCCCGACCCGTTCGGCCTGCGATAGAGCAGCCGGTCGGCGGAGACCCAGCCCACGTTGGCAGCGGGCAGCGGGTTCACCACCCGCCCGGTCGCCGTCTCGACCAGCAGCGGCTCCTGCTGCCCCTGCACCACGACGAACCTCCCGTCCGGCGACCAGGCCCACGGGCCGGCAGGGTCCCCAGGCATCGGCTCGAACCGGGTCGGCCGGCCGTCGTCGGCGGAGAAGAGCTGCACGCCCCGGCGGGGGTGGCGGGCCGCTTCGGACCGGGACTTGTTCGGGTCGGTCTGTTGCAGCGCCACCTCCCGGCCGTCGCGCGTCCAGATGAAGAAGCAGTAGTCGGTGCAGAGGAAGCGCAACTCACTCTTGTTCACCGGGTATGTGTGCCTGGTGCCGTCCGTGCCGAGCACGATGAAGCCGAAGCGGTCGACCTGCTGGGTGGTAAAGAGCAGCCGACGGCCGTCTGGCGACCACTGCGGGTTGGAGAGCGCCCGGCCCACCTCGTACCAGCGGGTGTTTCCGTCGGTGAGGTCGATCAGGCCGACGTCGCGGGGGCGGGTTTCGTCGGTGACCGCGACGAGCGAGCCGGTGGGCGCCGGGAAGATGCCGTCGTAGCGGTCGGTCGGGTAGTAGCGGCCCCGCCCCCGGTCCAGCAGGAAGCCCGTGCCGGAACCGCCCCTGGCCTGCGCCCTGGTCACCACCCAGTCGCCGGGCAGCAGCAACGGCTTCTTCGTCCAGTCCGGCCCCGACATGGGCAGCATGGTCGGTGAGGGGGTGGCGGTGGCCGTCACGGGCGGCGTGGCAGGGTGCGCGGCCGGCCTCGGCCGGAGCAGCACGAAGGGCAGTGTCACGGCGACGACCGCCAGCAGGGCGGCACCGGCTGCGGTGACCCGCCGGCGGCGACGCAGCCGGCGACCCCGGCCGAGCGCGCCGGCGGCCAGGTCGGGGGCTGGCCGGACCCCGTCGGCGAGGTCGTGCACGGCCGCCCGCAGGGTCGCGTCGAGGGCCCGGCTCATCGCGTCACCTCCGCGCGGCTCGTCAGTTCGTCCAGCCCCGGCACCAACTTGCGCAGCCGGGCCAGCGCCTTGGCGGACTGGCTGGCCACCGTGCCGGCCCTGCAGCCGAGGAGCGCCGCGGTCTGCTCGACGCTGAGGTCCTCCAGGTAGCGCAGGGTCAGCACGGCCCGCTGCCGGGGCGGCAGCGACCGAAGCGCCGCCCGCAGCAGCAGCCGCAGGTCGCTGTCGTCGCCGCTGTCCCCCACCGCGGCCCGCTCCGGCAGCTCCGCGACCGGGACCTCCAGGCGCCGCGAGCGGCGCCGCCAGCCGGAGATCTGGTCGTGGTAGAGGATCCGTTTCACGTACGGCTCGGCGTCGCCCCGGATCCGCGGCCAGCGTGCGTACGCCTTGGCCAGGGCGTTCTGCAGCAGGTCCTCCGCCGCGTGCTGGTTCCCGGCGAGCGCGTACGCGACGCGCAGCAGGGCGGGCCCCCGTTCGTTGACGAACGCGGTGAACTCCCCGTCGGTCACCTCTGCCACCGCCCACCTCCGTATGGAAGACGCGCGTCGCCCGCGGAATATTGCCCCATCGATCGGAGAAGTGGTGAAACCTCAGCGTCAGCGGGGCGCTGCTCGGTGTCGCGCTGCTCGGACGGTGAGGCTGGTGGTGGCGGCCGGGCTCCGGGCGGGACAATCGGGTCATGCATTGGACCGTGCTCGACTCGCCGATCGGGGAGTTCTCCGTCGCCACCGACGACGAGGCTGTCCGCGGGGCGCACTTCGGCCGGGTGGAGTCGGCGACCGACCGTCCTGGCGACGAGGTGGCCGCCCGCGCGCTGGCCGAGCTGCGCGCGTACTTCGCCGGTGAGCTGACCGAGTTCACCGTGCCGGTGGTGGCGCCCCGGGGGTCGGAGTTCGAGCGCGCGGTGTGGCGGGAGATGACCCTCATCCCCTACGGGGAGACGCGGACCTACGGCGAGGTGGCGAAGGCGGTCGGGGACCCGGGCGGGGCCCGGGCGGTCGGGGTGGCCTGCAACCGGAACCCGGTGCCGGTGATCGTGCCCTGCCACCGGATCGTCGGTGCCGGCGGCAAGCTGGTCGGCTTCGGCGGCGGCCTGCCGCGCAAGGTGACGCTGCTGGAGTTGGAAGCGGGCGTGGCCCTGCAACGCGCCTGGTCCTGACGTACCCGGCAGACCGGCCGGGACGCGCGAAGGGCCGGGTCCGCGGCGGACCCGGCCCTCGACGGTGCGACGGTCAGCGCGTCAGCGCTCGACCTCGCCCTTGATGAACGCCTCGACGGCGGCGTGCGCGTCGTGGTCGGCGTACTGCTTCGGCGGGGACTTCATGAAGTACGAGGAGGCGGAGAGGATCGGGCCACCGATCTTCCGGTCCAGCGCGATCTTCGCGGCCCGGACGGCGTCGATGATGACGCCGGCCGAGTTCGGCGAGTCCCACACCTCGAGCTTGAGCTCCGCGTTGAGCGGGGTGTCGCCGAAGGAGCGGCCCTCCAGGCGGATGTACGCCCACTTGCGGTCGTCGAGCCACGGCACGTGGTCCGACGGGCCGATGTGCACGTCGCTCTTGGCCATCTCGTGCGGGATCTGGGAGGTCACCGACTGGGTCTTCGAGATCTTCTTCGAGACCAGGCGGTTGCGCTCCAGCATGTTCATGAAGTCCATGTTGCCGCCGAAGTTGAGCTGGTACGTGCGCAGCAACTCGACCCCGCGGTCCTCGAAGAGCTTCGCCAGGGCGCGGTGCACGATGGTGGCGCCCACCTGGCTCTTGATGTCGTCACCGACGATCGGCAGGCCGGCGTCGGAGAACTTCTTCGCCCACTCCGGGTCGGAGGCGATGAAGACCGGCAGGGCGTTCACGAACGCGCAGCCCGCGTCGATCGCCGCCTGGGCGTAGAACTTGTCGGCCTGCTCGGAGCCCACCGGCAGGTAGGAGACGACCACGTCGACCTGCGCGTCGCGCAGCGCCTGGGCCACGTCGACCGGCTCGGCGTCCGACTCCTCGATGATCTCCCGGTAGTACTGGCCGAGACCGTCGAAGGTCGGGCCGCGCTGCACGGTCACCCCGGTCGGCGGCACGTCGCACAGCTTGATGGTGTTGTTCTCGCTGGCGACGATCGCCTCGGCGAGGTCCATGCCCACCTTCTTGGCGTCCACGTCGAACGCCGCGACGAACTTCACGTCGGAGACGTGGTAGTCGCCGAAGGTGACGTGCATGAGACCCGGGACGCGGTCGGTCGGGTCGGCGTTGCGGTAGTACTCCACGCCCTGCACGAGGGACGAGGCGCAGTTACCTACGCCGACGATGGCGACGCGGACGGAGCCCATAGCGTCTGCCTCCTTCTTCTTTCATCACGGCCGCTCTTTCCTGGACTCGCCAGGCGGGGGCGGGCTGTCGTTTTCTCGTCGGCCGCCGGCCGTCCCGGCTTTCGGGACCGTCGGGGCTCGGCCGGAGCGCTCGTTGGCGATGAGCTCCTCCAGCCAGCGGACCTCGCGCTCACAGGCCTCCAGGCCGTGACGCTGCAGCTCCAGGGTGTACGCGTCGAGCCGCTCGGCTGCCCGGCCGAGCACGTCACGAAGGCCTTCGCGACGCTCCTCGATCTTGCGACGGCGACCTTCCAGGATCCGGAGCCGGGTGGCCTGGTCGGTCCGGGCGAAGAACGCGAAGTGCACGCCGAAGCCCGTGTCGTCATACGTCTCGGGTCCAGCCTGCGCTATGAGCTGGGCGAACCGTTCCTTGCCCTCCGCGGTAATGGTGTAGACCACCCGACCACGTCGGCTGGTCAGCGCGGGAACCTCCTCGGCGGTCGCGGGTGTCTCGGCGGCCTCGGTGATCCAGCCCGCCGCCTGCAACCGGCGCAGGGTCGGGTAGAGCGAGCCGTAGCTGATCGCCGCCCGGATGGCGCCGAGCTTGGCGGCCAACTCCTTGCGCAGCTCATAGCCGTGCATCGGAGCCTCCTGCAGGAGGCCGAGGATGGCGAACTCGAGCATGGGCCACCCCTTCTTACCCCCGGCGCGGAGTCGTAACCGCCGCGATGTATCGGACCGATACATCGCACGTTAGCGGAGACGAATGATCAGGGCAAACCCTCGTTTACGCGGTCCTGTCGTCACGGATCGTGACGGCGGTCGCCTCGCCCGGCGGGGTCGCGTACCCTTTGCCGCATGCGTACGCAGCGCCAGGTCGTCGACTACTCGCTCCGGAAGCGAGCGGTGCTGCGTGACCTCCTCGCCAACCGGATCGGCACGTACGACGTCTGCGACGCCTCGCCGTACCTGAAAAACGCTGCCCGGTTCCACGGCGAGCCCACCGAGGAGCGCTGCCCGATCTGTCGCAGCGAGAACCTCATCCACGTCCACTACATTTACGGCGACGAACTCAAGCAGTCCGCCGGCCAGGCGCGCAGCCGAGCCGAGTTGTCGCTGCTGGCGATGACGCTGCGTGAGTTCCAGGTTTTTGTGGTGGAGGTGTGCCCCGGCTGCGACTGGAACCATCTCGTCGAGCAGTTCCTGCTCGGCCGGGACGGGCTGGCCGGCGGCGCGGAGGACGGGTCGGAGCAGGGAGCGGTGAGCGGCTCGGCCGCGCCGACCGGCTCCACCCCTCGTCGAAGGCGAGAGGCGCAACGGTGAACTTGGCTGGTCCGGTCGTATCCGGCCCGATCCCCGGGCGGGACGACCGACAGCTTTTAGGTCTGATTGGTCCGATTAGGTCGGATTCGACGGCTGCGCCCCGGCAAGCCCGGGGTGTAGCGTCTCGTGTTCCAGCTCACGGCAACCGGGTGGCGGCGCCTTCGCGCCCCACCGCGAGCGGCAGGGTGTGAGGAATGAACTACGGCGATTCCAGTTCTTCGCGTGGGCGGGCCCAGATCCCGGGCCCGGGCGGTGACCCCGACTACGGCGGTGGCCCACACGGGAACGGCTGGTCATCCGGGTCCGAAGGCAATGCCTCGGCCCGTGCCTCGGTGACGCCCCGGGGCGCTGCGTCCGGCGGGCGCGCCTCCGTCGGCGGCGTCGCCCCGGCGCCGCGCGGCGCCTCGGCCTCGATGGGCCAGGCCGGCGCGGGCCGCGCCTCGGTGCCCGTCTCGCCGGCTCCCGGCGGCGCCTCCGGGCGGGCCGGCTCCGGCCGCGCCTCGGTGCCGGTGTCCCCCGCCGGTCCGGCGGGGCGCGCCTCGGTCGGTGCGGCCAGCGTGGGTACGGCCGGCCGGGCGAGCGTCGGCTCGGCATCCGTCGGTGGCCGGGCCACCGTGGCCCGGGCCGGTGTGCCCGGCATGGCGGGCGGCGGTCCGGGTGGGCCGGGCGGCCCGACCGGCCCTGGCCGGGGCGGTCGCGGGGGTCGCGGTGACGACCCGGGCGCGGTGGCCCGGGCGAAGAAGCGCCGGCGGATCAACCTGCTGATCGCCAGCTTCGCCGTCTTCATCATGCTCGCCGGCATCGGCGTCGTCGGCTTCACCTACTACTCGCAGAACGTGATCCTGCCCCAGGACACGCCCCCGCCGTTGTCCACCACGATCCTTTACAGCAACGGGTCGCAGATGGCCCGAGTGGGGGCGGAGAACCGCACCTTCGTCAACATCAAGGACGTCCCGGAATACGTGCAGAACGCGGTGGCCGCGGCGGAGGACCGGAACTTCTACCGGCACTCCGGGGTGGACTACAAGGGCATCGCGCGGGCCGCCTGGAACAACCTCACCGGCGGTGACAAGCAGGGTGCCTCGACCATCACCCAGCAGTACGCCCGCAACGCGTTCGACAACCTCAACCAGGACACGTACGCGCGCAAGGTGAAGGAGGCGATCCTCGCCTCGAAGCTGAACGACCGGTACTCCAAGCCGGAGATCATGCAGCACTACCTGAACGTGATCTACTTCGGCCGGGGCGCGTACGGTATCCAGGCGGCGGCGCAGACCTACTTCGGCAAGGACGTGTCGAAGCTGACCGTGGCGGAGGGCGCGGTGCTCGCCGCGCTGATCAAGCAGCCCGAGCCGACTGCCACCCACCGGGGCTATGACCCGGCAGACAACCTGCAGGCCGCGAAGGACCGGTGGGACTACGTCATCCAGGGCATGATCGCCGAGAAGTGGCTCGACGCGCCCACCAAGCAGCCGCACCCCACCGAGTACCCGCTCAAGGCGATAAAGCCGAAGCCGAAGAACGCCAGCGGGCTGACCAACGTGGGCAAGACCCCGAACGGCAACATCGTCAACTACGTCAAGAGCGAGCTGCGTGACCTCAAGCTCTGCACCGACGACGAGGCCGCCGCCACTCTGGACAAGCCGCTCTGCAGCCAGGCGTTGTCGAAGGGCGGCTTCCGGATCACGACGACCATCGACCCGAAGATGCAGGAGGCCGCCCTCGATGCGGCCCAGCGGGCCAAGAAGGGGTCGGAGCTCGATGGCCAGCCGGACAACCTGATGGCCGCCCTGGTGTCGATCGACCCCCAGAGCGGCGAGGTGCGCGCCTACTACGGCGGTGACGACGGCACCGGCACCGACTACGCCGGCAAGAACGAAGACGGCGGCGTGATCAGCGGTGGCCATTCGCCGGGATCGAGCTTCAAGATCTACACCCTCGCGGCGGCGCTCGATGCGGGCATCTCCCTCAAGTCGCGATGGAAGGGCACGGCGTTCACCCCGAAGGACATGGAGTTCAAGGTCAGCAACGCCGGTGCCGACAAGGTCCAGTGCGGCGACTCCTGCACCCTCGAGGAGTCGACGTTGAAGTCGCTGAACGTGCCGTTCTACTACATCACCGAGCAGATCGGCCCGGACAAGGTCGTCGACATGGCCAAGAAGGCCGGCGTCACGATGATGTGGCAGACCGACACCAACCCGGCGAAGGCGCACGACCTCACCAAGGCGGACCCGAAGGACCTGGCCCCGGATCCGTTCTTCCACGTCGTCGGCTACGGCCAGTACCCGATCACGGTGCTGGACCACGCCAACGGCGTCGCCACCTTCGCCAACCAGGGCGTCTATCACAAGGCGCACTTCATTAAGAAGGTGGAGAAGCAGGACCAGACCGGCAAGTGGCGCATCCTCCCAGGCCCAAGCAAGAAGGGCGTGCAGCGGATTCCTCAGAACATCGTCGCCGACGTGACCTCGGTGCTGGAGCAGTACCCCGGCAAGGTGAACCGCCGGCTCGCCGACGGCCGGAAGGCCGCCGAGAAGACCGGTACCTGGGAATTGAACTCCAAGACGACCGCGAACGGCGACGCATGGATGATCGGGTACACGCCCCAGCTCGCCACCGCCGTCTGGGTAGGCAACGTTAAGGATCGGAAGGCGATCAAGACCAAGGGCGGGGCCAACATCAGCGGTAAGGGCATGCCCGGTGCCATCTTCCAGCGGTTCATGAACGACGCGCTCAAGGGCAAGGAGAAGAAGGACTTCCCGCCCGCCGCGCACGTCGGCAAGGACGACACCGGCAACGGCGAGGCACCGCCCCCGCCCCCGCCCCCGGCGGGCTGTGACAACCCGCTCGGCCTGTTCTGCCCGGACAACGGTGGTGGCAACAACGGTGGTGGCAACAACGGCGGCGGGAACAACGGCGGCGGCAACAACGGCGGTGGCTTCCCGAGCTTCCCGCCCGGACCCGGACCCGGACCCGGCAACGGCGGTGGTGGTGGAGGAGGCGGCGGCATCCTGCCGAGCACACCTCCACGGCAGACCTACTGACCGCAGCACCCACGGCGGCGGCCGGACCACTGGTCCGGCCGCCGTCGGCGTATCCGGGCACCGGAAATCTGTGGTCGCGGCGGGACGCGAAGGCCCGACGTACGGCAGGATGCCTCTCCATGAGCACCCAGTCGACGGCAGGCATCGACGACACCGGGACTGCCGACCATCCGTCCCGCTCGGATGGCTTCGTGCGGGGCACCTCGGAACTGATCGGCGGCCCGCTGGGCGACCATGCCGCCGCCCTGGACCGGCCGGCGGGCGGCGAGCGACGGTTCTGGACCGCCGCCCGGATCGTGCTGGCCCTGGTCTGCCTGACGCTGGCGCTGCACTGGGTGCAGAAGTCGCCCTGCCAGGACGGCGCCTGGCAGAACAACACGCAGTACACCCGGATGTGCTACACGGATGTGCTCGCCCTGTACTACGCCGAAGGGCTCAACGAGGGCAAGGTGCCCTACGCCGACCACCCGGTGGAATACCCGGTGCTGACCGGCTACTTCATGGGCGCGCTCGGGCTGCCGGTGCACGCCCTCGGTGTGGACAACCCGAGCATCAACCAGGGGCGGTGGTTCTACAACCTCAACGCGCTGGTGCTCAGCGTCCTCGCGGTCGCCACCGTGGCGGTCATCCTCCGGCTGCGCCGACGACGGCCGTGGGACGCGGCGATGTTCGCGCTCGCCCCCGCGCTGCTGCTCACCGCCACCGTCAACTGGGACCTGCTCGCCATCGGGCTGGCCGCGTTCGGGCTGCTGGCCTGGGCGCGTACCAGACCCGGATTGGGCGGTGCCCTGCTGGCCGTCCTGGCCGGGGCGCTGATCGGCCTCGGCGGCGCGGCGAAGCTGTGGCCGCTGTTCCTCCTCGGGCCGATCCTGGCGCTCGCGATCCGCGCCGGCCGGGCCCGAGCCGCCCTCCTGTCCGTCATCACCGCTGCGGTGACGGTGGTGTTGGTGAACCTGCCGGTGGCGATTCCCTACCGGGAGAACTGGGGGCGCTTCTTCGAGCTGAACACCACCCGGCCGATCGACTGGGGCACCCTCTGGTACATCGGCCGGTACCTGGACGGCAAGGTGAGCCCGGCCGCGCCCGGTGACCTCGGACCATTCGAGTGGCTGAACGCCCACATCGCCACCCTCAACTGGGTGTCGTACCTGCTGTTCGGTCTGGCGTGCCTCGGCGTGGCCGCGCTGGCGTTGTTCGCCCCGCGCCGGCCCCGGCTCGCCCAGCTCGCCTTCCTGGTGGTCGCCGCCTTCCTGATCTTCAGCAAGGTGTGGTCACAGCAGTTCGTGCTCTGGTTGCTCCCGCTCGCGGTGCTCGCCCGGCCGCGCTGGGGCGCGTTCCTGGCCTGGCAGGTCGCCGAGGTCTGCTACTTCGCCGCCTTCTACGGCGAGCTGCTCGGCGCGGCGACCAGTCGACCGGTCTTCCCCGAGGGGGTCTTCGTGCTGGCCGCCAGCCTGCGCCTGATCACCGTCTCGGTGCTCTGCGGCCTGGTGATCCGCGACATCCTGCGCCCGGAGCGGGACGCGGTCCGGGCCACCTACGCCGACGACCCGGACGGCGGCGTCATCAACGGTGCCGAAGACGCCCCCTGGTTCGTCCGGTGGCGCCACCGCCCCGCCGCCACAGACCGTCCCGCCGAGCCCGTCACCGCCTGACCCGCAGACAGGACGACCGAACCAAGCCGAGTCGTCCCCATGCCCACACAAGTACCGGACGGCCTGCCGTTGCCAGGTTTGCGGGGAGCCCAGCCGGCGGAGGGATCAAGCCTGACTGCCCGGAGCCGGCTGGGCTCCCCGCAACCCACCGCGAGCAACAAGCACCTCAGAGGCGGAAGACGACAGCGTCACCGACCTCTGTGCGAGTCACCCCCAGCCCGTCGGAAGGTCGGTCGAGAAGCCCCTCCCACGGCGTACCGGCGAGCTTCCCAGGCAACACGACCACGTTCTTCACCCCGAGCTCGCGCAGGTAGGCGATGCTGGGCTGGTCGGGGAAGCTGACGACGGCGTCGCGGACCCGGGCCTGGCTGTCCGGGGTGAAGCCACTGCCGCCGTTGACCATCTCCTGGAACCGGCTGGTCGACCAGAGCATCACCGGCTGGTCCAGGTTCTGGCTGCTGGGTAGGACCAGCAGCGGGCCGTCGACCGTACGCATCGCCGCCGGCTGCGCCGGCACGACCGGGTGCGGGGTGACGTTCAGCCCTTCCACGATCACCAGCAGCAGGGGCAGCAGGGTGGCCAGGCGCAGCCACGGGCCGGGCCACGGCGGCACCCGCTCGGCGGCCACCTCGCGTACCCGGGCGCAGAACGCGGTGACCGCACCCGCCGCGAGCAGGCCGAGCAGGAGGGTGGTCCAGAGCATCATCCGGCCCGGGGTCCGCAGCCCGTTCCAGCCGGGCAGGTAGTCGAACAGCGGCACGTAGCTGAACCGGCCGTCGAAGAACCGCGTGCCCATGGCCAGGACCATCGTCAGCAGCACCCCGGCGAGCAGGAAGAGCCGGTGCCGGACCCGCCAGACGGAGAAGAAGAGCCCGCCGGCAGCCAGGGCGTACAGCGCGAAGCCGGGCAGCAGCGTCATCTCGGGGTGCCAGGGCAGCACCGCCCGCGCCCCCTCGTGCAGCGGACCCCAGATCCGTGACTCGGCCGGGGCGGTGAAGAAGCCGCTCACCGGCGGCGAGTAGATTTCGATGTCGGCGAGGGTCCGGGCCGCGTTCGGGTGTTGCTGCGCAACCGTGAAGTACGGCAGCGCCAACAGCGCGCCCACGGCGGCGAAGAGCAGCCCGCCGAGCGCGTCGGCGAGGAGCAGCCGCCAACCGAACGGGCGCTTCACCCGCCCGACCACCCAGCGCCGGGCGAACCAGATCACGGCCGAGACCAGCACGACGCCGGCCAGCAGGTACGCGAACGGCAGCCCGATGCCGAAGCCCAGGCTGAGCTGCCATGCCGCCACCAGCCAGCCGGTGAACGCCCAACCGGCGTGGCGGCGGTGCGGACGGTAGCCGTAGCGCAGGGACCAGCCGTGGCCCCGGGCGAGCATGGCCAGCGCCAGCGGGATGCCGCCGTTCGAGAGGATGTGCAGGTGCCCGGCCTGGGCGAGCAGCCACGGGGCGTACGCGTAGCCGGCACCGGCCACCGCGGCCCCGATCCGGCCCGCGCCCAACTGCCGGGCCAGTGCGTACGCCCCGAGCGTGGCGAGCGCGTGCGCCAGCACGAACATGATGTTGTAGCGCAGCACGGCGGCCTCGGGACCGTGACCGAGCATGCCGGCCGGGGCGTACCCGAGCAGTGTGTCGGAGAAGGCGAAGCTCCAGGTCTCGGGGAAGAAGCTGTTCGAGTGCCAGAGCTGAGCCGGGTTGGTCAGCAGGATGTGCCCGGACCAGGCCATCTGCCAGGCCTGAAGGCTCGGGTCCCAGTAGTCCTGCGGCAGCGTGTAGTTCGGGTAGCGCAGCGTGGGCCAGGTCATCAGGACGGCCACCGCCAGCGAGGCGACGGTGGCCAGGGTCCACTCGTGGATCAGGAAGCGGCCCACCGCGCGGACCGCCCGGCGGGGCCGGGTGAGCACCGGGTCCGGAGCGGGGCCGAAGGCGGACCACGGATCGGCCGCCGTATCCGACTTGCCGTCGGCCTTCTTTCCGGACGCGTCGGCTTTCCCGGACGCGTCGGCTCTTCCGGACGCGTCGGCGGCGGTGTCGTCGCGGCCAGCCTTTCCGGCCGGCTCCGCGGCGGACTTTCCGGTGCCGTTCCCGTCGGTCGGCTGAGCCGTCCCGTTCGCCTTGCCGCCGGCGGATTTCGAGGTGGCGGGCTCGGTGGTCAACTCCTTCGTCGACGTGGCGGCTTGACCCGTGGCCGGCTCTTTCGCCGGGGTGGCGGTGTCCGCGCCCGGCTGCCGGATGACCGGCTCGGGCGTCGCCGCGACGGGGCCGTCCGGGTCGCTGCCGCCGGCGGTCGGCTGACCGTCGCTCCCGGCCGGGCGGCCGCCGTCGGTGGTGTCGGACTGCTCGGTGGTCATGCCGCCTTGCCCAACTGCTCCCGCAGGAAGGCGATGTCCGCCGCCTGGCCCGCGACGCCGCCCGGGGTCTCCACGATGACCGGCGCGCCGGCCGCCCGGATCACCGCCACCACCAGCTCAGGGTCGATGGTCCCGCCGGTCAGGTTGTCGTGCCGGTCCTGCCCCGAGTTGAAGGCGCCCTTGGAGTTGTTCGCGTGGATCAGGTCGATCCGGCCGGTGATCGCCTTCACCCGGTCCACCAGCCCGAGCAGTTCCTCACCCCCGGCGTACGCGTGGCAGGTGTCCAGGCAGAAGCCCACCTCGTAGTCGGCGAGGGCGTCCCAGAGCCGGGCCAGGGCGTCGAGGTGACGGGCGCAGGCGTTCTCACCGCCGGCGGTGTTCTCGATCAGGACCGGGAGCGGGAAGCCGCCCGAGTCCGCGGCGTACGCGAAGGTCTTGCGCCAGTTGTCGAATCCGGCGGCGAGGTCGTCGCCGGCGTTGACGTGGCCGCCGTGCACGATCAGGCCCTTGGCGCCGACGGCCGCCGCGGCGGTGGCGTGGCCGAGGAGCAGCTTGCGGCTGGGGATGCGGATCCGGTTGTTCAGGGTGGCCACGTTGATGACGTACGGCGCGTGGACGTAGAGGTCGACGCCCGCGTCACGTAGCCGGTCGGCGTCCTCCCGTGGCTTCGGGGCCTTCCAACCCTGTGGGTCGGCGAGGAAGAACTGCACGGCCTCGGCGTCCCGGGCGGCGGCCTCGGCCAACGGGTCGGACGGATCGACGTGGGCTCCGATTCGCATGCAGGGCAGCCTACGTCGCGCCCCTGACGAGCGGGGTGACCGCAGCCGGCCGGCGTACCGACGGCGGCGTGTGACGGGCACGTCGCGCCGGGCGTCACCCGCCGGCCGGGCGCTCGTTTTCCAGGTGGGATCGACGGTCAACCCTGCACCCGGGCCCGGGTCCACAGCGGGTACTGGTGCAGGGGAGACCCCCGGAAACGGGACGCCCCGCCGTGCGGCCCGGCACGACGGGGCGGGATCCTCCGACTCGTCAGACCCGACGGCCAAGCATCCGGTCGGTGGGGCAAATTCCTCCATTTCCCCCAAGAGGTGACGAGAGCCGTTGTATGGTCAGACCAGATGACAACACGATAAAGCTCCGCGGGGCGTCCTCGATCCAACCTCATCGGTGTGGTCGTTCCTCCCCAGGTCCCACCCAAGGAATGCGGACGGGACGCCCCGCGGCCCTGTGGACAGGGGCCCACCACCGGTACGCGACGCCGGCGGTGGGCCCCTGTCGCCGCGCCCGGGCGCCGCGCACGACCGGCCCGGGCATGATCGTCCGGACCGGGTATCCTGGTCCGGTTGTCCGCGCCCGGCCGGGTCCCCCCGCTGCCGGTCATGGGCCACGACGCACGACCTCCTGCCACGGAAGGACCGTGGCCGCTTAGCCCACAGGAGGTGAGCACGTCTTGCGTCATTACGAGATCATGGTGATCCTCGACCCCAGCCTCGAGGAGCGCACCGTCGCCCCGTCGCTCGACACGTACCTGAACGTGATCCGGACCGCGGGTGGCTCGGTGGAGAAGACCGACGTGTGGGGCCGCCGGCGCCTCGCGTACGAGATCAGCAAGAAGGCCGAGGGCATCTACGCCGTCATCGACCTCCAGGCGACGCCTGAGGCGGTGGCCGAGCTGGACCGTCAGCTGCGGCTCAACGAGTCCGTGCTGCGCACCAAGGTCATCCGGCCGGAGATGCGCTGACATTCGACCCGGCACGTCCGGATCAAGCCTCGTCGATGGTGTCGGAGGGCTCTGAGAGCCTGTAGGGCAACACGATGAGTGCGCGAGGAGATGGTCATGGCAGGAGACACCACCATCACGGTCATCGGCAACCTGACCGATGACCCCGAGTTGCGGTTCACCCCCTCCGGGGCGGCCGTCGCCAAGTTCCGGGTCGCCTCGACGCCCCGCTTCATGGACAAGGCGTCCGGCGAGTGGAAGGACGGCGAGCCGCTGTTCCTCTCGTGCACGGTCTGGCGGCAGGCCGCCGAGAACGTCGCCGAGTCGCTGCAGCGCGGCGCCCGGGTGATCGTGTCCGGCCGGCTGCGTCAGCGGTCGTACGAGACCCGCGAGGGTGAGAAGCGCACCGTCATCGAGCTGGAGGTCGACGAGATCGGCCCGTCGCTGCGCTACGCCACGGCGAAGGTGCAGAAGATGTCCCGCTCGGGTGGCGGTGGCGGCTTCGGTGGTGGTGGCGGCCAGGGCGGCGGCGGAGGCAACTTCGACGACCCCTGGGCCTCGGCTGCCCCGGCTCCCTCGCGCGGTGGTTCGGGCGGCGGAAACTTCGACGAGGAGCCCCCGTTCTAATGGCGCCGAGCGCCCGCGATCGCAAACCAGGAGCAAGAGCAATGGCCAAGGCTGCGGCACTGCGCAAGCCGAAGAAGAAGGTGAACCCGCTCGACAAGGACGGGATCACCTACATCGATTACAAGGACACCGCGCTGCTGCGCAAGTTCATCTCCGACCGCGGCAAGATCCGTGCTCGGCGGGTGACCGGCGTTACCTCGCAGCAGCAGCGGCAGATCGCCCGTGCGGTCAAGAACGCCCGCGAGATGGCGCTCCTGCCGTACACGGCCACGACCCGCTGAGAGGAGGCACGGACATGAAGATCATCCTGACTCAGGAGGTGTCCGGCCTCGGCACTCCGGGCGACATCGTCGAGGTGAAGAACGGCTACGGCCGTAACTACCTGCTGCCGCAGGGCTTCGCGATCGCCTGGACCAAGGGTGCGGAGAAGCAGGTCACGGTCATCAAGCGGGCCCGCGCGGCCCGGGAGATCCGCGACCTCGGCCACGCCAACGAGGTCAAGGCCCAGATCGAGGGCCTGAAGGTCAACCTGAAGGCCCGCGCCGGCGACGGCGGCCGGCTCTTCGGCTCGGTCACCCCGGCCGAGGTCGTCGAGGCCGTCAAGGCCGCCGGTGGTCCGAGCCTGGACCGCCGCCGGCTGGAACTGCCCGGTCACATCAAGTCGACCGGCTCCTACCCGGTGAGCATCAAGCTGCACCCCGAGGTGACCGCCAAGTTCAACCTGAACGTCACCCCGAGCTGACAGCGGACAGCACGACGGAAGGGCCCGCACCGGTCTCCCGGTGCGGGCCCTTCCGCATGCTCCTTGCGACAACGCAAGAGCGGCGCGTCTTACGCCGCGCCGCGACCTGGAGCCGTCGTCCGGCGACTTCGCCGTTGCCGATCAGCCGATCGGCTGCCCGGTCACCACGCTGATCATCACCGTCGACAGGCCGCCACCGACCACCGCCGCCGCCAGCGCCACCGCCCCCGACCGCCACGTCGCCCCGAAACCGCGCAGCACCACCGCGACGACCAGGCTGCTCAGCAGCGCCAGCCCGAACCGCGGCGCACCCGCGACCAGCGAGGCGAACGCGTGCGCCCGCGGCGAATCACAACCCCCGCCGGTGATGTCCGTGACGCACCCCGTTGGGGCCTGCCCGTCGAGGAACAGCAGCCCCACGAAGACCAGCAGCGCGGGCACCAGATAACAGGCGGCGGTGTAGACCAGCGACCGGACCGGACCGCCCGGATCCGGATCCAGCAGGTCACCGGCCAGCCGGGTCCCCGACCAGAATCCCTCCGCCTGCTCCGGCGACGCCCAACCTTCCCGGACCGGCTTCGGCGGCATCGTCCGGTGGTCGACCTCGGCGTACCGGCCCCACTCGCCGGTGTCGGTGAGCCGGTCCTGCTCGCCAGTGTGCTCCGTCCGGTCCCAGCGGTCGGCGCCCTCCGCCTGGTCCCACCGGCCCGTGGCCGAACGGGCCCAGGCGTGCACACCCGAGGCGTCCCACGGGTCGACCATCGGCGGCGCCACCGGATCAGGCTCGGCCGACCGGCCCCGCTCCCACGGGTCCACCGCCGGCCGGGACCAGGACTCCGAGGCCCCCCGCCGGCTCCGCCCGGCATCCGACCGGTCCTCCTGCCCGCCCGAGGCGGTGCTGTCCTCCAGGCCCGACCGGGTCACCGGCGGCCGGCGCGACTGCGCGCGGCGCGGCCGGCTCCGCACGGCCGGCCCGGACCCCGGCTCGTCCTCGGTGGACTCGGCCCGTCGGCTCCCGACGTACCCCTGCTCCTGCGGGGTGTCCAGGGTCCACTCGGCGGTGTGCTCGCCGGCTGGGCCGGCGTCGCCGGCCGGCAGCCCGCGCCGGGCAGCCTCCCGGCGCCATCCGACGTCCGGCCGCCAGCCACCATCCGGGTACGGCGGCTCGACGTCTTCATCGTCGTCGGGCGCGGCGTGCCGACCCCTGCCGTCCGCCCGGCGGACGCCCGACTCCACCGCCCATTGCGGAAGGTACGTGTCCACCGGCTCCTGCTGGCCGCGCTCGATGGCGCGGCGGCTCGGGGTGCGGTAGCGCTCGGGCGCGTACGACGCCGAGCTGGAGGCGACCGGGAACGACTCGGCGGGCTCGTCCCACGGGGAGATCGGCTGGCGCTCGCGCGGGCTGCCCTCCCCGCCTCCCCAGTCCCGGTGTCTCACGGCCGGAGCGTGACCCCTTCTCAACCAAAATGCAATCAGCTGCCCAGGTGTAGCCGTTCGCGGTGATGGTACGGGACGAACGGTGCCCAGGCCCGACCGGAAATCTGTCGTCCACAGGCTGTGGATTGCAGAACCGCAGGTCAGAGGCGGTCGAGCCAGGATTCTCCAGCACTTGTCCACACCCTGTGCACACGCTGCGCACATGTCCGTCCCCGGGCGTCCACAGGTTGTCCCGAGGCTCGTCCACCGGCATTGTTGAGGGTCTGACCTCGGGTTCCGTATCGTGGTCCCCCGACCGTCCGGGCGGTGGCCCCCGATCGACCGGAGGGTCGTCGGAGATGTCATACCCCGGCGGTAGAGCTGGACTCGATCCGACGCAGCGAGGGGGGACCCGTGTCGGTCACCGACGACGCGCGGACGGAGCGGACCGGGGGGCCGCCGCCCGCACAGGCACAACGGGACGCGCAGTTCGAGAAGACCCCGCCCCAGGACGTGGCCGCTGAGCAGTGCGTCCTCGGCGGCATGCTGCTCTCCAAGGACGCCATCGCCGATGTCGTGGAGATCCTGAAGTCCAACGACTTCTACCGCCCGGTGCACGCCACCATCTTCGACGCGATCCTCGACATCTACGGCCGGGGCGAGCCGGCCGACCCGATCACCGTCGCCGCCGCCCTGGCCGACTCCGGCGACCTGGCCCGGATCGGCGGCGCGCCCTACCTGCACACGCTGATCGCCAGCGTGCCCACCGCCGCCAACGCCGCCTACTACGCGCGCATCGTCGGCGAGCGCGCGGTGCTGCGTCGGCTGGTCGAGGCCGGCACCAAGATCGTCCAGCTCGGGTACGGCACCGGCCAGGGCGGCAGCCGGGACGTCGACGACATCGTCGACCTCGCCCAGCAGGCGGTCTACGAGGTGACCGAGAAGCGGGTCAGCGAGGATTTCGCCATCCTGGCCGACATGCTCCAGCCGACGCTGGACGAGATCGAGGCCGTGGGTGCCCAGGGCGGCGTGATGACCGGGGTGCCGACCGGCTTCAGCGACCTCGACCGGCTGTTGAACGGCCTGCACCCGGGCCAACTCATCATCGTGGCCGGTAGGCCCGGTTTGGGCAAGTCGACGGCAAGTATGGATTTTGCCCGAAATGCCTCCATTCGCTCCAACCATGCGTCGGCGATCTTCTCGCTGGAAATGAGCAAGGTCGAGATCGTCATGCGACTCCTCTCGGCCGAGGCGCGCGTGCCGCTGCACGTGCTGCGCAGCGGCCAGCTCTCCGACGACGACTGGACCAAGCTGGCCCGCTGCATGGGCGAGATCAGTGAGGCGCCGCTCTTCGTAGACGACACGCCGAGCATGAACCTGATGGAGATCCGGGCCAAGGCGCGGCGGCTCAAGCAGAAGCACGACCTCAAGCTGATCGTGGTCGACTACCTCCAGCTGATGACCTCGCCCAAGCGCACCGAGAGCCGGCAGCAGGAGGTGGCCGACCTTTCCCGTGGCCTCAAGCTGCTGGCCAAGGAGGTCGAGTGCCCGGTGATCGCGGTGAGCCAGCTGAACCGTGGCCCCGAGCAGCGCACCGACAAGCGGCCCCAATTGTCCGATCTGCGTGAATCGGGATCAATTGAGCAAGATGCGGACGTGGTCATCCTGCTGCATCGCGACGACTACTACGACAAGGAGTCGCCGCGGGCCGGGGAAGCCGACTTCATCGTTGCCAAACACAGGAATGGCCCCACCGACACTGTGACGGTCGCGGCCCAGCTGCACCTGTCCCGCTTCGTCGACATGGCCATCGTCTGACCCGTCCCGCCGCGTTCAGCCGAGCAGCGGGAACCAGCCGGCGGACTCGCCCAGGTCCCGCCGGTCGCGGTCGGTGAGCGGGATCCGGCCGGTGGCCTTGAGCAGATACTCCCGGTCGTCCCAGCCGGTCGGCCGGACCGCGTCGTCGCTGAGCAGGCCGTCGACGGTGGTCACCGCGACGCTGACGGCGGCGGCGCCGGGTGGCGGTGCGTCCGGCAGATCGACCACCAGGTCGAGGTGGTGGACGACGGCCTCCGTGGTGAGGGTGGCCAGCAGATCGGGTACGGCGATCACCTGGCCCTGGGTGGTGACGCAGGCGTGCGGATCAGCGCCGTGCACGGCCGCGCCGGCCGCGCGGACGGCGGCGGGGGCGGTGTCGCACCAGAGCCGCACCACCCCGCTGGGCCGGTCGAAGGCGGCGGCCGAGCGGCGGACCCACCAGGCGTGCCGCACGCTGGCCTCGTCGCCGCCTCCCGGGGTGAACGCGCGCCAGTAGCTGACGTCGTCCACGTCGGCCGGGCGGTCGGCGGGGCTGGCGAGCGCGACCAGGGCCCGCTGGGCGTCGCACAGGATGTGGAAGAGCAGGTCGGCGACGAGCCATCCCCGGCAGCGGGTCGGTCGTTGCAGGTCGGCGTCGTCGAGATCGGCGACCACTCGGGTGATGCCGTCGTAGGCCTGCGCCAGGGCGATGTGCTGCCCGGTGGGCTTCATGGGGGTGAGCGTCGCACACGAAACGCCGCGCGGCACCTCGACGGAGGTGCCGCGCGGCGGGCCGGGATGCGCCCCGGCCCTGCCGGGCACCGGTCAGTCGAAGAGCTCGCCGAGGAAGCCGTGGCGCTTCTTGCGGCGGTAGTGGCCGTGGTAGCCGTGGTGCTGGCCGTGGCCGTACGCGGGCTGCGCGTAGCCGTGGCCGGGCGGCGGCGGAGGGGGCGGGACGGCGCCGTAGCCGGGCTGGTGCGGGGCTGCGGCGGGTGGCGGTGGGGGCGGCGGGGCGTAGCCGCCGGCGGCCGGGGCGGCCGGCTGGGGGCTGTGCTGCTGGTTCCAGTTCGCCTCGGCCTCGAACAGCTTCTCGAGCTCGCCGCGGTCGAGGAAGATGCCCCGGCACTCGCCGCACTGGTCGATGATCACTCCGCTGCGCTCGTACTGGCGCATTTCGCCATGACATTTGGGACAGGTGAGCTGCATGGCACCGACGGTACCCGGTGACCTCACGCGGTGGCCTTCAGCGTTTCCGTCACCTCGTTGTCGGAGACCTCGTGGAAGTCCTCGTAGTACGCGCCGACCGCCATGAAGTCGGGCGGCGTCTCCAGAATGACCACCTGGTCGGCCTCGCCGGCCAGCATCTCGTACGCCTCCCGGGAGCCCACCGGCACGGCCACGACGACCCGGGCCGCACCGATGTGGCGGGCGACCTGCACGGCGGCGCGGGCGGTGGCGCCGGTGGCCAGCCCGTCGTCGGCGATGACCGCCGTTCGCCCGGTGAGGTCGAGCGGCGGCCTGCCGGCCCGGTACAGGCCCTCGCGGCGCTCCAGTTCAGCCTGTTCCCGCTGCCGGACCTCGGCTTTGTCGACCTCGCTGAGCCGGTTCGCGACCATCTCGTTGAGGACCTGCACGCCGCCGGGGCCGAGCGCACCGTATGCCACCTCGGGTGCGAACGGCACGCCGAGCTTGCGGACCACCAGCACGTCGAGGGGCACGCCGAGCCGTTCGGCGATCACCCGGGCGACCTCCACGCCGCCGCGTACCAGCCCGAGCACGACGACCCCCGGCCGCCCGGCGAGGTCGGTGAGCTTGTCGGCGAGCATGCGGCCCGCCTCGGCTCGATCGCGATAGGTGGTCATGTCCTCAGGTTTACGCCCTGCCGACCGGCCGCGTCCGGGAGTTGGCGGAAGCGGCCCCGGCGGGCGCCTCCGGGCGTACCGCAGCTTCCGGGAGTGCCAGCGCGGGGGCCCAGACCAGCAGGGCGACCGGGTAGAGCAGGTAGCCGAAACGGGTCGAGGGCATCAGCAGGATCGCCGCGAGCAGTCCGTACCCGCAGATCAGCGCGATGGCGGCGGCGGTGTGCGGTGGCCGGCGGAGGAGCCGGACGGCGATCGCCGCCCCGGCCGCGACCAGCAGCGCGGCGGCGACGATCCGGCCGGCGGGCAGCGCGGTGGCGATCAGGTGGCCGGGGAACGGGGACTGCGCGGGACTGGTCACCAGCCCGTGCCCGAGCGGGAAGCGCAGCACGTTCTCCACCAGCGCGTCACGGTCGACCAGCAGGGCGGGGACCAGTGCGAGCGCCGGCAGCCCGAGGGCACCGAGGGCGGTGCGGAGGCCGGCCCGACGGGTGGCAGCCCAGCAGATAAGCACGAGCGCGACCGGCCAGGCAAAGAGTTTCAGGGCGCCCGCCGCGCCGACCGCCAGGCCGGCCCGACCGGGCCGCTCGGCGGCGGCGAAGGCCAGCCCGAGCAGGCAGAGCGCGAGTACGGGCAGGTCGTCGCCGCCGGTCGCCAGGGTGAGCGCGCAGACCGGCAGCACCGTGGCCGCCTGGACGGCCCGGAGCAGCGCGGCGTGGCGGCGCGGCGCGGCCGGGGCGGGCCGGCTGCGCAGCGTGGCCACCGCGAGGGCCAGCACACCGGCGGTGACCAGGGCGAACCAGACCCGCGCGTCGGTCCACCAGGCGTCGACGGCGGCCCGGGGCAGCCCGAACAGCGCCATGCCCGGCTGGTATGGGGTGTAGCCGAGCAGTTGCTCCGCCGGAGGTAGCGCGGCGATCGCGTCGTGCCCCAGGTAGGGGGTGCCGTGCTCGGCCAGCCGGGCGCCGGCGTGCTCGACCACGACCACCTCCTCCTGCGCCCGGTCGGTACGCCCGGCCGCCCGCTGGATGCTCTGCGCCACGACCGGCAGCAGCGCGGTGGTGGCCCAGGCGAACCCGGTGACCGCCCAGCGGGCGCCGAGTCCGGTGAGCGGTGCGTCGCAGCGGTGCCGCCGGGCGAGGAGTTGACCGGCCACGGCGAGCGCGGCCACCAGGTAGCCGACGGCGGCGAACGTGCCCCAGGCCCGGTGCGGGAGCAGGGTGGACGTGGCGGCGGTGACCCCGGCGAAGACCGCCGAGACGGCGTAGAGGCCCAGGTCGAGGGCGAGCCCGCCGGCGGCGGAGTCCACGGCCCGCCAGCGACGGAAGCTTCGATCGGGGTCGACGATCACGCGGCCCAGTCTGGCAGACGGGCGCCCCGGCGCCCGGGTCGTGCTCCTCGTCGCAGGGCCGGCCGGCGGCGGTGGGTTCCGCGTACCGCCAAGAGCTGGCGGATTACGCCGGGGGATCAGTGGTGGCTGGACTCGTCGGCGGTCTGGCCGGCAGCGGACGCCGACGTGGCGGCGCGCCCCCGGCCGGTACGGCGACCCGGCAGGCGGATCACCGCACCCGCGTCGTGCAGCGGCGCCACGAGGCTGCCCGGTCGGCCGCCCGCCCCCCGCTGGAGGGCGGCGAGCAGCGCTCCGGCCGGCAGCGGCCGGGCGAAAAGATGGCCCTGGCCGGCGGCGCACCCCAACTCCCAGAGCGCCCGCCGCTGCGGCTCGCTCTCCACGCCCTCGGCCACCACGGTCAGGTCGAGGCTGCGGCCCAGGTCGAGGGTGGAGCGGATCACGGCCGCGGCCTCGGCCGAACTCTCCATGGCGGTGACGAAGCTGCGGTCGATCTTCAACTCGTGCACCGGGATGCGGGACAGCAGCGACAGCGAGGAGTAGCCGGTGCCGAAGTCGTCGAGGGCCAGCCGTACGCCGGAGTCGCGCAGCCGGCTGAGCACCCGGTCCACCACGTCGAGCTGGCTGAGCGTCAGGGTCTCGGTCAGCTCCAGCACCAGCCGGTCCGGGGGCAGGTCGTGCGCCCGCAGCCGGGCCAGGACCGCCCCCGGGAAGCGGGCGTCGAGGAGGCTGCGGGGTGACACGTTCACCGAGACGGGCAGGTCGAAGCCGGCGGCCCGCCAGCTGCCGGCCGCGATCAGCGCTTGGTCGAGGATCGCCTCGGCGAACGCGGGCAGCAGCCCGGAGCGTTCCACCGCCTCGATGAAGCGCAGCGGGTCGATCATGCCGTGCGTCGGGTGGTGCCAGCGGGCCAGTGCCTCCGCACCGATCACCTCGCCGCTGCCCAGGTCCACGATCGGCTGGAAGTTGACGGTGAACTCGTGGTCGGCCACCGCGCGGGAGAGTTCGCCGCCAAGGGTGAGCCGGCCAAGGTCCGCGGTGTCCCGGGTCGGGGCGTACGTGGAGATCCGCTGGCCGGCCCGCTTCGCCTGGTACATCGCCACGTCGGCGCGACGCAGCAGCTCGGGCATCCCGCCATTTGCCGGGGCGACCGCGATGCCGCCGCTGGCCTCCACGCTGATCCGCATGCCGTCCAGGTCGAGCGGCTCGTGCAGGGCGGCCAGCAGCGCCTCGGCCCGGTGCGCGGCCACCGCCGGAGCGGGCAGCCCGCGCAGCAGCACGGCGAACTCGTCGCCGCCGAGCCGGGCCACCAGGTCGCCCGGGCGGGCCGCGCTGCGCAGCCGGTCGGCGACCTGCATCAGCACCCGGTCACCGGCGCCGTGCCCGAGGGTGTCGTTGACCTCCTTGAAGTGGTTGAGGTCGATCAGGACCAGCGCGGTGACGCCCTCCGCGTGCCGGGTGGTGAGCTGATCGGTGCCCTCATCGAGCAGGTGGCGCCGGTTGGAGAGCCCGGTCAGGGCATCGTGGGTGGCGGCGTACGCGTGCTCCTCGGCGATCCGGGCCAACTCGGCGTACGCCTGGGCGTTGCGGACCGCGGTGCAGAGCGCGGAGGCGAAGGTACGCAGGGTGTACTGCTCCCGCTCGGAGAGCTCGACGGGCCCGGCGAACCGGAGTCGCAGCACACCGAGGTCGGCCACATGGTCGTGCCCCTCCAGCGCGACCGGGATGACCCTGCCGTCCACCCCGCTGGGCTCGGGAATCTCCCCGTCGTACGCGATGCCGCCGGTCCCACCCCGGACCGTGCGTCGCCCCTCGTGCAGCTCGATCTCGACCTCGTCGGCGGAGAAGAGCTCAGCGGCCTGGGTTACCGCGGTGGTCAGCACCTGGTCGAGGTCCACCACGTTGAGCGCGTCGGTGGTCCGGGCGAGTCGCTGCCAGGCCTGCTGCTCGGTGCGCGCACGGATCCGGGTGGAGTACGCCAGGTGCAGGCTGAGCACCAGCGGCGGCACGGCGAGCAGCAGCCGTGGGTCGGCCTGGAGGATGAGCAGGGTGCAGACCGCCACCACGAACCGGACCGCGAATCCGGCGATCCGCAGATCGAGGTCGCTGCGGAACTGCTGCGAGATCCGGGTGCCGGAAGCCAGGGCGATGACCGGCATGGCGAGCAGGTCGTCGAGGAGCGCCGCGACCAGGTAGACGATACCGAGTGTGCCGATCAGGTCGCTGATCGACGGGGACGGCCAGGGCCAGTCGAGGAACCGGGCCACCGTCACGGCCGCCGCCGCGATGAGTACGTTCTTGCCGATGCCAAAGGCGGTCTTGATCGCCGGCAGGCGCAGTATGGCCGAGGACGCGGCCACACCCACGGCGGTGCCGAGAATGACCCAGGGAGCCGGCGCGATCGCGACCCCGATGACGATGGCCGTCTCGACCCAGGCGATGGCAAGCGTCGTCGACCGTATCCGGACCGAGGTCTTGACGATCCCCCCGACGGCGATCATGAAGATCAGCGTGACGAGCGTCGCGACATCCCTGACCGAGTGGGGAGGCTGCCGCACCAAGAAGATCAGAGCGGTGGCAGCCGCGGCTGAGGCGAAAGCGACGATGAGACCGACGAGCGCCACAAGGTGCCGATCGGTCTCAACAACACGTCGTCCGTCGGTGTGGCTCATCCAGCTCCGTTGGCTGAATGGCTGAAGCCCGTAGCGGCATCAACCAACACGTCTGATGCCCGGAGCCTACCGTGCGAGATTTCCTGCGTGAAGTCTCGAGTTTCAGTGCCACTCGCTGCCGCGCATCGCCCGACTCCTTCCGACTGTCTTTCACAACGTTCGATGGGTCTTAAACCCTGGGAAAGCAGCTTAGGAGTGAGATGCGCCGGTTCAGAAGGCATAAATGTCGGTATGCGCAATATTAGCCAACACTGTGGTGCTATATGACGTTCTGTCCATCGGTGCTGTGCGGAGCGAAGTGACCTCGATCCCGCACGTGCCCGGCCGGTCGCCCAGCGCAATCGCTTGCTGGAAGTCGCATCCTGACTGCAAGCGTCCTCAGTGTCTGCACACTTTTCAACCTCACTTCGGATGGCGTTTCCGGGACCACGATCGGTGAGGTCCCCGGTTGCCGTCGCCGTCTCACGAATGTGCGTCACGGGGTCATCGGCCTTCGACATTCGTCGCTAAAATCCCAGTGCGATCAGTTGAAGCGCAATCAAACCGGAGTCGGCCCTCGTGGAAATTCGAGTCCTGGGTGGTCTCGCAGTACGACTCGAGGGACAGCGCCTCCAACTCGGGACGCCGAAGCAGCGACTGGTCCTCGCGATGCTCGCCCTGCGTGCCGGCCGGCTGGTAACCATGGACGAGTTGGTGGACGAACTCTGGCCCGAGGAGCCGCCACGTTCTGCCGTTCCCAATGTGCGCACCTACGCAGCCAATCTTCGACGCGCCCTCGGATCCGCTCCGGGCGGGTACGCGACCGTCGTCCGCGAACAGGGCGGATACCGCCTCCGGACGGACGAGCGCAGGGTCGATCTGATTCGCCTGTCGGCGCAGTGGCTCCACGCCCGAGAGGTGGCCGACGCCGGTGATCTGGTGTCGGCGGCGGCTCTGCTCAGCGCTGTGCTCGAAGCGTGGCAGGGTCCGCTCTTCGCCGGGCTGCCACTCGGCCCCTCCCTGCTCGCGGCCCGAGAGGTCGTCGAGCGCGAACGGCAGTCCGCCGTCGAGCTCCTGGCCGACCTCCACCTGCGGACCGGTCGCGCCGACCTCGCGGTCCCCCTCCTCCGCTCCCATACGTCCCAGCAGCCCATACGCGAGCCTGCACAGGCCCTGCTCATGCGAGCCCTCATCCAGACCGACGATCTCAGCGGTGCCCTCTCCGTCTTTCAGGCCACCCGCGACGCTCTCGCCGACCAGTTGGGCGTCCGGCCCGGTGCCGAGCTGGAACAGCTTCGGCGACAGGTGGTCGACACCCGGCGAACGGTTCACAAGGCGGGCTGGTTTCCCGGATCGGAGGCGGCCGGGCGTTCCGACGACCAGGGCCGGCACACCAACTGGCTGCCCCGGGTCGTGCCGGACTTCGTCGGCCGCACGGAGATCGTCGAGCGGATGCTCGCCGAGATCGCCGCCGGGGACGAGGCAGCTCCGGTGATTCGGCTGGTCGACGGGATGGCTGGCTGCGGGAAGACGACCCTCGCCGTACACCTGGCCGCCCGCCTCGCCGACCGCTATCCGGACGGGCAGTTGTTCATCGACCTGCGGGGGCACTCAGAGGGTGCGTCGGTTCAACCCGCCGCGGCGCTGGTCGTCCTGCTCCGGCAGTTGGGCGTGCCGGCCGGCCGGATACCCGGCGAACTGTCGGACCGGATGGAGATGTGGCGGCGGGAACTGGCGCTCCGCAGAGTCGTGGTGATCCTGGACAACGCGGCTGACAGCGCTCAGGTCGAGGCGCTGCTACCCACCGCCGGCGGTTGTGTGGTCTTCGTGACCAGCCGACGCCGCCTGCTGGCTCTCACGGCACGGCCTCCGGTGTCCCTTCCGGTGCTCGCCGAGCCCGAAGCGCTGAGTCTGCTCAGAGCACTGGTCGGTGAGCATCGGGTGAAGGCCGACGTCGAGGGCGCGATGAACCTGGTACGCATCTGCGGTCGCCTGCCGCTGGCCATCAGGTTGGCCGGTACGCGACTCTCACACCGGCCGGCCTGGAGCATGTCCGACATGGTTCGCCGGCTCGTCGGCAAGCCGGCCTTTCTGCCGCAGTTGCAGGCCGAGGACCGGACCGTGGTCGAAGCCTTCGCCGAGTCGTACGAGCCGCTCAGCGACCCGGCGAAGAGAGTCTTCAGATCGTTTGGACTGGCTGCCGGGAGCCATCTCGACATCGCGATGATCGGCGCCCTCACGGACGTTCCGCTGGACGAGGCCGTCGAACTGGTGGACGAACTGGTCGACCGCCACCTGATGGAGGAGATCGCCGACGGACGCTACCGCCTCCATGACCTGATGCGGCAGTACGCCTTCGAGTTGAGCCTGCAGGCGGATTCGGAAACGACTCGAAGAACGGCGATGGAGAGTCTTCTGGACCACCTCGTGCATTCGGTGGTGAAGGTCTCCGCGCCGATTGACGAGCAGCGCCTGGTCAGTCAGCATCTTCGCCTGACCAGCCCCCTACGCCCCGACCTTCTCTCCGTCCGACTGCCCGGCGACCTGGAATGGTTGGAGGAGCAGCGACTCAACCTGGGCGCCCTGGTCCGGCAGGCCGGGCAGGAGGGCCACGACGGGCTGGCGTGGCGGCTGGCCCGGGCAGCCTGGAGGTTCTTCTACACGCGGGGCTATTACGACGACATCACCGCGACCCATCGGGAAGGGCTGATCGCAGCGCGTAGGTCCGGCGACCGGCCTGCGGTCGCTCTCATGCACAACTACCTCGCCTCGGCCTGTGTGCGCACCGGCGCGTACCAGGAGGCGTTGGCGCACTTGAACGAGGCCGTGTCGATCCGAGCCGAGCTCGGCGATATCGAGGGCACGAACCGGGCGCGGGTGAACCTGGGGGTCGTCCACTGGCTCACTGGCCGGCTTCAGGAGTCCCTGGAGATCACCAGGTCGACGCTGCGGGCAGGTGTCCTGGACAGTCTTCCGGTGCTGCCGAACCTTGGCCTGACGCTGAGATTCCTCGGCAGGTACGAGGAGTCCATGGCGCTGAACCGGCTGCACCTCTACCTCGCCGGGACCCGACGGGACTATTTCCACGTGGCGAACGCGCTCGGCCATCTGGGCGGGGTGCGCTACCGCCTGGGTGAGTGTGTGCAGGCGGAGCGCCTGCTCCGCGCCTCCCTGGCGCTCCGGGACCGCAAGGGGAACGGGTTCGGCAGGGCCGAGGTGCTCAGCGACCTCGCCGGCACGTACCGGCAGCTCGGTCGCTACGACGAAGCCATGCGGGGCCACCAGGCGGCTATCGAATCCGCCGCCAACTCGGGCGAACGCCACGTGCAAGCCGAGGCGCGCAACGAACTGGCCATGACGCTCCGGGCGATGGGGCGCCTCGAGGAATCGGCGGCGATGTACCGGGAGGCGCTGGGCATCGCCACCCGCATCGCGCATCCCTACGAGCAGGGTCGGGCGCTCAACGGACTTGCCGAGCACCTGGTCACCGTCGATCCGGCCGAGGCGCGTCGATTCTGGCGGCGCGCGCTGGCCATCTTCGAACGGATGGGTGTCCCCGAACGGCACGAGATCCGCCGGCGGCTGGCCGAAGGTGCTTCCTGACCAGGCGCGGTCCGACTTATCGATTTCTTATCGCGGCGCCCGCTACCGTCCTCCGCGTGTCGACCGAACGGGGGTGGTCCAGCCAGCGGCGGACCCGGTCGACGGGACGCCCGCCGTCAGGTTCCCCCCAGCGACTGGACGGTGGGTGGCTGAGGGAGGAGCGCGGTGCGGCGCGATCGGCACGCTCGGCACGGCGCTCCTCCCCACCGACGGTTCCGCCGGCTGGTCGTACCCGGAGGATAGGCTCGCGGCCGTGACCGATCCCGCGCAGCTCACCCACGTCGATCCGGCCGGCGCGGCCCGGATGGTCGACGTCTCCGCCAAGCCGGTCTCCGGCCGGCTCGCGGTCGCCGCCGGCCGGCTCCGCACCACGTCCGAGGTGGTGGAGCTGCTGCGCCGGGACGGCCTGCCCAAGGGCGACGCGCTGGCGGTGGGCCGGCTGGCCGGGATCATGGGGGCGAAGCGGACCCCCGACCTGATCCCGCTCTGTCATCCGATCGCCCTGCACGGCGTCACCGTCGACCTGCGGCTCACCACCGAGACCGTCGAGATCACCGCGACCGCGAAGACCGCCGACCGGACGGGCGTGGAGATGGAGGCGCTCACCGCGGTGGCGGTCGCCGGGCTCGCCCTGGTCGACATGGTCAAGGCCGTCGACCCGGCGGCCTCCGTGGAAGCGGTACGCGTCCTGCGCAAGGAGGGCGGCAAGACCGGCGAGTGGGTCCGACCGGAGGACCGGCCGTGATCCGGGCCCGGGTGATCGTCGCCTCCAACCGGGCCGCCGCCGGGGTGTATGCGGACACCAGCGGCCCGGTGCTCGTCGCCGGCCTGCGCGAGCTGGGCTGCGAGGTCGACGAGCCGGTGGTGGTGCCGGACGGCGAGCCGGTGGGGGCCGCGCTGCGGGCCGCCCGCGACGAGGGCATCGACGTGGTGTTGACCAGTGGCGGCACCGGCATCACCTCGACCGACCGGACTCCCGAGGTGACCCGGGCCCTGCTTGACTACGAGGTTCCCGGGATCGCCGAGGCCATCCGTGCCTACAGCCGCGACACCGTGCCCACCGCGGCCCTCTCCCGGGGGCTGGCCGGCGTGGCGGGCCGGATGCTGGTGATCAACCTGCCCGGCTCCCGGGGTGGGGCGAAGGACGGGCTGGCCGTGCTCGGCCCGATTCTCCGGCATGCTGTCGACCAACTGAGCAACGGCGACCACTGACGAGGCACCCGGCCGGCGATAGGCTCGCCGAATGAGCACGGAAACCGCAGCTACGGCGGCCCAGGTCGCTGCGCCGCCGCCAGCCGGGTGGGAGGAGGCCCGCTCCCGGGTGTACGAGATGGGCCTCGCCGCCGCGCTCCCCGCGGTCGACCGGCCACTCGCCGACGCCGACGGCCACACCCTCGCCGAGCCGCTGACCACCCGTACCGACCTGCCGGCGTTCCCCACCTCCAGCGTGGATGGCTGGGCGGTGCGGGGGGACGGGCCGTGGCAGGTGGTCGGCCGCGTGCTCGCCGGGCACACCCCGCCCCCGCTGGCCACCGACGGCACCACCGTCGAGATCGCCACCGGCGCGATGGTCCCGGCGGGGGCCGCCGCGATCCTGCGGATCGAGGAGTCGACCCGGACGGCGGACGGTCGGGTGGCCGGCACACCGCGTCCGGCCCCCGAGTGGCGGGAGCCGGGCGAGGAGGCGTACGCCGGGGAGGAGCTGCTGCCCGCCGGCACCCCGGTCGACCCGGCGCTGATCGGGCTGGCCGCCTCCTGCGGTCACGACACGCTGCGGGTCCGCCGCCCGCCGCGGGCGGCGCTGCTGGTGTTCGGCGACGAACTGCTGACCACCGGCCCGCCGGGCGCCGGCCGGGTCCGCGACGCCCTCGGCCCGGCGGTGCCCGCCTGGCTGCGCCGGTACGGCTGCCAGGTGCGGGCGGCCGACGTGGTCGGCCCGGTGGCCGACACCCTCCCCGCCCACGTGGCGGCGCTGCGCGGCGCGCTGGCCGACGCCGACCTGGTCTGCACCACCGGCGGGACCATGCACGGTCCGGTCGACCACCTGCACCCGGCGCTGGCGGAGCTCGGCGCGGACTACGTGGTCAACACGGTGGCGGTGCGCCCGGGGTTCCCGATGCTGCTGGCCCGGTTGGTGGGCGACGACGGGCGGGTCCGGTTCGTGGCGGGCTTGCCGGGCAACCCGCAGTCGGCCGTGGTCGCGCTGGTCTCGCTGGTCGCCCCGCTGCTCGCCGGCCTGCAGGGTCGGCCGATGCCGGTGTTGCCGCAGGTCACCCTCGCCGAGCCGATCCACGGCCGGGGCGACTACACCCACCTGGCCCTGGTCCGCTGGGACCGGGCGGCCGGCACCGCCCGCCCGCTGCGCCACGTCGGCTCGGCGATGCTGCGCGGGCTGGCCGGGGCGGACGGCTTCGCGGTGATCCGCCCGGGTACCAGCGGCGAGGCCGGCGACCGGGTGCCGCTCGTACCGCTGCCGTTGACCCCCGGGGAGCGGTCATGGTGAGCGCGAGGACGCGCGTTCCGGGGCGGCTCGCGTGGGACGCGGCCGAGCCGGAATGCGCGTTTGAGCCGGGGTTGCGAGCCCCGCAGTCGCGAACGAGGGAGGAACAGTGAGCCCGGTCGTGGGTCTCACCACCGGCGTGGTGACCGACCAGCCGCTCGACCTGGCCGCGCACGAGGCGGCGGTGGCCGACCGGCGGGCCGGCGCGGTGGTGTCGTTCCAGGGCGTGGTCCGCGACCACGACCACGGCCGGCCGGTCACCCTGCTCGAGTACGAGGGGCACCCCACCGCCGAGGCGGTGCTGCGCGAGGTGGCCGCCGAGATCGCCGCCGATCCGGACGTGTACGCGGTGGCCGTGTCGCACCGGATCGGCCGGCTGGAGATCGGCGACGCGGCCCTGGTCGCGGCGGTCAGCAGCGCCCACCGGGCGGCGGCCTTCGCGGCCTGTGCCCGGCTGGTGGACGAGGTGAAGGCGCGGCTGCCGATCTGGAAGCGGCAGGTGTTCGCCGACGGCACCGAGGAGTGGGTGAACTGCCCCTGACCGGCGCACGAGGGCGGGGAGCGCGGCCGGGTGGGACGGTCAGCGCCGGCCGGCGAGCTGGGCGGCGCGGGCCAGCCGGTCGTGGTAGAACGCGGGCTCCGCGCCGGGCCGCCAGGGCAGTGCCGCGACGAGCACGATCAGGGCGATCGCCAGCGAGTTCTCCATCAGCGCGCCGAACAGTCCGTCCTGGTAGTGGGACACCTCGGGGAGTTGGTGCTCGTACGGCCAGATGGGCGAGACCAGGAAGAGCAGGTAGAGGGCGAGCGCGCCGAGCCCGTGCCGCAGCCCGGTGAGCGCCGGATACCAGATCGGTGGGCGCAGCGCGGGCACCCCGCCGGTGGGTGGCATCCCGCTGATCCGTACCGACAGACCGCGGCTCGCCTCGTGGCGGCGTACCGCGGCGTCGGCCAGCACGATGATCGCCGGGATCACCCAGACCAGATGGTGCGACCAGGAGATCGGGCTGATGACGTTGGCGGTCAGCCCGACCAGGGTGAACGCGGTCAACTCGTCGCCGTCGGCGCGGGCGCTGGCCGCCCGGGACAGCCCCAGCGCCAGCATCAGCACCGAGAACGCCAGCCAGAGCAGTCCGGGTGTCTCGATCGAGTCGTAGAGCCGGGCCAGCAGCCCGGCCAGCGACTGGTTGGCGGTCATGTCCGCCGCGCCGACCCGCTCGGTCTGCCAGAGCACGGTGCCGAAGTAGGTCCGCGACTCCGGCCCGACCACGGCGAACGTCGCGAGGGTCACGCCGATGGCGGTGCCGATCGCGGTCATCGCCGCGCGCCACTGCCGCGTGATCATCAGGTACGCGATGAACAGCGCCGGGGTCAGCTTGACCGCGGTGGCCAGTCCGATGCCGACGCCGGCCCAGGCCCCGCTGTAGACGTACCGGGCCAGTGCCGAGTCGGCGGTGTCGTGGTGGGTGCCCCGCTTCGCCCGCCAGCGCAGGCCGACCAGGTCCGCCATGACCAGCGCGAACAGCAGCAGGTTGACCTGGCCGTATCCGAGGGTCTCCCGGGACGGCTCGATGGCGACGGCCAGCGGCGTGGCGATGCCGACGGTGAACCAGAGCGACCAGCCCAGTCGGTCGACGATCGGGCGTAGCAGCGCGGCCAGTACGACGGCGAGCGCGGCGATGCTGGCCAGCGCGTTGAGCGAGCCGGCCGCCGCGACCGGCAGCCAGGACATCGGCAGCATGACCAGGCCGGCGAAGGGCGGGTAGGTGAAGCCGAGGGTCGTCGAGGGGGCGATGAAGTCGTAGAGCCCGTTGCCGCTGGCCCACCACACCACGGCACCGTGGTAGATCCGCATGTCGAAGAAGTTGTACGGCCGCCCGAACGCGCCGATGGCGAGCCACGCCGCGTAGGCCACGGCGGCCACGACGCTGCTGCGTACGACTGTCCTGCGATCGATCCGACGGGTGCCGCGCTGGACTGGAGCGAGGCGGTCCATCCGTCTACCGACGGTCGTCGGCATGGCGGTGCCACCCCCGTACCAAAATCCTACTTCCCGTCCAGGTCCCGCACGGAGCCTAGAACGGCGCCTCACGTTGCTGCCTCCCGCGTTATGCGACCGTGTCCGATCCCACACGTGTTTTTGACATTTCCATCGCGTTAACGGGTCTCGGATGGTTCAGGTGATTAGTGGCCTTGCGGGGGGTGGAGGCCGTATCGATGCAGGTCAACCAGGTATTCGGCGGGCGGAGGCGGCCGAGCGTACGGCGATCTTCGCCTCTCGGCGGGCGGTCCGGACCGCGCGCTGCACCGAGCGGCGCGAGTGGTCGATCCGGTGACCGGCCCGCCAGCGCAGTCCGGGCTTGCCCCCGGTGTCAGCGGCGGCGAGGAGCAGGCCGCCGAAGAGACCGAGGTTCTTCAGGAAGTGGACCTGGTTGTTGTTCCGCGCCATCGGGTCGTCGTTGCTCCAGAAGGGATGGCCGGCGAAGGTGGTCGGCACCAGGGTCCCGGCGAGGACGAGCGCGGCCGGCCGGGTGAACTTGCCGGTCGCCAGCATCAGCCCGCCGACGAGCTGGGTGGCCGCGTTCGCGCGGACCAGTGTCTCGGTGTCGGTCGGGATCCGTGGGTGCAGGTTCTGGATCAGCGGGGCGACCCGGTCGGTGACCGGCTTGGCGGCCGTGACCAGCCGTCCCGGGTTCTGCAGGTTACGGGCGCCGCTGACCACGAAGATGCCGCTCAACATGACTCGGGCGAGGGAGCGCACGGGCTTCATAAACCAGTCATACCCCGTCGGGCCGGTCACCACCCCGGCAACACTCGAACGAGATCGGCCGACATGGACGTCCGGCCGGCCGGTCGCCGGGCTGATTTCAGCGACCGTCGCTGATGGACCGGGTTCGGACGGTAAGGTCGCGCGGGTGACGACCCTGCGACTCCGACCCGAGGATCCGGCGGACGAGGCACCGGTCGCCCGGGTGCTGGCGACCGCCTTCGCCCGCCCCGACGTGGCCACCCCGCCCGAGGTGGGGCTGGTCGACGACCTCCGGCACAGCGACGCCTGGATCCCGGAGCTGGCCATGGTCGCCGAGCACGGCGGTGAGGTCGTCGGTTACGCGCTGCTGACCCGGGTGCGGGTGTGCAGCGACGATGCGGCGTACCCGGCCCTGGCGCTCGGGCCGGTGGCGGTCGCGCCGTACCGGCAGCGGATCGGGCACGGCACGGCGGTGGTGCAGGCGGCCCTGGACGCCGCGACCGAGCTGGGTGAGCGGCTGGTGGTGGTGCTCGGTGACCCGGCGTTCTACCGTCGCTTCGGGTTCAGCCGGGCGGACCGGCAGGGACTGACCAGCCCCTGGTCGGGGCTCGGGGAGCCGTGGCAGGCGTTGGTGCTGCCCCCGTCCACCACTGACGAGGCCCCACCGCCGGGTGGTGAGGTGCTCTTCCCGCCGCCCTGGGCCAAGGTGTGAGCCGGGCGGTCAGGCCGGCTGGGTGCGCAGGTACCGGCCGAAGTGCGGGACGGTGAAGGCGACCGTGCCGCGCTCGCCGGAGTAGATCAGCCCCTTCTTGATCAGGGCGTCCCGGGCGGGTGAGAGGCTGGCCGGCTTGCGGCCCAGCGCCCGGGCGATCTCCGCGGTGGGTACCGCCGCGTCCATGTCGTCCCGGCCGTTCTCCTCCCCTGCCACCAGGGAGAGCGTCGCCATCGCCCGCATGTACTCGCGTTCGGCCGGGGTGGCCCGCTCGAACCGGGATCCGAAGAAGCCGACGGCCAGCTCGGCCTCCGCCTCGGGTGCGGCGACCCGGACGTCGGCGGCGGTGATCGGCGAGCGGGGCGCGTGGTCCCAGGTGGCCTTCCCGTACGCCTGGACGAAGTAGGGGTATCCGCCGGACTTCTCGTAGAGCAGGTCGAGGGCCTTCGGCTCGTACTCGACCTCCTCCCGCTCGGCCGGCGCGCAGAGCGCCTGATCGGCGGCGATCCGGTCCAACCGGTCGATCCGCTGGTAGCGGAAGAGCCGCTCGGAGTACGACTTCGCGGCGCTGAGCACGGCCGGTAGGTGCGGCAGCCCGGCGCCGACGACGATCAGCGGCGCGCCGAGCTGGGACAGCTCGTGGCAGGCGGCGCAGAGCGCGGAGACGTCCTCCGCGCCGAGGTCCTGCATCTCGTCGATGAAGATCGCGACGCCGGTGCCCACGTCGGTGGCGACCGCCGCGGCGTCGGTGAGCAGCTCGACCAGGTCGATCTCGATGTCCCCGGAGTCGGCCCGGCCGCTGCTGGCCGGCACGTCGATGCCCGGTTGCCAGCGGTCGCGCAGCTTCGGCGCGGCCCCGCCGCGTCCGGTGGGCGCGGTGCGCTGGGCGAACGCCTTGAGCACGCCGAGGAAGGCGTCGATCCGGTCCGGGGCGCGGTGCCGGGGTGCCAGCTCGCGGACCGCCATGTGCAGCGCGGCGGCGATCGGCCGGCGCAGCGACTGGTCGGGCCGGGCCTCGATCTTGCCAGTGCCCCAGAGGTGGCTGATCGCCTGCGAGCGGAGGGTGTTCAGCAGGACGGTCTTGCCCACCCCACGCAGTCCGGTGAGCATCAGGCTGCGTTCCGGACGGCCCCGGGCGATCCGTTCCAGCACCACGTCGAAGACGTCCAGCTCGCGTCCCCGGCCGGCGAGTTCGGGCGGGCGCTGGCCGGCACCGGGGGCGTACGGGTTGCGGACCGGATCCACGAATCGCAGAGTATCGGGCCGTCTAGCTGGGAGGCTAGATATCCGTAGATGGGGCTACCGGCGTGTCGGGCTCCTCGACAGAAAACTAGGGCTGTCTAGCATCCACGCTAGACAGCCCTAGTTTTGGTTACCGTCGGCCGTGCCGGCGCGTCGCAGGTCAGCGGCGCAGCTCAGCGGCGCAGCTCAGCGGCGCTTGAGGCAGAGCACGAAGTCGAGGGTGTCCAACTCGCTGTCGAAGAAGTACCAGTCGGTGTAGCCCTCGACCTTGGCGCACTTCGCCTCGGCGTCCTTCTGGCCGCTGGTCGGACCGTCGAAGCGGCGCAACACCTGGTAGGTCTTCGCGCCGCATTCGCTGATCGCCAGCTTCGGCTGCTGCCCGTCCGAGCCCTCGTTGCGGACGCACTGACCCGCCTTGACGAAGCGCGAGTCGGTCGAGGTCGCCGGAGCCGGGGTGGTGGTCGCCGGATCGGGGGGCGTGCTCGCCCCCGCGGTCGGGTCGGCCACCGCGGAGGCCGGCGCGCCGGAGCCGCTCACCCGGGCCGGCTCGTCCCGGACGAGGACCCAGTACGCCCCCGCGCCGCCGAGCAGCAGCACCGCCAGCCCGGCCAGCCCCGCGACCAGCCGGCCCCGGCCGCGCTTCGGCGGCGTCGACTCGGCGTACCGCGCCGGCTCGGCGTAGGGTGGCTGGCCGGCGTGGGGCGGCTGTCCGGCGTAGGGCGGTTGCTCGGCGTACGGCGGCTCGGCGTAGCCGGGCGCGGCCGGCGGGTACCCCTGGTGGGCCGGCTGCCCGGTGTCCCAGCCGACGGTCGGCTCGTGCCGCTGGGCGGGCGGCTCGCCCCACCCGCGCGGCTGCCGGGCGTACCCCGGGTCGTAGCGAGGGTCGGCCGGCGGGGCGTACTCGTCCTCGGGTCGCCGTCCGTCCCAGGGGCCAGGGGAGCCGTCGCCCGGTGGTCCGAAGTTCGACATGGGACGTCCTCCTGGGTACGCCAGTGGGTGAGAGGCCGGCCACCAACCGGGGACATCGTGCCCTGGTCACCGTAGCCTGGTCCACCGATGAGCTCACGCCCCACAGCTGCGACGTCGACCGTCGACCACGCCCCCACCACCGCCCGTCCCGCGTTCGTCTGGACCGCACTGGTCCTCGTCTACGTGCTCTGGGGCTCGACCTACCTGGGCATCCGGGTCGCGGTCGAGTCGCTGCCGCCGCTCGCCTCCGCGGCGATGCGGTTCGCCGCCGCCGCCGGAGTGCTCGCCCTGGTGCTCCGGCTCCGCCGCGGGCGGGGGGCGCTCCGCGTCGATCGTCGGCAGCTCGGGTCCGCCGCCCTGGTCGGCGTGCTCCTGCTCGCCGGCGGCAACGGGCTCGTGGTCCTCGCCGAGTCCGGCCCGGCCGGCGTGGCGCTGCCCTCCGGCATCGCCGCGCTGCTGGTGGCCACCGTCCCGCTGCTGGTCGTGCTGCTGCGTACGCTCGGCGGCGACCGGCCCCGGCTGTGGACCTTCGCCGGGGTGGCCCTCGGCTTCGTCGGGCTCGTCCTGCTCGTGCTTCCCACCGGTGGGCCGGGCAGCGTACCCGTGGTCGGCGCGCTCACCGTGGTCGTCGGGGCCACCTGCTGGTCCGTCGGCTCCTATCTCTCCGGACGCATCCGGATGCCCGCCGACCCGTTCGTGGCCACCGTCTACGAGATGGTCGCCGGCGCGGCGGCGCTCACCGTGCTCACCACCGTCCGGGGCGAGCTGCGCGATTTCTCCCCGGCCCAGGTGACCGGCCGCTCCTGGGCGGCGCTGTTGTACCTGATGGTGGCCGGCTCGTTGGTCGCCTTCACCGCGTACGTCTGGCTGCTGCACCACGCCCCGATCTCCCTCGTCGCCACCTACGCGTACGTGAACCCGGTGGTCGCGGTGGCGCTCGGCGCGCTGTTCGCCGCCGAACCGGTCACCACCCAGGTGCTGCTCGGTGGGGCGGTGATCGTCGCCGGGGTGGCCGTGGTGGTGAGCACCGAGCGTCCCAGCCGGTCGGTCGACCGGGCAGCCCGGGAGGCCGTCCGCCGTTGAGCAGGGCCCCGCTCCCTTCAGATCAGGCGGAGCTGGCGGTCCTTGGGGCGGCGGGGCTCGGCCTCGCCGAACCGTTCGAAGAGCCCCGGGTCGATCACGTCGAGGAACGGTGACGGGCGGCACTCGCGCTCCGACCCGTGCCGGATCCGCCGGGCGGCGTGACTCACGTACAGCCGGTCCTGCGCCCGGGTGAGCCCGACGAAGAAGAGCCGGCGCTCCTCGGCGATCGCGTCGTCGCCCGGCTCCGACCCCGGCCAGCGCAGCGGCAGCAGCCCGTCCTCCGCGCCGACCAGGAAGACCACCGGAAACTCCAGGCCCTTGGCCGCGTGCAGGGTGAGCAGGGTGACCGCCTCGGCGCGCGGGTCCAGGGCGTCCACCTCGGCCCCGGTGGCGAGCTGGGAGAGGAAGACCCCGAGGTCGTCGCCGCAGCGCCGGGCCAGCGGGGTGAGCAGGTCCACCGCGGTGCGGACGTCCTCGGGGCGTACCGAGCCGGCGCCGTCGAGCGTCGGCACGGCGAAGCGTTCCGCCAGGATCTGCCCGGCCAGCCGGACGCGGGCGGCCAACGAGCCGTCCAGCCCGGCGTGCCGCAGCTCGCGGGCGATCGCCGTCACCCCGGGCCGGTCGCGGAGCCGGTCGTGCGAGCGCTTCTGCACCGGGATGTTGGCCCGGGCCAGGGCGTCCACGATCGGTGCGGCCTGCGAGTCGGTGCGGTAGAGCACGGCGATGTCGGAAAACGACAGCGAGGTGGACCGGCCGTCGATCCGGCCCGAGTCGAGCGAGCGGTGGGACAGGCCGCCGACCAGCTCGTCGACGGTGCGTACCACGAAATCGGCCTCGTCCGCGACGGAGGCCGCGGCGTAGCGACCGACCAGCGGGGCTTCCGGGTCGAGCCGGGCCGGGTCGAGCCGGCGGCCACGGACCAGCGACGACGGCGCGATGGCCTGCACCGCGGCGGCCAGGATCGGCGCAGAGGAGCGGTAGTTGCGGTTCAGCCGGACCAGCCGGGCGTCGGTGAAGTCCTGGGAGAAGCGCAGGAAGTAGCCGACGTCCGCGCCCCGGAACGAGTAGATCGCCTGGTCGGGGTCGCCGATCGCGCAGAGGTTGCCGTCGGCGGGGCTGAGCAGCCGCAGCAGTTCGTACTGGACGGCGTCGACGTCCTGGTACTCGTCGACGAAGATCCACTTCCAGCGCTCGCGGTACTCGCGGACCAGCTTCCGGTCCGCCGTCAGCAGCGCCACCGGCAGGGTGAGCAGCTCGTCCAGGTCGACCAGGTCCCGCTTGCGCAGCAGCGAGGTGTACCGGTCGTCGTCGTCACCGGCCTCGGTCCGGACCGCCGCGCGGTCCGCGTCGTCGGCGATGCGGAAATCCGCCGGCAGCCCGGCGGCTGCGGCGTTCTCCCGCAGGATGGTCAGCCCCAGCGAGTGGAAGGTGCCGACCGTGATGTCCTCGGCGACCGGGCCGAGCAGCCCGTCCAGGCGGTGCCGCAGCTCCTCGGCCGCCCGGCGGGTGAAGGTGATCGCCAGGCACTGCTCCGGGAAGACGTTCAGCTCCGCGCAGAGGTACGCGATCCGGTGGGTCAGCGTCCGGGTCTTGCCGGTGCCCGGACCGGCCACGATGAGCAGCGGGCCACCCGGTGCGGAGGCCGCCACCCGCTGCATCGCGTCGAGCCGGTCCAGCAGGCCGGTGCCGACCTCCTCCATGCCGGCGAGCATCGGCTCGAACGGCTCGTGCGGAGAGGGCACCGGCGCGATCGGTGGCGGCGGTGGCGGGACGGGCTTCCGCTTCGGCTCCGGCTTGGCCGTCGCCGGGCGCTTCGCCTTCGGCTTCGGTGCCGGCTCCGCGGGCTTCCGCGGCGCGGGCACGGGTACGTCGAAGAGGGCGTCCTGCGCGTTCGGCGCGGCACCGACACCCAGCTCGGCCGGGTCGAACAAGGTGATCACCCCGTACTCGCCGTCGTAGCCCGGGACCCGGCGTACCTCGCCGCGGCGGAGCCGGGCGATGCCCTCGGCGAGCAGTTCGCCGCCGACCCGGCCGATCTCGTCCAGCGGGGTGCCGGTCAGGATCTCCAGCTCCGGGCCGAGCGCGGCGATCAGCTCGTTGAGCTTCCCCTCGACCTTCTTCGACCGGGCACCCACCTTGTTGATCTCGCCGAGGATCTCGCCCAGCGGCACCAGGTGGGTCACCTCGCGGGCGTGTGCCGGCCGGTGCCCCTCGGGCCGGTCGGCCAGCTCCTCGACCCGGCTGAGTACGCCCACCGTCAGCGGCTTGCCGCACTCCGGGCACCGGCCGTCGGCCTCCCGGGTCCGCTCGGGCGCCCAGTTCACCCCGCAGAGTCGGTGCCCGTCGGCGTGGTACTTGCCCTCCTCCGGGAAGAACTCGATGGTGCCGGCGAGCCCGTCCCCGGTGCGCAACGCCTCGCGGATCGCGAAGTAGTCGCGGGCCGAGCTGAAGACGGTGGCCTCGCGGGCCAGCGCGGGCGGCGAGTGCGCGTCCGAGTTGGACACGAGCTGGTAGCGGTCCAGGCTGCCGACCCGCCAGTTCATCTCCGGGTCGGAGGAGAGGCCGGTCTCCACGGCGAAGACGTGCTCGGCCAGGTCGGCGTAGCAGTCGGCGATCGCGTCGAAGCCGGACTTCGAGCCGAGCGCGGAGAACCACGGCGTCCAGATGTGCGCCGGCACCAGGTAGCCGTCCGGGCTGGCCTCCAGCGTGATCTCCAGCAGGTCCCGGGAGTCCAGGCCGAGGATCGGCCGGCCGTCCGACCCCAGGTTGCCGATCCGCCCCAGCGCGGCGTTGAACCGGGCCACCGCGTCCAGGTCCGGCAGGTAGATAAGGTGGTGCACCTTCCGGGTCCGGTCGTCCCGCTTGTAGATCGTGGAGATCTCCACGCTGAGCAGGAACCGGACCGGGTCCGCCTCCGCCGTGCTGGCCAGCCGGGGTGGCAGCCGCCGGGCGATGTCCCGCTCCGCATCCGGGCTGAGCCGGAACAGGCCGGGCTCGGCCGGGTGCAGCGTCTCGCGGAGGTGGTCGTACCAGGCGGGATGGGTGAAGTCACCGGTGCCGAGGACGCCGATGCCCTTGCGCCGGGCCCACCATCCGAGGTTCGGCAGGGTCAGGTCCCGGCTGCACGCGCGCGAGTACTTCGAGTGGATGTGCAGATCCGCGACGAACGGCGGGAGGCCACCGGGGGGTACGGCGCTGAACGGAGGCACGCCGCATCCTGCCACGAGCCGTCCCCGGCCCGCCCGCCGCCACGCGTACGCGTGACGTGAGCAATCCGGTGCTGGACCCGGCAGCCGATTCGGGCTATTGAGTGCGGAGTTCGACGAGGGTCACCTGTGGCGGTGCGCCGACCCGCACCGGCGGGCCCCAGAAACCGGCGCCATTGGTCACATAGACCTTGGTCCCGTCCACCTCGCCGAGGCCGGAGACCACCGGCTGCTGAAGCCCCACCAGCAGGTTGAACGGAACCATCTGCCCGCCGTGGGTGTGCCCGGAGAGCTGGAGGTCCACGCCGTACTTCGCCGCCTCGTACGCGGCCACCGGCTGGTGGGCCAGCAGCACCACCGGGCGGCTCGGGTCCCGGTCGCCGAGGGCGGCGGCGTAGTCGGCGGGGGCGGCCAGCCCGGTGCCGGCGGCGGTGACGTCGTTCACCCCGGCCAGGTCGAGTACGCCACCTCGGGCCCGGATCTCCTGGCGCGCGTTCTGGAGGACCCGCAGGCCGAGCCGGTCCACCTCCTGGATCCATTCCTCGACGCCGGAGTAGTACTCGTGGTTGCCGGTGACGAAGAAGCTGCCGTATCGGGACCGCAGGTCACGCAACGGTTCCGCCGCCGCGCCCAGCTCGGCGACCGAGCCGTCAACGAGGTCACCGACCACCGCCACCAGATCGGCGTCGAGCCGGTTGATCATCGCGACGATCCGCTCGGTGTGCGACCGTCCGCGCAGCGGCCCCAGGTGGATGTCGGAGACGGTGGCGATCCGCAGCCCGTCCATGCTGCGGGGGAGCTTGGCCAGCGGGATCCGCACCCGGTCCAGCTGCGGCGGTCCCATCGCCGTGCGGACGCCGTACCCGGTGAGACCGGCGGCGGTGAGCCCCGCGAAGATCGCGGCGCCCCGGGTGAGCAGCAACCGGCGGGACGGGTCATGGTCGGGGGCCGGCGCCGCGGCGGTGCCGGCCGGGGGCGGATTCGCGGAACCGGCCGCCGACTCGGCGGGCTGGTCGGCCGGCGGCTGGACGGTTGGCGGCTGGACGGTTGGCGGCTCGGCGAGGCCGACGGACGAGGCCCGGGCGAGGCTGGTCGAGGGCATGTCCGCCTGGGCGGCCGCGATGTCGAGCGGTCCGGCGCCCGGTCCACCGGCCCCGACCAGCGCGGGCTCGGACGCCGGCAGGCCGACCCGCGCCCGGTGCCGCAGCGCCAGCTTCGCCACCGCCAGCGGCACTTCCAGCACCAGCAGCAGGACCAGCAGGTAGAACATCAGGGCCAGCCAGAGGTAGCCCGGCCAGGCCAGCCAGTGCACCCCGCCGCGGGTCGCGATCATGGTGGCCGGCACCAGCAGCGCCAGCAGCAGCAGCGATATCCCGCCGACGCGCCGCCAGCGCCCGGGCCGAGTGGTGTCGCGGATCAGCCGCTTCCACAGGTAGAGGTGGATCAGGGCGGTGACGAGCACGGCGAAGCCGAGGAACGTTGCCATCGCCAACACGCGAGCCTCCTCAGCCGCCCGCGAACGGGGGCAGTACGTCGACCGTCGCCCCGGCCGGCAGCGGTGCCCGACGATCATGGCAGGCCAAGCCGTCGACCAGGAAGCTGGCCGCCTTCAGCACGGTGCTCAGCCCTTCGCCGTGTCGCTCGGCCAGCTCGTCCACCAGCTCGTCGAGGGACCGGCCGGCGGAGACGGTCTCCTCGGCGCGGCCGGCGGCGGCACGCGCGCCGGCGAAGTAGCGGACGGTCAGCTCCACCGGTCAGCCTCCGATCGCCGACATGGGACGGGCGGGTTGCAGGAAGGTCGGATCGTCGATGCCGTGCCCGGCCCGCTTGCCCCACATCGCGGTCCGCCAGCGGCGGGCCAGCTCGGCGTCGTCCACCCCGGCGCGCAGCGCGCCGCGCAGGTCGGACTCCTCGGTGGCGAAGAGGCAGGCGCGGACCTGGCCGTCGGCGGTGAGCCGGGTCCGGTCGCAGTCGCCGCAGAAGGGTCGGGTCACACTGGCGATCACCCCGACCCGGGCCGGTCCGCCGTCCACCAGCCAGGTCTCGGCCGGGGATGCGCCCCGGTCGGCCGGATCGGTGCTCAGGTCGAACTCGGCGCGCAGGTCGGCCAGGATCTGGTCGGCGGTGACCATTCGGCTGCGGTCCCAGCCGTGCTGCGCGTCCAGCGGCATCTGCTCGATGAACCGCAGCTCGTAGCCGTGTGCCAGGGCGAACCGGAGCAGCGCGGGGGCCTCGTCGTCGTTGACCCCGCGCATCAGCACCGCATTGACCTTCACCGGGGTCAGCCCGGCGGCCGCCGCGCCGGCCAGCCCGGCCAGCACGTCACCGAGCCGGTCCCGCCGGGTCAGCTCGGCGAACCGGGTCCGGTCCACCGTGTCGAGCGAGACATTCACCCGGTCGAGACCCGCGGCGCGCAGGGCGGGCGCGAGGCGGGCCAGGCCGATGCCGTTGGTGGTCAGGGAGATCCGGGGCCGGGGCCGCAGCGCGGCCACCGCTGACACGATGCCGACCAGGCCGGGCCGGATCAGCGGCTCGCCGCCGGTGAAACGCACCTCGGTGACCCCGAGCCGGTGCACCGCGACGCGGATCAGCCGGATGATCTCGTCGTCGGTGAGCAGCTGCGGCCCGGAGAGCCAGGGCAGGCCCTCGGCCGGCATGCAGTAGGTGCAGCGCAGGTTGCACTTGTCGGTCAGCGATACCCGCAGGTCCCGGGCGACCCGACCGTACCGGTCGACGAGGACTCCGTCGGTCGTCGGGGCGGCGGTCACCTGTCGACCGTAGCGCGTCCGGCGCCCCCCAGCGCACTGTGGGCGGCGGAGACCACAGCATCCCGGTACGCCGCGCCGAACAGGGCGGTGTGCACCAGCAGCAGGTGGAGCTGGTGCAACGGCACCCGCTCCCGCCAGCCGTCGGCCAGCGGCCATGCCTCCCGGTAGGCCGCCATCATCCGGTCGAGGTGCGACGGGCCGCCGAAGAGCGCCAGCTGCGCCAGGTCGGTCTCCCGGTGGCCGCCGTGCGCCGCCGGGTCGACCAGCCAGACCCGGTCGTCCGCCCCCCAGAGCAGGTTGCCGGGCCAGAGGTCGCCGTGGATCCGGGCCGGCGGCTCGTCCCCGCCGAACTCGCCGATCCGGCCGATCAGCTCCTCGACCAGGCTGGCGTCCGCGCCGCTGAGCGCGCCGTCATCGACCGACATCTTCAGGTACGGCATCAACCGGCGGCGGGCGAACCACGCCGACCAGGGGCCGGGGTCGGGGGTGTTGTCCTGCGGCAGCGCGCCGATGAATCCGGGCCACTCGGCGCCGAAGGTGGGCGTTCCGGCCCGGTGCAGCCCGGCCAGCTCGCGGCCGAACCGCTCGGCCGCCTCCGGCGTCGGCTCGCCGGGCTCGACCCAGTCGAGCGCCAGCAGCTCCGGCAGCGCCACCACCACCTCGGGTACGGCCACCGTGCCCGGCTCGCGCAGCCAGCGGAGGCCGGCCGCCTCGGTGGCGAAGAAGTCCTCCGGCACCGGGCGAGCCGCCTGCTCCGGCCAGGTCTTGGCGAAGATCGAGTGCCCGTCGTCGAGGGTGAGCCGGGACGCGGCGCAGATGCCCCCGCCGGAGACCGGCGTCTCCCGGATCCGCTGGTGGGTCAGGAAGGTCGGCAGGTGCTCCGGGTGTGCCCGCAGGTACGCCAGGTCCATGAGCGCAAGGTAGCCGGTCCGGACGGTCCTCGTGGGGCGGTGAGCGGTTCGGACGCCTGCCGTTCGGCGCTCACCTGCATCGATACTCTCCGTATCTGTGGATAACCCGCGTGTCGTCCACAGGGCCTGTCGCGCCGGCATCCAACCGCCGCACGCTCCCGGCATGACTCCCACCCCGCGCCCCCGGCTCGCCGTCCGCTCGCCCGCCGACCTGATCGCCGCCGTGCCGTACCTGCTCGGCTTCCACCCCGCCGACAGCCTGGTGGTGGTGGCGCTACGCGGCCGGCGGGTGGTCTTCGCCGCCCGGGGCGACCTGCCCGAACCGGGATCCGACCCGGGGCCGGCCGCCCGCCATCTCGCCCAGGTCATCGCCCGGCAGGGCAGCGAGGCCGCCACCGTGATCGGGTACGGCTCGGCCACCCGGGTGACCGGCGCGGTCGACGCGGTGGGCGAGGCGCTGGACGACGCCGGGCTGCTCGTCCTCGACGCCCTGCGGGTGACCGACGGGCGCTGGTGGTCCTACCTATGCACCGAGCCCGAGTGCTGCCCGCCCGACGGCACCCCGTACGACCCGGGGGCCAGCGAGGTCAGCGCGGCGGCCGTCTTCGCCGGTCAGGTGGCCCTGCCCGACCGGGCCGCGCTGACCGCACAGGTGGCCGCGCTCGACGGGCCGGTCCGGGTGGCCATGCGCCGGGCCACCGTCCGGGCGCGCCGACGCCTGGCTGAGCTGACCGAGGAGGCGGCCGAGACTGCGCTGGCGGGTGGCCGCTCCGTACGCTCCGCGGGCGTCGCGGCGGTGCGCGACGCGTTCCGCGTGCACCGGCGCGGCGAGCGGCTGGGCGACGACCAGGTGGCCTGGCTGGCCGTGCTCCTCACCCAACTCCCGGTACGCGACCACGCCTGGGAACGGACCGACGGCCGGGACGCCGACATCAGCCTCTGGACCGACGTGCTGCGCCGGGCCGAGCCGGAGCTGATCGCCGCCCCCGGCAGCCTGCTCGCCTTCGCGGCCTGGCGGGCGGGGCACGGTGCCCTGGCGGCGGTGGCCCTGGAACGCGTGCTCGCCACCCGCCCCGACTACTCCCTCGCCCTGCTCCTAGACGACATGCTCCGCCGCGGGATGCCGCCGTCGGAGCTGGACGGCTGGCCGGCGGTCGGTTTCCCGGGGGTGGTGCGCCGCCGGCCCCGCCGCCGCATTCCGCGCCGGCGCATCTGACGTTGGAGCTCAGGGATGTCGCGTCAACTCACGCAGGCTCCCATGGCGTTTCCCACTATTCGCTGATCCGCGCTGCGCCCGCGTAGACGTTCATCGTCCGGCCGCGCAGGAAGCCGACCACCGTCATGCCGGCCTCCTCGGCCAACTCGACGGCGAGGGTGCTGGGCGCGGAAACCGCCGCCAGGAGGGGCACTCCGGCCATCCACGCCTTCTGCGTCAGCTCGAAGCTGGCCCGGCCGGAGACCAGCAGCACGTGCCCGGCCAGCGGCAGCCGGTGTTCCCGGACCGCCCAGCCGACCACCTTGTCCACCGCGTTGTGCCGGCCGACGTCCTCGCGCAGCACCACCAGCTCGCCGGCGGCGGTGAAGAGACCGGCCGCGTGCAGCCCACCGGTCCGGTCGAAGGCGCGCTGTGCCGCGCGGAGCCGGTCCGGCAGGGCGGCCAGCAGCTCGGCGGGCACGCGGAGCGGGTCGTCCCGCACCGCGAACAGCGACCGGGTGCGGACGGCGTCGATGCTCGCCTTGCCGCACACCCCGCACGAGCTGGTCGTGTAGAAGTTGCGGGACGGGTCGGTGGTGGGCTCGGGCACGCCGGGCGCCAGCACCACGTCGACCACGTTGTACGTGTTCGGTGTCTCCGCCCCGGCGCAGAGCTGGGCGGTGTGCACGTCGTCGGCGGACCGGATCAGGCCCTCGGTGAGCAGAAAGCCGATCGCCAGGTCCAGGTCGTCGCCGGGGGTACGCATGGTCACCGCGAGCGGCTTCCGCCGGCCGGGGCCCGCCGGGCCGACTCGGATCTCCAGCGGCTCCTCCACCGCCAGGGTGTCCGGTCGCCGTACCCGGGCGCGCCCGTCGGCCGCCGCGTCGAGATCGATCCGGAGCACGCCGCGCCGGTCAGTCGCCCGTCCCATCCCGCCATCCTGCCGCGCGCGGTCCGTCACCCGCACGGCGATGCCGCCCCGGCGCCGCGTGGGGTCCTGCCGGAGGGCGGACGGAGCTCCCTGCGGTTTACCGTGGGCGGGTGACGGCGTACGCGGCGGTGGTGCTCTCGGGCGGCGCGGCCCGCCGGATGGGCGGGGTGGACAAGCCGGCGCGGCCGGTCGGCGGCCGGCCCATGCTGCACCGGGTGCTGGCCGCGGTCGCCGACGCCGCGCCGCGGATCGTGGTCGGTCCGGCCGGCCCGCTCCCCGACGACGTACGGCTGACCCGCGAGCGGCCGCCCGGCGGTGGCCCGGTGGCCGCCACGGCTGCCGGGCTGGCCCTGCTCGCCCCCGGTACGGCCACGGTCGCCCTGCTCGCCGCCGACCTTCCCCTGCTCACCCCCGAGGCCGTGGCGGACCTGCGGCGCGCGCTCGACGGGTCGACCGCCGACGGGGCCTGCTACGTGGACGGCGACGGCCGCCGGCAGCAGCTCTGCGGGGTGTGGCGGGTCGCCGCGCTGCGGGCGGCGCTGGACCGGCTCGCCGCCGAGCGGGGCGGCACGGTCGACGGGGCTCCGGTACGCGGGCTGCTGGCCGGCACGACGGTCCGGGAGGTGGCCTGGTCCGGCTCCGGGCCGCCGCCCTGGTTCGACTGCGACACTGACGAGGACGTACGCCGGGCCGAGGAGTGGACGAGATGACGGTGATGGACGACTGGGTCACGGCAGCCTGCGCCGAGTTGGGGCTCGACCCGGGCGACGTGTCGGTGCCGGTCGTGCTGGACCTGGCCAAGGACGTGGCCCACCAGGTGCTGCGCCCGGGCGCGCCGGTCACCGCGTACCTGCTGGGGGTGGCCGTGGGGCGCGGCGGTGACCTGGCCGCGACGGCTGCGCGGCTCGGTGAGCTGGCCAACTCCTGGCCGCTCGACCTGGACGGCACCACGCCGGCCGAGTAGTCCCCGGCCGTGCCGACCCACGCCCGGGTCCCGGGAGAGACGGGCCCGCGGCGGGGCGTTTTGGGGTGGCTGTCCGATCCTGGTCCGCCGTGATTCGACCCCCACCGCCCGTGGGTAGGGTGGCCGTGACGGACGGAGGCGATCATGACGGCTGACCACCCCTCGGTGCCGACCGGTGAGCCCGCCGGCGGTGTGCCGGAGCAGTACGAGTCGATCCTGCTGGACGAGCCGACCACGGCGGACCTCCGGGCCAAGGTGACCGAGGCCTGGCGGGAGTTCGCCCGCGCGCTGGCCGACCGGCTACGCGACCTGCCGGCCGGTACGCACCTGGAGCTGACCCTCGACCCCACCGCCTCCGGGACCGGGGACGCCGTCTACTCGATCAGCGTGGACGTCGGCGAGGAGGGCCGGCTGTCGGCGCGGGCCGTGGGCAACGCCACCCTGCCGCAGGGATACCGCCTGGACCGGGCCGCCGTGGCCGACATGATCGCGCTCGGCTGGTCCCCGCCCGGGGTGGTGGAGGGCTCCGGCGAGCAGTTCGGGCTGGACTGCGCGGTCGACGAGGCCGCCCGGCTGGCGGCCGTGCTGTCCCGCACCCTCCGCGACGTCTACGGGGCGCCGCACCCCGCCTTCGTGGTCTATCTGATGCATGACGCCGAGGGCGAGCCGCTGCCGGTGGAGCCGCTGGGCACCGCGCGGAGCGAGTTCGGCCCGGCCCGGGACGTGGAGGCGGACCTCGACGAGGCGCTGGCCGCGGCGGCGACCGCGCAGGCCGGCGGGAACGACGTGCTCGCGCTGGAGGAGCGGGTCCGTACGGTCGTCTCCACGATGCTCAAGTCGAATGCCGACCAGTTGCAGATCGACTCGGACGGCGACATCAACATCCGGGCCGGCTCGGCCATGGTCTTCGTCCGGGTACGCGACAACCCGCCCCTGGTCGACGTCTTCTCCCCGGTGCTCACCGAGGTCGAGCCGACCGAGCGCCTCTATGTGAAGCTCTCCGAGCTGACCAACCGGATGCCGATCGGCCGCCTCTACTGCGCCGACGACACGGTGTGGGCCTCGATCCCGGTCTTCGGCCGCAACTTCCAGCCCACCCACCTGATGCTCGCCGTCCAGGTGATGACCGGCCTGGCCGACGAGCTGGACGACCGGCTGCACGGCGAGTTCGGCGGCCGGCGCTTCTTCGGCGAGGCCGACAAGCCCTCCCGCGCCCAGCCCGAACACCGCACCGGCATGTACCTCTGACATTCGGGCGCCCGCGCGGAGAGCAGAAGCCGTCAGAGGTCGAGGAGGGTTTTGCCGACGGTGGCGCGGGACTCGATGGCGGCGTGCGCGTCGGCGGCCCGGTCCAGCGGGAAGCGCTGCCCGATCAGCGGGCGCAGCCGCCCGGCCGCCGCCTCGGCGAGCACCTGCTCGGTGAACGCACGCAGCTCGGCCGGCGCGGCGGACGGCCGGAGCAGGGTCACCCCGCGGGCGGCCGCGAGGTCGGCGGGCAGGTCCGCCCAGGCGCCGCTGGCCAGCCCGAAGCTGAGCATCCGCCCGCCCGGGCCGAGCAGGTCGAACGCCTCGCGGGCGAGCCGGCCGCCCACCCCGTCGAAGACCACGTCGATCCCGCCGGTGGCGGCGCGTACCCGGGCGGTCCAGTCCGGCTGCCGGTAGTCCACCACCGCGTCGAGGCCGCGTTCACGGAGCAGGGCCACCTTCCGGGCACCCCCGGCGGCGGCCACGACCCGGGCTCCGGCGGCCGTGGCGAGCTGCGTCAGCAGGTTGCCCACCCCGCCCGCCGCCGCCTCGACCAGCACCCGCTCGCCGCCGCGCAGCCCGGCCGCGTGCACCAGCATGGCGGCCGTACGACCGTCGGCGAGCAGCGCCACCGCCTGGTCCAGCGGCAGCCCGTAGGGCACCGCGAACGGCGCGTCCCGGTCGACCACCACGCGCTCGGCGTACCCGCCGGAGCCGCCGGTGCTGCTCACCACCCGCCGCCCCACCAGCGCCGGGTCCACGCCGGGGCCCACCTGAATGATCACTCCGCCCACCCCGTTGCCGGGGATCAGCGGCAGCGACCCGGTGAACGGTCCGAACCCGGTCGATCGGAACATGGTCTCCACGAAGGTGAGGTTGGCGTGGGCGACCTCGATCAGCACCTGATCCGGTCCGGGTGCCGGGTCCGGTGCCGGCCCCGGCACCAGCGCCTCCGGGCCGCCGAACTCCCGTAGCCACACCGCCCGCACGCCGCCTCCTCCCGGCCGGGGACGGGTGCCCCCGGCGTTCCACTGGCGTCCAGTGGACAACCTCAAGCGGGGATGAGGTCAAGGGCGGCGGGTGGGGCCGGACCGACGGTATCCGGGCCCACCCGCCGGGGGAGGGAGGAGGAAGGTCGAGCGCCGGTTGGACGACGGCACGCCGCCACGGGTTCCCGAGGTGGGCGAGGCCGCGCTGCGGGAGGCGGTGATGGCCGGCGTCAGCCCGCGGACGGGCCGACCCCGGGGGACTCGACCAGCCGGGAGAGCACGATGGTGCTGCGCGACGAGGTGACGAAGGACTCGGCCCGCAGCCGTTCCAGCGCCTCCTCGAGGTGGGCGATGTCGGCGGCCCGCAGGTGCACCAGGGCGTCCGCCTCCCCGGAGACGGTGTAGGCCCCGACCACCTCCGGGTGCCGCCGTGCTGCGGCACCGATCTGCGCCGGGGTGGTCCGGCCGGCGCAGAAGAGTTCCACGAACGCCTCGGTGGTCCAGCCGACGGCGGCGGGGTCGACGACGGCCGTGAAGCCGCGGATGACGCCCGCGGATCGGAGCCGGTCAACCCGACGCTTGACCGCGGGGGCGGAGAGTGACACCCGCGTGCCGATGTCCGCGTACGAGGCGCGGGCATCTGCCACGAGCAACGCAATGATTCGCTGGTCAACCGCGTCTATCTGCAACGTTCCGCCTCTGGGAAGCAATGGTTGTGGCTGTTACCAAAGTTGTACCGTACCTACTCTTGGTGACCGTGAACCAGCAGCGAGTCCCGCGAAAGCGGACATACCTCATGTGCTCGCCCGAGCACTTCGCGGTCGAGTACGCGATCAACCCGTGGATGGACGTGACCGCGCCCGTCGACGCGGAGCTGGCGGTCAAGCAGTGGGACCGCCTGCGGGAGACGCTCGTCGGCCTCGGCCACGAGGTGCACCAGCTCAGCCCCGAGCGCGGGCTGCCGGACATGGTCTTCGCGGCCAACGGTGCCTTCGTGGTGGACGGGACGGTCTACGGCGCCCAGTTCAAGCACGAGCAGCGGGCCGCCGAGGCCGCCGCGCACCGGGCGTTCTACGAGGCGAACGGCTGGCGGTTCATCGCGCCGAGCGAGACCAACGAGGGCGAGGGTGACTTCGCGTACCTGCCGGACGCGCACGGCGGGCTGATCCTCGCCGGCCACGGCTTCCGCACCGAGCTGGCGGCGCACGCCGAGGCGCAGGAGGCACTCGACCGGCCGGTGGTCTCGCTGCGCCTGGTCGACCCGCGCTTCTACCACCTGGACGTGGCGCTCGCCTCGATCGACGACGAGAACATCGTCTACTACCCGGGCGCCTTCTCCGCGGCCAGCCAGAAGGTGCTCGCCCAGCTCTTCCCGGACGCGGTGCTCGCTGACGACTCCGATGCCCTGGCCTTCGGCCTCAACCTGGTCAGCGACGGGCTGAACGTCGTGCTGAACAGCGAGGCGACCCGGCTGGCCGGCAAGCTCAAGGCGGCCGGCTACCACCCGGTGCCGGTCGAGCTGGCCGAGCTGAAGAAGGGCGGCGGCAGCGTGAAGTGCTGCATCGCCGAGCTGCGCCACTGACGCGCACCGGACACCGAGCACGGAAACGGGCGGCCTCCCCGCGGGGAGGCCGCCCGTTCGGCGTACGAGGGGTCAGCCGAGTGTGGCCAGCTCGGTGATCACGACGTTCGACAGCATCCGGCCGTCGAGCTGGACCTTCCGCAGGTACCACTTCTGCTGCGGGGTACGCGGCTGGTTGAACTGCCAGGGCCCGCGCGGGCTGTCGATCTGGCCGATCTTGCCGAGCGCCAGGTTGACCTGCTGCGGAGTCGGGTCCCCGCCGGCCAGCCGGATCGCCTTGTCCAGCACCTGCGCGGCGTCGTACGAGGCCATCGCGTAGGTGGTCGGCGAGGTGTTGTGCGCCTTCCGGTAGGCCGAGGAGAACACCCGGTTGGCGGTGTTGTTCAGATCGGCCGAGTAGTTGAGCACGGTCTCGATGCCGTGCTTCACGATCAGCGCCCGCTGCGCGCCGAGTTCCCCGTCGTCCAACTGGCTGAGCACGGCGCCCTCGGTGAGGAAGCCGGGGGCGTAGATTGGGCCCCGGTAGCCCTCGGCGTAGAGCTGCTTGATGAACTGCACCGCCTGCGTACCCGCGTAGTGGCAGAGGATCGCGTCGGGCCACTTGTTGTTCTTCAGCGCCTTGTGGATCGCACCGGAGAAGACCGTCTTGCCCAGCTCGGCCTTGTCCGGGGTGAGAATTTCGCCGTCGATCGGCCGGCGGCCCTCTTCGTAGTAGCCGCGCCGGAAGCCGTCGATGACGTCCTTGCTGCTCGAGTTCGACGGGGCGAAGACCGCGATCCGGCTGGACTTGTCCAGCGACTCCCGCAGGTACCGGCCGAGCGCCTCGCCCGGCTCGTCGAGCACGTACGACGTACGCCAGATGTAGACGACGCTCTGCAGGCTGGCCGGGGACGCGTTGGAGCCGACCAGCGGGACCCGGGCCTGCTCGACGGCGTCCCGGATGCCGGACATGACGGCGGAGCTGACCACGCCGGTGAGCGCGATCACACCCTCCTTGAGCAGCCGGTCGACGGCGGCCTGGCCGCTTTTGGCGTTCTCGCCCTCCTCGGCCTGCACCACCGTGACCGGGTGCCCGCCGAGCTCCTGGTCGTTGAGGCTCAGGAAGAGCTGGAAACCGTTGACGATCTCGTCACCGATGGCCTTGTTCGGGCCGCTTCCCGGCACGATGAGCCCGATCTTGATCGGGCTGCCCGGAGTGCTCGTACCTTCGGTGTCGGAGCCGCAGGCCGCCGCCAGCCCGGTGGTACCCAGCGCGGCCAGCAGTTGAAGGGCCCGCCTGCGGTTCATCTACGACACCGATTCCTTCCCGAAAGGGCTGCCAGGACGCACGCCCCCTCGGGCGTTCTACCTGCTTGGCGACGCTGCGTCAATGGCAGGAAGATCATCGTGTAACGACCGCAACCTGTCGATTACCTGCGGCCATGCCGCCGACTCCGGGTCGATGAGCCCGAAGTGCTCGCATTCCGCCAGCTCAACCAGGGTGGCGGGGGTGTTGGCGGCGCGGGCCGCAGCAACCCAGGAGCGGCTGATCCCGACCGGGACCTGGCGGTCCAGTGTGCCGTGCATCACTACGGTCCGTGCTCGGATCGGTACCAATGCCGATGGATCCGCTGCCGCGTACCGGTCGGGCACGTCGGCCGGGCCGCCGCCGAGCAGCGCGGCCACCGCACCACCGTCCAGGTCCAGCCGGTACGCCTCGGCGAGGTCCGCCACCGGGGCCAGCGCGAGCACGCCGCCGACCGTGCCCGGGGCGTGCGCGGCCACGTACAGCGCCAGGTGCCCGCCCGCCGAGTGGCCGACCAGGATCGGTGGGACGGGCGCCACCAGGCCGGGCAGCGCCGCGGCGGCCAGCCCGGGCAGCGCGGCCACCCCGGACAGCACATCGGTGAGGGTGTGCGGCCAGCCTCCGTCCGGCTGGCCGGTGCGCCGGTACTCGAGCTGGGCGACCGGGTGGCCGAGCGCCGCCAGCGCGGCGGCCATCGGGCCGGTGTGGGTGCGGTCGTACTCGGCCCGCCAGAAGCCGCCGTGCACCACCACGACCAGCCGCCGGGCCGGGCCGTCGCCGGCCGGTCGACGCAGGTCGGCGAGCTGGTCCGGGTGGTCGCCGTAGGCGACCGTGACGTCCGGCGGCGGAGCCGGCCGGGTCAGCACGGCGCGCGGGTCTGCGGGCATGACGGCGACGGTAGCGCGTCCCGGTCGGGTGGCTCCGGTCCGGTAGCCGATCCCGGCGCGCGCCGACGACTGCGGCTGGGTAAAGATGGGTCCCATGACCGAAGCGCGTTCCGCCGGACAGAACGACGAACAGGACAACGACGGCATCCCCGGCACCGTGGTGGTGGTCGGGCCGGACGGCCGACCGGTCGGCACGGTGCAGACCGACGAGGGGCAGGGCGAGGACCCGACCCGCCTGGTCGAGCAACCGGCCAAGGTGATGCGGATCGGCAGCATGATCAAGCAGCTGCTGGAGGAGGTCAAGGCGGCCCCCCTCGACGACGCCAGCCGGCACCGGATGCGCGAGATCCACGAGCGGTCGATCGTCGAGCTGAAGGAGGGCCTCGCCCCCGAGCTGCGCGAGGAACTCGAGCGGATCTCGCTGCCCTTCGCCGAGGACAAGGCACCCAGCGAGAGTGAGCTGCGAATCGCCCACGCCCAGCTGGTCGGCTGGCTGGAGGGGCTGTTCCACGGCATCCAGGCCGCCCTGGTCGCCCAGCAGATGGCCGCCCGGGTGCAGCTGGAGCAGATGCGCTCCGGGCGGGCCGCGCTGCCCAGCGGCCCCGGCGGGGTGGCCCCGGGGATGCCGGGCATGCCGCCGACCAACGAGGGGCATGCCCCCGGCCAGTACCTCTGACCGGCCGGGGCGCGTCCGCGCCCCGGCCCGCTCAGCCCACCCCGAAGACCTGCTCCAGGTACGCAGCCACCCCGTCGGCCGAGTTCGGGCCGGTCACCTCGTCGGCGATCTCCAGCACGGCGGGGTGCGCGTTGGCGACCGCCGCTGCCCGGCCGGCCCAGGTCAGCATCGGTACGTCGTTCGGCATGTCCCCGAAGGCGAGCACGTCCCGCTCGTCGACGCCGAGCCGGGCGGCGTACCAGGCCAGGCCGGCCGCCTTGGTCACCCCGGCGGCGGAGATCTCCACCAAGCCGCTGTACGAGGAGTGGGTCGCCTCGGCCAGCCCTTCCAGGGCGGCGGCCACCACCCGTACGAAGACGTCCGGGTCCTGCTCGCCGGCCCGGGCGAGCAGCTTCACCGCGGGAGCCGCCAGCAGTTCCTCCGGCGACTCCACCGCCCGGATCGCCTCGACGTCGGCGTCCCAGCGCAGCGGATAGTGCATCTCGTGCCGCATCTGCCGGCTGTTCACGATCTCCACCGCGAGGCTCACCTCGGGTACCGCGGCGCGCAGCCGGCGGGCCACCTCGGCGAGCAGTTCGGGCGCGAGCGGGTCGGCTCGGAGCACCTCGTCGGTGGCCGGGTCGTAGACCACCGCGCCGTTCGCGCAGATTGCCGGCAGTGGCTCGGCGAGCTGGTCGTACACGAGTTGGAGCCAGCGGATCGGGCGGCCGGTGACCAGTACGACCGGCGTGCCCGCCGCGGCGATCCGGGCCAGCACGTCGGCGGTGCGTGGGCTGAGCGTCCGATCGTCGCGCAGCAGCGTGCCGTCGATGTCGGTGGCGATCAGCCGAGGTACCTCTCCCATCACCGGGAGAGTAGCCGGTCCAGGTAGACCGCGACGCCGTCGTCGTCGTTGCGCAGGGTGATCTCGTCGGCCGCCGCGCGGACCTCCGGGTGGGCGTTGGCGACCGCCACCCGCCCCCAGCCGGCCCACGCGAACATCGGCAGGTCGTTCGGCTGGTCCCCGAAGACCAGCACCTCGGCCGGGTCGACGCCGAGCCGCTCGGCGATCACGCTCAGCCCGGTCGACTTGTCCACGCCGGGCGGGCAGATCTCGATGAAGCCGAGGCCGGCCTGGGTGAGCGTGGCCAGCTCCGGCGGGACGATCCGGCGGGCCATCGCCAGCAACTCGTCCACGTGGTGGTCGGCGGTCCGGGCGAACGCCTTGATCACGTCGCAGGAGAGGCACTCCGCACGGCTGCGCGCCTCGAACCGGTCCTGGTACGGCCAGCTTGCGTGGTAGTCGCCCCAGAGCGGCGCATCGTGCTCGTCGGATGCCTCCACCATGACGGTCAGCGGCCCGACCGCGGCCTCCAGGTCGGCGACGATCCGGGCGAGCACGGCACCGGAGAGCCGCTCGTCCCGCAGCACCAGCGGGCCCGCCGGGTCGCTCTGGTCGACCACGCGGCCGCCGCCGGCCATCACCAGGAAGTCGGCGGCGCGGATGTCGTTGCGGGTCAGCTCGGTCAGCCGCGGTCCGCGGCCGGTCGCGCCGACCACCGGGATCCCCGCGGCCCGCACCCGGTCGAGCACCCCGTGGGTGTACGCCGAGACGGTGTCGTCGCTCCGGACGAGCGTGCCGTCGAGGTCGGTGGCGATCAGCTTGGGCAGTCCCGGGCGGGTCATCGTTCCTCCTTCGCCCGCCGCCGTCACGCCGGCCGTCCTGGTCCTCGATGCCGCGGCCGCTGGACGGCGGGCAGCAACCGTATCTCGCGGAACGGGGCCCAACCATGGCTTTTCGGCGAATCGGGCACCAACCCACGACGGACGTCAGGTGTCCGACGTCCGGGCACGCCCGGGCGTGCCGATCCCGCCGACCCGGGCCGGCGGTTCGGGACGACCGCACCGGTTCCGGACGTTTAATGCGGCAGTTCGGGGCGGGCGAACGGGGTGGTGGGCTGGACCGTCAGGTCGGCCGGCGCGGGCAGTTCATCGTCGGCCGACCGGCGCCGGCCGCGATCTGCCGGCGGTGACCCGGCACCCGGCAGGTCCTCCCGCTCCGGCGTCGCGGCCACGGCCCGGCCGGACAGGTGCAGCGCGGCGGCGAACAGCACGGTGGCCACGAAGGCGGTGACCAGGCCGCGCCCGTAGTCGACCCGGAAGCCGTCCTCGGGCGAGTAGAAGAGGGTGCGCTGACCCGAGTCGTTCAGGGTGACGGCGGCGGCGGTCAACAGGGCGAACACGGCCGCCGCGAGGCCGAGGCCGGCCACCCGGGCGTTCTGCCGCGCCGCACCGGTGCCGCGCAGCGCGAGCGCCACCGCGCCGGCCAGACCGAGCAGCCCCACCAGGTAGCCCACCCCGAAGCCGCCCACGTCCCCCACCCCGCCCGGCACCCGGATCATGGTGTTTCCCTCCGGGCCACCGTTCGGGATGGTCATCACCAACCACTCACCGATCAGCGAGGCGACGGCGGCCACCGCGCCGAGCCCGGCGAGCACCGGCGGCAGGCGGTGGTCGCGAGCCAGTCCGGCCAGGGACCAGCCGAGCCGGCCGGCGGGCGGCACACTCTCGTCGGCACCCCACTCCACGATGGTCGTGCCGTCGGACCGGTGGTCCTGCCTGGGGATGGGGAGATCCTGGGACATGGGCACCCTTCCGCGTGCGCGGGCCTGCGTCGAATCATGACACAGCCGACGCGCGGCGACGGGGACCGCGAGTCGGCGTCCGGCTCGTCACTGGCCGGTGCGGCGCCGTCCGGTTTCGGTTAGCGTCGGTGGCATGCCTATCCGTACCGCTTCCGCACGCTGGCAGGGCAACCTCACCGAAGGGGCCGGCACGGTCCGCACCGGCAAGGGTGGCCTGACCGGCAACTACTCCTTCAAGTCGCGTTTCGAGGAGGGCGAGGGGACCAACCCCGAGGAGCTGATCGGCGCAGCGCACGCCGGCTGCTTCTCGATGGCCCTCTCCAAGCAGCTCGCCGACGCGGGCGCGACCGACACCTCGGTGGAGACCACCGCCAAGGTGCACTTCGACAAGACCGACGCGGGGATGACCGTCACCCGGATCGACCTGGAGACCGTCGGCCAGGTCCCGGGCATGGACGAGGCCCAGTTCGGCAAGCTGGCCGAGGCGGCCAAGGAGAACTGCCCGATCTCCCGGCTGCTCTCCCCGGGCGCGCAGATCACCCTCAACGCCCGCCTGGCATCCTGACCCACCGTCGCGCCGCCCGGAGCCGGGCGGAGACCGCAGATCTTGAGGCGTGGGTCCGGGCGGCGCGGTGGGGGAGAATGGGCGGGTGGCCGTGGAGATGAGCCGTGAGCGGTTCGAGGAGCTGGTCGGCGAAGCCCTCGACGAGGTGCCCGAGGAGTTGCTCGGGCTGATGAGCAACGTGGTCATCCTGGTCGAGGACAACCCACCACCCGGCGAGGACCTGCTCGGTCTCTACGAGGGGCACGCGCTGACCGAACGGGGCTGGGACTACTCCGGCGTCCTGCCGGACCGCATCCTCATCTACCGGAACCCGATCCTGGGCATCTGTGACACCGAGGAGGACGTGGTGGACGAAGTCGCGGTGACCGTGGTCCACGAGATCGCCCACCACTTCGGCATCGACGACGAGCGGCTGCACGCCCTCGGCTGGGCCTGACCGGACGCGCCGCCCGCTCCGCTCGGCCGATCCCCGGTGTTGCGCGGTTCCCCTAATCTGCGGGCAGGCACATCCCGATGCAGGAGGAAACCCATGCGCAGCGCGCTGTTCTCCGCGGAGAACCTTGAGAAGGAGTCGCAGCAGCCGGGCATGCGGCTGCAGAACTCCAAGATGCTGAAGATCGAGCTGAACGGCGAGGCGATGGCCCGGGTCGGGTCCATGGTCGCCTACCAGGGGCAGGTGCAGTTCCAGGCGCTCGGCTCCGGCGGCATCGGCAAGTTCATCAAGCAGCGACTCACCGGTGAGGGCGTCCCGCTGATGAAGCTCACCGGCCGGGGCGACGTCTTCCTCGCCGACCTCGCCAAGGACGTACACATCATCGACCTGGAGCCCGGCGACGCCCTGTCGATCAACGGATCCAGCGTGCTCGCCTTCGACTCCACGCTGAGCTACGACATCAAGATGGTCAGCGGCATGGGCTTCGCCGCCTCCGGCCTGTTCAACTGCGTCTTCACCGGCCACGGCCGGATCGCCGTCACCACCGAGGGCACCCCGGTGGTGCTCAACGTGGACGCCCCGACCTACGTCGACCCGCAGGCCGCGGTCTGCTGGTCGGCCAACCTGCAGACCGGCTACCACCGGGCCGAGCAGCTCGGCCTCGGCACGCTGATCGGCCGCCGCACCGGTGAGGCGTTCACGATGAGCTTCGCCGGTCAGGGCTTCGTCGTGGTTCAGCCGTCGGAGGAGCGGCCGGTGCCGGGCAGCGGTGCCCAGCAGGAGCAGGGCGGCCTGCTCGGCGGGCTGCTGCAGTGACCGTCGGGTGCGTGGGACGCCGGTCCGGGTGTCCCGCGCACCGTCAGCTCAGCTCCCCCGCGCGCAGGCGGGACAGCCAGGCCGCCGCGTCGGCGTAGTCGGCGTCGGAGAGGCCGGCCGGGGCAGGGACCGGGCGGTCGCTCACCGCCGCGGTCCAGCGGTGCCGGGGGTACGACCCGAGAAAGCGCACGCCGGCACAGACGCGGTGCAGCCCCTGCAACGCCTCGCCGAGGCGCACGTCGGCGACATGCCCGGTGCAGTCGAGGAAGAAGACGTACCGGCCGAGCGCCTCGCCGGTCGGGCGCGACTCGATCCGGGTCATGTTCACCCCGCGTACGGCCAGCTCCATGAGCACCGAGAGCAGCGCGCCGACCCGGTCATGGGCGATGTAGATCGCCAGCGACGTGACGTCGTCGCCGGTGGGCGGCGGGGGTGGGCCCGGGCGGGACACCAGCGCGAATCGGGTCACCGCGTCCGGGTGGTCGGCGATCTTGTCGGCGAGCACGGCCAGCCGGTGCCGGGTCGCGCCGATCGGGGCACTGATGGCCGCGTCGTACTCGCCGGCGGCCGCGCCCGCCGCGGCGGCACCGTTGGAGAGCACGTCGATCACGGTCGCGTCGGGCAGGTGGTCGCGCAGCCAGCCCCGGCACTGGGTGGACGCCTGCGGGTGTGCCGCCACGCTGCGCACCTCGGCCAGCGAGGCCCCGGGCCGGGCCGCGAGCACGAACTCCACCGGCAGGATCACCTCGCGGGTGATCACCAGCGGCTCGCCCTCGGCCAGCTCGTCAAGGGTCACCCCGACCGCGCCGCCGATCGAGTTCTCCAGCGGCACCAGTGCCGCGTCCGCCTCCCCGGCCCGTACGGCGTCCAGCGCCTCGCCGACGCTGCGGGCCGGCGTACGGCTGCCGCGCTCGGCGGCGGGCACAGTACGCAGCGCCTGCTCGGCGAAGGTGCCCTCGGGACCCAGGTAGACGAAGCGGGTCGGCGGTGTTCCCGGCATGGCGACCAGCCTACGCACCAGGCGTGCCGTCGCAGGCCAGGGTGCGGATACCGGATGGGGCGATCGTGCGCACCTCGACGCCGCAGACGTCCGTCCCGGCGGTCACCAGCTCCAGGTCGGTGGGTTTGCCCCGGGTCACGACCTGGAGTTCCTCGTGCCCGGTCACCTGCAGCACCGTGTACTGCCATCCTTCGGCGCAGAGCGGCCCGGTCCGGACCGTGACCCGGACGTCGCGGGACAGCACCCGGGCCGGCCCGCGCAGCAGCGACACCACCCGGTCGCCGGAGGGGCCGGAGCGGCAGGGCGTCGCGGCCTGGCCGGTGGGGGTGGGGGCGAGCGTGGCCGGAGCGCTCGGCGTCCCGGTCGGCGAGGTCGGGGTGGGTACGCCGGTGGCGGTCGGGACGGGGGCGGTGGGGGTGGTCGACTGCCGCAGCTCCGGCGGAGCGCCGCAGGCGCCGAGCAGCAGCGCGACCAGGACGGCCGGGATCGCCGGCAGGGTGAGCCGCGCCGCCGGGGCGGTCAGTGGGCGGCGGGTGGAGGTGCTGGGTGCGGTGGGGGGCACGGTCCGATCCTCGGCACGACGGACGTCATTGCGGCCGGCTGGCCGAGCCCATCGTAGGAGGATCTTCCGACCGGGTGAAGGTCACGCGTGGAACCGGTGCCCGGCCCGCTCCAGCGCGCTCGTGGCCTCGGCCAGCCGCACCGCGGGCACCAGCACGTGGTCGGTGTCGTACGTGGAGAAGGCCACCACGTTGACCCGGGCCCGCGCGAGCGGGTCGACCAGCGCGGCGAGGGTGCCGGTGACCGGCGCGTCCTGCGGGCCGACCAGGCGCAGGCAGCGCCAGTCGGTCTCGACGTCCGCGTGATCGGGCACCCGGCCGGTCGGGCAGATCAGCGAGATCCCGTCGGCCGTCCAGCTCACCGTCACCACGTCGGCGGCACCCAGGTCGCTCCAGACCTGTGGCGGCAGCGTGGTGCCGGCCGGCAGGCGGCACACGGCGTACTCGCCGGGCAACAGAGCGACATCGAGCATGATGGCACCTTACGGCCTCGGTGGGGCCGGCCCCAGCGTCGGCCGGTGCGGCGAAGGCCACATCGCCGCAGGTCAGACCGCCGAGAAGAAGGTCAACGAGCCGGCCACCTCGCCCTCGGCGAGCACCGGCGTGGAGATGGCGTCCACCGTGGTGCCGGCGTCGGCTCCGGGGCCCTGGACCCGGAGCAGGCCCCGGGCCAGCCGGCCGGAGTGCAGGGCGAGCAGCGGCGGGATCTTGTCGGTCTCCTGCTCGGTCAGCTCGCTCGGCTGGGCGCTGAAGTCGACCAGGCGCAGCCCGCCCTCCAGCAGCGGCCGTCCGATCACGTCCTCCGGCGCACCGAGACAGAGCAGGTCGCAGCCCGCCAAGGAGATCGCCACCACGGTGGTGTCGGCGTCGATCAACAGGCACGGCTCGGCGGCCCGGGAGACCGTGCCGGACCACTGGCCGAAGTTGTCGAACTCCTGCTCGGTCGGTGTCCCCGCCGCGGGCACGAGCACTTCCGAGAGCGAGAGTTCGACGTGGGCCACCGCGCCTCCTATGCACACCGACGGTCTGTCCACGCTAGCCGGTCGTCACGACGACCGCCCGACCGCGCTGGATCCTCCGGCCGCCGGTGCCGCTCGGCTGCGGCGGAGCCGTGGGACAGGTGTCGGTGCGAAGAGTGCCCAATGTCGGGCGGCCGGCGACGGCGCGGGCCGACGGAACCACCGGGGCGGGTCCGTGGGCCGCGTGGCGTCGCCGGAGACGTTACCGGCGGGCGGCCCGCTTGTCAGCGGCCGTTCGGCCCTCGTCGTACCACCGGTAGTCGGCTGCTGGACGGTACGTGCCGTTGAGCCACGTCGACGGGTGCTGGGCGACCCGGGAGAGCTTCTCGGCGGTGGCCGGGCTGATCCGGTTGCCGGCCGCCACGAGCAGCCGGTCCAGCTCCCGGTGGGTGGCCATGAGGCAGTCCTTCGGCAGGCCGTAGACGCTGATCACCCCGGAGCCGACGAAGGTCAGCACCGGGGTGACCGGGATGGGCAGGCCGACCGCCTCGGAGAGCGCCTTGCTGGCCCGCTTGGCGTCCCGCCGGGCCTCGGCCACATAGGGCGGACGCTTGCCGTTGATCTGCACCACGTCGCCGGCGACGAGCACGCGGGCCCGGCCGTGGTCGGCGATGGTGACCGCGAAGAGACCGCTCGGCCCGATGGCGAGGAACCCGGCCCGCTCGTCCTGACCGCGATCGAGGAGCACGTCCGCGACGTCCGTCCGGGGCCACTCGATGACGTGCCAGGCCGGACCGAGGTGGTTGAGCTGGCCGAGCGCACGGGCCCCGGCCGCCTCCAGCCGGCGGGCGCCCCGCTCGGCCCGGCGGCGACGGGCCCACTCGAGTGGTGTCGGTCGGGCCGGCTCGAGCACCGGGGTGGCCTCGACCCGGGGCGGTGGCACCGCCACGGGTGGCAGGGCCCGGGCGGGTACGGCTTGACGAGCGGGAAAGACAGTCATCGCGACCTCCGGCAAAAGGTCCCTCGAAGTTACGTCTTCACTACCCTACGTTGCGGACCCCGGTGGTCGGCAAGTTGGAGCACCGGAATGAGTGCGGATGAATGCCATATTCATTCACACTTCTTTTCCGGATGGTGCGGAAGCCCTGCCCTACGCTGCGAAGGTGACCCACTACGTGGACAGCGAGGTCGCCCGGCTCGGCACCGTGCTGCTGCACCCGCCCCGGGCCGGAACTCGCCCGGCTCACGCCGCGCAACAACGACTCGTTGCTCTTCGACGCTATCCCATGGGTGGGCCGGGCGCAGGAGGAGCATGACGCGTTCGCGGCCGCGCTGCGCGCCCGGGGCGTGGAGGTGCTCTACCTGTCGGCGCTGCTGGCCGAGACGCTCGCCCTGCCGGACGCCCGGGCGGAACTCACCGAACTGGTGCTGCGCTCGCCCCGGCTGGGCGACACGCTGCGCCGGCGAGTCGCCGACCATCTCGGATACCTCGACCCGGCCGCCCTGGCCGACGTGCTCATCGCCGGGCTCGCCCACGAGGAGCTGCGGATCGGCCGGGACCGGCCGGGCGGTCTGGTCTGGACACTGATGGACCGGCACGACTTCGTCATCGACCCGTTGCCCAACCTGCTCTTCACCCGGGACTCCTCGGTCTGGATCGGGGACCGGGTCGGGGTGACCAGTCTGGCCATGCCCGCGCGGCGGCGGGAGAGCGGGCTGACCGACGCCATCTACCGGCACCATCCGCGCTTCGCCGGTACGCGGTTCGTCTACCACGCCGAGCTGGAGCACCTGGAGGGTGGCGACGTGCTGCTGCTCGCGCCCGGCGTGCTCGCCGTGGGAGTGGGCGAGCGGACCACCCCGGCCGGGGCGGAACGCCTGGCCCGGCAGGTCTTCGCCGCCGGCCTGGCCCACACCATCCTGGTCGTCCCGATCGCCCAGGAGCGGGCGACCATGCACCTGGACACCGTCTGCACGATGGTCGACGTGGACGCCGTGCTGATGTACCCGAACATCGCCAGCTCGCTGTCGGCGTACACGGTCATCGCCGGGGTGGACGGCGACGAGCCGCGGGTCGACGGCCCGGCGCCGTTCCTGCGCGCCGCCGCCGACGCGATGGACCTCGACCAGCTCCGGGTGATCGACACCGGCCTCGACCCGGTCACCGCCGAGCGGGAACAGTGGGACGACGGCAACAACACCCTCGCCCTCGCGCCCCGGCTCTGCGTGGGCTACGAGCGGAACGTGGAGACCAACGCCCAACTGGAACGGGCCGGCATCGAGGTGATCGCCATCGCCGGCTCCGAGCTGGGTTCCGGCCGGGGCGGGCCGCGCTGCATGTCCTGCCCGCTGGTCCGCGAGCCGCTGCGCCGCTGACGACGACGGGCCCCGGTCGACACCGGGGCCCGTCGAGCGAAGGATCGGGTCAGCGCAGGGTGAGCTGGCGGCCGAGGAGGCCCTGGCGGGCCCGGCGCCCGGCGGCGTCCAGCGGCGCCTGCTCCTCCAGCGCCTCGGCGTACCGCTTGGCGAACTCGGTCACCGGCTCCTCCCACTCGGCGGCCGGGACCTCCTCGGGCAGGTCCCAGACCGGCACCAGGCGGCCGTGCGCCCGGAACATGCCGGCGAACCGGGTGCGTTCGCCGAGGGCCAGCGTGCCGGCAACGCTCAGCCGGGACAGCGCGTCCAGCGCCGTGTCCTCGTCGTCCGACAGGACCCAGCGCACGTGCGCCTTCTCCGGCACCTGGCACCAGTACGCGGCCCGCGCCGCCGCCAGCTTCACCGTCGGGTAGACCGCCGCGTTGGCCCGCTCCAGGGACGCCTGCACGGTCGGGTCGTCGGCCGCCCCCGGGTCGAGCCAGAACTCGAACCCGTCGTGCATGGTGATCTCCAGCGGGCCGTCGACCAGGATGTCCTGGAGGCGGGGGCCCGGACCGGGCAGCGGCGGCACCGCCACCTGGCCGCCCGGTTCGGTACGCAGCGCGCAGAGCAGCGCGTCGGCCAGGTCCCGGGAGACGTCGCCGGACTGCTGGTGCCGCTGGAGCCCGATGAAGACCCGTCCGTCCGGCTTGGTCATCGCCGGGGCGGCCATCGGCAGCACGGTGGCCAGGGTGACCGGTCGGTCGCCGTACTCCTCGACCAGCTCGGGGGTCAGCCGCAGCGGCGCGGAGGCGGCCGGGACCAGCTCACGCAGGGCGATCCACTCCGGCTCGTCGGCCAGCCCCTCGAACGGTCGGGGCACGAAGACGTCGCGCACCTTCTCCCGCTTCGGGGTGACTTCGGCGGCCCGCTGGCTCTTTCGACGCTTGCTCACGCGCCCGCCTCGCTTCGCTCCGCGGCCGCATGAGCCTCCGCGGCACTGCGCCTGATGATTCGCTCGCTGCGCTCGCTCATGGCGACACAGCCTAGATGCCGGAGAAGACCGGTGGGCGCAGGACCCACCCCTCCCGGGGGCCCCGCTCAGCCGGCGATGGCCAGGCCCGGCTGGGCAGCGACGGCCGGGTCGAACTCGGCCCAGACGCTCTGCCCGAGGCCGTCCCGCTCGACGCCCCAGCGACTGGACAGGCCGGCGACGATGTGCAGGCCGCGCCCGTCGATCGCGTCCGGGGTGGCCGCCCGGAGCAGCGGGCCCGAGGCGGAGCCGCCGTCGGTGACCCGGAGCTGCACGCAACGGCCGTTGGCCGTCGGCCGCAGCCGCCAGGCCACCCGGACCACGCCGCCGGGCAGCGGGTCGGCGTGCCGGACGGCGTTGCCCACCAGCTCGGCGAGGACCGCGACCAGGTCGGCCAGCAGGACCGGGGGGACGACGTCGGCCAACTCGCTGGCGAGCCGATGCCGGGCCAGGCGTGCACCGGTGGCGTGATGGGGCACCACCACGCACCACGACCGTTCGGCCGAACCCGTCGACACCGTGTTCCTTCCACCCCCCACTGCGCCCGGGTCACCCCCGGGGCAGCCGCACCTCTGCGACCGTACCCCCACCGGCCCTCGGTCGGAGGGATACCCATCCATTCTGTTGTTCAACGATCTGGCGGACGAGATACAGCCCCAGTCCGGCCCCCGGGTAGCGCCGGCGGTCACCGGACTCCCCCTGCCAGAACCGGTCGAACGCCCGTTCCACGTGTTCCGGCAGGATGCCGATGCCCCGGTCGGCGACCCGGAAGGCGACCATCCGGCCGCTCGCCTCGGCGGACACCTCGATCGGGGTGTCCGGCAGCGAGTACTTCCCGGCGTTGGTGCTCAGCTCGGTGAGCACGGTGGCCAGGCTGTGCCGGTCACCGAGCGCCTTGGGCAGGTCGACCGGCAGGGCGAGGACGATCCGGTGCCGGACGTCCGCCGGCAGGTCGGACACCGCGGCCCGCAGCGCGTCGGCGAGGTCGAACGGCGCGGCCGGCTCCCCGCCGGGCCGGCTCTCGGTGGCGGCGGTGAGCAACCGGTCGACCAGCCGGGCCAGCTCGTTGGCCCGCTGCCCGATGATCCGGGCGGCGTGCCGCCGGTCGTCGTCGCTGAGCGACTCCCAGTGGTCGGTGAGGGTGTCCGCGTACCCCTTGATCACGGTGACCGGGGTGCGCAGCTCGTGGCTGGTCACCGCGACGAAGAGGTCCCGGTCGTGGTCGCGGCGTTGCTGGTCGGTGATGTCGCGGAAGGTGACCACCCGCAGCGTGCCGGGGCCGGGCAGCTCCCCGGAGGTGATCCGCAGCCAGCGGCCGTCCGGCATCCGGTGGTCGAGCACTTGTCCGGGCGGGGGGAGCGGGAACGGGAGCGGACGGTTCAGCGCGTCGGCGGGCGGGTGGCCCGTCACCTGGGCGGCCGCCGGGTTCCAGAGCCGTACGTGGTGTTCCCGGTCCACCACGGCCAGGCCGTCGGCGAGCGCCGCCACCACCGGGCCGTCGCCGTGCACCGGCAGGCCGGTCTGGTCGCCGTACATGTGGGCGATGCAGGAGGCGATGTAGCCGAGGACGGCGTGGTGGGAGTCGTCGAGCGCGGCGTCGGCCGGGTAGAGGGCGTGCAGGCTGCCCACGGTGTGGCCGCCGACCTCGGCCCGCGCCGCGATCATCCGGCGCAGGCCCCGCCCGGCCACCTCGTCGGCGAGCGCGCTCGGGATCCGGTCGACGCGGACCTCGCGTACCGAGGGGCCGGTGAGGAGGCAGACGGTGGCCGGGTCGGTGGCCGGCAGCGGGCGGCCGATGAGCGACTCTGCGGTGCCGGTCGCCGCGATCACCCGGCCGCCGGCGGGGGCGAACTCCACGAAGGCCAGGCTGGCCGCGCCGACGGCGGGCTGGACCACCCCGAGCAGCCGGGTGAGCACCGGCAGGCCGGACTGACCCGAGTTGATCATCTTGAGCACGCTGTCGTGGCCGGCGATGAGGGCGGCGTAGTCGGTTCGCTCCGGCATGTCCCGAGTGTGCCGCGCCGACCGGTCCGGGAACACCCCTCGCCCGGGCGGGCGGGATCGCGGTGGGGCGGCGCGACCCGGCTCAACGGCCCAGCCGGGCCAGCGCTTGGGCGGGCCGGTCGGTGATCACGCCGTCCACCCCGGCGGACAGCACGAGTTCCAGGTCCGCCGGCTCGTTCACCGTCCAGACGTAGACCTGGTTGCCGGCGGCCCGCAGCGCGGGGACGAGCTGTGGCCGGGCTCGGACCAGGCCGATCCCCGGGCCGGCGATCCGGGTGCCGAACGGCAGCCGACCCAGCCGCAGCCAGCGCGGGAGCACCTCCAGCAGCAGCACGGTGGGCAGGCCGGGCGCGAGGTCGCGGATCCGGCGTACGGCGAGCGCCGAGAAGGACATCACGGTGACCCGGACCCGATCGTCCGGTCCCGGGTCGGCCAGGCCGTACCGGCGCAGCAGGCCGACCAGCCGGCGTTCCACGTCCCCGCCGTACCGGGAGGGGTGCTTGGTCTCGATCAGCAGCCGGACCGGCCGGCCGGCGGCCAGCACGGCGTCGAGCAGCCGTTCCAGGGTGAGCAGCCGGGTGTGCGACTCGTCGAGCGGTTCGTCCCCTTCGGCCGCCATCCCACCGGGATGCCAGGAACCGAAGTCCAGCAGCTCCAGCTCGGCGAGCGTACGCGCGCTGACCAGCCCGTGACCGTTGCTGGTCCGGTCCAGCCGGCGATCGTGCACGCAGACCAGATGGCCGTCCCGGGTCAGCCGGACGTCGCACTCCAGCCCGTCGGCGCCCTCGTCGAGCGCGCGCAGGTACGCGGCGAGGGTGTGCTCGGGCAGGTCGTACGAGGACCCGCGGTGCGCGAACACCAGGGGCGTGGTCATGCCTCCCGACTCCTCAGGCGACCCGGCCCGGCTGCCCGTCGTCGGTGACCACCGGGCGGCCAGCGGCGGCCCAGTCGCCCATCCCGCCCTCGACGTTGCGCACCTGGTCCCAGCCGTTGCGCAGGAGGTACGCGACGACCTGCGCGGACCTCCCGCCGGAGCGGCAGATCACCGCCACCTCGCGGTCGTCCGGCACTTCGGTCAGCCGGCCGGGCAGCTCGGTCATCGGCAGGTGGTGGGCGGCGGGCGCGTGGCCGGCGGCCCACTCGTCGTCCTCCCGGACGTCGAGCAGGTAGGTGTCGTCGGGCACGGCCGACGCGGGCACGCTGGGAACCTGGGGTCCGAACACGGCTACCTAGCCTAGACGGCGATTCCGCTCAGAGCCGGTTGACCCAACGGGGATTCGCCCCGGCCCATTCCGGCATCCGGGTGTCCCGCACCGCGTCGAAGAGGCCGTTGCCGCCGTTGTCCAGCACCACGTAGGAGACCTCGCCGATGGTCTGCGGATACGAGGGCACCTGCACGCCGTGCAGCGCGTCCGGGGGCAGCGACCGGAGCGCGAAGAGCAGGTCCTCCAGCGGTACGCCGTTCGTGTCCACGGTCAGCGCGCCGCCGACCGCCCGGATCACCCGATCCAGCTGCACCGGGTCGTTGCGCAGGTGCGTCTCGCCGGCCTTGTCGAGCACCGCGCGGAGCATCTGCTGCTGGTGGCGCTGCCGGTCGTAGTCGCCGTCGGGCAGGTCGTAGCGCTGGCGGACGTAGTCCAGGGTCCGGGCGCCGTCCATCTGCTGGCAGCCGGGGGTGAACAGGGTCCTGGTGTGGATCGAGCGGACCTCGGTGTCGACGCACATCCGGATCCCGCCGAGCAGGTCGATGACCTGCTTGAAACCGGAGAAGTCGACCAGCGCGGCGCCGTCGAAGCGCAGGCCGGTGAGCTGGCCCAGGGTGGCGGAGAGCAGTCGGGCGCCGGCCTCACCGCCGCCGCCGTGCTCGTACGCCGCGTTGACCTTGTCCTGGCCGCCGCCGTAGCCGGGCGCCGCCGGGATGGCGACCAGCAGGTCGCGCGGGATGGAGATCAGGTACGCCTGCCGCATCCCGGCCGGGACGTGCACGATCAGGATGCTGTCCGAGCGCTGGTCCTCGGGATTGGCACCGGGCCGGTGGTCGGAGCCGATCAGCAGGTAGTTGAGCCCGCGGGACAGGTCGGTACGCGGCTGCCGGGCAGCCGGGGCGAGCAGTTGCTGCTTTTCCACCGTGTGGTCGTACCGGTTGGTGAGCCAGTGCAGCCCCGCCACGGCGAGCGTGGCGAGCAGCACCAGGGCGAGGCCGGCGCCGAGGAGGAACCGGGGCCAGCGGACGGGTCGACCCCGCCCGCGCCTGGTCCGTCCTGGCCTGAACGTGACAGCCCTCCCCCGCAGCCCTGACGTGAGACCCGCTCACCTCAGGCTACGGGGCCGGAGCCCCGGCGGTGGCCGCTTTCGCCGCAGCCACCGCGGGTCAGGCTCACTTCCGGGTGGAGAGGACCTCCGGGTTCGCGGCGACGAAGTCGGCGAGCTTGTCCTCCTTGACCGCCTTGAACATGTTCAGGCTGAGCGGGCTGAGCACCTCGTACTTCTTGTCCGCCGAGGAGTTGTAGGTGCCGGCGTTCGTGCGCAGGGTGACCAGGTCGTTGCCGCTGAGGCCCTTGAGGGTGAAGATGAAGTCCTCGATCTTCACGCCGCCGGTGTCCAGCATGAGCGACTCGCCGGCCGCCTTGATCAGATGGTTCAGCTTGATCGGGTTGGTCAGCATGCCGCTCTCGGTGGCCTTCTTCGCCATCGCCTTGATCAGCTGCTGCTGGTTCTGCTGCCGGTCGTAGTCGCTGTTCGGCAGGCCGTAGCGCTGGCGGGCGAAGTCGAGGGCCTCCCAGCCCTCCATCTCCTTGCAGCCCTTCTTGTGCACCACCGGCGTCATCGGCTTGCCGAGCTTCTCGGCGTCCGAGTTCCACCTCGGCCTGCCGTCGACGTACGACATGTGGATCGACTTGACTTCGTGGCTGACGCAGATCCGGACGGTGCCGAGCGCGTCGATGACCTTCTTGAAGCCGCCGAAGTTGATGATCGCCGCGCCGTCGAAGCTGATTCCGCTCATCTGCTTGATGGTCTTGGCCATCAACTGCGCGCCGCCCTCCCAGCCGCCACCGTTCTGCGCGCCGAAGAAGAAGGCCGCGTTGATCTTGTCGGTGCCGTGCCCCGGGATCTCCGCCTCGGTGTCCCGCGGGATGGAGATCAGGTACGCCTGGTCGTGGCTGGCCGGGATGTGCAGGATGATGATGCTGTCCGACCGGACGTTGGCGGCGTCCCAGCTCGCCCGGGCGTCGACGCCGAGCAGCAGCATGTCGATCGGGCCGTCCAGGTTCTTGCCGCCCTCGGCCTCGCTCTTGCCCGCGTCGCCGAGCAGGCTGCCCTGCTTGATGTTGCTGGTGGCCTGGCCGATCACCGCCTTGCTGCCGACAATCGCGACGCCGCTGGTCATCATCAGCACCGCGCCGAAGATCAGCGTAAGTCGGGCCCAGAGCGGGTCCTTGCGCTTGGTCCGCCGCTTCCGGTTGCCGGGACCGCGACCGCCCGGACCGGGCTGGGTGGGGATATTTGGCGGCATCCGCCCGGGTGCGCCGGGATCCAGTGACGGAGGGCGACGGCTGGTCTGGACCGGCATACCTGCTCCAGCTCGATGATCGGGTTGACCGCGCCATTCTACGGATCGCATGTCAGTCGGGCGACCCTGCGCGGCAGGCAATTTCCCCCGGACGTCGCAGCGCACTCGCTCGACTGATACTCAAGGATGAGAGTCGTTGCGGCCGAGCGGTCAGTGACTCAAAGTCTACGGTGGGCAGCCAGCGAAATGTGGGCGGTATTGGGGCCCTGCGGGCCGGGAGCTGTGGTGGCAGAAGGCCAATCCTGGTCGGGTCCCGGCGCCGGTGGCGGCCAGGACCCGACCGACGTGTGTCAGGCGACAGGAAGCTTGATGGTGGTGCCGCAGGATGATGACGAGTCGATGCGGATCCCGTTGGTGATCCCGTAGTAGCCGACATCGTAGATCGTGTTTGGCGTGCCGGCGGGCATACACCGCACGAGCCCGGTGGTGTACCGGATGAAGACCACGTCGTCGTTCCGACTGTTCACGCCGTAGACGACGTCGACGCCGTCCGATACCGGTTGGAAGGTCGAGGTCACGACCTGGTAGCGGTGCATCATGGCCTTGTTGGTGTCGTAGAGGCAGGTGTACGGATAGGGGCAGCTGAGGGCGGCAGCCTCGGCGGGTGCGGCGGTCGCAGTCACCGCGGCCCCGGACATCAAGGCACCAGCCGCCACTGCCCGAAATGCCTTCCGCAATCTGTTTGCCATCGGTTCTCCTGTTCCCCGTTATGGCAGGCCCGCTCACCGGTACGGAAATGCGTTGTGCGGCCCGTCGAACCGCTGTTGGCCATTCCGAAGCGAGTCCTGCTGATCATCAATCTCCGCGATCGGGACGCGTCGATCCTAAGATGATCTTCGGTGAAGGTCAATGCCTTCGGACGCTTCGTGATTCGGCGCCATCGATGTGCTGCTGGCGGTGGTTGCCGGGAAACGGGATCAGTTGCCGGTGGTGTCGCCCGGCTGGTTGGCCTTCACCCACTGCGTCATCGTGTCCGACGCGATGGCCTGGTACATGGCCAGCGCCTTCTCCCGGTCGGAGACCACCACCGACTGGCCGTCGATGGTCTGGCCGCCGAGGTTCGGGCTGGTGATGAAGGTCAGGTTCTCGCCTCGCAGGTTCCGGAACTCCAACGCCATGTCGGTCAACGAGAAACCCTGGTCGACGGTGACTGCGGCGGTCACCGCCTTGAGGAAGTCGTTCAGCTTCTTCGGGTTGGTCAGGGTGCCGGTGCTGGCCGCCTTGTCCATCAGCGCCTTGAGGAACTCCTGCTGGTGGCGCATCCGGGCGAAGTCGCCCTCGGGGAACTGCTTGCGCTGCCGCACCCAGTCGAGGGCCTCGGCGCCGTTCATGTGGTTCACGCCCTTGGTGAACTTCCGGTACGGCTTGTGGATCGAGGTGATCGTCCGCTCCACCTTCAAGTCGACCCCGCCGAGTGCGTCGGTGACCTCCTTGAACCCGGCGAAGTCGATCGCCATGACGTGGTCGATCCGCACGTCGGTGAAGCACTCCACGGTCTTCACCGCGAGCGGCAGGCCGCCGAACGCGAACGCCGCGTTCACCTTGTTGCGCTGGCCGGAGTCGCAGGACGCGCCCGCGTTCTGTGGGATCGGCACGTACAGGTCGCGGGGGATGGAGACCAGGTAGGCCGTCTTGTGGTCGGCCGGGATGTGCATGAGGATCATGGTGTCCGCGCGCCACTCGCCGGCCTTGTCCATCGGCGCGTCCGGATCCCGGGAGTCGGTGCCGGCCATCAGGATGTTGAGGGCCCCGTCGACCTTCTTGGCGGGTCGTCCGCCGGTGATCGCCGAGAAGGGGTCGGTGCGGGCCAGATCGTTGTCGAGATTGCGCGCGTAGAGCCAGGCACCCGCGCCGCCGAGCAGCGCCAGCACCAGCACCGCGACGCCCGCCACCAGGCCGATGCGCCCCCAGCGCGGGCGCGGGCCGGGCCGGCGCGGAGCGCCGGGACCGCCCGGGCCGCCCGGCCCGGCGGGTCCACCGGGGCTGCCGGGTCCGCCGGAGCGAGGCTGCTCCTCGTCGTACGACGGGTACCGGCTGGCGTCGGTCGGGCGGGCGCGCCCGGTGGTGCTCCGACCGGGGCCGGGCACCTGGGCGCGCCCCGCGCTCCGACTGACGTACGGGAAGGGATCGTCGGCAGACGTGGTCGCTGACATGTACCGAGGGTAGGTCGGTGGCGCCAGTGCCGCCGTCAAGGGCGACCGGGGTGTCAGCGTCCTCCCAGCCGGGGTCAGTACCCTAGCCGACCGCGAAAGTAGTCGATGGTGCGCCGGAGGCCGTCTTCGGGCGCCACGGTCGGTTCGTACCCCAACAGCTCACGGGCGAGGGTGAGATCCGGACGGCGCATCTCTGGGTCGTCGGCGGCGCGAGTGATGTAGCTCACTTCGGACCTGCTCCCGATCAGCGACACGATCGTCTCCGCCAGCTGCCGCATCGACATCTCGTGTTCGGTGCCGCAGTTGATCGGGCCGGTCTCGGTCGAGTCGAGCAGCAGCAGGATGCCCCGCACCAGATCGTCGACGTAGCAGATCGACCGGGTCTGGTTGCCGGTGCCGTGCACGGTGATCGGCTCGCCGCGCAGCGCCTGGGAGATGAAGGTCGGGATGGCCCGGCCGTCGTCCGGCCGCATCCGCGGGCCGTACGTGTTGAAGATCCGGACGATCGCGGTGTCGGTGCCCCGGCTGCGGTGGTACGCCATGGTGGCCGCCTCCGAGAAGCGCTTCGCCTCGTCGTAGACGCTCCGGATGCCGACCGGGTTGACGTTGCCCCAGTAGGTCTCGCGCTGCGGGTGCTCCTTCGGGTCCCCGTACGCCTCGGACGTGGAGGCCATCAGGAACCGGGCGCCGTCGGCGGTGGCCCGCTCCAGCAGCGCCAGGGTGGCGACCGAGCCGACCCGCAGGATCTCCACCGGCAGCTTCTCGAAGTCGGTGGGGCTGGCCGGGGAGGCCATGTGCAGGATCGCGTCGAACCGCTCGGCCATGGCCGGGTGGTGGGTCGGCAGCCCCTCGGAGACGTCCGCCTCGATCAGTGTGAAGGTCGGCTTCTCCAGCAGGTGGGAGATGTTGTCCTTGGACCCGGTGACGAAGTTGTCCAGCACCACGACCGTGCAGCCGCGCTCGATGAGCCGATCGACCAGGTGCGACGGCACGAAGCCGGCGCCGCCGGTGACGAGGATGCGGTGTCCGGGGCCGAAACGGGGAGCAACCTTCATGCCGGCCAGCCTACTCAAGCGAATGGGCCGGAGCCGACGGCGGCTCCGGCCCACCCGCGGTTGTGTCGTCAGTGCGCGCCCGCTCCGGTGAGGGAACGAACCTCCAGTTCCGCGTACTTCTCCTCGTCGTGCTCCTTCGACAGCAGGGTGCCGATCCAGCCGCAGAGGAACCCGAACGGGATCGAGATGATGCCCGGGTTGGACAGCGGGAACCAGTGCCAGTCGTGGTCCGGGAACATGGCCGTCGGCGCCCCGGAGACCACCGGGGAGAAGAAGACCAGTACCACGGCGGCGAGCAGGCCGCCGTAGATCGCCCAGACCGCGCCGGAGGTGTTGAACCGCCTCCAGAACAGGCTGTAGAGGATCGCCGGCAGGTTGCCCGAGGCGGCCACCGCGAAGGCCAGCGCCACCAGGAAGGCCACGTTCAGGCTCTGCGCGAAGATCGACAGGACGATCGAGATCGCGCCGATCACCAGGGCGGAGATCCGGGCGACGTTCACCTCCTGCCGCTCGGACGCCTGGCCGTCCTTGACCACGTTGGCGTAGAAGTCGTGCGCCAGGCTGGACGACGAGGCCAGGGTGAGCCCGGCGACCACGGCCAGGATGGTGGCGAACGCGACCGCCGCGATGATCGCCAGCAGGGTCGCGCCGCCCAGGTCGCCGCCGAGGAACTTGATCCCCAGCGCCTCGGCGAGCTGCGGCGCCGCGGTGTTGCCGGCCTTGTCCTGCGCGGTGATCGCCTTGCCGCCCACCATCGCCGCCGCGCCGAAGCCCAGGGCCAGGGTGAGCAGGTAGAAGGTGCCGATGATGCCGATCGCCCAGAGCACGCTCTTGCGGGCCGCCTTCGCCGTCGGCACCGTGTAGAAGCGGATCAGGATGTGCGGCAGGCCGGCCGTGCCGAGCACCAGCGCGATGCCGAGCGACAGCAGGTCCATCTTGTTGTAGAAGGTCTGCGTCGCGTCGCCGGCCTTCTCGACGCCGTACCGCAGGCCCGGTTCGAGGAAGGCGTCTCCCTTGCCCGAGGCGGCGGCGGCGTCGCCCAGCAGCGACGACAGGTTGAACTTGTAGTGCGCCAGCACCAGCAGGGTCATCACGATGGCGCCGCTCATGAGCAGGAACGCCTTGACGATCTGCACGTACGTGGTGCCCTTCATGCCGCCCACGGTGACGTAGATGATCATCAGGGCGCCGACCAGGATGATGGTGGCGACCTTCGCGGTGTCGGCGTCCATGCCGAGGAAGGTGGTGCCCGGCTTGATGCCGAGCAGCAGTGCAACCAGCGCGCCCGCGCCGACCATCTGGGCCAGCAGGTAGAAGATCGAGACGGTGATCGTGGAGACCGCCGCCGCCGTCCGCACCGGGCGCTGGCGCATCCGGAACGCCAACACGTCGGCCATGGTGTAGCGGCCGGAGTTGCGCAGCAGTTCGGCGACGAGCAGCAGCGCCACCAGCCAGGCGACCAGGAAGCCGATCGAGTAGAGGAAGCCGTCATAGCCGTACAGGGCGATGATGCCGGCGATGCCGAGGAACGACGCCGCCGACATGTAGTCGCCGCCGATCGCCATGCCGTTCTGGAAACCGGAGAAGGACCGGCCGCCGGCGTAGAAGTCGGTGGCGGTCTTCGTCTGCCTGCTGGCCCAGACGGTGATCGCCAGCGTGATCGCCACGAAGACCAGGAAGAGGGTGATGGTGAGGTTGCGGGCGGTGGTGCTGCCCGCCTCAGCCGCGAGGAGAGTCGTCACGGGTCACCTCCCCGATCTCGGCGCGGATCCGGTCGGCGACCGGGTCGATCCGCCGGTCGGCGAACCGGGCGTAGAGCCACGCGATGACGAACGTCGAGACGAACTGGAGCAGGCCGAAGACCAGGGCGACGTTGACGTTCCCGAAGAGCTTCGTGCCCATGAAGCCCCGCGCGTACGCGGAGAGGATGACGTAGAGCGCGTACCACAGGAAGAACGCGACGGTCATTGGGAAGACGAAGCCGCGCAGCGCGCGCCGCAACCCGGCGAACTCGTCCGACCGCTGTACGGCGAGATACCGCTCCGCCGGGGACTCGGCCGGTGCGGACGCGGGTGTGTCTGTGGACATCTGTGGATCACCACCTTCGCAGGCGTGGGGGAGTTTCGCGCACGGTAGAGAGCACGCTCCCAACCGGGGAAGGCGCAGACCGACCCCGGTCACCCGCTGCGCCGAACGGTCGCCCCCCTGCGCCGAGTGACTCAGGTCACTCCGGTCACCGGCTGCCGCCCGATCTCCGACCCGGGCGCCTTGATCGACTCCAGGTCCGCAGGCTGCTTGATCGACTCCGGCTCGCCGATCCGGCGGCATCCCGGGCGCCCGGACACCGCCATGCCGGCGTCCTGGTGCGCCTGGCGGCCGGAGATCGTCGGGTCGGCGATCTGGCGGTATCGCGTGTGCCTGGACGCCGCCATGTCGGCGTCCTGGCGCGCCCGGCGCCCGGACACCGCCACGTCGGCGATCTGGCGGTATCGCGTGTGCCTGGACGCCGCCATGTCGGCGATCTGGCGCGTCCCGGTCAGCCCAGCTCGTGGTAGCGGCCCCGGTAATGAAGCAGGGGGGCTGTCTCCTCGGCCAGCTCGACCGTTTCGATGGTGGCCTCGACCAGCAGCCCCCAGCCGTACTCTCGGGAGCTGTCGAGCTGGCAGCCGGCCCACGCGCCCGCGTCGGCCGGGACCGGTCCGTACGGAGTGTCGATCCAGGAGCCGATGGCGAAGAGGCCGCCAGGGGACGGGAAGAGGCCGGCGAAGCGGTCGGCGAGCTGCCGGTGCGGCGGACCCAGCGGCGCGACCGCGAACCGCCCCGCCGCCTCCGCGGCCGCCCACAGGTCGGACTCCGGGTCGATCAGCCCGAGCAGCCGGTCCGGCTCCCCCTCGGCGACCAGGGTGGACGAGACCGTCAGTCCTGCCGGCCCGGATGCCGTCCAGAGCGTGACCGGGGCGGCCAGCCGACCCCGCAGCCGGCGGGCCGGGGAACGCTGCCCGGCCGGCACGGCGAACGGGTCGGTGTGGTGGATCTCGGCACCCGGCTCAGGATTCACGTGAAACATTGTGCCGCCCCGGGCCCGCGCCCAACCGAGGAAGCGCTCGTGCAGGTCGCCAGGGTGGTCGTGACCGTTCAGCCGGGAGAGCTGCTCGCCGGCCTCGGCCATCAGCCCACCCAGATACACCAGCAACGCCGTCCGGTCGTGCCGGTACTCGACCAGCAGGGCGAGCCGGGCCGGCTGGCACGGCCAGTGCGCGCCACACGCCCGACACCGCCACAGCGGCCGCATCGGCAGATGCCCCGGCCTCACCGCCACTCACCTTCTCGCTCGCGGCGATCCTCCCGCAGTCCACGCCCGAGTGCTCCGGCAGATCTTGGACGAAACCGGCCCCTCCAGGGGCCGCTCCCTACCAAGATCTGCTGGATGATCACCAGCGGCCGCCGTTCGCCCGCCACGTCTGCGCCGGGGTGAGCCAGCCGGCCCGGCCCGGTCGCGGGAAGGCCACCGTCGGCCGGGACGCCCAGGCCGGCGCGGCGTTCGGCCGGGCCGAGGCCGCCACCGGGTGCGGCGAGACCGCCGGCCGGGTGGCGGCCGGGGGCGGCGGCAGGACTTTCCGGTACGCGTGCGCGGCGGCGTTCCGGCAGCGGCGGAACAGGGCGAACATCGGGTGCCTCCTCTGGTCGGACGAGGTCGCCCCGGCCGGGGGAATGGCCGGGGCGACCGGCGCAGGACCGGCCGCCGGGTCGTCGCCTCCACCAGCCGGGCCGCGTGTCTCCACCCTGGACTCGACGGCGTCGGCAGGGGAGGATGCCAGGGCTTACTACGCAGCGCGGTCACGTACTTACCAGAGAGGTAAGGATGAACATCGAGATATGGATCCGGGCGCTCAAGGCCGCCCGGGCCGGTGCGGACGTCTCCCAGGAAGGGCTGGCCGCCCTGATCAAGTGGAGTCCGTCCACGGTCGCCGCGATCGAGACCGGCCGTCGACGGCCGACCATGGAGTTCGCCGTCGCCGCCGACCAGGCCCTCGGCACCGGCGGCCTCCTCGCCGAACTGCTCAAAGCCGCCGACCAGGAGCGTGGGCCGTCGTGGTTTGTGCCCTGGCGGGGTTACGAGCAGCAGGCGACGCGGTTGCGAGCCTTCGAGGCGTGCTTGGTGCCCGGTCTGCTCCAGACCGAGGATTACGCGAGGGCGGTCATCTCCACCGGTGGCCTCCATCCACCGGCCATGGTGGACGAACTGGTGGCTGTTCGGATGGAGCGTCAACAGTTGCTGCACCTTGACCAGCCGCCGCATTTCGTCTTCCTGCTGGACGAGACCGCCGTGCGGCGGCCGGTGGGCGGACCGCCGGTGCTCGACGCTCAACTGGGGCGGCTACTGGAGGTGGCCGAGCTTCCGTCTGTGCGCCTGCACGTCATTCCGTTGGCCGTGGGCGAGCACGCGGGGCTCGGTGGCGGCTTCGTGCTGGCCGAGTTGCCGGACGCTGACCAGGTGCTCTACCTGGAGAATGCTGCCCGGGGCCACGTCGTCGACGACCCCGAGACGATCGGCTTGATCGAGCGGAAGTGGGATAGCCTCCTCGGCGAAGCGCTGTCCACGGGAGCCTCGCTGGATCTGATCCGGAAGTTGAAGGTGACGCCATGACCATCGCCGAGCCTTGCTGGCGCAAGTCGTCCCGTTCGACCGACTCCGGCGGCAACTGTGTCGAGGTGGCGGACAATCTGCTCGGGGTGGTGCTGATCCGGGACAGCAAGGACCCGTCCGGCCCGACTCTCTCCTTCTCCCCCGACGCCTGGCGCTCCCTCGTCGCCGCTCTCCGGACCGGCCACCCGAACTGACTGGCCGAAGATCGCGCCCGAACCAGGAAACAGTGGCCTTGGACGGCGTGGGAGGCCACTACTTCCCGGTTCGAGCGCGATCTTCGGGCGGCGAGTGCGGGTCAGCGGCGGGGCGTGACCGCCGCGAGCAGTTCCGGCAGGCGGCGGTCCAGCACGTCCCCGGCCAGGTAGGAGCCGAGCAGCGCGGCCCCCAACCCGTACGCCAGGCCGATCGGCAGGGCCAGCCAGAGCCAGAGGTCACCGAACAGTGCCGCCGCCACCACCATCGGCACCGCCGCGGCGGTCGAGGCGATCATGGACAGCAGGGCAAGGAAGCTCTTCGCCACCCCGGCGCCGGTGTTCATGGCGAACGGGTTGCTCGTCTCCGGCAGCGCGTACGCGCCGAGCACCGAGACGAACGCGTTGATCGCGAGCCCGCTGCCGTACGCGGCGAACAGCGCGCCGGCCATCACGCCCAGCCAACCCGGGTGTCGCAGCAGCGCGGCGAGGATGACCGCGACCACCACGAGCAGCGGCACCACGTAGATCGCGAACGCGGTCATCCGGGCGCGCAGTTCCAGCCGCCCCGGCACGCCGGCCACCACGTTGGCCGCGTACGCGCTGCCGTCGAAGCCGAACTGGTTTGCCACGGTGAGCGACGCGACAACCCCGACGAAGACCAGCGAGAGGCTGACCAGCACCGGCGACGAGTCCGCGGTCACCTCACCGAACGCCTGCCCGCCCTCCACGGCCAACCGGGCGCCGCCCACGTTGACCATCACCGGCACGAAGATGCCGACCACCGCGATGGTGATCAGGTTGGCCCGCCGCCGGGCGTCCCGCCACCAGTACCGGGCCTCCCGGGCGACCAGGGCGCCGAACCGGTCCCGCCGGGCCCAGCCGGCCGCCCGCGGGAAGAGTTGGGCGACCGCCGCGCCGACGGTGCCGCGCCGGTCCCGGGACGGCCCGGCGCTCACCGCGCCGACCATCGCCGACTCCAGCGAGCGCGACCACCAGAGCAGCAGCGCGCCGATGGCCAGCGCGGTGATCAGCAGCTTCAGCCCGGCGGCCCAGGCCCGGCCCTCGGCCACGTCGATCCCGGCGGTCCACGGCGCCCCGAACGGGGTCCAACCGACGATCCGGGCCGTCCCGGTCAACTGGTCCCAGTCGGCCCGGCGGACGGCGGCGAGCACCGCGATCTGCAACGGCCCGAGCAGGGCGGCCAGCACCGCGAGCAGCACGGCGGCCAGGTCGCGTACCCGGCGGGAGCGCAGCATGGTGGCGAACGCACTGGTCACCGCGCGGGCGGCGGCCACACAGAGCAGCAGGCCGACGATCACCCCGACCAGTTGCACCAGGGCAGCCGGCCAGCCGCCCAGCGCGCCGGCGGTGATCACCAGCCCGGTGACCGCGATCAGCGTCGCCAGCACCGGGACGCTGACCAGGGCGGCCGCGAACAGGCCGGTGACCAGGGCGCGGCGGGAGAGCGGGAGCAGCGCGAACCGGGCCGGGTCCAGGGTCTCGTCCACGCCGAAGAAGGCCAGCGGCAGCAGCAGCCAGCCGAGCACCAGCAGCCCGCCGCCGAAGGCGGCGATCATGAGCGCGTACCGGGACTCGCCGGCCAGGCCCGGCGCGGCCAGGAGGAAGAAGCCGCCGGCGGCGAACCAGAGCCCGATCACGACGCCCACCACGAAGAGGGCGATCCGCCAGCCCTGGCCGCGGAAGTTGTTGGCCAGCACGCGCAGCTTGAGCCGGACGAAGTGCCGGGCGGAGACCTGCCGGACCGGCTCGGCGGGCGCGGTCACCGGGACAGCCACGACAGCTCCTCGCCGGTCGCGGTACGCCCGCCGACCACCTCCACGAAGACCTCCTCCAGGGACCGCTCGCCGCGTACCTGGTCGAGCGTGCCGACCAGCTTGATCCGCCCCTCGGCGAGGATCGCCACGTGCGAGCAGAGCCGCTCGACGACCTCCATGACGTGGCTGGAGAAGACCACCGTGCCGCCGCCGGTCACGTACCGGTGCAGGATGTCCCGGATCAGCGCCGCGGAGACCGGGTCGACCGCCTCGAACGGCTCGTCCAGCACCAGCAGCCGGGGGCCGTGCAGCAGCGCGCAGGCCAGGCCGATCTTCTTCTTCATGCCCGCCGAGTAGTCGACCACCAGGGTGCGGCCGGCGTCGCCCAGCGCCAGCACGTCCAGCAGCTCCGCCGCCCGCTGGTCGACCACCGCGGGGTCCATGCCGCGCAGCAGACCGTGGTAGGCCAGCAGTTCGGCGCCGCTGAGCCGGTCGAAGAGACGTACCCCGTCGGGCATCACGCCGAGCAGGCCCTTGGCGCGGACCGGGTCGGCCCACACGTCGTACCCGAGCACCCGGGCCTGGCCGGCGTCGGGCCGCAGCAGGCCGACGGCCATGGACAGGGTGGTCGTCTTGCCGGCCCCGTTCGGGCCGAGCAGCCCGTAGAACGAGCCGGCCGGCACGTCCAGGTCGACCCCGGCGACCGCGACCTTGGTGTCGAACCGCTTGGCCAGGCCACGGAGGGACAACGCGGGGTGCTGATCGCTCATGAACCAGACCGTATCCGGCCCGGACCAGGCGCCGCTCCGGCCGGAGGATGATTCGGCGTCATCCCCCAGCCGTAGCTGGCGCCCTCAGGTCGCCGTCCGGACCGGGCACGGGCCGGTGCCGGCCGCGGTGCGGCAGGTGATCGGCGCCGACACGCTCGACCAGCAGAGGTGCTCCCCGTCGATCTTGTTCATCGGCTGGAAGTAGGCGCTGTACTCGGTCACCTGGTGGTTGACGGGCGACAGCCGGGCGACGCCGCCCGGCCGGGTCACGCTCGCCCGGCCGTCGGCGTCGGTGGTGGCGTGGAACAGTGCCTCACTGTGTGCGTTGTTCGGGCCCACCACCGTCACCGCCAGCTTGACGGTGACCCCAGCGACCGGCCTGCCGTCCCGGGTCAGCCGCGCGCTGACCGTGAGCGGGGCGGTCACGTCGTCGACCTCGACCGGCGACACCTGGAGCACGGTGTCGGCGCAGCCGTCGGAACAGCCACTGAGCGGACCGACGAGGCCGCCGGCGAGCACCAGGGCCAGCAGCCCGGTGACTCGCCGACGGCTCGCGGTCGGCATGCCGGTCAGCACGCCCCGCCGTCGCCGGTGTTCTCCTGCTTGGGCGCGTGCTCGCCGTCGAACGGCCAGGCGGCGTACGCCAGCAGGTCGAAGATGTAGTCGTCCACGTCGTCTCCCGGGTCGAGCATGGTCACCACGCTCGGCCGGCCGCCGGGCACAGTCACCCCGTTACGGGACTTTTCCGCCAGGCCGGGCCAGATCGCCAGGACGATCTCGGCGAGCGGGATGCCCCAGGTGCTGACCTCGACCGTCACCTTGCTGGGCTGCTGCAGATCGTAGCGATGGTAGTCGACGCTGTCGTACAACCCGACCAGCTTGAGGTCCTGCTTGAAGAAGTCCGGCCCGACGATCTTGTCGATGCGGAGCAGCAGGTCGATGTCGAGATCGAGATGGACGCCGGCCATCGACATGGTCGCCTGACCGAACGTGCCGTCGAAGGCCAGGAACAGGTAGCCCAACTCGCGGGGCAGCCCGAACGGCAGGTCGGTGCGGACGTTGCCGGGCCGCAGCGTCGCCGCCTGGATGTCGGTGAGGTTGAAGGTGATGTCGCTGATCCAGCTGTCCCGCACCTCGGCGTGTCCGGTGAACAACCCGCGGACCAGGCCGAAGCAGTTGAAGAACTCCAGGTCCATCTCCTTCCTCGACACCGAGAGGTGCAGGTTGCCGACCATCTGCAGTTCGTCGGTCTTCGGTACGGACGTGATGGTGACGACCTGGGTCTCCGGCGCGAGTTCCACGGTGGTCCGGTGGCCGAGGTTGGTGATGTGCAGTTCGAGATCGTCGGGGCCGGCCTCGAAGTCGTCGGTCTTCTTCACCAGATTCGCCTCGATCTCGACGTCGATGTCGAGGGTGTTCCGCCCGTCGTTCGCCGTGTAGTCCACCGTGGGCAGGTTGTCTCCCTCGGCGTTGCCGAATCCGCGGGCGCTGAACGTCATGTCGGTGGGCACGTCGCGCAGCTGCACCTGGCCGGTGGCCGGGTCATTGCGGAAGGTGCCCGTGGCCTTGATCGACAGGTTGTCGATGACGGTCGAGTTCTTGACCCGCACCGAGGTGGGCGAGCCGACCTTGCCGCTCACCTCCAGGCCACCGGGGATCGGGTCCAGGTGGGCCAGCGCCCGGGTCGAGTCGAACTTCGGCACCTGGTCGGCCTGGGCGTGCACGTCCAGGATGCCGGCCGAGGCCACGTCCGAGTCGTACTTGATGCTGAGCGTGTCGGTGAGGGCGATCGGGCCGAGGGTGAAGTTGATCCCGGACGGCAGGTCGGTCAGGGTCGCCTCGGCCCTGATCCGGTCCGGCGGCGACGGTACGAAGACCGAGTCGTCGACGTACAGGGTCAACTTGTTCGATCGGGGCTGGTAGCCGGCGAACGAGTAGCTCCGGGTGGTCGGGTCGACGGTCACCCGGCTGGGCAGCCCCGAGACGTTGATGATCCCGGTCAACCCGAAGCACTTCCCGTCCACGCAGAACGGGCCCTGGTTGGCGCAGCCCGGCCCGACGGTGCAGCTCCGGTCCACCACCGAGGCGCCGTTGGCGTAGCGCGGCGCCCCCAGCCCGTCCAGCGCGGCCACCTTGCCCAGCCAGAACTGCGTCTCCACGTCCAGCGTCGCGTCGGCGGCGTAGTTGATCACACCGCCGTTCGAGCTGAAGGTGATGGTGCCCGGAATCGGCCCGAGCCGGCCCAGTGCCCCCAGCCGGACGTCCTGCGCGCTGCCCGCGGCCAGCCGTACGTCGCCGTCGAGCGCGATGGTCTGCCGTTGCGCGTGGTAGCTGGCCGTGACCGACGAACCGGAATGACCGAACTCGGCGTCCTGCAGTCCGGTGATCGACGCGCTGCCGTCGATGTTGCCGGTGACCTCGTCGTAGTGGGTGGCCAGGTGCGACCCGGCCGGTGCCAGGGCGGCCGCGTGGTTGGTCACCGCGAACGCCGCGCTCCCCAGCGAGCTGCCCTCGGCGGCCCGGAACGCGTACGTGCCGTTGCCCCAGTCCGCGTCGAACCGGGCCGGTACGCCGCGGACGTCCGCGAACGCCGACCAGGTCCGGCCCCCGTACGGCACGTGGGCCAGGAACGAGATCGCCGAGATCGGCGCCGACATGGTGGTCTCGGCGTGCCGGGCCGGCAGGTCGACCAGCGCGTCCACGGTGGCCGGCACGCCGGTCACCGACGCGGTCAGGTAACCCGTGCTGGCGTTGGTCACGGTGAGCCCGATCGAGTCCACCGCGGCCGAGTTGCGGACCGCCACCGTGGTCCGGTCACCGATCGTGCCGTTGACGTGCATCGTGGCCGGCAGCCGGCCGATCGTGGCGCGGCCGCGTACCACCGGGAAGGTCTGGTCGGTGGTGGTCACGTCGGCGTCGAAGCGCAGGCTGCCCAGCGGTGCCGAAGCGGTGTACCGGAAGTCGATCGAGCCGCCGGCGACCTCGACCGGGCCGACCGTCATGTCCAGCTCGGCCGGCAACCCGGAGAGGCTGGCCAGGGCCCGCACGTCCGGCAGGCTGTCGAGCAGCCCGGCCAGGCGCAGGTACGCCTGCAACGGCGCGGCCGGCGGCCGGTAGCCGGTGAACACCACCGTCCGCGCCCGGGTGTCCACGGCCAGGTTGCTCGGCAGCCCGGGCAGCCGGACCGTGCCGACCAGCCCGAGGCAGCGGGCGAACACCGTGCAGAAGACGCTCTCGTCCTTGGCGCAGCCGTTGCCGGTGTCGCAGCCGTTGCCGACCAGGGCCACCCCGTTGGCGAACAGCGGTGCGCCCAGGCCCGCCAGCGCACCCACCTTGCCCACCCGTACCCCGATGGTCAGCCCGAGGTGGCCGGTCGCGGTGTAGCTGAGCCGGCCGTCGGCGAAGGTGGACCGGATGGTGTTCGGCAGGCCGTCCACCCGGGCCACCGCGGAGAGTTGGGTGTCGTCCACGCCGTTCGCGGCGAGCAGCACGTCCGCGTCCACGAACACCGGATCGCCGCCGGTGTCGGTGTCCAGCCGGAAGGTCTGCCCGCCGCCGTCGCGCGCGTATTCCACCCAGGACAGGTTGCGCACCGACACGCTGCCGTCCAGGTCACCGGTGACCTGCCGGTAGTGCACGCCCAGGTGCACCCCGGTCGGGGCGACCTGGCCGCCGTGGTTGGTGACCGCGAGCCGGGCCCCGCCGAGCGGCCCGGACAGGCCCCGGAACCGATAGGTGCCCTCGGCGAAGTCGGCGTCGAACCGGGCCGGCACGCCGGTCAGGTCGGCCATCGCGGTCCAGTCCCGGCCACCGGACGGCAACCGGACCACCGCCGCCAGGCTGGTCAGCGGATCGGACTGGGTGCCGTCGAGGTGCCGGGCCGGCAGGTCCAGCAGGAAGTCCATGGTGGTGGCCAGCCCGGCCGCGGCGGCCGACAGGTAGTGGTCCTGCTGCGGGCGCAACGTCTCCACGTGCGCCGGGCTGGCGAACACCTCCACCTTCTGCACCCGGCTGGTCGCCTCGTACCGCAGTCGAGGCCGGTCACCCAGGTCGTAGGAGAGGTTGATCCGTTCGGGCAGCTCGGTGACGGTGGCGAACAGGGTCGGCCCGGCGGCCGTGTTGGTGTACGCGGCGAACACCCGGTGGATCACCGAGCTGGTCTGGTACGCGACCGTACGCGCCGCCGTGTCCACGTCCAGCGACGCGGTGGCCGGCAGATTGGAGAGCTCCAGCCGGGCCTTGTGCAGCCCGTCCAGGTCACCGGCGGCGACGAAGGGTTGGCCGCCCGGATCGAACGTGGTGGTCAGCCGGGGATGCCCGTCGTAGTAGGCGTCGACCTGCCGCATTCCGGTGACCCGGGCGGAGACGCCCAGCGCGGTGCCAGCGGTGACCAGCGTCGCGTGGTCGCTGTCGTACGGCGCGAACGCGCCGAGGTTGCGCGAGATGGCCACGGTGCCGGAGCCGAGCGGCTGGGCGCCGTTGAACGTCACGTGGCTGGCGCCGGTGTCGGCGGTGAGGGTCACCTCGGTGGGCAGCTTGCGCAGCGAGCCCCGGCCGACCAGGCCGCCGGCCTTGTCGTACACGGCGACGTCCAGCGCGGCGAGCTGGCTGCTCGCGGTGTAGTCGAGGTCGACCCCGGTGTCGGTGTTCGCCAACGCCGCGTCGAACGAGGTGGGAATCGCCTCGGCGCTGGCCTGGACCGCGTTGACCAGGCCCGCCGGCTGGTAGCCGAAGTCGGCGAAGAGCACCCGGTCGATGCCGGCGGACGCCCGGTAGGCGAGGGTGGCCTTCCCGCCCGGTGGCCGGGTCAGCTCGACGGACACGCTGGTGGGCAGCTCGTCGACGACGAGCTGGGTGAACTCGTCGACGCCGTCACGGTTGCTGAGCACCTGGACGTCCAGCTGGGTGGCCTTGTCGCTGGTCGAGTCCACCAGCACGTGCTGGTCGGTGGTGTCGCTGCCCGGATCGATCCGGGCCCGTGCCGAGAAGATCGACGGTACGGGGGAGAAGCGGGCACTCGCCACCGTCGGCTGGTACGGGTCACCCGCGCTGTCGTCGGTCACCGAGGCCAGCCCGGCGGTCACCGCGAGCGCGTCGCCGGCACCGCCCTGGAGCAGCCGGGCCTGGATGTCGTACACGCCCCGCAGCAGGGTCACCGGGTTGAAGGTGAACAGCCCCAACGTGCCGGTCGGCAGGGTGGTGCCGCGCCGCAGCCCGTCGAAGCCGACCGAGAGCCGCTGGTGGCCGGGGATGTCGTAGACGGCCCAGACGTGTGCCGGCAGCGGCTGGCCGGCCAGTTCGCTGGTGGGCAGGCGGAGCGCCAGCAGGGCGACGCCGACGTTGATCAGGTCGAGCAGGGCCTCCAGCTTGTCCGCCAGCTGCGCCTGGAGATCCGCGATCAGGTCCTGCAACCGCAGCCGTTCGAGCAGCAGTTCGGGATGGAGGATGACCTGGAGCGGGTCCTTGAGCAGCTCCAGGACGACGGCGAGGCGGTCCTGGGCCGCCTTGAGGGCGGACTGCACCTCGAGGAGCTGGCGCACCGCGGCGACCACGTCGCCGGGCAGCGCCACCGGCAGCAGGTCGGCCAGCACGTCCGGGGTGCCGTCGCCGGTCACGTCCACGATCGCGGGTACGGCCAGCGGCAGGGTGAGCGAGCAGGACACCGTCTTGGTGGCCGACTCCGAGCAGATCCGGTAGGTGATGCGCGGAATGCCGTCGGGCAGCTGCTCGAGCAGCGCCAGCGGGTCGACCGGCAGGGGCGGCGGGATGTTTCCGCTGGCGAGAGCCGTGATCAGCGCTTCCAGTGTGACCGGCTGCGCCGGATCGACGAACTGGGCCGAGGAGACCTGGGGCTGGAGCTTGCGGGCGTCCAGGTCCGGGGTGCGGTCCGGGTGGAGCCGGCCGGCCCGGTCGAGCGTGGTGATGGCATCCGCGGCGGTGGCGTCGACCAGTTCCTGGCCCGGATGCAGCGGCAGGGTGAGCGGCGCGGGCCGGACCGGCGGGTCCGGCACGACCGGGGCCCGGTCGATGGCGACCGTCCCGGCGGCCGGATCGACCGCGGGTAGCGGGGCGATCGGTGTCAGCGCGGCGGACGGCCCCCGGTCGACCCGCACCGAGCCGGGTGCCGGGTTGACGGGCGGCACCTGGTCGAGCTGCGGCATGATCGCGGTACGCGACGGCCCGTTCGGGTCCGGGGCCGTGCCGTCCGGCGTGGTCGGGTCGGGTTTCGCGGTTGCCGTGCCGGGCTTCGGTGCCCCCGGGCCGGGCTCCGCCCGGGCCGGATCTGGTACGGCGAGTTGGCCGGTCAACAGGGCGATAGCGGCGGCGGTGGTCAGGAACGTACGGCCGAGCCTTGCGCGGCTGCGCATGAGGACGCCTCCCCCGGGTGGCGATAAATGCGACAAGCCTTTCTTGTGACATCGAAATATGTCCACTGATTAATCGGGTTTCGGACATCTCCGCCACTTGACGGCAGAGCCCCCTGCGTCCGTGCCGTTCGCCCAGCGCGATCGTCACGATGCGCCACCCGCTCAGGCCTGGACACGCTCAGAGCCGCAGCGCCTCCGGGGCGTGCAGGCGGAGCATGGTGGTGCCGACGTCGGGCGGGAGCCGCCGCCGGGTGGCGATCGAGACCGCCACCATCACCGTGAACGCCAGCGGCACGGTCCACGCGGCCGGCTGGGTGGTCAACGTGGCCGGCCAACCGGTCAGCGGCGGACCCAGCACGGTGAGCAGCACGGCGCCCATCGCGGCACCGCCGCCCACCAGCACCCCGGCGGCGGCGCCCAGGTCGGTCAGCCCGCGCCACCAGATGCCCAGCACCAGCAGCGGGCAGAAGCTCGACGCGGCCACCGCGAAGGCCAGCCCGACCACCTGGGAGACGTCCAGCCCGGACAGATTGAGCGCGAGCACCGCCGGCACCCCGCCGGCGATCACCGTGGCCAGCCGGAAGCCGCGTACCGAGCCGCGGCCGAGGACGTCGGTGGAGATCACCCCAGCCACGCTGGTGAGCAGCCCGGATGAGGTGGAGAGGAACGCGGCGAACGCCCCGGCGGCGACCAGCGCGGCGAGCAGCCGGCCGACCTGCCCGTCGCCGAGCACCGCCCCGGGCAGCAGCACCACCACCGCGTCGGTCTGGCCGGTGACCAGCAGTTGCGGGGTGTAGATCCGGCCCAGCACGCCGTAGATGGTGGGCAGCAGGTAGAAGACACCCACCAGGGCGAGCACCACCAGGGTGGTCCGGCGGGCGGCCGCGCCGTCCGGGTTGGTGTAGAAGCGCACCAGCACGTGCGGCAGCCCCATGGTGCCGAGGAAGGTGGCCAGGATCAGCGAGTACGTCGCGAACAGCCCCCGGTCGTCGTCCCCGGCGGTGTCCGGCAGCAGCCAGTCCGCCGCGTCGGTGGCCGTACCGGAGACCTCCGGCACCGGGTCGCCGGCGGCGAAGTCGAGCCGGTCGCCGGGGCGTACCTCCCGGACGTCGCCGTCGGGGAAGGTGAGGGTCGCGCGGTGCTCGACCACGACGGTGGTCGCGGTCCGGAACGCCGGCCCGTCGGGCGGGGTCACCGCCGGGCGGGCGTCGGCCTGCCACTGCAACGCCAGGAAGATCGCGGGTACGGCCAGCGCGGTCAGCTTCAACCAGTACTGGAAGGCCTGGACGAAGGTGATCGCCCGCATCCCGCCCAGCGCCACGTTCGCGGTCACCACCACGGCGACCAGCAGCGCACCCACCGGGTACGGCGAGCCGGCGACCGTGGCCAGGGTCAGTCCGGCGCCCTGGAGCTGGGGCACCAGGTAGAGCCAGCCGATGAAGATCACGAAGACGGTGGCCAGCTTGCGCAGCCGCCGCGAGCCGAGCCGCACCTCGCAGAAGTCCGGCAGGGTGAACGCCCCCGAGCGGCGCAGCGGGGCGGCCACGAAGAGCAGCAGTGCCAAATAGCCGGCGGCGAAGCCGACCGGGTACCAGAGCACGTCCACGCCGTACTTGAGGATCAGGCCGGCCACGCCCAGGAAGCTCGCCGCCGACAGGTACTCGCCGCCGATCGCGGCGGCGTTCCAGGTCGGGCTGATCGCCCGGGAGGCGACCAGGAAGTCGGAGGTCGTGCGGGCCAGCCGCAGCCCGTAGAAGCCGATCCCGACCGTGACCAGGGTGACCGCCACGATGGCCGGGACGACGTACCCGTTGCCCATCTCAGCGCTCCGGCCGCTGGACCAGGTCGGTGAAGTCCTGCTCGTTCCGTTCGGCCAGCCGCACGTACGCCCAGCCGACCGCGATCAGAAACGGGAACGCGGCCACCCCGAGCAGCAGCCACGGCAGGTTGACCCCGAGCACGGTGACCCGACCGACCGAGGGTGCGATGGCGAACAGCCAGGGCAGGCCGCCCAGCCCGATCAGCACCAGCAGGCTGAGCCGCAGGGCCAGCGCGAGCTGGGCCCGCACCAGCCCCCGGACCAGCGCCTCGCCGACCCGGGTCTGCTGGGTCAGTTCGGAGCGGGTGCGGTCCGCCCGGCTGCCCGAGCGGGACACCTCGGCCAGCACGATCCGGGTACGCCGGGGCGGCTCGGCCGCGCGCGGGGCCGGCACCGGAGCGGCAGCCGGCCGCCCCGGAACGCCCCGATCGTCCGCTCCGGTCATCTCCGGCAGTCTCGCCTGATCACCGCGAATGTCAAGGCTCCGCGAGGCGTCCGTCGCACCGGCCTGTGGACAACTTGTGGAGAACGCGTCACTCCTGTGGACAACCCGGTGGATGACGGTGGGTTCGTTGTGGACGACGGGGCGGGATGTCAGGGTGGTCGGGTAGGGAGGAGGTGTGACGGTGACCCGTACCGGATCTCTTCGTGGCCCGGGAGGACGCCCTCGACCGGAGCGGTGCCGCGCTCGACCCGGCTGATGTGCTCCTCGTGGTCGAGGTGATCTCGCCGAACAACGCCGGCCGGGACCTGGTGCTCAAGCGCCACGAATACGCTGCGGCCGACATCCCCCGCTACTGGCTGGTGGAGCCACGGAAGCAGACGCTGACCGTGCTGGAGCACGTCGGCGGCTACCGGGAGACGGCCGTCCTCGGCGCGGCGGAAGTCCTCCGAACGGATCAGCCGTTCCCGCTTGTCCTCCCGGTCGCTGACATCTTCTGAGCGCGTCCCGGAACCTTCGTCCCCGCCCGCGAGTGGGAGAGGTGGAGAGGGGAGGTGACGGTGTCCGACGGTGAATTGATCTCCGAGCTCTACGCTGGCTGCTTCCGCCGGCTGGTGGTCCAGATCTACGCGGTGACCGGGGATCTGAGTGAGGCACAGGAGGCGGTCCAGGAGGCGTTCACCCGGGCTCTGACGGCGCCCGGACGGTTCGCCCGGCTTGACAACCCGGAGGCGTGGCTGCGGCGGGTCGCGGTGAACGTGGCTCGCAGCCGGCACCGGCGGCGACGCGTGCTGGACCGGTTGCTGCTCCGGATCGGTCCGCCACCCGCCGTCGCCGATCGCTCGCCAGAGCACCTGGCCCTGCTGGCGGCGTTGCGGGACCTGCCCGAGGGGCAGCGACACGCGCTGGCCCTGCACTACCTCGTCGACCTGCCGGTCGACGAGGTCGCGGCAACCCTCGGCGTCTCCGCCGGCACGGTGAAGTCCCGCCTCTCCCGTGGGCGGCAGGCTCTGGCAGCGCTGCTCAGCGACTCCGACGTCACTGGCAGCACGAGCACCAGGAGGACCGATGTCCGATCGTGAGTTCTCCGGCTTCGACATCGACACCATGACAGACGCCGTTCGGCAGCCGCCCCTCGATGAGTTGCGTGCTGTAGCCCGCTCCCGCCGGCACCGGTCGGTCGCGCTAGCGGCGACGGCCCTGGCCGCGCTGGCCGCGATGGCGGTCGTACCGCTGGTGTCCCCGCCAGAGCAGCATGAGCCGGCGGTGCCGGACAGGCCATCGCCCGGTCCCACCCTGTTTGGCAACCCCGGCGACTTCACGCTTACCGGTCCCGCCTCGGGGGTGGACGTGCGCATCGACAGCTGTCTACTCCGCTTCGCGCGCACCGACGACGGGGGCCGGACCTGGTCCGACTGGGACGCGGCCCGGTACCAGGCCACCAGATGCAAGCGTGGCTCCACCGAGACGGCGGAGAAACTGGAGTACTCCGTGCTCGGTGACCGGTCGTATCTGGTCGACGACGGTGGACTGCTCCGCCTCTCAACGGACTACGGCCGTACGTGGCATGACGCGGACCGGGCGATCGTGGGGGTGCGCGCGTTTCCGGCGGCAGCCCGGCCGGTCTTCTGCCAGTTCGGCTGCGGGGCGATGAATGAGCCGCTGGCGGTGGACCCGTCGACCGGCAAGGTTTACCGGCTCACAGGCGAGCCGCCGTCGCCGCTCCAGCTGTTCAGCCTCTACCCGGCTCCGGATGGCACCATCTGGGCGACGTACCGGGCAGGTGGTGCGGCGACCACCGGGGCCCGCAGCGCCGACCGGGGCGCGACCTGGAAGACCTGGCAGCCACCGGACAGTACGAGCCTCCTGGCGCTGGTGGGGGTCGACGACCGGGAGGGGTACCAGCTGATGTCGTCCCCGGCCGGCTCGACCACGCTGGCGCGGACCACGGACGGCGGGGCGAGCTGGACCGCCACCGGCGCCGACCTGCCGGAGGGACCGCACTGGGACCTGACGGTGGGGACGGACGGGTCCCTGCTGGCGATCACGCAGACCGGCCCGGAGGACAGCCACTCGGCCGAAGTTTTGGTCAGCCGGGACGACGGACGGAGTTTCACGGTGGCGCGGGGGAAGGGCTGGCCCGTCGGTTCGGTCAGTGTCGCCCCCGGCTATGCCTGGCTCTTCGGCCGGTACGACGGGTCGAACGGCGAGCCGGACCATTTCGTCCTCACCCGCGACGGGCGTACCTGGACCCAGTTCGACCTCGCCCTCTGATTGGCGCGGCGGCGCGGCCGAACGGCCGTGCCGCCGCGGCCGGACCGGGCGTTGCTCGCCGTGCCGGCCGGACGGCCGAGCGCCGTTTCAGCGGTTCCAGTCCTGTTTCGCCGCCCGGACCAGCTTGTCCTTCAGTTCCCGCGTGTGCCGGCGGCTGACCGGCAGCTCCGTCCCGTCGATCACCACCACGTAGCCCGAGTTGACCAGCCGCAGCTCCGCGATCAGCTTCAACTGCACCAGGTACGACCGGTGGATCCGCACGAAACCGGCGTCCGCCCAGCGCTCGGCGAGGGTGGCCAGCGAGACCCGGACCAGGTGCGAAGCGTCCGCGGTGTGCAGCCGGGCGTAGTCGCCCTGCGCCTCCACCCAGCGCACCGCCGAGCGGGGCAGCATCCGGGTCGTCCCGGCCAGCTCGATCGGGATGGTCGGGTCCTCCTCCGCCCGGGCCAGGGCCGCCGGGTGCGACGGCACCACCCGGGAGCCGATCACCCGGCGCAGCGACTCGGCCAGCCGCTCGGCGCGTACCGGCTTGCGCACGTAGTCGGTGGCGCCCAGGTCGAACGCGTCGACCGCGCCGTCGTCGTACGCGGTGACGAAGACGATCGCCGGCGGCCGGGCGAACCGCCGCAGCACCCGGGCCAGCTCCATCCCGTCCAGCCCGGGCATCCGGATGTCCAGGAAGACGACGTCCACGTCGGCGTCGCGGAGCACCCGCAGCGCCTCGGTGGCGTCCCCGGCCGTGTGCAGCCGGGCCACCCGGGGATCGGCCCGCAGGTGGTACGCCAGCTCGTCCAGCGCCGGCGGCTCGTCGTCCACCGCCAGCACCCTGAGAAAACCGGATGCCGTCACTGCGCTGACCCCGCCGTTCGCTCGCCGCGCTCGCTCACGAACCCGCCCGTACCCCGGGATGGAACTTCGGCACCCGCATGCTCACCTTCGTACCCGAGCCCAGGCCGGTCTCGACGGTCAGGCCGAACCGGTCCCCGAAGACCGACCGCAGCCGCTCGTCGACGTTCGACAGGCCCACGTGCTGCCCCGCGTCGTCGGTCGGGTCGCCGCCCGCGGCGGCCAGCTCGGCAATGCCGGCGGTGAGCGTGGTCGGATCCATCCCCACTCCGTCGTCCTCCACCGTGATGTGGCACTCGGCGCCCGCGTCCCGGGCCTCGATGCTCACCATGCCGGTGCCCGGCTTGCGGGACAACCCGTGCCGGACCGCGTTCTCCACGAGCGGCTGGAGGCAGAGGAACGGCAGGGTCACCGGCAGCACCTCCGGGGCGATCTGCAGGCGCACCTGGAGCCGGTCGCCGAACCGGGCCCGCTCGATGGTCAGATACCGGTCGATCGAGCGCAGCTCCTCGGCGAGGGTGGTGAACTCGCCGTGCGCCCGGAACGAGTACCGGGTGAACTCGGCGAACTCGAGGATCAGCTCCCGGGCCCGCTCCGGGTCGGTCCGGACGAACGAGCCGATCGCGGTCAACGCGTTGTAGATGAAGTGCGGGCTGATCTGGGCGCGCAGGGCGCGTACCTCGGCCCGGGCCAGCCGCTCCCGGGACGAGTCCAGCTCGGCCAGGGCGAGCTGGTCGCCGGCCCAGTGCGCGGTCTCCAGGGTCGCCTGCACCAGCCCCGGGGCCGGCTGCTCGTCGGCGATCGCCACCAGCGCCCCGACCACCCGGCCGTCCGCGCTCAGCGGCGCCACCACCGCGCCCCGCACCGGGCAGTCCACCAGGTCGCAGCGCAGCTCCGACTCCCGCAGCACGGTCGACCGCCCGGCGGACGCCGCCCGCCGGGCCGCCGCGAGCAACTGGTCGCCGTGGTGCGCGCCGCGCCCGTCGAGGGCGAGCAGGGCCTCCCGGTCCGTCAGGGCCAGCCCGGCCGCGCCCACCAGCGCCCGCAGATGGCGTACGGCCTTCGCCGCGCCCGTGCTGCTCAACCCGGCCCGCAGCGGCTCGGCGGCGAGGCCGGCGGTGTGCAGCACCTCGTAGGTGGCCCGCTGGGTGGCCGTGGCGATGCCCCGCCGGGCGCGCAGCCGCAGCACCGCCCAGAGTGCCGCGGCGAGCGCGGTGACCAGCGAGACGACGCCGAAGACGGCGGAGAGGTTGCCACCCACGGCCCAGATCCTCGCGGCTCGGCGGCCGCCCGCCAAGGGGTCAGTACGCGCCCTTGCGGGCCACCACCACCCCGATGGTCCGCCACAGGATGCTCAGGTCGTACGCCAGCGACCAGTTGTCGACGTAGTAGAGGTCGAGCCGGACCGCCTCGTCCCAGGAGAGGTCGGAGCGACCGGAGACCTGCCAGAGCCCGGTGATGCCCGGCCGGACCAGCAGCCGGCGGCGGACGTCGCCGAGGAAGTCACCGTCGTCGGCCGGCAGCGGACGCGGCCCGACCAGCGACATCTCGCCCCACAGCACGTTGATCAGCTGGGGCAGCTCGTCCAGCGAGGAGGCGCGCAGGAAGCGGCCCACCGGGAACACCCGCGGATCCTGCTTGATCTTGAACAGCATGCCGTCGGTCTCGTTCTGGTCGACCAGGCTGGCCAGCCGCTCCTCGGCGTCGGTGTACATGGTCCGGAACTTCCAGACCCGGAAGGTCCGCCCCTCGTGCCCGACCCGGGGCTGCCGGAAGAAGACCGGCCCGGGGTCGGAGATCCGGATGGCGACCGCGATGGCGAGGAAGAGCGGGATCAGCAGCACCAGGCCCAGCCCGGCGGCCATCCGGTCCATCAGGTTCTTGACCAGCAGCGCCGGGCCCGACAGGGTCGGCTCCTCGACGTGCAGCAGCGGCAGGCCCTCGATCGGGCGGATGTGCACCCGGGGGCCGGCGATGTCGGTGAGCTGGGGCGCGACCACCAGGTCGACGCCGGAGCCCTCGAGCTGCCAGGCCAGCCGGCGCAGCTCGCCCGGCTCGGCGCTGGCCGAGCCGCAGACCGCGATGGTGTCCCCGCCGACCTCCCGGACCAGGGCGAGCACGTCCCGGCCGGCGTAGACCGGCACCGGGGTCTCGATGCCGCGCGCGGCGGCATACCCGTCCGTCAGGTGGATGGCCACCGGCACCAGGCCGGCCCCGGGGCTGCGGGTGACCGTGGTGTAGACCTCCAGGCACTCCGGCAGGGTGCCGACCAGCACCATCCGATGCCCGGCCTGACCCGCCCGGCTCCGGACGACGTGCAGCAGGAAACGGGCGACGAGGCGCTCCAGCAGGATCAGCACCAGCGCCCCGAGCAGGGCGAAGCCGACCGTGTAACGCGAAAGGTCGGTCTTGGTGGCGAACGCGATGAACGAGACCGTCGCGGCGACCGCGACACCACCACGGATCACCCGCTTGAACTCGTCCGGCCCCAGGCCCAGGTAGCGCCGATCGTATGCCCGGTTGCCCCAGAGGATGATCAACCAGCCGAGCGGCAGCAGCAGGAACGCCACCGTGTAGAACCAGGTGGGGTCTTCCTTGGCGTTGTAGAAGCCGGCCCGGGCCTGGCCGAAGGCACTCTGCGCGATCCAGTCGGCCGCCACCACTGCGACGAAGTCCAGCAGGAGCAGGATCGCGGTGTAGGGGCGGTGCCAGCGGGACACCCGGCGACGGGCGCGGGCCCACGCCGACCGGGGTACGCCGTTGTGCGACGGCGGAGTCGGCGGCTGGATCTCGAAGCTGTCGACGTGCCGCACGCTCTTGCTCCGGCCTGTGTTGGTTACCGGGCGCTGGAGGCTTGTCGTCACCTCAACCCATGTCCTCCCGCATGACACGCGCCCTCACTCGCCGTGAGGACCCGGGTCGCCCACCGTCCCAGTCTCCCACGCGGGCCCGGTCGGGACGGCCCCCCGGAGGGAGATGCCGTCCGTCGGTGCTCGTGGGGATCTGGCCGGCTCCGTATCGGTTGTGAAGCCGGGGACCGAGCCACTATACCGATGGATGGCGGCCCCGGTAGAGGCGCGAGTGGGACGTTCGGCGATCCGCGGCCGATTCCTCTCCGTAGTCGTCCCGTGTGATTACTCACCGTACGAGGCGTGACAACCTTCGGTCAGCGAGCGGCTTGCCGCCGGTCTGGCAGGTCGGGCAGTACTGGAGGCTGGAGTCGGCGAACGAGACCTCGCGGACGGTGTCGCCGCAGACCGGACAGGGCAGCCCGGTCCGGGCGTGCACCTTGAGGCCCGAGCGCTTCTCCCCCTTCAGCTCGGCGGCCCGCTGGCCCATCGAGCGCCGGACCGCGTCGCCGAGCACCGCGCGGGTCGCCGCGTGCAGCGTGGCGAGCTGGTCGTCGGTGAGCCGGTCGGTGATCGCGAACGGGGACAGCTTCGCCGCGTGCAGGATCTCGTCCGAGTACGCGTTGCCGACCCCGGCCAGCACCGCCTGGTCGGTCAGCACCCCCTTGACCTGGCCCCGCCGGCTGCGTATCCGCTCGGCGAAGGTGGCCAGGTCGGCGTCGAACGCGTCCGGGCCCAGCTTCGTCACCCCGGGCACCAGCGCCGGGTCGGTCACCAGGTACGCGGCCAGCTTCTTCTGGGTGCCGGCCTCGGTCAGGTCGAAGCCGGAGCCGTCGTCGAGGCGTACCCGCAGGGCGATCGGGCCCTTGCCGGGGCGCAGCGGGGCGGTCGACGGGAACGCCTCCCGGTAGTGCAGCCAGCCCGCGCGGGCCAGGTGGACCACCAGGTGCAGCCCGCCGTCGAATCGGACGTCCAGGAACTTGCCGTGCCGGCCCGCGCCGACCACCGCCTTGCCCGCCACCGCGCTCGGCGGCGGATCGTACGTCTTCAGGGCACTGATCGCGGCGACCTCGACGCGCTCGACGCGCCGGCCCACCGCCCGCTCGCGCAGGTAGCCGGCGAGCGCTTCCACCTCCGGTAGTTCGGGCACCGTACAACGGTAGCCTTCTTTCCCGTGAGAATCGTGGTGGCGCACAACCGGTACCGGGAAGCCCAGCCCTCCGGCGAGAACACGATCGTCGACGCGGAGATCGCCCAGCTCACCGCGGCCGGGGTGGAGGTGCTGCCGTTCCTGCGCAGCTCCGACGAGATTCCCACCATGTCGAAGCCGGCCAAGGCGCTGCTGCCGATCTCGCCGATCTGGGCGCCGCAGGCCCAGCAGGACCTGGACCGGCTGCTCGCCGAGCACCGTCCGGACGTGCTGCACCTGCACAACCCGTACCCGTTGCTCTCGCCCTGGGTGGTGCGGACCGCGCACAAGCGCGGCGTGCCGGTGGTGCAGACGGTGCACAACTACCGGCAGGTGTGCTCCTCCGGGCTCTACTTCCGGGACGGGGTTATCTGCCAGGACTGCCGAGGGCGGGCGCTGGGCGTGCCGGCGATCGTGCATCGCTGCTACCGGGGCTCGCGGGCGCAGAGCGCCCTGATGGCCACCACCCTCGCCGTGCACCGCCCGACCTGGCGGTCGGTGGACCGGTTCATCGCGCTCACCACCGCGGTCGCCGACCACCTGCGGGACTACGGCATCCCGGACGAGCGGATCGTGGTCAAGCCCAACGCCGTCCCCGACCCGGGTACGCCGGCGCCGCTCGGCGACGGGTTCCTCTTCATGGCCCGCCTCACCCCGGAGAAGGGGCTCGACCTGCTGCTGGAGGCGTGGCGACGGCATCCGGTGGGGGCCCTGGGCACGCTGCGAATCGCCGGCGACGGCGAGCTGCGCCCGCTGGCCGAGGCGGCCGCTGCCGACCGCCCCGACGTGGTCTACCTGGGCCAGCTCGACCGGGCCGGGGTGTGCGCCGCGATCGAGGCGAGCGCCGTGGTGCTGGCGACCTCCACCTGGCACGACGTGCTGCCGACCGTGATCATCGAGGCGCTGGCCAGCGGCCGGCCGGTGCTCGGCACCGCGCTCGGCGGGATCCCGTACCTGGTCGGCGCGGACACCCCACGGGAGCCCGCGGGCACCGGGCCGGCCGAGGTGGCCTCCGCCGTCGCCGGGGATTCCGCTGGCCCGGCCATCCCCGACGGTGTCCAGGTGGGCGAGGCCGGCTGGGTGGTGGCCCCGGACCCGGCCGCGCTGGCCGCCGCCCTGCCGGTGGCGCGGGCCGGTGCGGCGCGGCTCGCCCCGGCGGCCCGGGCCCGCTACGAGCGCACCTTCCACCCCGACGTGGTCACCAAGCGCCTCATCGACATCTACGCGGATGTCGCGCGGAGTCGGACGGCGATCGCCGGGGACCGCTGATCCTGCGGACCTCCGTGGGTCATCACCGAATGTGATCCGCCTCGGTGGTCGCCCAGGTCTCACTCAACGTAACCGGCGAAGGGTGCCCGCTCGGGGAGTGCTGCACCCGCCCCTGAGCATTTTCGGCGCTGAGCTGGGCCGATGCCGGATTCCCAGGGATTCCCACCAGACCCCGCTTCGCCGCCTTTGCTCTGCAGCCATCGACGCAACAGGCACTTTCAGCTACCGCTGCGCCGGTGGCTGCAGAGCAAAGCGAGTGGGGTGGTTGGGTGCGACCGCTTTCGGAAGGTCACTCACCGTAACCCGGGACTGTTGGGCGTGGCCGGTCCCAGCCGCGGTCGTCAGCGGAGGGAGGCGCGGGCGGAGAACGCGATGCTGGCGAGCAGGAAGCCGCCGTTGACGATCGTGAAGGCGACGACCAGCCAGACGGCCAGCGCCGGGGCGAAGGTCAGCACCAGGCCGGCCAGGAAGATCACCGCGCCGTAGTCCCGGACCAGCTTCACCAGGCGTACCGGGAGCGAGGACGAGGTGACCATGCTGGCCGCGTTCGGGCCGGCCTGCATCACCGAGGTGACCAGGTTGACCATCCAGGTGCCGGCGAAGACCGCCACCAGCCAGGTCGGCGTCGACGGGCGCTGCGCCACGACGGTCGCCCCCAGGGCGGCGACGAGGGCGATCTGGGCGGCCACGTCGCAGAGCACGTCGATCCGGGCACCCGCCGAGCTGCCCTGCCCGGTGACCCGGGCGAGCTGCCCGTCCGCGCAGTCCAGCGCGTAGGCGAGCTGCCAGCCGACCAGGGCGACCAGTCCGACCGCCCAGGCCGGGACGTCACCGGCGGCCACCGGGCCGGCGAGCGCGATCACGGTTACCGAGGCGGTCAGGCCGAGCACCAGGTTGGTGAGGGTCAGCGCGGTGGGACGCAGCCCGAGCCGCTGGGCGACCAGCGCGAAGAACGCCCCGATCCACTGGCTTATCGACTCGCTGAACAGACCGCCACCCCGGTTGGCCCGGTGGAAGTCGGCGACGGCGGGCCGGGACGGGTCAGCCAAGGTCATCGCGAAGTTCATCGGCGTAATCTCCCAGCCGCCGGCGGGTCTCGTCGGGCGACATCGCAAGGTGTTCGAGGATGGTGTAACGGCCCGGCCGGGTGGCCGGCGCGTACTGCACGGCCTCGACGAACTGCTCGTCGGTCAGGCCCAGCTCGGCCGGCGTGGTCGCCAGGCCGTGCCGGTGCAGACAGCGAACGAGCTGCCGGAAGCGCTCGGTCTCCCCGCGCAGGAAGGTGCAGAACAGCGCGCCGAGGCCGACCTGCTCGCCGTGTGAGCCGGTGCCGGGGTAGAGCTTGTCGATGGCGTGCGAGATCTCGTGGTCGCCGCCGCTGGCCGGTCGGGTCGACCCGCACACCGAGCTCGCGATGCCGCCGAGGATGAGCGCCTCCGCGAGGGTGGTGAGGAAGCCGTCGTCGGTGATCTTGCCGGGGTGGTTGAGCAGCGCCTCGGCGCCCGTCCGGGCGAGGGTGAGGGCCAGGCCGTCGATCGGTTCGCCGCGTACCTCGTGCGCCAGCTCCCAGTCGGCGCAGGCGCTCAGGTTGCTCACCGCGTCGCCGATGCCCGCCTGGGTCTGCCGGTCCGGCCCGCTCTCCACGAAGTCCAGGTCCACGATCACCGCGATCGGGATGTGCACCCCGTAGGAGCCCTTGCCGCCCTCGTGATCGAGCGAGGCGGTGGGCGAGGCGATGCCGTCGTTCGCCAGGCTGGTCGCCACGGTCACCATCGGGATGCCGTAGCGGGTGGCGGCGTACTTGGCGGTGTCGATGGTCTTGCCGCCACCGATGCCCACCACGGCGTCGTATTGGCGGCGGCGCAGCCGGTCACCGAGCTGGTTGGCCGCGTCGATGGTGCCGCCGGTGACGGTGAACACGTCGGCCGCGCCGAGGGACGGCCGACACAGCTCGACGATCTTCTCGCCCTGACCGGGGCCGACCACCACCGCCACGTCGCCCCCGGTGGAGATCCGGCGGTCGGCGAGGAGCGGACCGAGGTCGGCGACCGCACCGCGGCGGACCTCGATCGCCAGCGGGGTGTTGACGGTCCGGGCTAGTAGCGGCACGCGATCTCCCACGCCCGAGCCAGGTCGGCGTGGTTGTCGACCTCGACCCAGGAGACGTCGCCGATCGGCGCCGCCCGCACCTCGCCACCCCGGTCGGCGAACTCCTGGTAGCCGTCCTCGTAGTAGAGGTTCGGGTCGCGCCGCCAGGTCGCCTCCAGGGCGTCGGCGAGCGCGTCGGCCACCTGTGGCTCGATCAGCGTCGCGCCGATGTACTCCCCGTACGCCTCACCCGGGTCCATCAGCTTGGTGATCCGGGTGAGCTGGCCGGCCGCGTCGAAGGTGGTTTTCATCTCCTCCTCGGCCAGCGGCTTGAGGGTGTCGACGGCGAGCAGGATGGCCGGCCCGCGCTCGGCCAGCAGGGTCTTCTCCACGCTCACCGGGTGCACGGTGTCGCCGTTGACCAGCAGCATGCCCCGGGAGAAGTGCTCCCGGGCCAGCCAGAGCGAGTAGGCGTTGTTCCACTCCTCGGCCTTGTCGTTGAAAACGAGGGTGATCTTGACGCCGTACTTCTCCTCCAGCGCCGCCTGCCGCTGGCGGACCGCGTCCGCCGCGTAGCCGACCACGATCACGATTTCGGTCAGGCCCACCTCGGCGAGGTTGCGCAGCGCGATGTCGAGGATGGTGATCTCCCCGTCCACCGGCACCAATGCCTTCGGCAGGGTGTCGGTGTACGGGCGCAGCCGACGCCCCGCACCGGCTGCCAGTACCATCCCGATCATGCCGACGCCTCCCCACGACTGACACATGGTCATCGTGGAGAATAGCGTCACCGCCCGGCAGTGCTCCGGCCAACTGGTGTTAGCCGGTCGTTCAGCCAGGAAGCGCCCTGAATTCGGCTATAATGCGCGGCCGTTTCCGCAGCTCAACGGCGTCGGTCACCGCTGATCGAACGCCGGGCGGCGAAGGCGTCCGCGGCGATCAGCTCGTCCTTGATGTCGCGGCATGCTCGTGGCGGTGACGGGCTTGTCCCGGTACGCATCGATGGCCCACCATGTCCGTACCGAGGCCACCGTCCCACAGGGGTGATGCGTGATGCAGGTTCGGGAAGCGATGTCCAGTGAGGTTCTCGTGGTCGGCCCGGAGCACACGCTCCGCGAGGCGGCCCAGATGATGTCGGCCCGCCGGGTCGGGTCGGCGGTCGTGATCGACCCGGACTCCGAAGGGGTCGGGATCATGACCGAACGCGACGTACTCAAGGCGATCGGCGCCGGGCTCGATCCGGATGTCGAACGCACCGGAGCCCACCTGACCTGGGATGTCGTCTACGCCGGCCCGGACTGGACGGTGGAGGAGGCGGCGGTCGCCATGGCCCGCGGCGGCTTCCGGCACCTGGTCGTGCTCGACGGCCGGGAGGTGGCCGGGGTGATCTCGGTACGCGACCTGATGCGGGTCTGGGCGCGGGAGCACGCCGCCGCGAAGGTCTGAGCCGAGGGCGGAAATGACGATGGCCCGGCCGGAACGGCCGGGCGGTCGTCAGATCACGGGCCCGGCGAAGGCCGCCGGGGCCCGCCAGTCCACCTTGTCCACGCCGGCGGAGCGCCCGAGGTACGACAGCTCACGAGCCCGGTTCGGATCTCCGGCGGCCCCTGGTCGGACGGATCGACCGCCCGCATGTTGAACTTCGCGTGTATGCCGGTCGGAGCGGCCGGACCAGGCCCTAGGCTCGTGCGCATGACCGCCGAGCAGCTGATCTCTTTCGCCCGTGGCGCTCCCTCGCTGGACATCGTCGATGTCGAGGGGCTCAAGGCCGCCGCCGTCCGCGCGTTCGACGCCGATCCCGCCGGGATCACGGCGTACGGCACCTCCGTCGGTTACCCGCCCCTGCGAAAGTGGATCGCGGACAAGCACGGCGTCGAGGCCGACCAGGTGCTGATCACCAACGGCTCCCTCCAGGCCGACGCCTTCCTCTTCGACCACCTGGTCCGCCGCGGCGACGCGGTGGTGGTCGAGCGCCCCACGTACGACCGGACGCTGCTCAACCTCCAGCAGATGGGCGGCGAGATCCACGGCGTGTCGATCCAGCCCGACGGTCTGGACACCGCCGAGCTGCGCAAGCTGCTGGAGTCCGGGGTGCGCCCCCGGCTGGCCCACGTCATCCCGAACTACCAGAACCCGGCGGGCGTGACCCTGTCCCTGGAGAAGCGCCGCGAGCTGCTGGACCTGGCCGCCGAGTACGGCTTCACGATCTTCGAGGACGACCCGTACGCGGACATCCGGTTCCGCGGCGAGCCGCTGCCGTCGATGCTGTCGATGGACACCCGGGGCGTGGTGGTGCACGCCTCCAGCTTCACCAAGACGGTCTGCCCGGGGGTCCGGGTCGGCTACCTGGTCGGCCCGCCGGAGTTGATCGCCGGGATCGCGAAGCGGGCGACCAACCTCTACATCTCGCCCGGCATGGTCTCCGAGGCGATCGTGCACCAGTTCTGCGTCTCCGGCGACATCGAGCGGTCGATCCAGACCGTGCGGACCGCCCTCGGCGAGCGGGCCCAGGTGCTCGCGGAATCGCTGCGCCGGCATCTGCCCGAGGCCCGGTTCGTCGAGCCGGACGGTGGCTACTTCCTCTGGGTGGAGCTGCCGGAGGACGTCGAGGTCGACCGGGTCGCCCCGGCCGCCGCCGAGCGCGGGGTGGCCGTGGTCAAGGGCAGCGACTTCATGATCGACGGCGGTCGGCACGCGCTCCGGCTGGCGTTCTCCGCAGTGACCGCGGACCGGATCGACGAGGGTGTCCGGCGGCTGGCCGAGGCGGTGGCGGCCGTCCGGGGCTGAATTTCTGTCGGGTTTCTGACAAAAAGGCGATACCGGCCGGTTCAGCACTCCCGCTGGGCCGGCCGGCGGCTCACAATGCTGCGAGCGCCGTTCGCCTGTCGTTGACGGGTCCGTTGCCCGGGGAGCCGCACCCGGCCCTCGTCCGGACCCCCGGCGCGCGCAGCACAACTCCCGCCCCCAAGGGTGCCGGGTGGGCCGTGTCGCCCCTCACCCCCCTGACGCGGCCGGCCCGCCCGGCGCCACCTTCGCGGCGTGACCCCGGTCGCAGCGCGGCCGCCGCTGCCGGCCGCTCGGGCTGCGATTCGCCCCGATCGGCGTAACCTGCAAGCCGCAGCACCGTCGGAAGGGGGCGAGATGACGGACCGGGTGGCACGCGAGCGCACCGCCGGGCAGAACGGCGGGCGGATGATCAGACCACGGGCCTGGGCGGCACCGGTACGCGCCATGTCCCGCATTCTCAACGCCGACGGCTCTCCCCGGACGCCCGAGCCGGCCGACACCGGCCGCAGCGGGATCGTCGACTGCGGCCTCTACGTGGACGGCAAGCGCCAGTCGGGCGAGTGGGGTTACGCCGACGCCCTGGCGGCGGCCCGCAAGGAGCGCAACGCCTTCGTCTGGCTCGGCCTGCACGAGCCGGAACTGGACGAGATGAGCGCGATCGCCGCCACCTACGGCCTGCACGAGCTCGCCGTGGAGGACGCGGTCAAGGCCGAGCAGCGGCCCAAGCTGGAGCGCTTCGGCGAGGTGACGTTCCTGGTGCTGCGCACCGCCCGCTACTGCGAGCACGCGGAGCTGACGGAGAACTCCGAGGTGGTGGAGACCGGCCAGGTGATGCTCTTCATCGGGCCGAACTTCCTGATCAGTGTCCGGCACGGCGACGCCTGCCGGCTCGCGCCGGTCCGGGCCGACCTGGAGGAGAAGCGGGACCTGCTGCGGCACGGCCCGTGGGCGGTCGCGTACGCGGTCACCGACCGGGTGGTGGACCTCTACCTGGAGGTCGCCGACCGGCTGGAGGACGACCTCGACGTGTTGGAGGCGGACGTCTTCGACCGGCAGGGCAGCGGGCGGATCCAGCGGATCTACCAGATGAAGCGGGAGCTGGTGGAGTTCAAACGGGCGGTGGCACCGTTGCAGCGTCCGCTGCTCACCCTCACCTCCCAGGTCAACCGGGAGGTGCCGGAGGAGATCCGGCGCTACTTCCGGGACGTGCAGGACCACCTCAGCCGCACTGTGGAGCAGGTCAGCTCGTACGACGACCTGCTGAACTCGATCCTCCAGGCCCGGCTGGCCCAGGTCACCGTCGACCAGAACAACGACATGCGCAAGATCGCCGCCTGGGCCGCCATCGCCGCGGTGTGGACCGCGATCGCCGGCATCTACGGCATGAACTTCGATGTCATGCCCGAGTTGAAATGGACGTACGGTTACCCGGTCGTGCTGGCGGTCATGCTCACCATCTCGCTCGCCCTCTACCGCTGGTTCCGCCGCAACGGCTGGCTGTAGCCGGTCCCGGGCAACTGGAAGCGCCGGCCCGCACGGCCGGCGCTTCCGTGGTCGACCCGGGTCAGCGACCACCGCTGGACTTGGCGGAGTTCTTCCCCGCGTTCACTGCCTTGCTGACGTCGGTGGCCGGGCGGCCGGAGGTGTCCCGGGCACCCTCGGCGACCGAGGGGACCTTGTCGGTCGGCTGGACCACCGGCTGGCTGCTGGACTTGGCGGTGGCGGCGCTGCCGTTGCCGGCCATCGCCGAGTTGCCGGCGCCGGTCCGGCCGGCCTGGGTCACCTTCGCCGTCGGGTCGGGCGTCTCCACCACGATGGTGTCGACGTCCTCGCGCATCGGCTCCAGCGTGCCGGTCGGGTCGTACTCGGCCCACTCCTGCTGCTCGCGGCGGCGGCGCATGGCCATCGCGCCAGCCAGGCCGGCCACCGCGCCGGCGGCGAACAGGCCCGTCATCATGCCCCGCGACCGCTTCCGCTTCCTGGCGGCCTTGAGGTTCTTCGCCTTGGCCTGCCGCGTCACCGCGGCCTTCCGGGCGGCGGCCTTCCGGCCAACCACCGCCTTCTTGCCCGCGGCCTCGGCCTGCGCGTTGCGCACGGCCAGGACCAGCGGCGCGAGCGAGGCCGCCGTCGAAGCGAGCCCGTCCGACGCCCGGTCCCGGACCATGATCGCGGTGGGCGCGGCGGCAGCCCGGGCTGCCTGGACCCGCGGGCCGACACCCTTCGCGGCATGCGCCGCGGCCTGCCTCAGGTGACCGATGCCCTGGCTCAGCTCCGCCTTCGCGAGCTGCCCCCGGGTCTTACGCCGCCCGATTCCAAACACGGTCCCACCTCCTGGGAGTTGTTCCTCCGTCATCCTCCACCTTCGGATGCCTCCGCATGGCCAGATCGGGCACATGGGAGGATCCGCATGGAACTGACCAACGAGTGAGGAGTACCCGTGGCCGAGGCTGTCTACGCCACCTTGCACACCAACGCTGGCCCGATCCGGCTGGAGCTCTTCCCCAACCACGCGCCGAAGACCGTCCGCAACTTCGTCGAGCTGGCCGAGGGCACGAAGGAATACATCGACCCGCGGACCGGCCAGCCGGGCAGCGGGCCGTACTACGACGGCACCATCTCGCACCGCGTGATCAGCGGGTTCATGGTCCAGATGGGCGACCCGACCGGCACCGGTCGCGGCGGCCCGGGCTACAAGTTCGCCGACGAGTTCCACCCGGAGCTGCGCTTCGACCGCCCCTACCTGCTGGCGATGGCGAACGCCGGGCCGGGCACCAACGGCTCGCAGTTCTTCATCACGGTCTCCCAGACGCCGCACCTGAACAACCGGCACACCATCTTCGGGCAGGTCGCCGACGAGCAGTCGGCGAAGGTCGTGGACTCGATCGCGAACACCCCGACCGGCCCGAGCGACCGGCCGCTGCAGGACGTGGTCATCGAGCGCGTCGAGATCGAGCGCAAGCCGTCCTGACCACGGCCCGGGTACCTTTGCTCGCATGACTGAGCGCTCCGGGCAGACAGGTGACGCCACCGGAGGACCGACGCCGACCACTCCGGTCTGCTACCGGCACCCCGATCGGGAGACGTACGTCCGGTGCACCCGGTGTGACCGGCCGATCTGCCCGGAGTGCATGCGGGACGCCTCCGTCGGGCACCAGTGCCCCGAGTGCGTCAGCGAGGGACGCCGTAGCGTGCGGCCGGCGCGTACCGCCTTCGGTGGCGGTGCCGCCGGCCGCCAGGGCTACGTCACGAAGGCCCTGATCGCGCTGAACGTGCTGGTCATGATCCTGTCCATCGCCTCGGACCGGGGCGGGGACGCGGCCGTCGGCGGCTCCGGCTTCGGCGGCCTGCTCGGCGGCTCCACCCCGCTGACCCGCGGGGGCGGCGTACTCGCCTACGCCGCGTACGTCCCATTCGGCCCGCTCCACGGCATCGCCGCCGGCGAGTGGTACCGCCTGGTCACCGCGATGTTCCTGCACTACGGCCTGGTGCACCTGCTGCTCAACATGTGGGCGCTCTGGGTGCTCGGCCGGAGCCTGGAGGCGGTGCTCGGGCCGCTGCGCTTCCTCGCGCTCTATCTGATCGCCGGAATCGGCGGCAACGTCGCCGCCTATCTGTTCAGCCCGCCGAACTCCAGCACCGTCGGGGCGTCCACCGCCATCTTCGGTCTGTTCGCCGCGACCTTCGTCATCATGCGACGGCTGGGCCGGGACACCTCGGCCATCCTGCCGATCCTGGTGATCAACCTGATCTTCACGTTCACCGTGCCGGGCATCTCCATCGCCGGTCACCTGGGCGGCCTGGTCACCGGCGCGGTGATGGCGCTGGTCCTGGCGTACGCGCCGCGGATGCGGCGGACCGGGTTCCAGGCGGCGGGCGGGGCGATCGTGCTGGTCGCGCTCCTCGGGTTGGTCCTCGTCCGCACCTCGATGCTCACCGGCTGAACGGGCAGCCCGGCCGGCCCTGCCGCTGGCCGGGTCAGCCGCTGGCCGGGTCAGCCGGTCCCGGCGGCGCGGGCGGCGCGCAGCGCATCGGCCACCTCTTCCGGCGGCGCGTCCAGGTCGTACCGGCCGAACAGGTGCAACGACTCGCCCGCGTCGATCTCCAGCGTCTCGGCGGTCAGCCCCCGTCGGGTACGCCGTTCCACCCGGATCGCCTCCACGGCCGGCCAGGGCAGCTGCCGGCGGCCGGCGAAGCCCTGGATCACCGTGACGCCCTCCGCGTCCACGGCCAGCCGGACCGGCGCGACCAGGTCGCGTACCCCCCAACCGGCCAGCGCGGCGGCGGCCAGGCCGGCGAGCACGAGCTGGACCCGGTCGCCGCCGGCGAAGAGCAGGCCGAGCGCGACCAGGACGAGCGCCGCGACCAGCTTGGCCACCGGCAGGACCGCCGGCACCCGCCACTGCCGGGCCGGAGTCGACTGGGGATGCACGGTCCCAGCATGCCAGCCGACCCGTCCCCGGCGCGACGGACGGGTAGCGGGGGGAGGACGGCCGGCCGGGTGAGGACGTAGGATCGGGGCAGCCCAAGTTACCGGGGAGTAAACATGAGTGACGCGGTCATCGTCGGTGCGGTACGGACCCCGGTCGGGCGGCGCAAGGGCAGCCTCGCCGGCGTGCACCCGGTCGACCTGTCGGCGCATGTGCTGCGCGCCCTCGCCGAGCGGACCGGCATCGACCCGGGCCAGGTCGACGACGTGGTCTGGGGCTGCGTGTCCCAGGTCGGCGAGCAGTCGTGGAACGTGGCGCGCAACGCCGTCCTCGCCGCCGGTTGGCCCGAGTCGGTCCCCGGCACCACTCTCGACCGGCAGTGCGGGTCGAGCCAGCAGGCGCTGCACTTCGCCGCCGCCACCGTCCTCTCCGGTCAGGCCGACCTGGTGGTCGCCGGTGGCGTCGAGTCGATGACCCGGGTGCCGATGGGCTCCAGCGTGGCCGGCGGGATGCCGTTCAGCGCGGCGATCCTGGAGCGCTACCGCGGCGTCGAGGGCGTCGCCGCGGACAGCCCGCTGCCGTTCAACCAGGGCGTCGGGGCCGAGCTGATGGCGGAGCGGTGGCGCTTCTCGCGCAGCCAGCTCGACGAGTTCGCGCTGGCCAGCCACGAGAAGGCGGCCGCCGCGCAGGACGCCGGGGCGTTCGACCCGGAGCTGGCCCCGGTGGCGCTCGCCGACGGCGGCAAGTTCACCGCCGACGAGGGCATCCGCCGGGACACCTCGCTGGCCAAGCTCGGCGAGCTGGCCACCCCGTTCAAGGCCGACGGCGTGGTCACCGCCGGCTCCGCGTCGCAGATCTCCGACGGGGCCGCGGCGCTCGCGGTCACCACCAGCGAGTGGGCCAGCCGGCACGGACTGCGCCCGCTGGCCCGCGTACACACCGCCGTGGTCGCCGCCGACGATCCGGTCACCATGCTCACCGCCCCCATCCCGGCCACCGCCAAGGCGCTGCGCCGCGCGGGGCTGGGCATCGAGGAGATCGGGGTGTACGAGGTGAACGAAGCGTTCGCCCCGGTGCCGCTGGCCTGGCTGGCGGAGACCGAGGCGGACCCGGAGCGGCTCAACCCGCGTGGCGGGGCGATCGCCCTCGGCCACCCGCTCGGCGCGTCCGGTGCCCGGATCATGATCACCATGCTCCAGCACATGCGGGACAACGGAATCCGCTACGGCCTGCAGACCATGTGCGAGGGCGGCGGCATGGCCAACGCCACCATCGTCGAGCTGCTCTGATCGGACGATCTCCTCGCCCGCCGGTCGGCCACCCGTCCGGCCGGACCTGGCGAGCGCCGCCACCCGGCGATCACGGGCGCGCCCGCACTCGGCGGGCTGGGCCGGGGCCGGCGGCCGGACAACGAGTGCGAGTTGCATAGCTGGAAGTTCCAGAAATCGGGAGTGACCCATATCACCCCTGCTCACATGCTCGTTGCATCTTGCATGGACGTGTTCTCGCGAACGTTCCTTCCGGCCGCCGCCGAGACCGGCCTGGCGACCCAGACCGTCAGCCGGCACATGCCGGTGTTCCGCCGGTGCGTGGGCTCCGGCGACGCCACCATCCTGGTGACCCGATGCAGCCGCCCGGACCATCCGATCGGCGGCGAGTACCTGATGCTCCTCACCCACCGCCGCCTGGTGGTGACCCAGCAGACCCGGGTGCTGCACCGGCTGCGCCTGCACCTCAACACCGAACTGCGCGAGCTGAGCAACGTGACCTGGAGCCCGGACCCCCGGTCGCACAGCGTCGAGCTGGCCGCCACCGCGATCGACGGGGTCCGCGAGCGGTTCCTCATCCGTACCCACCACCCGAAGCAGGTGTGGCAGGTCGACGCCCTGCTCAACCACGCCTTCCGGACCCGGCTCCGGACGTCGGCGGAGCGGCTGGTCGCCACCATCGGCGAGCCGCCGGTCGGCACCCGGCCGGTCGTGTTCCGCCCGGCGCCGGTGCGTTGACCGGCTCCTTACCGAACCCGAACAGTCCCTGACATCCCGGTCGGGCGCCGGTCGGTAATCATTGGCCGGTGACCGCCGACACCGCGCCGCGCGGGCTCGTCCTCGTGGTCGAGGACGAGCCGGCCATCGCCGATCTGGTCCGGCTCTATCTGGCCCGGGACGGGTTCGCCGTACACCTGGAACGGGACGGCACGGCCGGGCTGGCCGCCGCGCGGCGGATGCGCCCGGTGGCCTGTGTGCTCGACATCGCGCTGCCCGGCCTGGCCGGGACCGAGATCTGCCGGCGGCTGCGCGAGGCCGGCGACTGGACGCCGGTCATCTTCCTCACCGCCCGGGACGACGAGGTCGACCGGATCGTCGGCCTGGAACTGGGCGCGGACGACTACGTGACCAAGCCGTTCAGCCCGCGCGAGCTGGTCGCCCGGGTGCGGGCGGTGCTGCGCCGGGCCGCCGGGGCGGCCGCCGGGGCCGAGCAGCCCCGGGTGGTCGGCGCGGTCACCCTGGACCCGGCCCGCCGGACGGTCACCGCGGCCGGTGCCCCGGTCCAGCTCACCTCCACCGAGTTCGACCTTCTCGCGCACCTGATGGCCCGGCCCGGCCGGGTCTTCACCCGGGAGGAGTTGCTGGCCGGCGTCTGGGGGTACGCCGCGCACGCCGGCACCCGGACGGTGGACGTGCACGTCGCGCAGGTACGCGCCAAGCTCGGCCCGGCCAGCGTGATCCGCACCCACCGCGGCGTCGGGTACGCGGCCGATGCCTGAGCACACCCACCAGCCCACCGTCGCGCTGCCGGTGCTCGGGCCCCGCCCGGCCCCGCCCCGGCGGCGCCTCGCGCACACCCTGACCGCCCGCGCGGTCCTGGTCACCTGCGCGGTGGCGCTGGTGTCGGTGCTGGTCACCGCGCTGGTCGCGGTCCCGCTGGCGGTACGCGGCGCCGAGCGGCGCGACCAGGAGGCGCTCGCCGCCCAGGCCCAGCTCGCGGCCGGTGTGCTCCGGGTCAGCGCGGCGCGGCAGCGGGACGCCGCCGGGGAGCGGCTGATCCGCCAACTCCGCCAGCAGGACATCGACGTGTACCTCATCCGGGCCGGCCAGGTGGATCGCCCCGGCCTGCCCCGGCAGGTGGTGAGCCGGGTGGCGTCCGGGCGGGACGTCTCCGGCCGGCGGCTGGTCAACGGCGAACGGGCGCTGGTCGAGGGGCGGGCGCTGGTCGAGGGGCGGACGCTGGCCGGCGGCGACGGGCTGGTGCTGACCCGGGCCACCACCAGCGGACCCTGGCGGCAGGTGCTGCGCGGCCTCTGGCTGCCGCTGCTCGCCGGGCTCGCCGCCGGGGTGGTCGCCGGCCTGCTGCTCGCCCGCCGGCTGGCCCGGCCCATCCGGACCGCCGCCCGGGCCGCCGCCCGGCTGCGCGGCGGGGACCGGGCGGTCCGCGTACCGGTGGAGCCCCCGGACGAGGTGGCCGACCTGACGTACGCGCTGAACGGGCTGGCCGCCGCGCTGGCCACCAGCGAGGGGCGGCAGCGGGAGTTCCTGCTCTCCGTCTCGCACGAACTGCGCACCCCGCTCACCGCGATCCGGGGCTATGCCGAGGCGCTGGCCGACGGGGTGATCGAGGCGGATGCGGTGCCGGCCACCGGGCGGACCATGCTCGCCGAGGCCGAGCACCTGGACCGGCTGGTCGCCGACCTGCTGGCGCTGGCCCGGCTGGAGGCCGCCGACTTCCCGCTGGAGCCGGGCCCGGTCGACCTGACCCGGCTGGCCGCCGACGCGGAACGGACCTGGTCCGACCGGTGCGCGGCGGTCGGGGTGCCGTTCCGGGTGGAGACGCCCGGCGGGCCGGTGCCCACGTACACCGATCCGGGGCGGATCCGGCAGGTCGTGGACGGGTTGCTGGAGAACGCGCTGCGGGTCGTACCGCCGGGGGCGCCGATCGTGCTCGCGGTCCGGCCGGCCGGCGCGGACCCGGCCGCGGGCGGCGTCGTCGAGGTCCGCGACGGCGGACCCGGCTTCACCGACGACGACCTGGCCGTGGCGTTCGAGCGCGGCGCGCTGCACCAGCGGTACCGGGGTGTGCGCAAGGTGGGCAGCGGCCTGGGCCTGGCGCTCGCCGCCGGGCTGGTCCGCCGCCTGGGCGGCGACATCGCCGCCGGGCACGCCCCGGAGGGCGGCGCGGCCTTCGCCGTCCGGCTGCCCGGTGATCCTTACCTGACCCGAACATCGGCCTGACGATCCGCTCGTCCGCCCAGGCGACGATGACGGCACCACGGACCAGAGAGGACAACCGATGGCACGTCAGGGAATCGTCACCGGCGTCACCGCGCTGCTCGCGGCCACCGCGCTCGGCCTCACCGGCTGCGGCCCGGCCCCGCTCGCCGCGGACCCCGCGAAGGAGACCGCGGTCGAGGTGGCCGCCGCCATGGGGGCGGACGGTCAGGCGCTCGCCGCGCTGGGCTTCGACGCCGCCGAGCTGGACGTCGACCCGGTCGCCGCCCCCTCGGCCGCCGCCCCGGCCGGTGAGCAGGCCGGTCCGCAGGACAAGCGGGGTGAGCGGGCGGAGGAGTGGCGGAAGCGGCACCGGGCCCGGGTGCTGCTCCGGAAGAACACGCTGCACGGCGAGGTCGTGGTGCGGACCAAGGACGGCGGTACGAAGACGATCGCCGTCCAGCGCGGCCAGGTGACCGCCATCGACGAGCGGTCGATGACCGTGAAGTCCACCGACGGCTTCACGATGACCTGGACCTTCGGCGACAAGCTGCGGGTCGTCGAGCGGCGCACCACCGTGCGGTCCAGCGACATCAAGGTCGGCACCACCGTCGGGGTCGCGGGTGCCAAGGACGGCGACGGTGGCAGCGCCCGGCTGATCGTGGTGCCGGTCAGGCAGCAGTGAACGGCGGGGCCCCCGCTTGCCGCCGGTGGTAGCGGGGGCCCCGGTTGACCGCTCTGCTCAGTAGACGTGGGATCCGATGAAGTCGTCGTGGCCGTAGCCGACCGGGTTGGCGTACGACCGGGACTCGAAGGACCACTGCTGACGGGTGCTGGTGGAGCAGGCGGCCAGCCGGAGCCGCGGGGTCCCCAGCAGTGGGTTGTCGAAGCCGACGCAGAGGTTGCTCGCGCCGGCCGGCTTGAGCTGGTTGCCGGCGAAGACGAACTTCTGGTTGGGCCCGCCGTGGCAGTCGTAGCTGTTGACCGTGGTGCCGGCGGTCAGCGAGCCGCCGGTCACGTCCAGGCAGCGGTCGTGGGAGAGCTCGGAGTGCAGCGACTGCCGCGCCGGGTCGTACCAGAAACCCTGGTTCCGCCCGCCGTGGCAGGCGTACGACTGCTGCACGGTGCCGTTGCGCGAGTCGTATCCCTTGCCGTCCACGCAGGTGCCGGTGGCGACGTTGCGCAACTGCCGGAACGCCAGCAGCCCGTTGACCAGCACGCCCTGCCCCGTGCTGGCCGGGTCGACGCAGGTGGCCTGCTGCTGGCCTGCGGTCCAGAACTGGGTGATGCACTGGGCGAACATGCCGTGGCCCCGGTAGTTGGGGTGGAACGACTGCCGGGCCGCGTTCTCGTCCCAGATCCCGACCTCGATGTAGAGCCCGCGGACCGAGGTGTTGTCGGTGCACACCTCGTGGCCGTGGAAGAGCCGGCTGGCGTCCAGGTAGCGGGTCCCGGTGTTCGCGGCGGCCGCGCGCAGCGCCGACTCGAACAGCGGCACCGCCTTGTTCCGGGCGAACGCCATGTCGGCCAGGTAGAGCAGGCAGCCGCCGGCGTACCAGCCGGGGAAGTCGGGGTTGTCCTCGACGTCCGGGCTGGCCGGGCTCGGGTACGACATCAGCACCAGCTCGTAGTCGGAGCGCAGGTAGCCGGCGGAGGTCATGGTCTGCCGGATCGAGTTGATCGCGGCCTCGACCGCGACCCGACTGCCGTCGGTGCGGATCGTCCACTGGTCGGTGTACGTCGGCCAGCACGCCCCCTGGAAGAAGACCCGGCGGATCGCGCAGTCGGTGGCGACCGGCCCGAACTGGATGGTGCCTTCGCCGTTCGCGCCGACGACCACCCAGATCAGCTCGACGTGCGTGTTACGCGCCTTGATCGCCAGGTAGTCGCCCTGGTTCAGCTCGTTGTGCTGGGTCGGGCCGCCGGCCATCAGGTGCCACGGGGTGGCGCCCGAGCAGGCCAGGTTGTAGCGCTCGTCGGCCGGGATGCCGGTACGGAAGACGGCCTGGTCGTACGAACGGTCGCACCAGTTGCCGGGCTGATGGGTGCCGGGGACGTAGTTGCCCACCCCCTCCCCGGAGATCTCGCTGTCGCCCATGGTGACCAGGGCGGTCCGCCGCTGCTCCAGCGGCCGGAGTTCGGGGGATCCGTAGAGGGCGGTGGCCTCGGCGGCCCGGACGGTCTCGAGGGCGGCGGGGAGCGGCTGGACGGCCGGCCGATCGGCGGCGGCCGCGGGGTCGGCCGGTCCGACCAGGAGCGGCAGGGCGAGAGCGGCGGCGGACACGACGGCCAGGGCCCGCCGTCGGGTCGTCCGCGCGCGCCTGGCGGGGGTACCAAGCATCGACGCACTCCTTTCGGTTCAATCGCTCGACGTCGATTGAGTTACCGGAAGGTAACCCGAATGGAGGAGGGATGTGAATGCGTCTCAGAAACGTTGCGGCGGGTGCGGAAGTGGACCCTTCCGACATATCGGGTCGGCCGTGCGGGCGGCAGCGGACCGTCCGGATGTTCAACCTCGTCGAATTCGCTGCCATGCTTTGCTGACCGCGGGGACCAGCCAGGTTACGCTAGGCCCGATCTGCCGTCGCCACCGTGGAGCACCCGTGAAGCTGTCGATCCTCATGCCGGTCTACAACGAGGAAGAACGCATCGCGGATGCCCTCAAGCAGGCGTTGGCAGTGGACTACCCGTGCGAGATCGAACTCGTCGTCGTCGACGACGGCAGCCGCGACGGCACCGCCGAGGTGCTCGGCCGGGTGGACGACGCCCGGCTGCGGGTCATCACCCACAAGCGCAACGCCGGCAAGGGCGCGGCGATCAAGACCGCCGTCGACAACGCCGAGGGCGACTACCTGGTCATCCTCGACGCCGACCTCGAGTACGACCCGCAGGACATCCCGCGGCTGCTCGAGCCGGTGCTTGACGGCCGGGCGACGGTCGTCTACGGCAATCGGACCTTCGGCAGCCACAGCGCCTACAGCTTCTGGTACGTGATGGGCAACAAGGGCGTCACGATGGCGGCCAACGTGCTCTTCAACTCCTACATCGGCGACTTGGAGACCTGCTTCAAGCTGATGCCGCTGGAGCTCTACCGCTCGCTGCGGATCCGCTCCCGCGGCTTCGGCATGGAGGCCGAGGTCACCGGCAAGCTGCTCCGCCAGCGCATCCGCCCGTACGAGGTGCCGATCAGCTACCGCGCGCGGGGCCGCGAGGAGGGCAAGAAGATCACCTGGAAGGACGGCGTCGAGGCGATCTGGATCCTGGCCCGTGAGCGTGCCCGGCGCCGCCCGGTCGACTCCTGATCTCTCATCGCCAGGTCGCGGATGCGGCGGTGTCCCGGGCTGATTGATCCCGCGACACCGCGATCCCCGGTCAGGCGGCGAGGAACTCCTCGACCGACCGGCGCAGGCCGGCCGCGTCCAGGCCGTGCCAGCGGTCGTGATCCTCGGGCGTGCCGTAGCGGCGCAGCTCCGACCGGCCCACCCCGAGAGCGAGCAACCGGTGCGGCCGGTCGGCCAGCGCCGCGCCGACCACCCGCGCCGAGGTGCCGGCCAGGTACGGCTCGACCAGGATCACCTCGGTGCCGGCAAGGGCCCGCAGCCCCGCCGTGTCGAACGGCCGCGGCCGATGGGTGTACGCCACGGTGACCGGCCGGTCGGCGACTGCCGCGAGGGCCTGGTCGAGCAGCGGCCCGACCGCCACCAGCAGCGGCGCACCCGGTCCCGCGTCGCGGACCACCCGCAGGTCACCCGCCTCCGGGTACGCCCGCGCGTTGCTCTGGGTGGACAACCGCACGTACGCCGAATCCGACCCGCACACCACGCCGCGCAGCAGCCCCGGCACCTCGTCCCGGTGGCCGGGCACGTGGACCGTCCAGTCGTGCAGGGTGTCGATCAGCGCGACGTCCGCCGGGCTCAGGTGGGTGCGGCCCGCCGTCGCCCGGTCGTACGACGCGCCGACGCTGACCAGCACCGCCCCGACCCCCTGGTGGTCGAGGTCCAGCTTGATCTGCTCGTACGCCCGCTCGATGAGGAACGGCGCGTAGCTGTGCACGATCGGGCGCTGACCGGTCAGCGCGAGGCCACCCGCCACGCCCACCATGAGCTGCTCCCGGATGCCGACGTTGATGACCCGGTCCGGGTGGCGTTCGGCGGCCGGGGCGAACGCCGCGGCGGAGATGTCGGCCAGCACGATGGTGGTCCGGGGGTCGTCCAGGAAGGCGGTGGCCGTGGCCACGAAGGTGTCTCGCATGATCACTCCCCGTCGGTGACGACCGCGACGACGACGTGCGGCCGGTGGTTGTCGTGCCCGGTGAGGGCGGTGTGCAGGGCCTCGTGGTCCCGGCCGGCCACCGTCGCGGCGCTCCACCCGTTGACGGTGAACCGGCTCGCCGCGCCGCCCGGCCAGCCGTGACTTGCCGATCGGTTGTCCAGCACGATCGCGGTCAGGTTGGCCAGCCCCGTCGCCCCGGCGTACGCGATCGCCTCGTGGTTGGAGCCCTCGTCCAGTTCGGCGTCGCCGAGCAGCACGTACACCCGGGGGTCGAACCGGCCCTGGGCCCGCAGCCCGAGCGCGGTGCCCACACCCAGGCCGAGCCCGTGCCCGAGCGACCCGGACCCGATCTCCACGCCGGGCACCAGGAGCCGGTCCGGATGGTCGCCGAGGCGGCTGTCCGGCCCGCCCTGGTCGTCCAGCCACTCGAGCGGGATGAAGCCCTTCGCGGCGAGCAGCGCGTAGTAGCCGGCGACGGCGTGCCCCTTGGACAGCAGGAAGCGGTCCCGGTCGGGGTCGTCGACGGTCTCCGGGGTGATCCGGAGCACCCGGTCGTAGAGCACCTGAAGCACGTCCAGCGTCGAGTACACGTTCGCGCCGAACTCGCGCCCGGCGCGGACCCGGTCGAGCAGCGCCCGCAGCACGGCGGGGTCGGTGGCGGTCGTCGTCGTCATGCCGCTAGCCTCGGAGTTGAAGCGCACTTCAACTCAAGGCCCTGTGATGCACGAAGCACTCACCATCGGACAGCTCGCCGCCCGCAGCGGGGTGGCCCCTTCCGCGCTGCGCTACTACGAGCGGCTCGGGCTGATCCGGTCCCAGCGCACCGGCGGCAACCAGCGCCGGTACGCCCGCACCGAGCTGCGTCGGGTGGCGTTCATCCGGATCTCGCAGCAGGTGGGTGTCTCGCTGGAAGAGATCCGGGAGGCGCTCGACTCCCTGCCGTCGTCGCGTACGCCCACCCCGGACGACTGGGCCGCCCTCTCCCGCAGCTGGCGGGACCGGCTGGACGAGAAGATCCGGCTGCTCGGCAAGCTCCGCGACGACCTGGACGGCTGCATCGGCTGTGGCTGCCTGTCGCTGCAGCGCTGCACCCTCTACAACCCCGCTGACTCGCTGGCCGCCGAGGGCCCGGGCGCGCGGCTCATGCTGCCCCGCCCCGACTCGGACCCGGCGCCGGCCTGACCGGTCACCGGACCAGCAGCACCTTGCCCAGGTGGTCGCTCGTCTCCAGCAGGCGGTGCGCGTCGGCGGCGTCGGCCAGCTTCGCCCGGGCGTGCACCACCGGCCGGACCGCCCCGGACTCGACCAGCGGCCACACCTGTTCGCGTACCCCCCGGACGATCCCCGCCTTCTCGTCCAGCGGGCGGGAGCGCAGCGCCGTCGCGTGGACCGAACCGCGTTTCGCCAGCAGCATTCCCAGGTCCAGCTCGCCCTTGCGGCCGCCCTGCATGCCGATCACCACCAGCCGACCACCGGTGGCCAGCGCCGCCACGTTCCGCGGCAGGTACGCGGCACCCATGATGTCCAGGATCACGTCCGCGCCCCGCCCGTCGGTGACCCGGCGGACCTCCTCGACGAAGTCCTGCTCCCGGTAGTCGATCGCGTGCGCGGCGCCCAGCTCGCGCAGCCGGTCGTGCTTGCCCGACCGGGCGGTCACCACCACCGTGGCGCCGAGCGCCACGCCGAGCTGGATGGCGAAGGTGCCGATCCCGCTGCCCCCGCCGTGCACCAGGAGCGTCTCGCCCTCGGCCAGCCGGGCGAGCTGGACAACGTTCGACCAGACCGTGCAGGCCACCTCGGGCAGCGCGGCCGCGTCGACCAGGTCGACGCCGCGCGGGACCGGCAGCAGCTGCCCGGCCGGCACGGCCACCCGTTCGGCGTACCCGCCGCCGGCCAGCAGCGCACAGACCTCGTCGCCGACCGCCCAGCCGGTCACGCCCGGGCCGAGCGCGGCGACCATCCCGGAGCACTCCAGCCCCGGGTACGCCGGCGCGCCCGGCGGCGGCGGGTACTGCCCCTGCCGTTGCAGCAGGTCGGCGCGGTTCACCGCGCTCGCCGACACCTCGACGACCACCTCGCCGGGGCCGGGCTCCGGATCGGGCACCTCCGACCAGACGAGGGCCTCGGGTCCGCCGGGTTTCGGGATCGTGATCGCGTGCATGGCCCAGTCTTACCCGATCCGACCGTCCGTCCACGCCCGAGTCAGGATCTCGTCCACCGTCTCCGCCGGGGTCTGCTCCGAGGTGTCCAGCCAGAGCCCGATCCGGGGCGTCTCGGCGCGGAACCCGGCGTCGAAGTCGGCGACCGGCCAGTCCCCATACCCCTGCTTGGGCCGGTCCCGCTCGCGGGCGGCGACCACCTCGGCGTGCGGCGCGAGCACCACCACCGCGAGCGGCCGGTGCCGGATCCGTTCGACCATGGCCGACAGTTCGGCGCCGACCACGATGTCCTGGAGCACGACGGTGAAGCCCTCGGCGGCGTACCGGTCCGCCGCCGTGGCGGCCAGGTCGTAGCGGAGCCGGAGCTGCCGCCACGCCTCGTCCGAGAGCTGCGCGGTCATCTCCGCGCGCCCGTTCACCACCATCCGCCGGAACACGTCACCGCGCAGGTGCACCGAGCGGGGCAGCCGCCGGGCCAGCAGTTCGGCCACAGTCGACTTGCCCGCCGCCATGATTCCGGTGATCAGCACCACCGCCGGGGTTTCCCACACGGGGCCATCCTGCCAGCGAGGGTGGGACGGCGGCTCGCCCGCGGTGCGGTCCGTGGCAGACTAGGCACGGTCGCGCGCCCCGTGGGGGACGTGTCCGGGAGGGTTCGCCTAGTGGCCGATGGCGCTGGTCTTGAAAACCGGTAAGGGCAGCGATGTCCTTCGTGGGTTCGAATCCCACACCCTCCGCAACCCGGGTCCCCCGTCGCGTCCTCGCGCACGGCGGGCGCTCGCGGGGTATGAAGGGGCGCAGGAACTCGCGCACCCGGAAGGATCCTCTCGATGACCCTGGAACGACCGATCGCCCCGGACCCGTACGAGCTGCTGCCGACGGTACCGTCGTTCACGCTGACCAGTGACGACGTGCGTAACGGCGAGCCGATGAACGTGCGGTACGCGCACGGCAGCGTCGGCGGCGAGAACGTCTCCCCGCACCTGGCCTGGTCGGGCTTCCCGGACGAGACCAGGAGCTTCGTGGTGACCTGCTTCGACCCGGACGCCCCGACCGGCAGCGGCTTCTGGCACTGGGTGCTGGTGAACCTGCCCGCCTCGGTCACCGAGCTGCCCACCGGCGTCAAGGAGAGCGAATTCGGCGCCGCCTTCAGCGTCCGCAGCGACTACGGCGACACCGGCTACGGCGGCGCCGCCCCGCCGGCCGGCGACCGCCCGCACCGCTACGTCTTCGCGGTGCACGCGGTGGACGTGGATCAGCTCGACGTCGGCCCCACCGCCAGCCCGGCCTACGTCGGCTTCAACCTGGCGTTCCACACCCTGGCCCGGGCGGTCATCCGTCCGACGTACCAGATCGCGGAGTGACTGTCCACGAGCCGTGACAGGGCACGGGCCCCGCCGACGCGGGGCCCGTGCCCGTAGCAGCGTCAGCCCGGTACCCGGGCGACCGCGAAGACGGACTGGCCGAAGGGCGGGCGCAGCCGCTGCTCCGCCGCCTTGGTGGCGGGGAGGACCAGGCTGTCGTAGATCTTCACCATCGGGCCCTCCTTCGGCATCAGCCGGAAGACCTTGGTGGCCATGAAGTAGCCGATGAGGCCGAGCGCGTTGGCGTAGTGGATCTTTTCCACGGTGAGCCCGGCCTCGGTCATCGCCGCCGCGAGCGTCTGCTTCGTGTAGCGCCGGACGTGACCGGTGGCGATGTCCGCCGGGCTCATCGCGAACTGGAAGGCCGGCACGATGATGATCACCGCGCCGCCGGGCCGGACCAGGTCGCGCATGCTGCGCAGCGCGCCCACGTGGTCCTCGATGTGCTCCAGCACGTTGTACGACACGGCCGCGCTGTAGTCGCCCCGCTCGGAGTGCGGCAGCAGCATCTGCCGTACCTCGATGGTGGGGTGCTCGGCCAGCCGCTCCTTGAGCCGGACCAGCCGGTCCGGGTCCGCCTCGGTGGCGGTGAGTCGGGGCAGGTGCGCGGACCACTCCAGGGCGTAGTCGCCCAGCCCGCTGCCGATCTCGATGGGGTTGTCACCCAGGTGGGGCACCGCCAGCTCGACGAACCATCTCCGGTGGTTGACCGCGGTCGCCAGGCCTTCGAGCACCTCCGACTGGACGCGTTGATCCCCAGTGATATCTGCCATGCGTCGATTCCTCACGATATGACTGACCCGCGCCTGGACCGACAGAGTCAACCATCCCGATGGATGGTGCGGGAATCGGGGTACCGGGAGTGGCCGAATTGTGGTCGGGGGTGGGCACGTGATCGGCGGTCGGCGAACTCGGCACATAGTACGCCAGTACCCAGAAACATGCACGGCCACCGCGATTCCCTGACTACGCTCTGAATTGTCATGACTACTCCTGAATCGGACGCCGCCTCCGGTGGCGCTGGCGAGGACGGGCCCGACGAGGGCGGACGGCCGGCGCGGGGCAGGTGGGTCGACGCCGCCGCCGTGCTCAGTTTCGTGCTGCTCGCGTTCTGGGTGACCGCCCGGTTCTGGCTGAACCCGGCGCACGGGGTGCGGGACAACCGCACCGATCAGGCGCAGTTCGAGTGGATGATGGCGCACGGTGCCCGGGTGGTGACGGATTTTGTCTACCCGTTCACCTCGGACCGGATGAATGTGCCGGACGGTGTCAATTTGATGGCAAATACGTCGGTATTATCGGTTTCATTGCCAATGACGCCGATCACCTCGCTGTTCGGACCGCGTACGTCATTTCTGGTCTTTCTCACCGTCGGCCTGCTCGCCACCGGTGTGGCCTGGTATTTCGTCCTGTCCCGAGTGCTGATCGGGGCCCGGGGGCCGGCCTGGCTCGGGGCCGGCTTCTGCGCCTTCGCGCCGGCGATGGTCTCGCACGCCAACGCCCACCCCAACATCGTCAGCCAGTTCGTGGTGCCGCTGATCATCTGGCGGACGCTGCGGCTGACCGACCCGGGCCGCTGGCTGCGCAACGGCGTGCTGCTCGGCCTGGTAATCGTCTGGCAGGCCTTCCTCAACCTGGAGATCCTGCTGATGACGGCGATCGGGCTCGGGGTGGTGGTGGTCGCGCTCGCCCTCGGCCGGCCACACCTGCGCCGGTCGGCCCGGACCTTCTGGGCCGGGCTCGGAGTCGCCGCCGCCGTCGCCGTGGTGCTGCTGGCGTACCCGCTGTACGTGCAGTTCTTCGGACCCGGGGCCTACGAGGGGCTGTCCCGGCTGATCCGCGGCTACCGCACCGACCTCGCCTCGTTCGTCGCCTGGTCCCGGGAGTCAATCGCCGGGGACGCCCGGACCAGCGCCCGGCTGGTGAAGAACGCCACCGAGGAGAACGCGTTCTTCGGCTGGCCGCTCGCCGTCCTGGTGGTCGCGCTGGTGTGGTGGCTGCGGCGCAACGTCGTGGTGCTCGGCCTGGCCGCCGTCGGAGTGATCTTCGCGGCCTTCTCCCTCGGCCGGGAGGTCCGCTTCGACGGGCGGGACACCGGCATCCCCGGGCCGTGGGCCGTGCTGGAGAAGCTGCCGGTGCTGCACTCGGTGGTGCCCACCCGCTGGTCGCTGGCGCTCACCCCGATCGTCGGGATCCTGCTCGCGCTCGGCGCGGACCACGTCCGGCGGGTGGCTCGGCGACACCCGGCCGCCCGCCCGCAGATCCGGTTCGCCACGGCCACCGTGCTGACCATGGCGCTGCTGCCGATCCTGCCCACCCCGCTCCCCTCGGTACGCCTCAACCCGACACCCGACTTCGTCACCACCGGCGCCTGGCGGCCCTACGTGGCCGGCGGGCACAGCGTCGTCACGCTGCCGCTGCCCGACACCGACTACGCCGACCCGCTGCGCTGGTCCGCCGAGACCCGGCTGGGCATGCCGCTGGCCCGTGGGTACTTCCTCTACCCGGACACCCGCCCCGACGGCCACCGGGTGGCCCTGTTCAGCGCTCCGCCCCGCCCCACCAGCAGCTTCTTCACCACGATCCGGCGTACGGACGGAGTGCCGCCGATCAGCCCGGCGGACCGGATGGCCGCGCTGGAGGACCTGCGCTACTGGCGGGCGGGGGCGGTGATCCTCGACCCCCGGCTGCGGCAGGCCGACGCGTTGCGCGAGGGGATGATCGCGCTGACCGGGATCCAGCCGGTGTCCACCGGCGGGGTGTGGCTCTGGGACGTCCGCCCGCTGGTCGACTGACACCGCCTCGGCGGCGGCCGGTGTGCGGGTCAGGAGGGGCGAACGCAGCAGCCCTGGCAGATCTTCGGCCGGGGCAGGGTGAAGGCCAGGCAGCAGGTACGCCGCTGCACGGTCGGCTCCCCACCCGGGCCGGGCACCAGCTCGACCAGGTCGCCCAGGCCGAGCGCGTCCAGCAGCGTCCCGATGCTCTCGGTCGAGGAGCCGGGCAGCGCGTCCGAGGCGCGCAGCACGCCGTGCGCGATGCCGGAGGCGACCGAGCCGAGCAGCGTACGGGTGCCGATCCGGACCTCGGCCTGGATGGCCGCGATCAGCGGGGCGAAATGGGCGTCGAGCAGCGAGGCGCGCAGCGCGTCGAGCAGCGCGGCCTCGTCGGCGACCACCCGTACGTGCGGGGCGCCGGCCAGCGCCAGCGGATCGCTCGGCAGCACGGCGATCGTGGTCGAGCTGCGCAGGCCCAGGGTGAGCAGCTGGTGGTGGTCCTCGAAGTGGATCAGCACGTCGGCCGGGTCCAGCAGCGGCACCCGCCGCGCCGAGGCCCAGCCGAGCACCACCGGCAGCGCGGTCCAGTAGGTGTACGACTTCCAGGCCACCGCGGCGCAGGCGTGCGGGGTGCCGCCCCAGCGCCGGGCCGCGGCGTGCAGGAATTCCGGCAGCAGGGTGCCGTCGACCAGCCGGCTGGCCGGGGCCCAGCGAGCCACGTCCTCGGTGACCAGCAGGCCGGGCGCGAGCCCGGGCAGGTCGTCGGTGCCGAACATGGCGCGCAGGGCCGCGGTGACCGGGGCGAGCGGCGTGGCGGCGTCGCGCCTCGGCATCACCGCTGTCACCTGATCCGCCCCTGTCTGCTCGCGCACCGGCCGGCGCGTCTCGTCGGCCCGAACTAAGGCTAGCCTAACCACAGCTACCGCTCGGGGGAAAGTCGCATCGAGGGGTGGCGGGAGAGGTCCCGGTCACTCCGCCGGCCTGCTTCGGCCACTCCGGCTCGGCGTTTCTGACGCCACGCCGCGACCTGGAGCAGTCGCGTTGTACCCGCCAGGGTCGGGGGAAAACGCCACGGGGCCGGCCGGCGGACCGCGCAAGCATCGACGGGAGCCGCTGGATTGTCAAGGTGAGTGTCGAATACGAGGCAGTTTCCGTACACGTTTGGCCACCCAACGTGAAAATGGTCTTCCCGCGTCCGAGGAAGCCGATGACGACCTCACCCATCGAGCGTGCCGCCGACTCGTTCGCGGCCGAGCTCGCCCGGCACCGCACCGGCCGAGGGCTGTCCAAGAAGCAGTTGGCCACCCTGATGGGCTTCGACCCGTCGTACGTCAGCCACGTCGAGGGGCGCCGGCACCGGCCCACCGAGGACTTCGCCCGCCGGGCCGAGGCCGTCCTGGAGGCCAGCGGCGCGATCTGGCAGCGCTTCCGGGAGTACGACGAGCTGCGGCACGGCCGCTCCGGCGGGACGCACCGGGACCAGCCCGCCCCCGGACAGTGGCTGCCCCCCGGCACGGGCCTGGTGGTCGAGCGGGAGTCAGCCACCCTCACCCACACCGGCGAGAGCTACCACTGCGCGATCCGACGTGAGCTCTACAACGCGGGCACCGAACCGGTCACCCGCTACCTGGTCCGGGTCGCCGTCGACCGCTACCCCAACGACCCGGGCCGCTCCAACCGGCACCACCGGGAGCACCCGCTCACCTTCGCCGAGCTGCAGCTGCAGGCCTACCGGGACGACGGCGGCGCGCGGGAGCCGATGCACTGGCGGGCGAAGCACGACCGCGACGCGTTCAAGGAGATCTGGCTGCTCTTCGAGAACGACGAGGGCCGCTTCCCGCTCTACCCCGGCGACCGGGTCACCATCGAGTACGCGTACCAGGTCGGTCGGGACAAGTGGGGCCCGTGGTTTCAACGCGCCGTCCGCCTGCCCACCCGGCACCTCGCCGTCCGGCTCGACCTCCCCGCCGAGCTCGACCCGAAGGTGTGGGGAATGGAGACCTCCCTCTCCGCCGAGGAGGGGCCGCTGCGTACCCCCATCCAGCGGCGTGACGACGGCGGCCGGGCACGCTACGACTGGGCCACCGAAGACCCGCCGCTGAACGCCCGCTACCGGATGCAGTGGCGGTTCCGCAGCGAGCCCTCGGACACCGAGCCCGACGCTCCCCACGGCCGGGTACGCGCCAGCGACCGGATGCGCGCCCTCGGCATCGTGCAGCGTGGCGAAGACCTGCTCCGGCAGCCCGTCCGCCAGTTCGACCTGCCCCGCGACGAACGCGCCGCCCGGGACGTCGTCGACCGGCTCTCCGCCGTCCTGGTCCGCCTCGACGAGCTGCACCCGTTCAGCAAGGGTGTCGGCATCGCCGCCCCGCAGCTCGGGCTCGGCTGGGCCGCCGCGCTGGTCCGCCCCGCCGACCGGGCGGCCGAGCCGGTCGTCCTGCTCAACCCGCGGGTGGTCGACACCGCGTCCGAGACCGACGAGCAGTACGAGGGCTGCCTCTCCTTCTTCGATCACCGGGGGCTGGTGCCCCGGCCGCTGCGGATCGACGTGGAACACGCCCAGTGGGACGGCAGCCGGATCATCACGTCCTTCGAGTACGCCATGGCGCGGCTGGTCGCCCACGAGATCGACCACCTGGACGGGCGCCTCTACGTCGACCGGATGGCCCCCGGTGTGCCGCTGGTGCCGGTCGAGGAATACCGGGAGACCGGCAACCCCTGGCGCTACTGACGCCCCGAACGCCGGGAGAATCCGGTACGCGGGCCGGTTGCCGGCCCGGCCCGCGTACCGGCGATCGGGGACCGGGTCGCGTGCCCCAGGGGGCAGGGGCACGCGACCCGGCTTGGGGGGAGAAACGCCTACAGGTTGCCGAACGTGTCGTACCGGATGTGCTCCGGCGGAACGTCGTCCGCGGCGAGCGCGCGCAGGGTGGCCCGGACCATCGCCGCCGAGCCGGAGACGTAGCAGTCGTGGGTCGTCCACGGGCCGTACCGGGTGACCACCTCGGAGATGTCGCCCACTTCGCCGTCGAAGTCCGGATCCGCGCTGCACGCCGGGGTCACCGACAGCCACGGATGCGCGGCCACCAGTTCCTCCAGGCCCGGCAGGCCGTACAGCTCCTCCGGCCGGCGCGTCCCGTAGAAGATGTGCACCCAGCGGGTCCGGTTGAACCCGGTCAGCTCCTCCACCAGCGCCTTGATCGGGGCCAGCCCCACCCCGCCGGCCACGCAGAGGATGTCCCGGGTGGACGACCGGTCCAGGGTCATCGAACCCATCGGGGCGGCCACCCGCAGCAGGTCACCCGGCTTGGTCCGGCGGACCAGCGCCCCCGACAACCACCCCGCCGCGCCGGCCGGCGTCCGCACGTGGAACTCGAGCACGTTGTCGTCGTTCGGGGCGTTCGCCACCGAGTACGTCCGCCACACGCGGGGGTGGTAGCGGGGCGCCTCGACGCTGACGTACTGGCCGGCCTGCCAGCGCAGCGGCTGCTGGAGAGCGCGGACGGTCAGCACCGCGGTGTCCGGGCCGTACCGCTCGTGGGTGAGCACCTCGGCGTGCCAGAACGGCGGGTTCTCGTCCGCCGCCGCCCCGGCCAGCATCTTCTCCGAGATGCTCGCGTACGCCTCCCGCCACGCCTGGTCGTACTCCAGGTTCCAGCCGTCCCCGGCGGTGCTGCGCAGCGCGTCCAGCAGGGCGACCCCCATGGTCTCGTAGTGCGCGGCCTCGACGTGGTACTTCCGGTGGTCCCGGCCCAGCGCCCGCAGGCATTCGTCGAAGCTCTCCGGGTCGCCCACCGTCTGGGTGGCGGTGACGATCGCCTCCAGGATCCGGTCGCCCTGCCCGTTCATCTGCACCGGGAAGAGCTTGCGCAGCTCCGGGTCGAGGAGGAACAGCCGGGCGTAGAAGTGACCGCTCAGCCGTTCCCGGTTCTCCTCGACCAGGGTCCAGCTCTCCTTCAGCAGCCGCGCGAAGTTCTCCACGGGGGGCGCTCCTTCTTCTGACGGCGGATCGGGCCCCCATAGAATCTCCACGCAGCGTGTACGCCGGTCGCACAGAATGTGCGACCGGCTCACCCGGGTCGCGCGAGGCCGCGCCGTCCTGGTCATGCCCGGACAGGTGCCGGCCCGCCCGCGCGTGCGGCACAGTGGTCGGGTGACGGTTGACGAGCTGACCCGGCCAGTGTCCCGCCGGACCCTGAGCACCGAGGCGCTGCTGGTGCTCGGCCTCTCCCTCGGGCAGTCGGCGGTGTACGCGCTGGTCTCGCTGATCGCCAAGCTGACCGCCACGGGCGGGCTCGCGAAGCAGACCGCGGCGCTGAACACCTCCGCGTCGGCCCGGCCGTACCTCGACCTGACGTACCAGCTCCTCGGCATCTTCTTCGCGCTGCTGCCGGTGCTGCTCGCCGTACATCTGCTGGCCCGTGACCCCGGCGACCCGGCCCGGACGCTCGGGGTGGACCTGACCCGGCCCGGCGCCGACCTGGCCCGGGGGGCGGCGCTGGCGGCGCTCATCGGCCTGCCCGGGCTGGCGCTGGTCTGGGCGGCCGCGCAGCTCGGCATCAACGCCACCCTGGTCCCGGCCGCCCTGCCGCACCTCTGGTGGGCGGTGCCGGTGTTGATCCTTGCCGCCGTGCAGAACGCCGTGCTGGAAGAGGTGATCGTGGTCGGCTACCTGGTCACCCGGCTGCGGCAGCTCGGCTGGCGGCTCGGGGCGGTCATCGCGGCGAGCGCCCTGCTGCGCGGCTCCTACCACCTCTACCAGGGCTTCGGCGCGTTCCTCGGCAACGCCGTGATGGGCGTGGTGTTCAGCCTCTTCTTCCTGCGCACCCGGCGGGTGGCCCCGCTGATCGTCGCGCACACCCTGCTCGACGTGGTCGCCTTCGTCGGGTATGCGCTGCTGCCGAAGTCCTGGTTCGGCTGGCTCTGACCGCCCTGGCGCCGTCGGCGGCCCCCGCCGCGTCCACTGGTTGCGGCAGCTCGGGTTGTCCCCGCCTGCTGATCGCCGATACGGCCGTGGGTGGGCATCCCGGCGAACCTGGCCTCCCCCCGGCGGCGACGCGGTCAGCGGCGGCGAGTTGGCCGGTAGAGGCTGACGGCACGGGCGGCCAACCGCTCGGCGGCGGCCGAGTCGCCCGCCGCGGCAGCGAGCGGCGCCGCCCCCGGCAACAGCCGCGACGCCACCCGCAGTCCCAGCCACCCGCCCGCCTGCGCGGCCAACGGCGTGGCCAGCCGCCACGCCGCCTCGGCGGCCCGCGGCCACGGGCCGTCCGCCGGCGCGCCCGCCGACGTCACCGCGGCCAGCGCCGCGCGGGCGGTGCCGGCGTCCGGGTGTACCTGGGTCAGCACCAGCAGCTCGATCACCCGGTCCGGGTGCCCGGGGTCGCGGCCGTAGACCGCCGCCAGGTGCAGCACCAGGTTGGCCTGGGACCACAGCACCGCCGCCAGCTCGGCCACCGGCGCGAGGAGCCCGGCGCCCGCCGCGAGCGCCCCACCCGCCCCGGCCAGCCGGACGAACCGCCGGGTCGCCAACCGGGCCAGCCCGTCGGCGTCCGCGTCCGGGTACCTGTCCCGGGTCCGCTCGACCCAGGCGCCGGCGCGGGGCCCGAGGGCCTCCACCGCGGCGCGGGCCAGCAGCTCCGGCGCGAAGCCGGGGTGGTCGAGCAGGCGCGCGCCCATCGCCCGCCAGCTCACTTCAGGGGTACGCCCCGACTCCGGCTCGTCCCCGGCGAGCGGATCCGGGGTCGCCGCGGTGATCTTCTCCGGCGGCGGAGCAGCGGCAGGCGTCGGGTCTTCGCCGGCCGTCCTCCTCGCCGGCCCGGTCTCCTTCGCCGCCGGGGGCGCCTTCTTGGCAGTCTTCGCGGCCTTCTTCTGCGGTCCGGTCCGAGCCGGCGGTTGGTCTTCCGCCCGCGCGGTCCCGGCCGGAGCCGTGCCCGCTGTCCGCGCTTCGGTGACGCCAGCCACATCGGTCGGCCTGCCCGGTTCGACGGTCCGGGAGGCAGCCGGCGGGCTGGCCGCTGCCGTCCCGTCCGTTTCGGTGGCCCCGTCGTCGGTGCCGCTCGGCGCGCTGCCCGGTCCCGACACGTCCGCCTGAGCGACCGTGACGCCGGCCGCGCCGGCTGGTCCGATCGGCTCCGCCCCGCCGGCCTGCGCCGGTGCTGCCGCCGGATCCGCTTCCGTCTCGGCGGCCCGCTTCCGGGCGGCCGGGGTGGCCTTCTTCGCCGTGGCCGCCTTCCTGGTCGTGGTGTCCTTCTTTGCCGGCGGGGTCGCTTTCCCGGTCGTGGTGGCCTTCTTTGCCGGCGAGGTTGCCTTCCGGGCCGGGGTACGGCGGGTCGGCATCGGGGCCGCCTCACCTGCCGGAGCGGCATCGGCCGGGTTCGTCGCCCGGCCGTCGGCCGGTTCGGCCGACCCGCCGTCCGCCGGGTCCGTCCTTCCGCCGTCCGTCGGGTCTGGCGTCCCGCCGTCGGCCGGGGGCGCCCCACGCCCGGCCGCGCTGTCCCGCGTACTCGAGGTCGGGCCATCTTCTGCGGACGGGCGGGGGCGGGGCGCGGCGGCCGATGCCTCCGGCCTGCCGTCGGGACCGCCGGCGCGCGACGCGGTGGCGGCCGGGTCGGGCGGCTGGAAGATCACGATCGGAGCGACCTTCGCCCGCCGTGCGCGGGGCGGTGGCCCGGAGCTGGCTCCGGCACCGCCCGTGGACGGTTCGGAGGTCGGGGGCGGGGTGAAGGTCGGTTTCGCGGAGCGGCTTCGCCGGGCGTCGACGGCTGGCTCGCGACGGGGCGGATCGCTCGGCGGCTGCTCCTGCATATCGATGGAGCCTAGTCCGGAGCGTGACGTCGCACACGGGGGAAACGCAGCGGACGGGCCCTTCCCGGTAGTCGCTTTGCCCCGGGCGGGTGTGGGCCTGTATCCTCGGGCGCGGTGGTCTCCGGGCCACCGGGGAGACTTCGCCTAGTCTGGTCTATGGCGCCGCACTGCTAATGCGGTTGGGGTTTTAAAGCCCCTCCCGGGTTCGAATCCCGGAGTCTCCGCGCGAAAGCCGGGTGTGTAGACTGGCCGAGCAACAAGCGCCCGTAGCTCAACGGATAGAGCATCTGACTACGGATCAGAAGGTTAGGGGTTCGAGTCCCTTCGGGCGCGCAGCGGTTGAGCAGGGAAAACGCCCTTCTGGCGATCGAAAATGATCGACCAGAGGGGCTTTTTCGTGCATCCATGGATGCACGCCCCGCCGCTGAGGATGCTTGACTGCAACGGAGAGTCGCCGCGGCAATGGTTGGCGATGGTCGACCTACCTTGGCGGCTAGTTCGGGCGCCACCGCCGACTCGACCCCTGCCCTAGCATCGTCGGGATGGCAACGCGGCTCGTTCAAATCAACATGAAGGCTCGGAACGACTCCGCGCTGGGCGGTTTCTGGGCGGAGGCGCTCGGCTGGAGAGTCTCCAGCGAGGGACCCGGCGTGACCAACCTCGAACCCGAGGGCTTCGTCTACCCCGACCCCGTCGCCGTCTGCATCGACCTCATCGCCTCCCCGGAATCCAAGACGGTGAAGAACCGCGTGCACGTCGACCTCGCCACCACCTCGGCGGCCCATCAGGCGGAGGTGGTCACGCGCCTGAAGGCTCTCGGCGCAACACCCGCCGACGTAGGCCAGGGCGACGTGCCATGGACGGTCATGGCCGACCCAGAGGGCAACGAGTTCTGCGTGCTGGACCCCCGACCGCTCTACCGAGACACCGGACCGATCGCCGCGGTAGTGGTCGACTGCGCGGATCCGCGAGCCATGGCCCGCTTCTGGGGCAAGGCCATGGACTGGACCCTGCACGAGGTGACCGACCACAACGCGGTACTGCGCTCCGCCAAGGGCGTCGGCCCATATCTGCAGTTCATCCGCACACCCGACGTGAAGACCGTGTGGAACCGTGTCCATCTCGACGTCCGCCCATATCCAGGTGACGACCTGGAGGCCGAGGCGGCCAGACTGCGGACTATCGGCGCCACCGCCATCGACCTGGATGTCCCGTGGACGGTCCTCGCCGACCCGGAGGGCAACGAGTTCTGCCTCCTTGCCCCAGGCTGACCCAAACCCTCGTCATCCGCGCACTACGGCAGCCGGACTTGCGACGCGCCCTGGGCCGAAGGTGCGAGAAGCGACCGTGGAATCTGCAAAGCGGGCGCGCGGGCCCGGCCCCGGCCTGGCGGCTTCCGCCCGGCACCGGCCGGCCCACGAGCGGTCAGTTCGGCTGCCCGAGGAGGAAATCCCGCTTCAGCGTTTGCCGCCACGCTCAGATGCGGGTGCGGCGTACGGCTCCGTCACAGCCGCTCCGGGGTCCGGATGCCCAGCAGATACAGCCCCTGCCGGAGCACCCGCGCGGTCAGGTCGCAGAGCAGCAGCCGGCTCTCCCGCAGCTCACCACCGGCCCGCAGCACGGGGCAGCGCTCGTAGAAGGCGCTGAACGCCGCCGCCAGCCGGTACAGGTACGCGGCCAGTTGGTGGAAGTCCAGACTCCGCGCCACCTCGGCGACCACCCCGGAGAAGCCGAGCAGCTCGATGGCGAGGGCCCGCTCGGCCGGCTCGACCAGCGAGACCGCCGCGTCCGGCCGGGCTGACGTTCCGGCCCGCCGGAAGATCGACCGGATCCGGGAGTACGCGTACTGCAGGTACGGTGCGGTGTTCCCGTCCAGCGAGAGCATCCGTTCCCAGTCCAGCACGTAGTCCTTGTGCCGGTCGCTCGACAGGTCGGCGTACTTGATCGCGCCGATGCCGACGGCCCTGCCCACCTCGGCCGCCTCGGCCTCGCCCAGGTCCGGGTTGCGCTCCCGGGCCAGCGCGGTGGCCCGGGCCACCGCCTCCTCCAGCAGGGCGACCAGCTTCACCGATTCACCGGACCGGCTGCGCAGCATCCGCCCGTCCGGGCCGAGGATCGACCCGAACCCCACATGCTCGGCGCGGGCCGGCGGGACCAGCCAGCCGGCCTGCGCCGCGGCCGCGTACACCAGCTCGAAGTGCCGGCGCTGCGGCAGGCCCACCACGTAGAGCAGCCGGGTCGCCCCCAGCGACCCGGTCCGGTGCCGGATCGCAGCCAGGTCGGTCGCCGGGTAGCCGTATCCACCGTCGGACTTGCGCACGATCAGCGGCAGCGGCTCACCGTCCCGGCCGGCGAAGCCCGGCGGGAAGACGCAGGCGGCGCCGTCGCTCTCCCGCAGCAGCCCGGCCCGGTCCAGGTCCGCCACCACCGGGGCGAGCAGGTCGTTGTAGCTGCTCTCGCCCTGGAAGTCCCGCGCGGTCAGGGTCACGTCGAGCAGCTCGTACACGGCGAGGAAGTAGCGCTCGGACTGCTCGACCAGCAGCCGCCACAGCCGCAGCGTCGCCTCGTCGCCGCCCTGCAGCGCCACCACCCGCTGCCGGGACCGCTCCCGGAACGCCTCCTCCGCGTCGAACTTGGCCCGGGCCGCCTTGTAGAACTCGTCCAGGTCGCCCATGGACAGCTCCTGTGCCGCCTCGGCCTCGCCCAGGTCGGCCAGGTGCTCGATCAGCATGCCGAACGGCGTACCCCAGTCGCCCAGGTGGTTGGCCCGGACCACCCGGTGGCCCAGCCACTCCAACAGCCGGGCCGCCGCGTCGCCGATCACCGTCGACCGCAGGTGCCCGACGTGCATCTCCTTGGCCACGTTCGGCCCGGAGTAGTCGACCACCACGGTCTCCGGCTCGGCCGCCACCGGCACGCCGAGCCGGGGGTCGGTGGCCAGTGCGGCGACCAGGCCGCCCAGGGCACGGTCCGCAACGGTCAGGTTGAGGAAGCCCGGCCCGGACACCTCCGCCACGGCGCACAGGTCGCCGAGCTCCGCGCGGTCCAGCACCTCCGCCGCGATCGACCGCGGCGGCCGGCCGAGCCGCCGGGCCAGCGCCAACGCCGCGTCGGACTGGAAGTCCGCGCGCTGCGAGCGGCGCACCACCGGGTCCACCGGTAGGCCGGCCACCTTCTTGAACGCCGGCGCCAGCCGGTCGGTCAGCAGTTTCTCCAGATCCATGGGTACGCCGATCTCGCTTGGATCCGCCTCACGCGGATCTCCGGACGGGAATGCGGGCGGACCGAGGACGATCGGCGATGACCGGCGGCTCGATCCGCCGGTCGCAAGAGATGGTGCTCAGCGCAGGCGGTCGCGGGACCGCCGGCGTCGCAGCGCGCCGAGCTGGACGTCGGGGGACGTCGGCTGGTGGGCGTGCGCGCTGGTCATGTCAGCAGCCTAACCGGCCGGCCCGGGGGCGGCGCAAGCGCTCTTCTGGGCCGGTCGGCAGGTCGTACGCGAAAGCTCAGGCTGGCGTGGCGACGGCCTTGCGGTACCGCTCGGCCCGCCGCCGCACCTGGGTGTACGCGCTGGTCAACCCCATCGCCCGGCGGACCTCGACCAGGGTGCGGTGCACCTCGGCCCGGGTCCGCTCAGTGCCCTCGACGATCAGCTCGTCGACCCGGCCGCGGTCGGCCTCGAAGCGGGCCCGCCGCTCGCGGATCGGGTCGAGGAACCGGTTCAACGCGGTGACCAGTTGCTCCTTGACCTCGACGTCACCGACCCGGCCGGCCCGGTAGCGCGCCTTCAGGTCCTCGACCTTCGTCCGGTCCGGGTTGAACACGTCGTGGTACGCGAACACCGGGTTGCCCTCCACCGTCCCGGGCACGTCGGCGCGCACCCGGTTCGGGTCGGTGTACATCCCCATCACCTTGCGGCGGACGGTCGCCGGGTCGTCGGCGAGGCCGATCGCGTTCCCCTTGCTCTTGCTCATCTTCCCCTGGCCATCGGTGCCGACCAGGGCGGGCGTCTCCGACATGATCAGTTCCGGCACCGGGAAGACCTCGCCGTAGAGGTGGTTGAAGCGCCGGGCGATCTCCCGGGTCACCTCGACGTGCGCGGCGTTGTCCCGGCCCACCGGCACGACCTGCCCCTTCACACAGAGGATGTCGGCGGCCTGGAGGACGGGATAGCCGAGCAGGCCGTACGGCATCTCCTCCTTGCCGGCGTCCCGGGCCATCTCCTTGAGCGACGGGACGCGCTCCAACCGGGGCACGGTGATCAGGTTCTGGAGGAGGGTGTTCAGGTCCCCGACCTCGGGGATCGCCGACTGGAGGTAGAAGGTGGCGCGGTCCGGGTCGACGCCGGCGGCGAGGATGTCGGTGACCATCTCGCGGGCGTTGCCGGCCACCTGCTCGATGTCCTCACGGCTGTTCTTCGTGGTGAGCATGTGCAGGTCGGCGATGATGAAGAAGCTCTCGTACCGCTGGTGCAACTGCACCCGGTTGGCGATGCTGCCGACGTAGTGGCCCAGGTGCAGTTGCCCGGTCGGGCGGTCGCCGGTGAGCATCCGTGCTGCGGACATGGTGGTACGCCTTTCGTGCCGAGAGAACGGTGGAAGGACGCGCGGGCGCGCGGGAAGAGACCCAGGGCGGACCCGGATCAGTGGAGGCGGCTCGTCAGAGCGCGAACCGCCATCGCCCGCCGGCGCGGAACCGCAACCCACCGGCACGGAGTACGTCGAGGATCTGCTCCCGACCGTCGTCGACACGGGCCGGAAGAACTGGAGCAGCAGCCGCCGGGAGACCGTTCTCGGTCTCCAGGGCGAGGGTGCTCGGCCGGACCATGCCGACAGGTTAGCCGGTCGGCGGTGGTCCTCGCCGCCCCCGGCTGGCCGAGGTCACCGGATCACCCGGGTTCCGCTCAGCGCTCGCGGTAGCTCTCCGCGTAGTAGCTGCCGACCTGCTCCTGATACTCGGGGCGGCCGAAGTCGTCCGGCTCGAAGGCCGGCGAGTGCTTCACCTGCTCCCGGGTACGGTCCACGTGCACCGCGCGCGCCAGGTGGTCAACCCGGGCCACCGTGCCCACCGGCAGCAGCACCTTCCGGCCGAAGATCCACGGCCCGGTGTCCACCACGAGATAGCGGGCCCCGGCTTCCTCGCTCGCCTGGTCGACCGACCCGATCCGGCCGTCGGTCGCTTCCACCCGGTAACCGGTGAGGTCGATCGGGGTGCCCGGGCCGGGTGCGTCGGGACCGTCGGCGCCCGCCGACCGCTGCCGCGGCACGTCGTCCGGGCCGGTCTCGTCGTAGCCGCCGGCGAGCGCGGCCGGGTCCCGCCAACTCCACGGATTGAACGGCTGCATGGTCCACCTCCGCTGTCGTCGTCGACGGAAACTCTGCCCGCACGTTGAATCGCCGAAACATCAACGCAATTTTCGGTTCATCATTTCCGGCTTCTGCGAGATACCTCATAATCGGCGCCCATTCCCCGGGCAGCAGGCTTCTCCGCAGGTGGGGCCGGGTGAACCTGCCCGTCAGCACACCCGGAAAGGGCTCGGAGTGTTCGTCGGGCACATTCGGTCGGGCCGACCGTCCCGACGATTCTGGTCGCGCGTCCCCGGTGTCGAGGAAAGGAAGCGCAGATGCAGCGGGCAATTCGGCGAATCGGAATCGGGGCGGCCGCGGTGGCCGTACTGGTCGGGCTGGCCGGGACCGGGGCGCAGGCCGCCGTGGGCAACCCGTACACCGCCCAGGGGCTCTGTGGGCCCGGCTTCGTCAGCGTCGACCAGGACCCCATCCGGAACGCGACCACCGGTGAGCGGCTCGGCACCGTCCACCTGCTGCGCAACCCCTTCACCGGGTACGGGTGCACGGTCACCCTCAAGTCGGCGTACCTCGGAAGCCTCACCAGGACCCAGGTCTATCTGGACCCGGAGCTGATCCCCTCCTTCTCGGTCGACGACGGCAACCGGCTCTACGCCGCCGGCCCGGTCTACGGGTACGTCGGCACTGGTTGCGCGATCTGGGGCGGCGCCATGGCCGACGCCTCGGGCACCCTGCATCGCCACGACCGGGCGAACCCGGCCATCGGCGGTGCCGTCACCTGCTTCTGACGCCTGTCGTGGCGCGGACCCGTTCCAGGATGGCCGCCTGTCGGGTGGGGCGGGCCGGGTGCCCGCCCTCACCCAGCGCGGGCCGGCACGCAGCTGGTCCCCGCGCCGCAACGGGCCGCCGGCCATGGCGACGCTGGCATACTGGCCTGCCATGGTGCTGTCGCGTGGCTGGTCGCTGTTCCTGGTCGGGGTCGGGGTGTGGACCTGGGTGATCTGGCCGAGGTTCGCGGTCGCCATCTGGAAGGACCCGCGCTCCTGGTCGACCGGCACGATCGGCGAGGGCACCCCGACGAGCTTCCTCTGGGTGCACGCCCTGCTGATCGCGGCCTCGCTGGCGATCGGCACCACCGTGGGAGTGCTCGGCATCAGGGGCTGGCTCGCGGCTCGCCGGGGTCGTTCCACCGCCCGAAGCGCCAGTGCGGCTCGGGGTGTCACGCCCCGAACCCGGGTTGAGCAGGGAAGATAGTCCAACCGTGATGATGTGACGCGGGACGCCACCCGCGGATTTGACGATCAAAGCCGAAGACGCGTAACTTTCTCTCTGCCAGCGCGGAACGGACGAAAAAGGGCGAAAGTCCTGGAGGCCGGGGCGCAGGAACGACGACCAGGCTTGGATGGCTGACACCATCGGACCTGGACCGGGCGGGGCTCGCCGGAAACGCCGTAGGGCGGATTTGGTGGAGCGGAAGCGACCGGGTAAGGTTGTCGACCGGCAGGGCACCGGGCGAGTTCGCGGTCACCGCGACGGCCGGCCTGCCAAATCCGATGATCGAGCGCAGCGGTTCGTCGCTGTGCGAGTTCAGCGGTGCCAACCCGTACGAAGCACGACAGACCGGGACACACGGTTTGACACGGCGGAGACGGTGAGGTAACGTAGTAAAAGTGCCCGGCGCGAGAGCGGCGGTCGCGGTGAACGAAATGCCCCGGACAGGGTCCTGTGGATTGCAGGGTTGCTGGATGGTGTGTGGTTGTTCTTTGAGAACTCAACAGGGTGTTTGATAAGCCAGTGCCAAATTGTTTATACCCCGGACTGGTCAG
>NZ_JBIDCT010000013.1:0-256758 GCF_043204735.1 Micromonospora sp. NPDC047740
CTGCAGCGACACGTTGGACCCTTTCCACCCGGTCGATCCAACAATCATGCCAACAGGTGCATCCGAACGTTTTCGCCATTCCCCAACGGAGTCCTTCAGGGCCGAGAAGCTGACTTGGAGCCACTGGCCCGCATCACGGTCGCGGCACCGGTCCGTCACCGGATCCGGGACCGGAACATCGCTGCTTAATCGACATCGCAGAGTGGCTTGTGCGGTCACAGGTGCCAGCGACAGCGGCGCTCGTTGGCCTACGATCTGCCGATGATGGCGGCGGCTGGTGCGTACCGGAGAGGTGCCCCGCTCGGTGGCGAGGCGGCCGCCGCAGGCGGGTCGAACGTCGCGGATTCTGCCGGTGACGTCCGCCGCGCAGTCCCGGAAGTCGTCCGGCGTCGGCTGTCGCCGTTCGACGCGGGCGGTGACCTCTGCTCCTGGCTGGCCACCGCGCTGATCGTCGCCATTGCCGCCGTGCCGCGTCTGCTCAACCTGGGCAGCCCAAATGGCAAGATCTTCGACGAGCTCTACTACGCGACCGAAGCACACCACCTGCTGCTGCGCGGCTTCGAGTGGGACGAGAAGAACAACGTCGCCGCAAACGTCGTCCACCCGCCGCTCGGGAAGTGGATGATCGGGCTCGGTGAGCTGGTGTTCGGCTATAACGAGACGGGTTGGCGCGTCTCCGCCGCGGTCGTCGGCACCCTGTCGGTGCTCATCCTCGTACGCGTGGCGCGGCGGATGTTCCGGTCCACCGTGCTGGGGTGCGCGGCGGGTCTGTTGATGGCGCTGGACGGCATGCATCTGGTGTTGTCCCGGGTGGCGCTGCTCGACATCTTTCTGATGTTCTTCATCCTCGCGGCGTTCGGCACTCTGCTCCTCGACCGCGACGCCCGCCGACGGCGCTGGCTGGCGGCGCTCGAAGCCGGCCTCGACCCTTCCGTGCCGGGGCCGGCCGGCCGCCTGCCGTTCGCGGTGCCGTGGTGGCGCCTGGCCACCTTCGTTCTGCTCGGCTGCGCGTGCGCGGTCAAGTGGAGCGGCATCTGGTACGTGCTCGCCTTCGCCGCGCTGATGCTCTACTGGGAGATGCAGGCACGCCGCTCCGCGGGCGTACGCCGCCCGTGGCGGGACGCTCTGGTCAGAGAGATCGGCTGGCTGGCGATCGGCGGCACTCTTCTCCTCGTCGTGTACCTGGCGAGCTGGTCAGGCTGGTTGTCAACCGACGGGGGACACTTCCGGCACTGGTTGCGCGACGCCGGCCACGACGAGTTGCCGATCGTGGGCGCACTGCAGAACCTCTGGCACTACCACGCGGAGGCGTTACGGTTCCACACCACGCTGGAGAAGGCGCATCGCTACCAGTCCTGGCCGTGGCAGTGGCTGCTGCTCGGGCGACCGGTCGCGTTCGACTGGTGGTGTGGCGGCGCACCATGCGCCGGGTCAGCCCCCACAAGGGAGGTCCTGCTGTTGGGGACGCCGCTGCTGTGGTGGTCGTTCATCCCGGCGCTGGGCGCACTGACCTGGTTCGGCATCGCGCGACGGGACTGGCGGGTCGGCCCCATCTGGCTCGGCATCCTCGCCGGACTGCTGCCCTGGTTCTACTTCGCCGTCGCCGACCACCGGACGATGTTCTATTTCTACGCCCTTCCCGCGGAGCCGTTCCTGGTCCTTGCCGTCGTCTACGTCCTCGGCATGGTCATGACTCCGCCTCGCCCCTCGGCTGCCACCGGCAGCGCGCCGTCCGGACCTGACCGGCGTCCGATCGGCGTCATCGTCGCAGCGGCCTACGTGCTACTGGTTGCGGCTTGCTTCGCGTACTTCTATCCGATCTACGTCGGCAAGGTTCTGCCGTACACCGACTGGGCCGCCCGCATGTGGTTGGGTAACCGCTGGATCTAATTCCGGTCTGATCCCGGGCGCTCGTGCTGGTGCTGGAGATCCACTGGCCGTATGCTCCGTGCGTGTCACAGCCGGGGTCCCGTCTCGTCGCGGCGCGGTTGCTCGTGGTCGGGCAGCTGTCGATGGTGGCGCTCTATATGGCGGGCGTGGTCGTCCCGTACCTGCTGACGTTCACCCTCGAGGGGATCGATCACTGCTCGTCGACGAGCGGATGCCAGGCGCCCGGCGACGTGTTCAGCGGGCCGATGTTGGTGCTGCTGTTTCCCGCCATGATCATCACGGTGCTGGGGCCGATGGCGGCGGTCCTCTTGCTGCTGATGTCGTTTACCTCGCTGGCCAGGCGGCGTCGGGAGATGTCCGCCGTGCTGCGGCGGTCGCTGTTCGGGGCGGCCGGGCTCACGTTGGCCTTCCTGGTCTTCACGCTGCTGCCGCCGGGCCGACTGCTGCTGGGCTGGGTGCTGGACTGATGACGAAGGGACTGTGGCGGGCGCAGCTGGCTCTGGTGTGGGCTTTCGGGCTCGCGGTCTTCTTCTTCCTCTTCGGACTGCTGGGCGGGCCGCACGGCGGAAACAGCAACGGCGTGTACGACATGGTGTACGGACCGCTCCCTGAGGGAGTGTCGGTGCGTGGCTCGCTGGCCTTTCCGCCCGCCTGGTTCACCTTGCTCGCCATGGCGGTGGCCTGGCTGGCCCCGCTCATCGCGGCGTTTCTCGCCTGGCAGGGCCGGCGTGCGCTGAAGGGCGACGGAGAGCAGGGTCTGCGGGACCGGATACAGGCCGGCACCGTCGCCGCCTTCGTCATCGTGGTGTCCTACCTGACGCCGATCGGCTGGACGCTGGTCTACGGACTGACCCGCTGGACGATCATGAACATCTGGGGCGAGGGCCCGGACGCGGCGCAACTGGGGTCTTGAGCGGGCGGCACCTCGCCGACGAAGATTGCCGAGCGCAAGACCCGCAGCTCAACTCATTCTGAAACTGCGGCTCCCCTCGACGGGGTGGATCATCCGGCCACGATCAGTGAGGCAGCGGGACGACGTAGGAGTCGACGCGGGCGATGAGCCCGTCGCGGAAGGTGAACAGGTCGTTGAAGGCGAAGCGGAACGGCCCATGGTCGACGCTGACGCCGCGGCCCTCGCCTATGGCGACGACGACTCGACCGTCCTCGTAGACGCGCTGAACGTCGAGCTCGGGGCTTCCGGTGAACGCCGGATTCTCGATCTCGCCGTCGAACTCTGCCTTGCCGCGGGTGGTTCGGTGGCCGTGGATGACCCACTCGACGTCGTCGGTAAGGGTCGCGAGGATGCGCAGGTGGTCGCTCGCCCGGAATCCGTCGAAGTACTCTGCGACGAGGCCGCGCTGGGTCGTTGGCGTCACGGCGTTCTCCGTCCTTGTGTGGGCTCGTGGTGCTGCAGGTGTGCGGCGAGGGCGTCGAGGATCGAGGCGAGCCCGTCGACTGCTTGCGCTGTCCGGAGCTCAGGGGGAAGGCGCCGCTGATGGACCATGAGGTCCGTGCCATCGCCGGCGGGTTGGACGGTGACGGTCGTGCGGAGGCCGGTGACAGACTCGTCGAAGACCAGTTCGTGCGGAGCGGTGACGCTCACGTAGACGAACCGGAGCCGGCGGGTCCGGCCGTCCGGCGCGCGGGTGTCAAGCGCGAACTCTCCGCCGGGACGCAGATCGACGCTTACCGACTCAGGCGGCACGGTGGCGTGGGAACCTCCCCAGAATGCCGCGATGCTTGCTGGCGAGGTGAAGGCGGCCCAGACACGTTCGGGTTCCGCCCGGAGGTGGCGCTGGGCGATCAGTTCGTCGCCGTGGAGCTCGGCGCTGGTCAACGAGCCGCTCCCTCGTCGGTGAGATGCCGCTCGAGGGCGTCGAGCCGATCGTTCCACGCGCGGCGCTGGTCGTCGATCCACGTGCCGAGCAGCGAAAGCTGATCGACCCTGAGTCGGCAGGGGCGTCTGGTGCCCTCGCGTCGCTGCTCGACCAGGCCGCACCGCCGCAGGACACCGACGTGGTGGGAGATTGCCTGTGGGGTCAGGTCGAACGGTGCAGCAAGCTCTCCCACCGTGGCATCGCCTCCGGCGAGACGAGTCACGAGGGCGCGACGGACGGGGTCGCCGAGGGCGGCGAAGGCCAAATCCAGGTCCGGACCAGGGGCCACGAGTGCAGGAGCCATGGCCCCACCCTAGTGCAAACCATCATTTGCGCAAGCAGCCTTTTGCGTATGTCGCGCCTGCGGGTGCCATGTGCGGGCTCCCAGCAGCGATATCGCCGTGCGGTCGTGGCGCGGTCAAAGCATCGCGACGAGCCGGAACCGTTCCAGCACAGCTGGCGTGTCGTCGTCCACGGTGAAGTCCGGATCACCCAGCCACCCTCGGTAGTCCGTTCCGTGCCAGTAGTCCTCGTGGCCAGCCCGCCAGGCGGCGACCGAGTCGTGCCCCTCGCCCTCGTCCCGGGCGTGGTCAAGGTCCACGTCGCCCAGCCGGCTGACTCTCACCTCGGTCAGTTCGATCACGGCCACCCGGCGACCGGCAGAATCGACCACCGCCGCCCGGGCACCCACGACCGGTAGTGGCTCGCCTTCGATCTCGTAGTCCTGGAGCAGGCCCGTCGTGGTGGTCTTGGTCCCATCGAGCACTGCAGCGACCAGCTTGTCGCGCAGCGGACCAGGGAAGGCGAACTCGAACGTGGGTAGATCGTCTGCGATCACCGGAGGAGACTAACGAGAGACCCTTGTCGCCAGCGAGCCGATTGTGCTGCCCATACGAGCAGTGTTGATACCGCGGATCGACTCGTCGCGGCCAGCCGTCCTGGCATGGCTGGGCCATGACATCCTCGATCTCCGGGATCTGGACTCCTGGCCTGCCTGGGGCTCGACCGCCTGAGCGCACGGCACCCCGGCACCTTGACCGACAAGGTCATCTTCCGTCGCTGGCCCGCCCAAGGCCGCGTATCGCACTGGACTCGGACCGAGGTAACAGGCGCCCAGCGACATCCATGCCATGAATGCGGCAACCGCCACGGCGAGCGAACGCCTCATGATGGAATCCTCGGGGACCGCCACTACGTATCCAACACGGGCTGGCATCAGTGCGCTCACTCTGCGGCCTACGAGCAGCCACAAGCGCCGGTCCAGGAATAGCCGGCCGGGGAGTCCCTGGCGCGTGACGCACGCCGGGTGCCCGTCACAGTCTGACGAGATGCCAGGTGGATTTCAGGACGTCATAGACCGCGGCGCGATCGACCTGACGCGGCAGCTGCCGGGAAAGCCGCCACGGCTCGGACGCGGCGGAGAGGTCCACGGTAACCGTACGTGAGGACGCAGCACCGAGCCTCCCGATCCAATGTGGGCTATCCGCGATCAGGGCTTCGACGAGACTATCGGTTGGCTCTGACACCTCCACGGGCTCGGCCTTGACCAGGGCAGAGCCAACCAACAGAGCCAGCAGGCGCCGCATGATGGCCAGGCAAACTCCCCGATCAGTTGATTCCACCCAGGCATAACAATCGTCGTGTCCGGAATACCAGAGCGAACATCCAGGAAGCGCCGGCAGGATCGGCTGACCTTGTTCGGCTGTCCCGATGGCGAGCGCGATCTCGTCCAACTGCTCCGCGCGCGGCCTGCCGGGAAGGCCGACCAGCGTCAACTCGTACGGTGCCCAGCCGTACAGGAAACCGGGCAGGTCCTGGCGCCGCATCACCAGGGCCTCATCGCTGAGACCGACAACGCCGCCAGCCAGCGAACCGAAACCGTGAACCGAGCAGGTGACGCCCTGCGCTGCCGCTATCCGCGATGGCTGCCACTGCACGTACTTCTCGTCCAGGAAGCTGTTGGTGGCGACGTCCACGACGACGACGGTGTCCTGCGCAGCGCTGACCAGGACATCAGCGAGTTCCGACGCTTGCACCGCCGTCGCGGCGACCACCCAGCAGCCCGCGATCTCGCGAACGCTGAAGCTCAGCGGAAACGGTGCGCCGTCAAGGCCGACTGCGTTGACCGAGAACGCGCCGCCAGGCCCAACACAAATCACGATTCCCTCCGCGCAGCCCGACAATGCGTCACCTGAAAGAGATCATCACACTGTCCCGACCGACACATCAGGTCCCACCGAACGCGTAGAGCTCCAAACGACCACCCGCCGTCAGACATAGACGTCACTGACCTGGCACCGCGGGTGGCCGCTTCGGCTGCCGTTCGTCACCGTGGACCTCGCACTGCGCGTCGATGGCGTCTGGCGGGTTGTCGAGGTTGGCGACGGCCAGGTCAGCGACCGGCCGGGCAACATCGCACCGCAGGCTCTGATCGCCGCGCTCATCACCGGATCGGCCGTTCAGTAGGGCTCTGGCAGGCTGTTCTTCGTGGCGGAACGTTTGCTCGATGATGAGGCCCTGGAATCGTCCGCGGTGGTGGCGAACTCGGCGATGAACCGGGAACGGCAACTCGCTGGTGTGAACAGCTACACGCGGGAACTCGGGTTCAATCCACTCGAGTGGATCGTCGCCCGGATCCGGCAATCCCCACCCAGTCCGCCGCAGCAGACAACCATCGGCTGGCTGGATCTGTGCTGCGGGACCGGGCGGTGCCTCCTACAGGCCGCAGACACCCTCGCCCGCGACGGGCTCGATCAGCTCGTCACGATCGTCGGCGTGGATCTCGTCGACTTCTTCGACCCGACGCCAATCCGGGGCACGGCGCTGCAACTGAACTGTGCCTCCATCACGTCCTGGTCGCCGCCGCGCCGATTCGACCTCATCACCTGCGTCCACGGACTGCACTATGTCGGCGACAAACTCGCGGTGTTGACCCGCATCGCCAGCTGGCTCACCGACGACGGACAGTTCAGCGCCGATCTCGACCTGGACAGCGTGCGCCTCGCCGATGGTCGGCCCGCCGGCCGGAGACTCGCCACCGCACTACGCGGGGCAGGCTTCGCCGTGGACACCCGCCGTCGGCGGATCAGGCGGAACGGGCCTGGCGTCGTGTCACTGCCGTACACGTATCTCGGCGCCGACGACCGCGCTGGCCCCAACTACACCGGCCAGCCCGCGGTCAACTCCTACTACACCGAAACACGCCGCCTTCGGTGATCAGTAGCCGCCGACGAGATGCCCACTGAGATGTGGTACGCGCTAGGCCACCGCAGCGGTATCAGAGGATGCTGCCCGGGCGAGGCCATGCCGCCCGGAGCCAGCGGCTGTGGATGGCCTCGTGGCGGACCGGGTCGACGGCGGCCGGGTCGTCGAGGAGGGTGACCAGCAGGGCGCCGTTGGGGAGCCGGCGCGTGCGGGCGGCGACCTCGGGCAGCCGTGGCGGTGGCAGACGAAGCTCGCGGAAGGGTGTCCGCCTCGGGCACCGGTCGGCGATAGCAGAAGCATGCGTCCAGAGCCCAGACGAGGTGGCCGTCCTCCCAGCTGACAAAGACGTCGATGTCGCCGTTCGTCCAGAAACTGGCCGTGCTCGGCGCCCGTCGCCATTGCGGCGAGCGCCGTGTCGAGGTCCTCGACCGTGCGTTGGTCGGCATCGGGGTTCGTGACAGGTTGATCAGCCCGTCGGGACGCTGCGGGAGCAGATTCCGCTCGGCTCCCAGTGCATACAACTGGCGAAGGGCCGGCCCGGCCGGCGCGGGTACCCGCAGTTCCCAGATCCAGTCCGATCCCACGACCGCATGGTGCCGATCCGCCGCCATCCCGGGCAAGCCGGTTACAAGATCCGCTCATGTCGGCGTTCGCTCCGCCAAGAACGGGCCCTACTGGACGGAATGTGCCGCGAAGCGTCCACTACCGGACGTGCGGCGGCTGCTCGGCAATCGTTGTGTCACCGAGTCCGGCGTTGGTGCGGAACTGGAGCACGTCCATGGCCTGGGGCAGCGGGATCAGCGGGTCGGCTGATCGCATCGCGAGGAGACCAGGTATCGCGCCACGACTGATCGCCGCATCGATTGCCCGCTGCGTCTCCGGTGGAAGCGACTCCCAGGTGGCCTTGCCCGCACAGAGGTGGCACGGCAGACCAACTCGTTCTGCAAGATCCGTGGCGCAGCGCCGGCCGCAGCCCGAGCAGCAGTAGTCGATCATGCGCGGGGCTCAGGCGGACGGGGGCGGGGTCTCCGCCGTGGACAGGGAGAGCCAGAAGAAGCCGTGACCGGCGAGGCCCAGGTCGTATTCGCCGGACTCCCGCACCGCGGGGAATTCGGCGCCGCCCATGAGCTCCCGTGGCCGACGGCCGGCGTGGGAGGACAGGGTCAGTGTCGTCGTCTGCGGGTATCGGGAGAAGTTGAACAAGCACAACACCTCGTCGTCGGGCTCGCCGCGGAGGACGGCGAGCACCGCCGGGTTGGTCGACCGGACGATGCGGCAGCCAGGGCGGGAGAACGCCGTCCAGGCGTGGCGAGTCTCGATCAGCTTCTCGATCACGTGCAGCAGGGACGACCGTGAGCGGAGCTGGTTCTCCACGTTGACCGCCATGTAGCCGTAGATCGACTCGTGGATCAACGGCGCCGGCAGATTCTCCGGCTGCGCCACGGAGAAGCCGCCGTTGCGGTCCGGTGCCCACTGCATCGGCGTGTTGACCGCCCGGTTGCCGGGCAGCGACAGGTTCTCGCCCATGCCGATCTCGTCGCCGTAGTAGATGACCGGAACGCCGGGCATCGACAGCAGCAACGCGAAGGCGAGTTCGAGCTGGCCCCGGTCGTCGTTGAGTAGGCTGGCCGTCCGCCGGCGGATACCGGTCACGCCGCGCATGCGGGCCAGCGGCGCGTAGGTGTGCTGCAGTTCGTCGCGTTCCCGCTCGGGCAGCAGGCCCAGCGACATCTCGTCGCCGTTGCGGAGGAACACCGTCCAGTGGCGGTCATCCGGCTGGTCACGCATCTGCAGCAGCACCTGTGACACCGGCCGGTGCGTCTCCCGCCGCATGGCGAGCAGCAGGCGCGGCATGAGCGACGCGTACGTGACCAGGTGGCACTCGGGGTGCTCGGTGGTGCCGAAGTAGGAGCTGGCGCCCTCCGGCCAGTCCTCACTCCATGCGATGAGGATCCGGTTCGGGTACGTCGCGTCCAGCCAGGATCGTAGGTCCCGCAGGTAGGTGTGCGTCTCGGCGAGGCTCTTGCTCGACGTGCCGGTGCGCTCGAACAGGTAGGGGACCGTGAGCAGGCGCAGCCCGTCGACCCCCTGGCGGAGCCAGAAGTCCATCACCGCGCGCATGGCGGCCCGCACCTTGGGTGCGTCGTAGTTCAGGTCCGGCTCGTGCCGGCTGTAGCGGTGCCAGTAGTACTGCCGCCGCTTACCGTCGTAGGTCCAGCCCCCGCCCTGGCTGCTGAGCGGATCGTCCGCCTCGGCGTAGTCGTCGCCCGTGTCGCGCCACACGTAGAAGTTCCCGTACGGGCCGTCCGGGTCGCTCCGGGAGGCGGTGAACCAGGGATGCTCGTCGCTGGTGTGGTTGAGCACCAGGTCCAGCACCACCCGCAGGCCCTGGCGGTGGGCGAGGCTGAGCAGTTCCAGCAGGTGCGAGGGCTGCCCGAGGCTGGCGTCGATGGTCTCGAAGTCGGACGCGGCCCGGCCGTCACCCAGGGACGGCGACGCCATGATCGGGTTCAGCAGCAGGCAGTCCACTCCCAGCCGGCGCAGGTAGTCCAGTTTCTCTGTGACGCCGTGCAGGTCGCCGTGGCCGTCGCCGTCCGAGTCGTAGAAGAACGGCACGTTCACTTCGTAGAAGGTGCTGCCGGCCGCCCAGTTCGGGTCGCCCGGCGGCTGCGGGCCGGGGCCGTCCGAGGCCTCGGTGCGGGCGAGCCGGAGCTGACCCGACAGGGCCTGCCGGGCTCGCGCGGCCACCCGCTCCGCCGTGTCCCGCTCCAGGGCCTCAAGGGTCTCGAACGCGGCCACGAGCTGCTCGCGGGTCCGCTGGTTGCCGTGCGCCCAGTTGCTCAGCTCGTCCACGGCGAGCACCCGCGCCGACGCGAGCCCGCTGCGGGTGAGCGCGAGCAGGTCGTCCGGAATCAACTCGGGCCGCCGGGGCGCGTTGCTGAGGATCAGGTCCCCGACGCCGGCGGCCCGCATCTGGGGGGTCTGCCGGCGTTCCCGGTCGACCATCCGGACGGCCGCGTACTCGAAGGCTTCCCGGACGCTGATGATGCCGTTGCCGTCCCGGTCGGCGGCACCGGTCCGCAGCCCTTCGAGGAAGGGGCCGGAGAACGCGGACGGCAGCGCGTGCTGCTTGTAGCCGTCACCCTCGTGGGCCAGCTCGGTGGCCCCGGCGGACACCACGACGATGCGGCTGCGGTCCCCGCGCTGCTTGAGGTCGCCGAAGGCGCCCGCATGGCAGCAGTCCAGGATCAGGACCAGCTCGCTGGCCCGGCACTCGTCGAGCCAGTGTCGCAGCTCGTCGGTCGGCACCGCGGTGGGCGGGAGGCGGTCCAGGTCGGTGTCGGTCGCGGTGAGGTAGAGGCGATGGCCGTCGTGCAGCCGGCCGTGGCCGGAGTAGTACACGAGCAGGAAGTCGTGCGGATCGGCGCTCGTCAGGAAGTCGTAGAGCGTGACCTGCACCGTGTGGGAGTCGTCGTCGAGGCAGTCCCGGACGTCGTCGAACGCGCCCAGGGCGGGGTCCCGGAGGAGTCGTCCCCAGTCCTTGAGATCACTGGCGGGTGAGTCGAGGTCGGGCAATCCTTCGCTGGTGTAGCTGCCCACACCGATCAGGAGTGCCCGCTTCACCGCGGCTGCCCACCGGCTCGGAACGCTCCCGGGTCACTCACCATCGACCTTCTCGGGCACGGCGGGCGTGCCCTGCCGGGGCACCGACACCGACTTGATGACCTCGGTCAGGGTCTTCTCCGACACGTCCCGCACCTCGATCTCGGTGCCGTCCGGGAGACTCATCCGCAGGTGCTTGCCCTTGTTGCGGTCCTGGTAGCGCTTGATGACCTCGGCCAGGTGCTTGATGTCCGCCGCGGCGCGCTTCGCGGTCGGATAGCTGAAGACCGCGAGGGTGAGTGCGCCGAAGATGATGCTGACCGTATCTCGCGTCCCCGGCCCGGCCGCCTCGACGAGTTCCGCCGCCTCGACGCCTGGAAGGTGGTTCAGGTGGTCCTTCAGCTGGCGGGTCTGCGCGGCCAGTTCCTCATCGCTGACCGGCCCGTCGGACACCACCCGCAAGATCAATCCATCGGCCATGATCCCATCGTGGTCGCACTCGGTTGACCGTGCAAGGGTCCCGGCCATGGGATCCCGCGCGGCGCCGGGTGCTGTGCCGGTGGTACGCCCGTCACCACGCGATCCGACCCTTACGCGGGCCCTCGACGGCCGGGTGATGACGTGCATCCGACAGATCGCGACGCCGCCGGGATTCCGTGCCGGGTGCGGCAACCACGGGTGACCGTGCGCCGTCCAAGCACTGGGACCGGCGGTTGGGCCGGCACGGCGGAAGGACGGCGAACGAGATGGGCCGGCGAAGGTTCCTCCTGACGATGGTCGCGGTCGGGGCCCTGCTGGCGGGCTGCGCCGGAGGGACAGCGGCGGAAAAGTCTCCGCCGCCCGCCCTGCCGCCGGGCAGCGGAAGCCCGGGGGTAGCGGATCCAGTGGCGTTGCTGGGCAACTGGACGCTGGCCGGAGTCGCCGAGGAGCCGCATGGCATCCTGCGTCTCGCACCCGATCGGATCCAGCTCTTCGGCCGCTGCGGGATCCTGGTCGGTTCCTGGCGGGCCGATGCCGGTGGTCTCTTCGTCGCCGCGATGTTCGGCTCATCCGGGGCGGAGGGCGGCCCTGGCTGCACCAACGCCGAGCCGAACCCGCGGTGGCTGCAGCGGGTCACCTCGTACCGGCTGGAGGGTGACATGCCGATGCTCCTCGACGCCGACGGCGCGCTCGTTGCCCGCCTGCGGCCGGGGGCGACCCCGACGCCCGGACCGTACCTGGCGGCATCCGAGGTGGCGCCACCGGAGATCACCGACGAGGTCCGGCGGCAGTTCGCGCCCGCAGCGGCGCTGCCGGCAACCCTGACTCCCGCCGCCGGGGACCGGCTGGTCGGGGTGGGTGCCCGTGTCCGGGCCCAGGAGGGCGTACGTCGAGTTCAAGGCCGACGGTGAGTGGCGCGGATCCGACGGCTGCAACGGTCACGGCGGGCGCTGGGTGGTGGGCTCCGGAGGAGCCTTCCTTGCCACCACCGGGCCCAGCACCCTGATCGGCTGCGACGGGGTACCCGTTGGGGCGTGGCTAGCTTCGTCCTGGCGGGCTGGACTGGCCGGCGAGACCCTGGTGCTCCTCGACGCCCGGTCCAAGGAGACGGGCCGGCTGCGCCGCGCCGACTGAGTACGCCCGGGATTGTGCGGCTGCCAGCGGATCCTGTTCGGCCTGGACGGATTCGGGCTGGGCGATCGGATGGGCCCGATCGGTTACATCTTCGCGGTCGGCTTTGCGGGTGACCGCGAATCTGGTCAGGCAGGTGGCGTAGTTCGTCGGGCAGCGGGTATCCGGCGGAGCGCCTCTGGCCGTCAGCACGGAGCGTGCGGTAGCGGCGAGCGGTGCGGACGAGCGTCCTGAGCGATCAGCCTGTGCCGTCCTCGATCCGGTGGTTGACGGCGAAGACGATGGCCAGGTGTGCCTCGATCCCCGACACTGCACGAGGCGCGCTCCGTGGGCGCCCCTGCCGGCTGATCCCGGCAGGAAGGGCCCTGTCATCGCCTTCGGGATAGGGAGGGAACCCTTGTCAACGTCTCTGGTGGCGGCGCCGCCGGCAGGTTTGCCGAGGTGCGCCGACGGGCGGCGGGGACACCAGTGGTGGATGCGGCCCGGGCTGGGGTGGGCCGGATGACCGACGCCCGTCTCGCGCTTCGTGTCGCCAACCGGCTCGGGCGGCTCCTCGGCCTGGCCGCCGCCGCGGTGGCGCTGGTGCTGTTCGCCCTGCTGCACGTGCTGGTGGCCCGGCTCAGCCCGGTTACGGACACGATCAGCGACTACGCCCTCTCCCCGGACGGCTGGATCTTCGACACGGCGGTCTTGGTGCTGGCCGCAAGCTCGATATGCCTGCTCGGTCCGTTGCTGCGGCGGCAGGCCGCCGTACCCTCGGCCACCGCCTGCTACGCCTGCTGGTGCCTCGGACTGGTGGTGCTGACGGTCTTTCCACGCGACCCGGTGGGAGCACCGACCACCGTGACCGGCGAGATCCACAAATGGGCATCCGTGATCGCCCTGCTCAGTCTGCCGCTCGGCGCGCTGCTGACGGCCCGGCGCAGGCGCGGACCGGGGGCCCGGGTGGTGGCGGTGACCGCGGCGGTCTGTCTGGTCGCCCTCGTTCCGTTCGTCTCCGCCTACCTGGCGAGTTCGCCGCTGAAGCCGTACCTCGGGCTGATCGAACGGGCCGTCGCGCTGGGCGAGGTCGTCCTGCTGCTATTGCTCGGCACGATCCGGCTGGGCCTGCAGGCAACCGCGCACCTGGCGGCGGAATCGGCTCCCGGCCTGAATCAACCCGGCAGCCGATCGCTCCTGGATGGGTGGCGCGGCGGGGCGTATCGGGCGGGGGATGTCCAGCTCGGCGGCGCCGTCGACAGCGTCGGCAAGCGACGTGTGGCTGGGCAGCTCGGCGGCGGTGGGCGCCCCCGGTAGGCCGCTCCGGTGGGGCAGACACTGCCAGTGGCGCTCGGGCTGCTCGCTACGCGCGTGATGTCCGATGGGGTGACGCGCCCGCGGCCACCAGCAGAGCGGCCGTCTCTGCGTGGCCGCCTCGGACGGCCCAGTCGAGCGGCGACAGGCCGTTGCCGTGGTCTTCACGGAGGTTCGGGTCCGCGCCCCACGCGAGGAGTACGCGTACCACCTCGGTGTGCCCCCACGCCGCGGCACCGGTCAGCGGCGTGCCCTCCTCACCACGCCCGCTCTCCACGTTCGGATCCGCGCCGGCCTCCAGGAGGACCCGTACCACCGCGGGCTCATTGTGCACGGATGCCCGGTACAGGGGCGTCGTGCCGTCGCGGTCCGCCGCGTTCGGGTCCGCCCCCGCGCCCAGCAGCGTGAGGACAGCGCGGAGGTCGTCGCCCAACAGCGCCGCCATCAGGCGGGCGGTGAGTTTCTTGCGCTCTCGGACGTTCACCAGCACCAGCGTAGGCGGCTCCAGACCACCCGGGCCCTGCCCCGTCGACCAGGGTCGACCGGGCAGGGCCCGCGCCGACTCACTCCGTCCCGATGTCGTGCGCGGTGCCGTCGGCGACCGCCCGAAGCTTGTCCGGGTTGGCCACGTTGTGGATGGCGGTAATGCGGCCGACGGCGTCGAAATCGAAGGTGACGGTGGCGATCACCCGACCCGGTCCGCTGAACACGATGCCCGGACCGCCGTTGAGCTCGACGAGTTCAACGTTCATGTCGGCCGGCTCGACGCCCTGATAGGTGACGGTGCCGATGGCGGCGAACCAGGCGGCCACCGTACCCGCGCCGACGACCGGGCGAAGGGCCTGGCGGACCTTACCGCCGCCGTCGGTCCACAGGGTGACGTCCGGAGACAGCAACTCCATCAGGGCGTTGATGTCGCCACCGGTCGCGGCCGCGAAGAACCGCTCGGTGACCTCGCGCTGCCGTGACCGGTCCGCCGTGAAGCGCGGCCGCCGGGCGCGCACATGGTTACGGGCCCGGTGCGCGGCCTGCCGCACCGAGGTCTCGGAGCGCTCCAGGGCCTCCGCGATCTCGGCATGGCTGAAGTCGAAGACCTCCTTCAGCACGAACACCGCGCGCTCGAGCGGGCTCAGGGTTTCCAGCACCACCAGCATCGCCGTCGACACCGACTCGGCTTCCGTGACCACCTCGGCGGTGTCGCCGGTGGTGAGGATGGGTTCGGGCAGCCACGGTCCGACATAGGTCTCGCGCTTGTGCCGGGTGGACCGCAGCCGTTCCAGCGCCAGGTTCGACACGATCCGCGCCAGGTACGCCTTGGGGTCGGCCACCTGTGCGCGGTCGGCGGCCGACCACTTGATCCAGGCGTCCTGGACGGCGTCCTCGGCGTCGGCCGCGGTGCCGAGGATGCGGTACGCCACAGAGAAGAGCAGGTTGCGGTGCTGGTGGAAGACCTGCTGGTCGAGGTCTGACGGCAGGTGGGTCACCGTGCCTCCCGGGTGAAGCGACCGCCGTGGGGCCATAACGCGCCCGAGGCGGGCATCTTCTTCATGCGGCCGTAGGTCGGCCAAGGCGAAGCGGTCACCGTCTCCTTGTACCGTGCCGCCAGGCGGCCGGTCAGACACACCCGCCGGGGGCTGTCGTCGGGGCGGGTGAACTGCACGACCGCATCGTGCCGGCCCAGGCTCACCGGCGTGTGGTAGAAGCCGAACCGGAACGGCTTGGGCTGCTTACCCGCCAGCGTACGGACGATCGACACCGCCGCGTGCACCCCGGTCGGCATACCACCTTGGCAGGTGCCGTGCATGACGCCGTAGCCCTGACGGATCGCGGCCGCGTCGCCCACGGCGTACACGTCCGGGTGTGACACCGACCGCAGCGCGGCGTCGGTGACGACGCGGCCGCGCTCGTCGACGGTCAGCCCGGCGGCGGCCGCCAGCGGTGACACCCGCGTGCCGCTGGTCCACAGGACCACCTCGGCGGCGATGCTCTCCCCGCCAGCCAGCTCGACCGAATCGAGCAGCACCTTCACCACCTCGACCCCGCTGCGCGCCTGGACGCCCAGCCGCTTGAGTGCGGCCTGCAGATACGCCTTCGCCTTCGGGTTCATGGCCGCACCGGGCTCGCCCCGGCCCAGCAGCACGACATTCAGTTCCGGGTGCCGCTCGGCGATCTCCGCGGCCGACTCGACACCGGTCAGCCCGCTGCCACCGACCACCACCGTGCCGCTGCCCAGCTGCGCCAGCCGAGCGGCCAGCAGCTGCGCGTCCTGGGCGCTGTTCAAGGTGTACGCGTGGTCCTCGACACCCGGAACCGCCGCCGTGTCGGCCACGCTGCCCAACCCGTACACCAGCGTGTCGTAGTGCAGGACCCGGTCGTCGTCGATCCGCACGATCTTCGCGTCCGCGTCCACCGCCGTCACCCAGCCACGCACGAACTGCGCACCCGTACCGTCCAACAGCTCCGGGATGCTCAGCTCGGCGACCTGCTGGCCGGTCGCCGTCATGTGCAGCCGCAGCCGTTCGGTGAACCGGTCCTGCGCATTCACCAGGGTCACCTGCACGTCCTCACGCCGCCTGACCCGGGCCGCGAGCTGGACAGCCGCGGCCATGCCCGCGTAACCCGCCCCCAGGATCAGGACGCGGTGGGTGCTCGTGCCGGCTTCGCGCTGTGTGCTCATCGTTGCGCCTTCCTCCACGGGTTGCTGACGACCAGCAGATGGAAGCTGCCCGCCCGTCCGTGACATGAGGTCCCTGTGACGCGCGGCACAGCGATCGGCAGGAGGGACGGCGACGTCGTGTTCTGGCCGCCCGGCTGTGGCGAACCGGTCAGGCGCCGCGGGCGAACAGGGCCAGGCGTACCCGGTTGTCGCTGCCGGTCTTGGTCATGAGGCTGGTGATGTGGGTCTTGACCGTGGTGATGCCGATGTGCAGCCGCTCGGCGATCTCCGTGTTCGACAGGCCCTCGGCGACCAGGTTCAGCACGTCCTGCTCGCGGGCGGTCAGCCCCTCGACCGGCCGGGGTGTGTCGGAGCGGGCGTCGACCGCGCGCTGGACCAGGCGGCGCAGCACCTCCTGGCTGAACGGGCTGTCGCCGGCGGCGGCCTTGCGGACGCCGTCCACCAGGTCGGCGGGGGGTGCGTCCTTGAGCAGGAATCCGCAGGCGCCGGCGGTCAGCGCCGGATAGAGGTGGTCGTCGTCGCCGAACGTGGTCAGCACCAGGATCCGGGTGGCGGGCCGGTCGGCGAGGATGCGGCTGGTCGCGGTGATCCCGTCGACGCCGGGCATGCGCAGGTCCATGACGACGACGTCGGGGATGAGCCGCGCGGCGAGGGACACCGCGTCGCGGCCGTTGTCGGCCTCGCCGACGACCTCGATGTCGGGTTGGGCGTCGCAGAGCATGCGCAGGCCAGCGCGGATGAGGTGCTGGTCGTCGACCAGCAGGACGCGGATCATGCCGGCTCCGTCGTGCGTGGCCCCACCGCAGCCTCGCGGTCCTGGTCCGACTGGGCCGGCGGAACGGCAGGGGAGGGGGGAGCAGGCGCCAGCGAGATGGCCGGGCCCGGGAGGACGGTACGCACCCGCCAACCCGCACCCGCCGGACCGGCCTCCAGTTGACCGCCGAGGACCTCGACGCGTTCGCGCATGCCGGTGATGCCGTGGCCGCCGCCGGACGGCATCGCCGCCGGCACCCAGCCGCCCCCGTCGTCGGACACCTCCCAGTGCACGGCCTCGTCGACCACGCTGACCGACAGGTGGGCGAGGGCGGATGTGCCGGCGTGCTTGGCCACGTTGGTCAGCGCCTCCTGGGTGAGTCGCAACACCGCCATTCCTCGTACCGCATCCAGCGACCCGACCGCGGGGTCGATGTCAGCCTCGACGGTGACGCCGGCCTGGCGGGCCCGGTCGACCGCCGCGCCGAGGGCCGCCGGCAGCGCCGACGGCTCGATGGCGGTCAGCGCCGCGTCGCCGCGTACGCCGTTAGGGTTGCGCAGGACCGCGACGAGCCGGCGCAGGTCGGCCAGGGCGGCGCTCCCCGTGCCATGCACGTCGTCGAACACCTCACCCACCCGCGGGTCCAGATCCGTCAGTACGTGCCGGGCCACGCCGACCCGCAGCACCATCGACGCGACGTGGTGCGCGACCACGTCGTGCAGTTCCCGTGCGATGGCGCTGCGTTCGTCGGCGCGGGCGGCCCGGCTCTCCGACTCGAGTCGGCGCTGCTCCTCCGCCGCCCGCTCCTGCGCCTGCCGGGTGAGTTCCCGTTGGGCCCGGATGACCAGGCCGAGCAGCAACGGGACGCCGACCTCCACGAGCAGCCCGACGATGCCGGAGAGCAACCGTGGGAACGGGTCGCCGATCGAATCGGTCAGGTCGACCGCGGCCAGCAGCCCGGCGGCCAGCCAGATGGTCCGTGGTCGGCGCGCCCGCATGGCCAGTTCGAGCAACGCCCAACTGGCGCCCACCTGGTTGATGGTGATGTCGTCGAGCAGACAGATGGCGACGGCCAGCAGCGCGGTCTGCACCAGCAGGTTGACCAGTGGCCGGCGGTGCAACACCAGCGCGACGCCGAACGCGATCCCCGCGAGGACCAACTGCATGGCCGTCGGCCCGTGGCCTTGCATCGGAGCACCGAAGACCAGGTAGCCGACGCCGCTCAGGTCGAGCAGCACGATCCGCACGAAGCCGTCGCGCACGTCGAACAGTCGTCCCACCCACCCCACGGCGTTCAGCCTATGCGCTGCGGCTCGGCGACCGGAATCGCCGCCGGCTGCGGCCACCTGACCCGGGCGGCGAGGTAGGCGGCCAGGCCGAGCGGCCCGAGCAGGATCGTCAGCACCAGCACCGGAGCCATGACCAGCGCCGGCACCCCCCGTTCCCGGCTGTCGAGCCACGCCCACCGGCCGACGAACAGGTCGAACGCGATCATGTGCGCCCACGCCGCCGCCGCGCCGTTGTCGGTGCCGAGCAGATCGCGTACGCCGTCCAGGGTCGGGGACGCCACCGCCGGCAGCACGTCCCCGAGCGCCGGGATCACCAGGACCGCGTAGATCAGCAGGGCCGGTGCCACGATCAGCGGTGACCTGATGATCCGGACGGTCCACGACCAGCGGGGCAGGAGAATCATCAGCGCCCAGAACGGCGCGGCCACCGCGAACGTCAGCTCGAACAGGATGCCGGTCATGCCGCCAGCACCAGTTCCGCGCGGTGCCGACGGGCCAGGACCGCGCCGGCGGCGGCTGCGGTGGCGACCACCAGCGCCGCCACGGCGGCCAGGGTGAGCGCGTCCGGCCGCAGCAGCGGCTGCCCGCGCAGGGCCTGCCAGGTGAGCAGCATGGTGAGTGCACCGTACGCGCCGCCCGCAACCATCAGCAGCCGCACCTGGGTGCGCTCGTCCAGTCGCCCGAGGAACCGGCGCAGCAGGATCGCCAGCAGCGGCAGTGCCTGCAACGCGTGCATTCCCACGAAGTGTCCGATCCGCAGGTCCCCGCCGGTGGTGCTCCAGCCGACCAGGGGCAGCCCGGGCCCGCCGTCCGGCACGCCCACGCTGTGCGCCCCGGAGATCCCCTCGATGCCCGGCTCCTGGCTGGGCAGCACCATCGGGATCGCCACCAGCATGCCGAGCAGGGTCAGGCCGAGGCCCAGCCCGACCGCGTACTTGCCGACCCGGTCCGCGATCGGCTGCCGCAGCACCACGATCCCGATGACCAGGTGCGCCACGAACAACACCATGATCGCGGCACCCATCAGCGAGAACAGGATGCCGTTGAGCGGGGTGGTCCCGTTGAAGTGGCTGGTCGTGCCGCGCAGCACCTGCCCGACGATGATCGCCATCTCCACCACCCCCATCGCGACGATGACGGTGCCGGCCCACTCCGCGACCCGGCTCCGCCGCGGCAGCAGGGAGAGCATCCAGGCCAGGGTGGTGCCGTACAGCACGAACGACACGGAGAACTTGAACGGCTTGAGCCAGATCGGCACGCCGGTGAGGACCCGCGAGTCGGCGACGATGCCGACCGCGGAGACGAGGGCGAGCACCGCCATCGCCGCGACGAAGAGCATCAGTGGGCGGTGCCAGTGTGCCGCCCGGCGCATCGTGGTTGTCATACCTGCAGATGCTGGTGCGCCGGCCTGCGTACTTCGCCCGACCTGAAGCCCCGGTCGCGGCCGGCGGTCGGAGCCGGTTCCTCCTACCTGGGTAGGAGACGGAACCGTGAGCCCTGGTCCGTGCCTGGCGTTCGACGCCGGGACCGTCCGGTCGCCGGCACGCGGCCGCGCCGGCAGTCCCCCTGCCGACGCGACCGGATGTGCTGGTCAGGACAACTGCAGCCGGGGCTCCAGGGTCACCTCGAACAGCCGGTCCCACGGCAGCTCGACCCGGGCCGACTCGAACCGCGCCAGGGTCGCCGTGAACGTCCTCGCGCCCCGCCGGCCCAGCACGACGCGGTGCCCGGCGAAGTGGTCGGTGAAGTACCGCTCGGTCAGCGGCACCAGCCGCTCCCGTACCCAGCCGTCGAAGTAGCTCTTCTGCTCAGGCGTGAGCGCGAGCGGGTCCCAGCCCTGCGCCCGCGCGTGCGCGTACGCCTCGACCTGCACCACGTTCTTCCACGGGTCGTCCTTGACGAACCGGTACAGCAGGTACTCGGCGTGCGCCAGGCCGGGCCCGCGCAGCTCGGGCACGCCGTAACCGCTGCCCGAGGAGCGCAGGCACGCCCAGCGGGCGGTGCCGTGGCCGAGCGCCAGCCCGAGCGCGTTGCCGCCGGTGTTCCACCCCGAGTACGACAGCAGCGCCGCGAGATCCAGACCGTTCTCCATCCGCGCGACCAGTTCGTGGTCGGCCTTGTTCACGATCAGCGGGTCCACCACGATCACCGGGGTGCCGGCGGCCAGCAGGGCGCCGATCCGCCCGACGAAGGCGTCCAGATCGGCGGCACGCTGCCCGGGTGCCGCCGAGGGGGTGTTCACGGCGACCACGATGTCCGCGTCGCCACTGACCACCCGGCCACCCACGGCGGCCACGTGCCGGCGGATGTTCTCCGCGAACGGGATGCCCTCCAACTGCGCGGTCCAGTCCTCACCCGAGACACCGGCGTACTCCAGCCGGTAGCTGGGCGTCGTGCCGGCGGCGATCACCCGGGCGACCAGCAGCGCGTCGACCTCGTCCGCGCCGGGGAAGATCTCCACCCGGTCCCCGACGCCGAGCCGGGCCACCAACGCCTCCAGCTCCACCCGCTCCGCCCGGGCCAGACCGACCGGCGCGGTGTCGTCCTCCGACAGCACGAGATGACTGATCGTGCCGTCGGCGACCCACTCCACCATCAACCGGTTGACCTGGTGGTTGCGGGCCCGCGCGGCGAGGTAGTCCTCGACGACCTGGTCCGGGATCTGCGCCCGTACGGCGTCGAGCCGAGACCGCAGCTCCTCCTGCCCGAGGTTGACCACCTGGTCGTAGAGCTTCGCCCACTCGACCAGCCGGTCGCGGTACTTGTCCAGCTCCGTGCCCGTGCTGGTGATGGCCAGCCGCTGGATGGTGTCGTGCACCTCGATCACCGCCCCCGGCCGCGTCGCGCGCAGGTTCCGGATCGCGGCCAGGTTCTCCAGGGCGGCAGCCAGCGTCGGGGCGGCCGTACGGGACGCGATCAGACCGCCGTAGGCGAGCATGCTGACCGAGATCACGTACCCGTCGACGCCGTCGACGGTGCCGAGCCAACGGGCGATGGCGGCCCCGTCGCCGGGGGTGAAGAAGCGGCCCAGCAGTTCCCGAGGCGGCAGTAGCACCTGCGCGCCGGCGCTCGCCGCGGTCATCTGGGGGCAGTAGGTGTTGACCGGCCGGTCGTCCAACGGCACCAGCGCCACGGTCAGCTGCCGGTCCGCGGGCTCGGCGAACGCCGGCCGGCCGATGGCCGCGGTGGCCAGCCCGGCCATGCCGGTGGCCAGGAGGGTACGTCGCTTCACTTGCTCTCCCTACTTCTCTGGAGCGCTCGCCGCGCGGGGGGTGGCCGGCACGAGCCGGCGGGTGATCCACAGCGGTGAGGTGACGGCGTTGCCCATCACCACCGCGTGCGCACCGGCCTCGAACGCCGCGCCGATCTGCTCCTTGCTCCGGTACCGCCCTTCGGCGATCACCGGAACCGGCAGCAGTGCGACGAGTCGCGCCACGAGCCCGAGATCGGGCCCGTCAGTCTGTGGGCTGGCCGGGGTGTAGCCGGACAGCGTGGTGGCGACGGCGTCCGCGCCCGCCTCGACGGCGGCGACGCCCTCGGCCGTGGTGGAGACGTCGGCCAGCACGAGCGCGTCGGTCCGTTCGCGGACCGCCCGCACGGTGTCGGCGAAGGTGCGCCCGTCCGGTCGGGGACGGTCGGTGGCGTCGACCGCGACGATGTCCGCCCCGGCCAGCGCCACCTCGAGCGCGTGCGCCGCCGTCGGGGTGATGAACACGTCCGCCGTGCCGTGCTTGTACAACCCGATCACCGGCACGTCGACCGCGGCGCGCACCGCCTTGACGTCGTCCGGCCCGTTGACCCGCACCGCCACCGCGCCGCCGCGTACCACCGCGGCCGCCACCCGGGCCTGGACGTACGGGTCCCGCATCGGGTCCTCCGGCTCGTCGGGCAGCGGCTGGCAGGACACCACCAGCCCGCCGGCCAGGTCGTCGAGCACACTCACCCCTCTGGTCCTTCCGTTGATGTGGGTACGGCTCGCGCCGCCACCGCTCACTCCTACGCGTTCGTGGCCAGCCGGGCCGCGCCGACCACGACGGCGTCGGCGGCCAGGGCGGCCGGCAGCAGCGGCACGTCGGCCCAGCCCGCGGGCAGTTCCGCCGCGTAGGCGGCCGACGCGGCGGGCAGCAGCGCTCCGGCCGCCCCGCCGGCCACCAGGACGGCGTCCGGGTCGAGCAGGGCCACCAACCCCGCCAGCACCGCGCCGAGCACGGCGCCGGCCCGGTCCACGACCTGCCGGGCGACCGCGTCCCCGGCCCCCGCGCGGTCCGCCACCGCCCGTCCGCTGACGCGGTCGCCGGTCTCGATGGCGTACGCGGCGGCCAGCCCGGTGCCCGAGGCGATCGCCTCCAGGTGCCCGTACCGGCCGCACCCGCACCGCAGCCGTTCGGCGCCCGGAGCCGGCAGATGGGCGACCTCGCCGGCGGCGCCGCGGGCCCCGACCTCGACGCGGCCGTTGCGGACGACCGCCCCGCCCAGCCCGGTGCCGGCAGCCACCAGCAGCACATGAGCCCGGCCCCGCCCGGCGCCGGCCCAGCACTCGCCCAGCGCCGCGGCGTTCACGTCGTTGGTGACCCGCACCTCACGACCGAGCCGCGCGGCCAGCGCGTCGGCGACCGGGGTGCCGGTCCAGCCGGGCAGGCTGTCGGTGGCGTACCGGATGCGGCCGGTCGCCGGGTCGACCGTGCCGGCGGTGCCCACCCCCACCGGCCCGGACCCGGCCGCGCCGAGCAGCCCGGCGGCCAGCCCCGCCGCGGCGTCCAGCACCGCCTCTGGCCCGGACCGGGCCGGGGTGGGCGCCTCCTGGCGCTCCAGCACCTCCCCGCCGGGGCCGACCAGCGCGGCGGCCGTCTTGGTGCCGCCGATGTCGACCCCGACCACCGGGGCCGTCATCCCTTCAGGCCGGTGTGCGCGAGGCCCTCGACGAACTGCTTCTGCGCGATGACGAACACCACCAGCACCGGCAGCGCCGTCATCGACGCCGCGGCCAACTGGACGTCCCACATCGGGCCGCCGTAGGCGTCGACGAACTGGGTGAGCGCCTGCGGCAGGGTGAACTTCTCCGGCGAGGAGAGGAACACGATCGGCTCCAGGTACAGGTTCCAGCTGTGCAGGAAGGTGAAGATCGCCACCGCGCCGAGTGCGGGCCGGGACAGCGGCAGGGCGATCCGCCAGAACGTGGCGAAGCGGCCCAGCCCGTCGACCCGGGCCGCCTCCTCCAGCTCACCGGGGAGGCTGATGAAGAACTGCCGCATGATGAACGTCGCCAGCACGCTCGGCGCGCCGAAGATCGGCACCAGGATCAGCGGCCAGTGCGTGTTGATCAGCCCCAGCTTGAAGAACATCTGGAACAGCGGCACGATCGTCACCTCGCTGGGGATGAGCAGGCCCGCGAGGACGACCAGGAACAACACGTTCTGGCCGCGGAACCGGATCCGCGCGAAGGCGTACCCGGCCAGCGCCGACACCGCGAGGGTGCCGACGGTGACCAGCAACGCGATGTAGAGGCTGTTGAGGTACTGCTGCCCGAACGGCTGCAACTCGAACACCCGCCGGTAGGCGTCCAGCCGTGGGTTGACCGGCAGCAGTTGCGGCGGGAAGGCGAAGATGTCCGCCACCGGCTTCAGCGACGAGGTGACCATCCACCAGGTCGGGAAGACGAACGGGATCGCCAGGACCAGCAGCACCCCGTAGAGCACCAGTTTGGTCCGCCGCGACAGGTCACGACTCATGGAAGACCCACCTCTTGCGCATCTGCCACTGCAGCACGGTCAGCGCGAGCACGATGACGAACAACAGGATCGACAGCGTCGCGCCGTAGCCGAAGTGGTGGAACTGGAACGCCTGCTGGTAGAGGTAGTAGACGAGCACCGTGGTTGAGGTGCCGGGCCCGCCCTGGGTGAGCACCGCGATCTGCGCGAACACCTGCAGCGACCCGACCACCGTGATGATCGACGTGAGCAGGATCGTCGGGCTGATCAGCGGCACGGTGATCCGCCAGAACTGGCGCATCCGGCTCGCCCCGTCCACCTCCGCGGCCTCGTACAGCTCCGCCGGCACGCCTTGCAGGGCGGCCAGGAACAGCACCATGTTCAGGCCGACGTTCTTGAACACCTGCACGACGATCACCGACAGCATCGCCGTGCCCTCGCCGCGCAGCCAGTTCGGCCCGTCCACCCCGATCGTGTCGAGCAGGCCGTTGATCCCGCCGTTGTCCTGCAGCAGGAAGCCCCAGACGATGGTCCAGGCCACCAGCGAGACCACCACGGGGGAGAAGAACAGGGTGCGGAACAGGATCGTGCCGCGCAGCTTCTGGTTGAGCAGGACGGCCAGCAGCAACGCCAGGCCGAGGTTGAACACCACCAGCCCGACGGAGAACAGGCCGGTGGCCCGCAGCACCGCGCCGAGGTTGGGGTCGTCGGCGAGAGCCTGGTAGTTGTCGGTGCCGACGAAGTCGAACGTGCCGGCGAGCACGTTCCATTCGTGCAGGCTGTACCAGACCACGAGGATCAGCGGCAGGATCACGAAGACGGCGCTGCCGAGCAGTTGCGGGGTGATGAAGAGGTAACCGGTGAGCTGGTCGCGGCGGCGGGTGGTCCAGAACGGCCGCGCCCGGCCCAGGGTGGGCCGGGCCTCGACCTGGCCCACCCTGGTGTCCGTCCGGGTCATGAGCGGTTGCCTACTTCGCCAGCAGCGGTTGGATCTTGGCGCAGACCCCGTCGAGGACGGCCTTGACGTCCGCGTCGGGCTTCCACAGCGGGTCGAGTCCGGCGCGTACCTGCTGGCTCAGCTCGGCCTGCCCGGCGTGGCTGGGCTTGACCACACCGTTGGTGATGCCGTCGATGACGACCTTCTGCAACTGCTCCGGCTTGAGCTTCGGGTTCGTCTTCGCGAGAGTCTCCGCGGTCAGCTGCGACTGGCGCGGCGGCGGGAAGAACTGGGCGAGCTTCGCCGAGTTGGTGGGGTTGGTCAGGAAGGCGACGAAGTCGGCGGCCACATCGGCGTGCGGGCTCTTCTTCATCACCCCGATGCCGGCCTGACCGACCACCGAGTACGGCCCCTTCGGGCCCGCGGGCAGGGGGACCAGGTCCCAGGCGAAGCCGTCGTCCTTCAGCAGCGAGGCGCGGGAGATCTGGGTGATCGTCATGGCGGCGTCACCGGCGAAGAAGTCGGCGGTGGTGCCCGGACCGGGCAGCGCCTTCGTGGTGAAGATGGCCTTGTGCAGGGTGGTCATCGCCTCGACCATCTCCAGGCTGGCGAAACCGCAGCTCTTGCCGTCCTCGCTCCACGCCTGGGCGCCCCACCCGGTCCAGAAGGTGGACAGGTTGTCCCAGCCCTTGTAGTCGAAGTCCCGGATCACCAGGCCGGCCTTGCCAGTCTTGCCGTTGACCGCTCCAGCCGCCGCGAGGGCGTTGTCCCAGTTCCACTGCCCGGCCGCGATCAGCTCGGCCGGGGCCTTCTGCCCGGCCTTCTTCAGCAGGTCGGTGTTGACGAACACGCCGAACGGCGAGGTGGAGAACGGGTACGCGTACAGCTTGCCGCCGTTCTGCCAGAGCTTCAGCGTGGCGGGGGAGAGGTCGTCGTACTGGTAGCCCTCGGCCTTCTTGAGCGTGTCGTCCAGCGGCAGCAGCGCGCCGGAGGCCACGAAGTCGGGGGCGGAGTTCTCGAACACCCAGGCCAGGTCGGGCGCGTTCCCGCCGGCGATCTGGGTGGTCAACGTGGTGGTGTAGTTGTCGAACGGCAGCGGATCGAACTTGATCTCGGCGACGTTCGGGTGGCTCTTGCGGTACTCGTCGGCGATCTCGTTGAACAGCTTCAGGTGCGCCTCGTTGGCCGACCAGATCGTCATCCGCAGACTGGCCGGGCCCTTGTCCTTCGCCTCGCCGCCACCACAGGCGGACAGGGCGAGGACGCCGGCCAGTGCGGCGGCGACAACAGCCAGACCCTTTCCTCGTTTCACTATCTTCTCCTCACCGGGGGGTTCAGTAGCCCGCGATCTGCGGCCAGCGGCGTTCCACGCCGGCGGCCGAGACGCGGTCGGTGAATTCGGCCAGCAGGCGGGGGGTGCCGCGGACCGCACGCGGGGACTCGCCCCGCGTCAGACAGAAATCGGCGAGCAGGCCGGCGACCTCGCCGACGTTCCACTCGACCGGGTGCAGCCGGTAGCTGCCGTTGGTGATGTGCGTGGTGCCGATGTTCTTGCCCGCCGGCAGCAGGTTCTCCATCCGCTGCGGGATCAGCGCACCGAGCGGGATCTCGAACGGGCAGGAGCCGACGTCGATGTAGTTGTCACCGCCGGTCGACGGGTGCAGGTCGATGCGGTACATCCCCACGCCGATCGAGTCGGGGTAGTGCACCGCGCCGTGCTCACCCCGCACCGCGAGGGAGAGGTCCTGCTCCACCACCGTGTACTCGGCCCGGATGCGGCGCGACTCCCGGATGTAGGGCGCCTGCGCCAACCCGTCCCGGCTGCCGGTCACGTCGCCGCGCAGCCGCAGCCCGGGGAAGCCGGTGCCGCCGTCCGGCCGGGGCGCCTCCGTCTGCAGCCAGTACAGCACCGAGTACGACAGCTCGCGGGCCTTGGCCAGGTGCCACGACGCGTTCGGCACGTCGATGACCGGACCCTCGAAGTAGTCGATCATCGGCCAGTTGACCAGCGTGATGTCGCTGCCGTACGTCCCGTCGGTGAAGTTGCGCCGGGCAGCGATCCGCCGGAACGTCCACAGGTTGCCGTCACCCGGGTTCACGCGCTGATCGGCGTTGACGCTCAGCGGGTCGTCGTCAGGGTTGGGGGTGAAGCTGCGCTCGACGATCTCCAGCGTGCGCGGGTGCGGCGACCGCCAGGACAGCAGCCGGTCACCCCAGAAGTCGGGCTTGTAGTCGCGCCAGAAGTCGTACCCCGCGGGCCGGTCGATGGTCTGATCACCGTCGACGTGGTCGATGGCGAAGCACACCGACACGGCCTGCATGTTCATCGGCTGCGCCTCGGCGGGTGCGCTCGGCTCCCCGGTCTCGGCCTGCGACTCGAACCCGGTGACGTACTCCGTGCCCGTCAGCGGTAGCAGCTCGCCGGTCTCCGTGGCGTCCAGGATGTACGGTGCGACCACGCCGATCCGGTCGTCCCGGTCCCGGTGCGCCAGGGTGACACCGGTGACCCGGTCCCCGTCGGTCTCCGCGGCGACCGGCCGGTACGGCTGGAGCACGGTCAGCCGCCCCGATCCCCGGTACGGCGCGAGCATCTCCTCGAGCACGGCGACGGCCACCCGCGGCTCGTGGCAGAGCCGGCTCACCCAGCCGGCGCCCGGGTTGAGGTCGGTCCAGGCCCGGGACCGCTCCGTCAGCGGGTAGTGGCGACGGTAGTAGTCGCGGATGCCGTTGCGCAGGGCCCGGTAGCTGGCGGTGGCGCCGAACTGCTCGATCCAGGAGTGCTCGTCCGGCGGGACGGCCTGGCTGGTGAGCTGCCCGCCGAGCCAGTCGAACTCCTCGGTCAGGATGACGGACCGGCCGGCCCTCGCCGCGGCGAGCGCCGCGGCGACCCCACCCAGTCCGCCCCCGACGACGAGGACGTCCGCACGCATCTGTACCACTTGCTTCCTTCCAGTTGCGCGGCCCACCGCTCAGCGGCGGTGGACCGCCGGATCAGGGGCGCCGAGGGTGTTGCCCTCGACGAGCTCGCAGGGGAGAAGCCGCTGCTGCAGGCCGGCGGCGCTGCCGTCGATGACGCCGGTCAGCACCTCGACCGCCTGCCGGCCCATCTCCTCCCGCGGGATGAGGAACCCGGTGAACGCGATGTCGGTGGGGACCGGGACGGTCGGGTCGCCGAGGGTGACGATCGACAGGTCGCCCGGCACGGTCAGCCCCCGCCGTCGGGTGGCCGACTCCAGCGCCACCGCCGTGGCGAAGTCCTCCACGAACGCCACCGTCGTCCCGTCGGCCAGGAGATCGTCGAGGCACGCGTCGGCCTCCTCGGCCACCGTGGACACCTGGCGGGCGCTCTCCGCGGTCGTCGCGGCGGCGACGAAACCACGGCGCCGATCCTCTGAGGACTCGGCGTTCATGCCCATGCTTACGTACGTCAGGCGCCGATGACCGTGCTGCAATGCCCGCTCGACGAGCCGGACCACCGCCGTCGCGTAGTCGGCGCCGACGTAGGGCACCGGTCCGCCGGCGTCGTTGCGGCGCCCCACGGCGACGTACGGAAATCCGTCGCGGTTGAGCCGGTGCAGTTCCGCGCCGTCGATCTCGCGCCCGAGCAGGATGCATCCGTCGGCCAGGCGCAGCCGGTTGTCCTGGTGGAAGATGCGTCGCCGGCCGTCCACCACGGGTGCGCTGGTGAACAGCAGCAGGTCGCAGCCCACCCGCTCGGCGTACTCCTCGATGCCGAGCAGGAACGGGTGGAAGAAGTCCCGGCTGCCGCTGGGGAAGGCGGGCTCGTACGTGAAGACGCCGATGATCCGGTTGAACCGTGCGGCGAGGCGGCGGGCCACGGGATCGGCGGCGTACCCAGTCTCGGCGATGACCCGCAACACGCGGTCCCGGGTCTCCGGGGCGATGCGGACCTCGGCGTCGGTGCGGTTGTTCAGCACCAACGACACCGTCGCCTGACTGACACCGGCCAACCGCGCGATGTCACGTTGGGTGACGCGTCTGGGGGGAGCGGACACGACGAGTCCTTCCGGTGCGGCTAATGCGTATTAGCGCTCGGCGTTGGGAAGGAGCTTGGCGGGTGGGTCGGCCTGTGTCAAGAGGTGGAGTAGAGATTTCAGCCCGATGAACTTCCTGAAGTAATGCGCATTAGCGGGAACGGCTCGCGACGGGATGGCGCCTGGGGTGCGTGAAAGGTGCGTGAAACTGGAGGAGGTGGGCCAGCCTCTTGACAGGAGCCCTTCCAGGCGAGCAACATTCGAGAAACATAGATGCTAATACGTATTAGCGCGGCGGCCCGAGAGGACTCCGACCGGTCGACGAACCCTGTCGTCTTACTGAGAGTTACCGCATGCCGCCGGCGGCCGGCGTGGAGCACGACGCACGGGACGGCGCCTCCCGTGCTGCCGCCGGACGCTCCCGCACGCCCGCCGCCGTCCGTCGAGAACCGCCAAGCGATCGATCCGACAGAACAGGAAGACGCATGACGCCACCACCCGCCTCGTCCCGACGCGCCGTCCTGGCAGCCGCCGGCGCCGGCCTGCTCGTCGCCGCCATGGCCGGCGCCGCGCCGGCCGCCGCCGACCCTGGCCTCGACTTCCCCCAGTTCACCTACGTGGGCACCGCGTTCGACAAGAGCAAGCTCGCCTACAACCCGACGAACGAGTTCATCTTCCCGAGCGTCATCCGGGCCGCCGACTACTTCCCCCACCCGCTCGGCACCTACTACCTGTACTACGCCCCGCACGAGCGGCCCGGCGGGATCTCCCTCGCGTACTCCGACTCGATCGACGGTCCGTGGACCGAGTTCGACGCCAACCCGCTGATCAGCAACACCTGGCTGCCGCACTACGCCACGGTCAGCCACATCTCCTCACCGCACGCGGTGTGGATCGAGGGCGAGCGCAAGCTGTTCCTCTACTTCCACGGCGAGAACTCCATCACCCGGTACGCGACCTCCGACGACGGCATCCACTTCAACTATGGCGGCACCGCGGTCAGCCGCAACGAGACCACCGGCGGAGAGACCTCCTACGCCCGGGTGTTCGAGCAGTCCGTGCCCCGCCTGGGGACGCGGTACCTGATGCTGTTCATGGACAATCCGACCGCGGCGCCGCCCGGACCGACCGGGCCGGTGTCCCGGCGGATCCGCTGGGCGGTCTCCAACGACGCACGGACCTGGACCATGCAACCCGAACCGATCGTGACCCCGCAGGGCGTTGAAGGTCCGAACGCCTCGGGGCCGTTCTTTCTCCGCTGGAACGATCGCAATCTGGTGATCTACCACGCCGCCGACGGCAACATGCACGCGGTGGACGTCGGGGAGGACTTCGACCAGGAGATCCACCTCGGCATCGTGCACGACTCGATGTCCGCGGCACCCGACCTCGGCCGGTCGGCCGCGCCGACGTTCTACTTCGACGGGCGTACCGCGCACATGTACTACGAGGCCGGCGGCCGGCTCACCGCGACCATCGGGCACGCCACCGCAACCCTGGCCAACCCATTGCCGGTCCGGCAGCTGGACTGCGCGGTGGACCGGCCGGTCCTGTGGCCGCCGAACCACGAGCTGATCGACGTCACCGTGGCCGTCGACCTGCGCGACGGGGTACTCGGCCCGAACGCGTTCGCCCTGACCGGCGTGACCGGCGGCGACGCCACGGACGTCAGCGGCTTCACCACCGGCACGCCCGCCACGAGCGGCAAGCTGCGGGCCGAACGGGCCGGCAACGGCGGGGACCGCGTCTACCACCTGACCTACGCCGGCCACGACGAGATCGGACGACCGGTCGGCTGCACCGTCACCGTCACCGTCCCGCACGACGAGGGGCAGCCACCCGCGTGATCTTCAACCTACGGCTCCCTAACGGCGGGTAGGGGCGAGGAGACGGAGCAGCCGCGGGAACAGGATGTCCCCGCGGCTGCCTCGTCGATCGTCAGTCGTTCGTGGTGTCCCAGCCGTAGTCGGGCAGGTCGAAGAAGTCGTCGCCGTCGACCCGGTCGACGGTGCCGTCAGCGAGGCCACCGAGCAGCGACTCCACGCCGGTCTGCACGCTCTTCACGAGCATGCCGTGCTGCTTCTGGCCCAGGTCGTCCTGCTGGCCGCGGACCTCGAACAGCACCGTGCCGGTGCCGTTGAGGGCGAACGCCGAGCGGCCCTGACCCGCGTACTCCCGCGCGTCGGGGTGGAAGTACCGGCCCACGGCCGCGAGCTTGGACTGGTCGCCGTACTGCGCCTTCATGCCGTTGGCGACGGTGAGCGCGTAGCGGCGGGACTTGTCCTGGTCGAGCGCCGGCCACGCCGCCTTGTACTTGGCGCCGTCCTGCACCCCGAGCGGCGGGTAGTCGAGCGAGACGGAGATGAGGTTGCCGTCCTGCGTACCGCCGGTGAGCCGGTCGCACGGTCCCATGTGGTGCAGGTCGACGTACGCGTCGACCGCGCCCTTCTCCGCCCGCAGTCCGACGTAGACGTCGCGGATGGCGCGCGACTCGGGGGAGAGGAAGAACCCGGCGTCGGTGTCGCGGCCCGGCAGGTCGGCGGCGCGCGGCACGTAGTTGAGGTCGGGGTTGAAGTCGCGGTTGAGGTCGTAGCCGGGCAGGTCGATGCCGTCTCCGCTGAGCCGGTGGTACCAGGCGCGCGACGCCCCGGCCAGCTGCGGGAACTCCGCCAGCGTCTCGTCCCAGGACCGCACGTTCATCCGGCGGTTGAGCTCGCCACCGTCGGGGTTGACCATGGGCATCGCGACGAAGGTGATCTCGCTGAGGATCTTCCGGGTCTGCGCGTCACCGCTGCTGCCCAGGCGCTTGAGGATCGCGAGCAGCGCCTCCGTGCCGGTCCGCTCGTTGCCGTGGATCGCGCTGGTGACCAGCAGCACCTTGTCGCCGGTGCCCACCCGGGCCGCCCACAGCTCCCGGCCCTGCTGGGTGCGCCCGACCACGTCGACGTCCACCCGGCCGCCGCTGGTGCGCTCGATCTGCGCGAGCTGCTCGCCCACCTGCTGGTGGTTGCTCCAGCCCGACCAGGAGGGGCTGTCGGCGATCTTGCAGCTGCCCTGCCCCGGTCCCTCTGGAGCGGCGGCGGAGACGGGTGGGGCGGTGAGGATCGAACCGGCCAGCGCGGCCGTCACGGCGGCGGCCAGCGCGCTTCGGGATCGGAGGATCGTCGAGATCTTGTGTACCTGCACGCGTACTCCTCTCGTGGATCCACTGTCCACCGAGCGAGGCGCAGCTGAGCACCGGTGAGGCTCGGGGAGCGGACCACCTCTGCCTTTCGGCGATCTTGGCGTGCGCGCCCCCGCCGATGCAATGAAAAGATGCAACTTTGCCAATGAAAATCAAGGTTTCCTACAGACGGTGGAGCTCCGTCCATCTTTTTCCGACAGACGGCAGAAGCCCACGAACCCGCTGCCGTGCTCAAATGGGACTTTTGCCTCCAGTGTGCAGATCAACAACCGCCTCCGTGGACGACGGTGCCGGCGGCGATGGTGTGGGTGACGCGCGTCGGCCGGATAGGGTCGACTGCGTGTCCCGTCCGTCCGTCGTAACCTCCGCAGATTTGAAGCTCTGGGAAGTCAGTGGCTGCTGACCTGGCATCCGGGCTGCGGTTCGCCGCCCAGCCGGTCGTCAGCGTCTTCGTGCCGGGTGCTCCGACCATGCCGCCGAACTTCGAGTTCGGCGGCACGGCGCCGGCCGAGGTGCAGACGTACCTGCTCGAACGGGATGACCCGGGTTCGTACGCCTGGGTCACCGAATACGACCTGGTCTTCGACGAGCTGCCGGCCGACCTCGACGCGTACCTGGTTCACTGCCTGGGCGTCGCGTGCGCCGCGGGCGACAGCGTGGTATGGCTCGGATTCGAGGGATCGTTCCATTTTGACAACGTCCTCACCGATGCCATCGCGCCGCAGATCTACGGCGTGGGCGCGCCAGGCCGCGAACCGGTCGTAGCCCCGGATCTGGAAACCCTCAAGACGCCGGCATGGCGGTTGATAATCCGTTCATTCGGGAGCAGGTTCCAGGGGTACTCGGCTGCTGGCGACCAAAGATCCTAGGCCTCATGCCGATTCGTAGACGACGGCGCCACCCGCGATCGTGTGGGTGACGCGCGCGTCGGCCGGTAGCCCTGCGCCGGCGGCGAACAGGTTGCGGTCGAGCACGGCCAGGTCCGCGCGCTTGCCGACCGCGATAGTGCCGCCGTCGGCGTCGTGGTTGACGTACGCCGAGCCAGCGGTGAACGCCGCGAGGGCGACCGACAGCGGCAGCGCCTGCTCCGGGAGGAACGGCGCGTTGTCGCGGTGCTCCGGGTCGATCCGGGTGACGGCGACCTCGATCTCCTCGAGCGGGTTCGCCGTCGTCACCGACCAGTCGCTGCCCATGGCCAGGGTGGCGCCGGAGCGCAGCAGATCACCGAAGGGATATTGCAGGTCCGCCCGCTCCCGGCCGAGGAACGGCACCGTGAGTTCCTCCATCTGCGGTTCCATCTGTGCCCAGTAGGCCTGGCAGTTCGCGGTGACCCCCAACTGCCGGAAACGCGGCACGTCCTGCGGGTGGACGAGTTGCAGATGGGCGATGTGGTGCCGGTTGTCGCGGTGTCCATTGGCCGTGCGGGCGGCCGCGACGGCGTCGAGGGCGTTGCGTACGGCGCGGTCGCCGATCGCGTGCAGGTGCACCTGGAAGTCGAGCCGGTCCAGTTCGGTCACCGCGGCGGCGAGCAGCTCGGCCTCAACGTACGCCAGGCCGTGGTTGTCGGTGTGGCCGCCGCAGCCGTCGCAGTACGGCTCGAGCAGCGCGCCGGTGTAGTTCTCCAGCACCCCGTCAGTCATGATCTTGACGGTGATCGGGTGGAAGCTGCCACCCCTGGCGGACTCCCGCTGGGCGAGGAACTCGGGGATCTGGTCGAGGCCGCGGTGCCGGTCCCACCACAGGGCGCCGACGACCCGGGCCGCGAGCCGGCCGGACGCGGCGAGCGAGCGGTACGCCGCCAGCGTCCCCGGCGTCACCCAGGCGTCCTGCCATCCGGTGATGCCCAACGAGTGCAGGTGCTCCTGGGCGTTGAGGATGGCCTCCTCCCACTCCGCGCGCCCCGGCAGCGGCACGTGCCGGTCGTTGAAGCTGTACGCCGCGCCCTCGTGCAGTGTGCCGGTCGGCTCACCGGTGACCGGGTCGCGTTCGATCCGCCCGTCATCGGGGTCCGGGGTGTCCCTGGTGATGCCGGCGATCTTGAGGGCTGTGGAGTTGACCCAGGCGCCGTGCACGTCCCGGTTGAACAGGAAGACCGGGCGGTCCGGCACGATCTCGTCCAGGTCTTCCTTGCGCGGGGTGCCGCCGGGGAAGTGCTCCATCGCCCAGCCGCCCCCGATGATCCAGGGCTGGTCGGGGTTGTCGGCCGCGTAGCGTGCGATCCGGTCCAGGTACGCGTGCCGGCCGGCGAGGTCGTTGAGCCAGACCCGGAGCCGGTTGCGCCCGGCGAAGGGCGCGTGGATGTGGGCGTCTTGGAAGCCCGGCAGCACCATGCCGCCCGCCGCCTCGACCACCCTGGTCCACGGGCCGACGAGCTCGGACACGGGCTCGGAGCCGACCGCGACGATCCGGTCACCGCGTACGGCGACGGCGTCGGACCAGCTGCGGGCGGCGTCGACGGTGTAGACGTCGGCGCCGGTGATGACCAGGTCGGCGTACTCGGTCACGGTGCCTTCCCCCTTCCGGCTCCACCGCACGGCCGCCCGCTGGCGCGTCAGCCGGGAGCTGATCCGGGCCGGCGGCTGTTGGCCCAGGATCGAAGCACATACCGAAACGCTTCGGCAATGATCGGTGCCGGCTTGGCGCCCTGGGGGGCCACGAACATCGAGCATCGAAAATGACGATGCTCACCCTGCAAAGCATTCGGGCTGTTCATGCTGGCTGATCCCGGATAGGGTCCCGCCAGTCGTCTCAGCCAGGAGGTTTCCGATGGTCAGCAAGCGTGCGCTGCGCATCGTCGTCGGTCTCGCCACACTCTCGCTCGCCGTCACCGGCTGCGGACGCTCGACCAGCGGTCAGACCCCGCAGGGCGCCGGCGGCGCCTCGGTCGCCGCCGACGCCAAGGCCGCCGATCTGGTCCCCGCAGCCGTCAAGGAGAAGGGCGTCCTCCGGGTCGCCACCGCCGAGGGCTACCCGCCGATGGAGATGTACAAGGACGGGACCCAGGAACTCACCGGCGTCGACCCGGACCTGGCCGCGGCGATCGCCGGGCGGCTCGGCCTCAAACTGGAGATGACCAACGCCAGCTTCCCCGGCCTGATTCCCGGCCTGCAGGCCGACCGCTGGGACCTGGCAATGTCCTCGATGAGCGACACCGAGGAACGCCGCAAGGCTGTCGACTTCGTCGACTACTTCCAGGCCGGCGGCTCGATCATGGTGGCCAAGGGCAACCCGGCCGGGGTGAAGGACCTGGCGGACCTGTGCGGCCGGGCCGTCGTGCTCGCCAAGGGCAGCTCCAACCTCGCCATCGGCGAGAAGCAGAACACCTCGTGCGCCAAGAAGATGACCATCTCGCAGAGCGAGGACGCCCCGACCGGCCTGCTGCAGATCGACGCCGGACGCGCCGTGGCCACCATCGTCGACTACCCGGTGGCCAAGATGCTGGCCCAGCAGAGCGGCAAGTACGACGTCCTGGAGGCCCAGTACGAGGCCGGCCCGTGGGGCATCGCGATCGACAAGAAGGACAGCCAGCTGCGCGACGCCGTGCACAAGGCGCTCCAGGAGCTGATCGACTCGGGCGACTACACCAAGCTCCTCGAGAAGTGGGGCGTGCAGGGCAGCGCCGTCAAGGCCGCGACGGTCAACGACCAGAAGTGAGCACACCGGTGGACGCGACCGCCGCAGGCCCAGGCCACGCCACGCCCGCCGGCCCGGAGACGCCGGAGGCGAACCGGATCAGTCACCCGCTGCGGCCCGGGCGCTGGTTGGCCGCCGGGGTGACCGTCCTGGTCCTGGTCTGGCTGGCCTGGACCATCGCGGTCAACCCGAACCTGCACTGGGACATCGTCGTCAAGTATCAGCTCGACCGGGTCATCCTGGACGGGCTCTGGGTCACCATCCAGCTCACCGTCGCCGCCATGGCGATCGGCGTGGCGCTCGGCGTCATCGTCGCACTGATGCAGGTCTCCGACAGCCGCATCCTGCGCACCGGCGCCATGGCCTACGTCTGGTTCTTCCGCGGCACGCCCCTGCTGGTGCAGCTGATCTTCTGGTTCAACATCGCGCTGATCTTCCCCGAGATCGGGCTGGGTGTGCCGTTCGGCGGCCCGAAGCTGGTGACCTGGGAGACCAACACGCTGGTCACCGGCTTCGTGGCGGCGCTGCTCGGGCTGAGCATCAACGAGGGCGCCTACATGAGCGAGATCGTCCGAGCCGGCCTGCGCGCGGTCGATCCCGGCCAGCAGGAGGCCGCCGCGGCGTTGGGCATGTCCCGCATGAAGATCATGAAGCGGGTCGTGCTGCCCCAGGCGATGCGGATCATCGTCCCGCCGACCGGCAACCAGTTCATCTCCATGCTGAAGACCACCTCGCTCGTCTCGGTCATCGCCGGCGCCGACCTGCTCACCGTCGCCCAACGGCTCTACCTGACCAACTTCGAGGTGATCGCCCTGCTGATCGTCGCGTCCATCTGGTACCTGGTGCTGACCACCGTCGCCAGCATCGGCCAGTACTTCCTGGAACGCCGGTTCAGCCGCGGCTTCGGCGCCACCACCCCGGGCACCCTGCGGGGACGGATCGCCCGTAACCTGCGCCCCACGGGGAGCGCGCGATGACCCCGCCGATGGTGCAGTGCCGGTCACTGCGCAAGAGCTTCGGCCGCCTGGAGGTGCTGCGCGGCATCGACCTGACCATCGAACGCGGCCGGGTGGTCTGCGTGGTCGGGCCGTCCGGCTCCGGCAAGTCCACCCTGCTGCGCTGCCTCAACCACCTCGAGGAACCGCAGGCGGGCCGGATCTACGTCGACGGCGAACTGATCGGGTACTCCGAGCGCGGCGGCCGGCTGCGGCCGCTGCCGGACGTGCGACTGCGCCGGCAGCGCGAGTCGATCGGCATGGTCTTCCAGCGCTTCCACCTGTTTCCGCACCGCACCGCCCTGGAGAACGTGATGGAGGGCCTGGTCGCGGTCAAGGGCGTCCCGTCGGCCGACGCCCGACGGCGCGCCGCCGACCTGCTCGACCGGGTCGGGTTGGCCGACCGCGCCCACCACTACCCGGCCCAGCTCTCCGGCGGGCAGCAGCAGCGGGTGGCCATCGCCCGCTCGCTGGCCATGTCGCCGAAGCTGATGCTCTTCGACGAGCCGACCTCGGCGCTCGACCCGGAACTGGTCGGCGAGGTGCTGGAGGTCATGAAAGACCTCGCGGCCAGCGGCATGACCATGATCGTGGTGACCCACGAGATGGGCTTCGCCCGCGAGGTCGGCGATCACCTCATCTTCATGGACGAGGGCCTGATCGTCGAACAGGGGCCACCCCGCGAGGTGCTCGCCGCGCCGCGCCACGACCGTACCCGCGCCTTCCTGTCGAAGGTGCTCTGATGGCGCGGCTCGACCTGCTGATCACCGGCGCCACCCTGATCGACGGCACCGGCTCGCTGGGCCGACCCGCCGACGTGGGCGCGCGGGACGGGCGGATCGTGCTGCTGCCACCGGGCAGCCGCGCCACCGCCGCCGAGGTGGTCGACGCGACCGGGCTGGTCGTCACGCCGGGCTTCATCGACGTGCACACCCACTCCGACCTGCTCGCCGGCGACGACCAGCAGCGCGAGGTGCTGCGGCAGGCGCCGCTGCGCCAGGGCGTCACCACCGAGATCTGCGGCAACTGCGGGATCAGCCCCTTCCCGATCCCGCCCGACCGCGACGGGCCCGTGCGGGAGCTGATCGCCGCGACCTTCGGCCCGCCCGCCTCGGCGTACGCGTCGTTCGCCGAGTTCGCCCGCGCGCAGGGCGTGGCCCGGCGCAACCATCTCGCCGCCCTCGTCGGGCACGGCACGCTGCGCGCCGCGGTGGTCGGCTTCGCCCAGCGGCACGCTACGCCCGAGGAAACCCGGCGGATGTGCGAGCTGCTCGACGAGGCGCTCGCCGCGGGCGCGGCCGGCCTGTCCACCGGTCTGATCTACTCCCCGGGCGTCAACGCCAGCACCGACGAGGTCATCGCCCTGGCCCGGGTGGCTGCCGCGCACGGCAAGCCGTACGTGACACACCTGCGTGACGAGATGTCCCAGGTCGAGTCCGCCCTCGAGGAAGCGATCGAGATCGCCACCGCCGCCGGGTCGGCGCTGCAGGTCTCGCACCACAAGACGGCAGGGCGGCGCGCCTGGGGGGCCACCGTCCGCACCCTCGCCCGACTGGAGCGGGCCCGCACCGAGGGGCTGGACGTCACCTGCGACGTCTACCCCTACACCGCCGGCAGTACCGCCCTGCACGCGATGCTGCCGCCGTGGCTGATCGCCGACGGGGTACCGGCGATGCTCGCCGCCGCAGCCGAGCCGGCGGTCCGCGACCGGATCCGCCACGATCTGGTCGCCGGGGTGCCCGGCTGGGAGAACACCGTCGGCAACGGCGGCTGGGACCTGATCCGCGTCGCGTCCGCCCCGAACAACCCCGACACCCAGGGCCAGACCATCGCCGACCTGGCCGCCGCGCACGGCGTCGACCCGGTCGACTACGCCTGCGACCTGCTCGCCGCCGAACGCGGCGACGTCACCATCCTCAGCCACTCCATGCACGAGGACGACGTACGCCGGGTGCTGGCCAGCCCGCTGACCATGCTGTGCTCCGACGGCGTACCGAAGGGGGGCCGGCCCCACCCACGGTGGGCGGGCAGCTTCGCCCGCGTGCTCGGCCACTACGTGCGCGACGTGGGACTGCTGGAGCTGGCCGAGGCGGTGCACAAGATGACGGCAATGCCCGCCCGCCGCTTCGGCCTGCCGGACCGCGGGCTGCTCGCCAACGGGTACACCGCGGACCTGGTGGTCCTCGACCCGCAGCGGATCGCCGACGGCGCCACCTACGACGAGCCGCTGGCGCCGCCGCACGGGGTGCGGTGCGTGGTGGTCGGCGGGCAGGTCGTCGTGGACGGCGATACGGTCACCGACGCCCGACCGGGCCGGGTGCTGGCCGTACCGGATCGAGCTGGGCTGGGGCGGCCGTGAGCGCGGCCGGCGGCGGCCCGGCGGTGCGGGTCGGTGCGATGGTGCGGCGGCTGGACGACGGCCACACCCTCTCGGCCGAGCCCGACCTGGTCCTGCCGCTGGCCAGCGTCGGCAAGGTGCTGCTCCTCGGCGAGGTGGCCCGGCGGCTCGCCGACGGCACCCTCAGCCCGACCCAGCCCGTCGAGCTGCGCGACGACGACCGGGAAGTCGGCGGCACCGGCCTGATCGGCCAGCTGTCACCCCAACACTGGACGGTCGCCGACCTGGCCACGGCAGTCGCCGCCGTCAGCGACAACGCCGCCACCAACGCCCTGCTCCGGCTGGTGACGCTGGACGCCGTGCGGCAGCTGGCCCACCGCGCCGGGCTACGGCACACCACCATGCACGACCGGATCCGCCCCGAGCGCGGTCCGGACGTACCGGAGACCTTCGCCAGCGGCACCGCCCGCGAGCTCTGCGCCTTCCTCACCGACGTGGCGGCAGGGACCTGGCAGGGCCCGCAGGCGTGTCGGCTGCTGCGCGGCTGGCTCGCCGGGAACACCGACCGCACGATGGTCGCCGACTCGATCGGCCACGACCCGTGGTCGAGCGACGGGGTCCGGGTGGAGAACAAGACCGGCACCGACACCGGCGTACGCGCCGACACCGGCATCGTGGCCGGCCGGCATACTGTCATCTACGCCGTGATCGCCGCGTTCGAGCCCGGGGCCGAACGGGCCGCCATGGCCGAACTACGGCGCTGGGGCACGGCCGTCGACCGGCTCGCCGGGCCCCACCGCCCCGACAGCTCCTGACTCAGCTCCACCGCCGCGTCGGTCAACCGCTCGACGAACCTGCCGACCACCGGATTGGGGTTGCCGGGGCGCAACGCCACCCCGATCTCCCGATGCAGGCTGGCGTGGGCGAGCTGCCGCACCGCCACCGCACCCGGGTTGCGCAGCCCCAGCGACGGCACCAGCGCCACCCCGACCCCGGCCCGCACCAGGCCCAGCACCACCTCGTAGTGGTCGCTGCGGCACCGGATCCGCGGCGCGAACCCCTCGGCCCGCGCCGCCAGCTCCAGCACCGACACCTCACCCTGCACGCCCAGGGTGGTGATCCACGGCTCGGCCGCAAGGTCGCCCAGCTGCAGCCGCCGCCGGCCGGCGAGCGGATGCTCGGCCGGGAGCACCACCAGCTGCGGGTCCACCATCAGCGGCTCGACCCTCGCGTACGGCAACTCCTGGGCCGGACTCAGCGGATGGTCGAAGACCACCACCAGGTCCAGCTCGCCCTGCTGCAGGCGGGGCAGCAGCTCGTGCGGCTGACCCAGGATCAGCGCCAGCTCCACCTGCGGATGGTCCCGGGTGAAGCTCGACAGCGCGCGCGGCAGCAGCTCCGTGCCGGCGGTGGCGAAGAACCCGATCCGCAGCAGTCCCCGGCGGCCCGCACCGTGCGCGGACAGCTCGTCGCGGGCCGCCGACATCAGATCGGCGATCTGCTGCGCGTAGTCCGCCAGGCGCTGGCCCGCGACGGTGAGCCGCAGGCTCCGCGGCCCCCGGTCCACCAGCGCCACCCCGGCCTCCTGTTCCAGGGTGGCGAGCTGGTGGGAGACCGCGGACGGGCTCAGCCCCAGCTGCTCGGCCGCGGCGACGATCGTGCCGTGCCGCGCGATCTCGAGGACGACCTGCAGGCGTGCGGTGTTGAACATCGGCGGCTGCCTTCCCTGGTCAAAGGCGGTGGGGTCGGCTGGACCTCCGCCCGGCCCACACTCTCGCACGCCCGCCCGCGTCGGCTCCGCGCTGCCTACCGTGGCCTGGGCACCGGTCCCGACCGTGCTGACGTCGCCGGTCCCGTCGCGCGGCCGATCAGTCGAGGCAGAACTCGTTGCCCTCCGGGTCGGCCATCACGATGTGACCGGCGCCGAGCGGGGGAGCGGGCTCGTGGCGCCCGAGCCGGGTGGCGCCGCGGGAGACCAGCCGCTCGGCCTCCGCCTCCAGGGCCGCCATCCGCGCCTCGGCCTCGAGCCCGGGCGCGGCTCGCACATCGAGGTGCACGCGGTTCTTGACCTGCTTGCGCTCCGGCACCCGCTGGAAGAACAGCCGCGGTCCGGCGCCCTCGGGGTCGACCACCGCCGAGGCGTCGTTGCGGCGCTCGGGTGGCACGCCCATCGCCTCCAGGGCCTGCTCCCACGACTCGAAGCCCTTGGGCGGGTCCTGCACCCGGTAGCCGAGGGCGTCGGCCCAGAACGCCGCCAACCCGGCCGGGTCGGCGCAGTCAAAAGTGATCTGTACGTCGCGGGCCATCTCAGTTCGCCTCTCGTCGGGTCTCTTCGTGAGTGTGCTGGTAGAGGTCGCGGAGCAGGCACACCTCGGCCAGATGGTGGATCAGCTCGCGGTTGATGTGCAGCACCAGCGCTGCCAGGGGACGCCCGGCGTACGGGCCCTCCGCCTCCCCGCACGGGCGGGCGAGGCCGGCTTCGCCGAGGGACTCGACCCCGGCCAACCACGTGGCGTACTCCGCGTCGAGCTGGGCCAGCGCCGCGGTCGCGGTCGTGGCGTACTCGAACGACTGGTAGTCGGTGGGCACGCGACCGAAGTGCGCGGCGTTACGTACCGCGAGCACGCCGACGATCACGTGCCCGAGCCGCCAGGCGATTGTCGTGAACGGTGGGGGGTCGGGCTGCGGCATCGCGAAGTCGATGGTCATCGCGCCGGACCCGGCCTGCACCGGTGCGGTGCCGGTGCCGCGCGGGCGCACGCTCCAACAGCCGGGCGCCGGCTCCCAGAAGTACTCGTCGCCGGTGAGTCCGTCGAGGCGCTCGCGCAGTTGGGTGGTCCAGTGCCAGGCGAGCTGGTCCCGGAGCAGGGCGTTCCAGGTCTGGTCGGTCATGGTGCCAGCCTCACGCAGATAGCGGACAGAATCGTTCCGTGATCCGTGGGACGATGAGTGCGTGACCGTGGAAGCGACGACCGAGCGGGTGCTGCGGCTGCTGGCGCTGCTGCAGCGGCGGCCGTCCTGGACCGCCGCCGAACTCGCCGCCGTGCTGGGGGTCACCGACCGGTCGGTGCGCCGCGACGTGGAGCGGCTGCGCGCGCTCGGCTACCCCGTGCACGCGACGGCGGGCGTCGGCGGCGGCTACCAGCTCGGCGCGGGCACCCGGCTGCCGCCGCTGCTCCTCGACGACGAGGAGGCGACCGCGACGGCGGTGTCCCTGCGGCTGGCGGCCGGTGGCACGGTCGCCGGCGCGGGCGAGGCGGCGCTGCGGGCGCTCGCGAAGCTCGACCAGGTGATGCCGCCCCGGCTGCGCGCCGAGGTGCGGGCCGTGCACGCCGCCACCGAGACGCTGGTCGACCCCGGGGTCGAGATCGACGCGGAGCTGCTGGTGACGCTCGCGCGGGCCTGCCGCGACGCCGTGCGGGTGCGGTTCCGGTACGCCGGCCGCGACGGCGGGGACCGCGAGCGCACGGTCGAACCGGTGCGGATGGTCACCACCGGCCGCCGCTGGTACCTGATGGCCTGGGACGTCGACCGAGACGACTGGCGCACCTTCCGGCTGGACCGGATGCGCGAGGTGGTGGCGACGACCTGGCGCTTCCGGGCGAGGGAGCACCCCGACCCGGTCGCCTACGTGCAGCGGTCGGTGACCGAGGCGCCGTACCGGTATCTCGCCCGGGTGCGGGTGCACGCCCGGCCCGACCGGGTGCGGGAGCTGGTGCCACCCCAGGTGGGGCGCGTGGAGGACGACCGCGACGGGTGGTGCGTGCTCGTCGTCGGCGGCGACAACCTGGACTGGCTCGCCGTGCGGGTCGCCGGGCTGGGCTTCGAGGCGGAGATGCTGGAGCCTCCGGAGCTGCGGGAAGCGGCCGCCCGGCTCGCCCGCCGCCTCGTGGCGATGGCCGGGATAAGTCGATGAGCCGCTGTCCGCTGCCGGATCGCAGCCAGTACCGGTAGCCCAAGCCGGCAGCGGAGGAGGCGGATGCCCGCGCACCCACCTCCTCCGGCGTACGAGCGACGCGCCCGCCCGGTCGGTCAGCGGCTGAGCCGCTGGTAGCGGCGGACGGCCAGCGGCGCGACCAGCACGATGAGCAGCAGCGGCCAGCCGAGCGCCAACGGCAGCGGATGCTGCGCCGCCCACGACTCGCCGCCGATGCCCGGGTTGCCGAACAGCTCCCGCGCGGCCGCGACGGTGGCGGACAGCGGATTCCACGCGGCCACCGCACCCAGCCACTGCGGCAGCAGGTCCGGGGCGACGAAGACGTTGGACAGGGCGGTGAGCGGGAAGGCCAGCGGGAACACGATCACCGCGACCGTGTCCGGGTTCGGCACGAGCAGGCCGAACAGGATGCCCACCCAGGTGAGCGCGAGCCGCAGCAGCAGGATCAGGCCCGCCGCCGCCAGCGCGTCGCCCACCCCGTTGCGCCACCGCCAACCCACGAGCAGGCCGCAGACCACCAGCGTGGCCAGCTCCAGCACGGCCCGAGCGAGATCGGCGCAGGCCCGCCCGGTGAGCAGCGCGGACCGGGCCATCGGCATGGACCGGAACCGGTCGACCACGCCACGGCTGGCGTCGACGGCGACCGCCGACGCGGTGGCGCCGAGGCCGTAGAGCATCGTCATCACGAACACGCCGGGCAGCAGAAACTCCCGGTAGTTGCCGTTGTCGGGCACCGCCATGCCGCTGCCGAACACGTAGCCGAAGACGAGCACGAACATGATCGGCAGGCTGAAATAGAGGATGATCTCCTCGGGCGACCGGACCACGTGCCGCATGTTCCGCCCGGCCATCACCCAACCGTCGGCCACCGCCCAGCCGAGCCGGGCCAGCGGACCGGCGGGCGACCGCACCTCGGTGGGTTCCGCCGCACCGCGCCGTGAGTCGACTGCCGTGCTCACACCGCCACCTCCTCGCGGGTACCGGCCGACCGGTGCCCGGTGAGCCGTAGGAACGCCTCGTCCAGGGTGGGCCCGCGCAGGACGACGTCCTCGACCGCCACCCCGTGCTCCTGCAGTGCCCGCATGACGTCGGCGAGCGCGCCGATCCGGTCCACGACGGGCGCGCTGAGCTGCCGGATCTCCACGTCCACGGACACCGGCCCGCCGGTGATCCGTTCGACGACGCCGGCGGCGGCCGGCAACTGCGCGGCGTGCCGGACCACCAGCTCGATCCGGTCCTCGCCGATCCGGGCCTTCAGCTCGGCCGAGGTGCCCTCGGCCACCACCCGGCCGGCGTCCACCACCGAGATCCGGTCGGCCAGCTGGTCCGCCTCCTCCAGGTACTGCGTGGTGAGCAGCACCGTGGTGCCGTCGGCGACGAGCGACCGGACCGCCTCCCACAGGCCGTTTCGGCTGCGCGGGTCCAGCCCGGTGGTGGGCTCATCCAGGAACAGCACCCGCGGCGTGGTGATCAGGCTGGCGGCGAGGTCGAGCCGCCGGCGCATCCCACCGGAGTACGCCCCGGCCGAACGGTCCGCGGCGTCGGCGAGCCCGAACTGGTCGAGCAGCTCGTCGGCCCGGCGCCGGGCCACCCGCGCCGGCAGGTGCCGCAGCCGGCCGAACAGGATCAGGTTCTGCCGCCCGCTGAGGATCTCGTCGACCGCGGCGTACTGCCCGGTCAACCCGATCAGCGCGCGGACCCGATCGGGGTGCCGGGCCACGTCGTACCCGGCGACCCGCGCGTGCCCGGCGTCGAAGCGCAGCAGGGTGGCCAGGATCCGCACCGCGGTGGTCTTGCCCGCGCCGTTCGGGCCGAGCAGTCCGCATACCGTGCCGGCCGGCACAGTCAGGTCGAACCCATCGAGCGCCGGCGTGCCGCCGTACGACTTGCGCAGCCCCTCGGCGACGACGGCTGATGTTTCGTAGGTCATGCCGGCAGCCTGGCCGGCCGCGCTGACCGGCCGCGCACCGTCCGCTGACGGCGGCTGTGCACGCCGTCAGCGCCCGTCCAACAGCGCGAGCGCCCGCTCCCGGCCCAGCCCGGCGCCCCGGGCGAAGGCCCGCTCGAACGTCCCGTCCCCGAGCTCCGCCCTGGCGGCCGCCGCCACCGGCGCGGCCTGCGCCGCCTCGCCGGCGCCGGTACCGCGCAGCAGCGCCGACACCGACCCGAGCAACAGCGCCGCCCGCTCGGCCTCACCGCGCCGCAGCACCGGCCCGACCAGGCCCTCCACCGCGGCGCCGACGGTCGGCACGTCCCACACCCCGAGGGTCGCGCCCAGCACCTCCCGGTAGCGGGCGCGGGCCGTCGGTGCGTCCCCGACCGCGTCGGCAATCTGTCCGAGCGCGACCAACGCCGCCAGCCGCACCACCTCGGCGCCGAACCAGCCGGCCGGGCACTCCGCCACCGCCTGCTCGCACAGCTGCCGGGCCCGGTCCAGGTCACCGCTCCGCCGGGCGATCTCGCCGAGCCCGTAGTGGGCCGCTGCGACCAACTCCGGCGCCCCGGCCGGTTGCGCGACCTCCACCACCCGGTGGTAGTCGGTGCCCGCCCCGTCCAGGTCACCGACCCCGAGCCGCCCGTCCGCCCGGGTACGCAGCAACTCGGCCATGTCGAGCGCCGAGCCGAGCTCGCGCGCCAACCGCAGCGCCTCCGCCATCGGTTCGGCGGCCGCCGCGGAATCCCCGACCCGGTAGGCACCCTCGGCGAGCGTGCTCAGGACCAGGATCATGCCCCACCGTTCGCCGATCGCGCGGAAACCGTCGAGGGCCACCGCCAGCTCCGCGCGGGCCTCGTCGTACCGGCCGTTGAGCAGCCACAACATGGCCAGCCCGAGCGACCCCAGGGCCTGACTCCACGGGTCACCACCGAGCAACCCGTCCCGCCGCTGCGTGAGCAGCGACATCCGCTCCTGTGACGGGGGACCGGCGGTCATCCCGGACAGGTAGAGCAGGAACGGGTACGCGGGCGGCCGGCCCAGACCCCAGAGGATGTCGCTGGCCGTCAACGGGTCCGCGCTGCCGCAGCCGCTCACCGCGGCGACCAGCAGGCAGAGCGCGTACTCCTCGGCGAGCCCTGGTGGCGGGGCGCCGAGCCGGTCGACGAGCCGCCCGGCCAGCGCGGCGCCCTCGGCCCGCAGGCCCCGCAGCCACCAGTAGAACGACAGGGCGGCGACCAGCCGCAACGCGACGGCAATGTCGTCGCCCGCCACCGCCCGGCGCAGGGCGGCGAGCAGGTCGTCCCGGTCGGCGTCCAGCCGCCGCAGCCAGTCCAGCTGCGCCGCGCCCCGCAACCCGACGTCGCCCGCCCGAGCGAGGTCGAGAAAATACGCCGCGTGCGCGTGGCGCAGCCGCTCGACCTCGCCCGCCTCGGCGAGCCGCTCGGCCGCGAACGCGCGCACCGTCTCCAACATGCGGAAACGCCCGTCGGTCGCGTCCACCAGCGACTTCTCCACCAGGCTCGTCAGCACGTCGAGCACGTCCGCGTCCACCGGCGCGCAGACCCGCTCGATGGCCGCCAGGTCGGCGCTGCCGGCGAACACGCTCAGCCGGCGCGCCAGCCGCCGCTCCGGCTCGCCCAGCAGATCCCAGCTCCAGCGCACCACCGCCCGCAACGTCTGGTGCCGCGGCTCGGCCACCCGGCTGCCCCGGTTCAGCAGCCGGAACCGGTCGTCCAGCCGGGCCGCCACCTCCGCCGCCGGCAGCGCCCGCAACCGCGCCGCGGCCAGCTCGATCGCCAGCGGCAAACCGTCGAGGGTACGGCAGATCCGCAGCACCGCCGCCACCGTGCTCGCGTCCACCGCGAACCCCGGCGCCACGTCGGCGGCGCGGTCCGCGAACAGCCGCACCGCGGCGTACTCCCGGGCCAACTCGGACGGGACACTGCCGGACGGCACCGGCAGCCCGACCACCGGGCAGAGCGCCTCACCGGTCACACCGAGCGGTTCCCGGCTGGTGGCCAGGACGCGGACCATCGGGGCGGCCCGCAGCAGCCGTGCGGTGAGCCGAGCCGCGTCGGCCACCACATGCTCGCAGTTGTCGAGCAGGAGCAGCAGCCGGCGGTCGGCGAGCGCCGCGACCAGCCGGTCGGTGACGTCGCGGGGCCCGCCCGGCACGCGCAGCGCGGCGTCGCGCAGGTCGAGCGCGGCCAGCACCGCCGGGGCGACCTCCGCACCGGCCGGCACCGCGGCCAACTCGACCAGGCACACCTCGCCGCCGTGCCGTGCGGCGGCCTCAAGACCCAACCGGGTCTTCCCCACGCCGCCCGGGCCGTGCAGCGTGACCAGCCGAGCCTCGCCGAGCAGCTTGCCGAGGCGGCGCAGTTCCTCCTCCCGGCCCACGAAGCTGCTCAACTGACCGGGCAGCGACGGCAGCCGGGGCGGGGCCACCTCGGCGCGGGGTTCGACCTCGTCGCGCAGCAGAGCCGCGTGCAACGCGACCAGCTCGGCGGACGGGTCGGAGCCCAGTTCGTCGGCGAGCACCCGACGAAGATCCGCGAAGGCGGTGAGCGCCTCGGCCCGGCGGCCGTCGGCGTGCAGCACGCGCATCAGCTGGCCGTGCAGCCGCTCCCGCAACGGGTGCGCGGCCACCAGCTCCCGCAGCTCGGCCACCAGTGTCCCGACGGCAGACGATCCGGGCCCCGCCAACCGCAGCTCCGCCTCGATCCGGTCCTCCGTCGCGGCCAGCCGGCGATCCCGCAGCCGCGCCGCCTGCGCCGCGGCGAACGGCGCCTCCAGCACATCCGCCAGCGGTTCCCCGCGCCACAACGCGAGCGCCTCGCGCAGCAGGTCGGCGGCTCGGCGCGGATCACCGCCGCCGAGCGCGGCCCGCCCCGCGTCGGCCAGGCGGACGAACCGGTGCACGTCGACGTCCTCCGGGTCGACCGCCAGCCGGTAGCCCGCCGGGTGGAACTCGACCGGATCGACCGGCCCGGTCGACAGCACCTGGCGCAGCCGGGACACCTGCGACTGCAGCGCGTTCGCCACGCCGGCCGGCGGGTCGGCGCCGTAGAGGCCGTCGATCAGCCGCCCCCGCGGCACCACCCGCCCGCCGTCGAGCAGCAACAGCACCAGCAGCGCACGCAGCCGCGGCCCGCCGACGGTCAGCCGGCGACCGTCGGCGGTATACACCTCGGTCGCGCCCAGGATGCCGAACCGCACGGCGTCGATTGTCGCTCAGGCGTTCCTGGCCGACGACGGTCACCGCCCACCGGTTCGGGTTCACCTGCGAAATGCGCAGGTGCGTCGAGCGCGGCCCCGATCGACTCCGTCCAATAGCATGGCGCTCATGGTCGCAACCTGGTGGCCGCGCCGCCCCTACCGGCGTCCCCGCCGAGCCGGCCCCTGCCACCACCGTCCCACCGACCCGAGAGTCGCTCGATGACGGACCCCGTCGCCGGCTTTTCCCGCCCAGCCGGATGGTGGCTGCGCATCGTGTTCGGAGTCATCGGGCTGGCCTCCCTCGTCCTCGGCTACATCGGCTTCGAGCGCCTGCTCGCGGTACGGCCGGAGACCGCCCACGACCCGTACGACGTGCTCTACTACGACCTGCAACTCTTCGTCCTCAGCGCCGAGCCCTTCCAGAACGCCGGCCCCTACCCCTGGCAGCTGCAGGTCGCCCGGTTCACCGCCCCGCTGTTCACCCTCCTCGCCGTGGCCGAGACCGGCCGGCTGCTGCTGGCCGCCGAGATCCGCCGCCTGCGCGCCCGACGAGCCCGCGATCACGTCCTGGTCTGCGGCGACTCCCAGTTCGCCCACATGCTCGCCGACCGGCTCTTCGCCGACGGCGAACGCGTGGTCGTGGTGCGCTCCGAACCGTTCGGACCGCTGGAATACCGCCGGCGCCGCTATCTCGGCGTCGTCGGCGACCCGACCAGCCCGGAAGTGCTGCGCGGCGCGGGGCTACCCCTGGCCCACACCATCTACGCCTGCACCGACGACGCCGACCGCAACCACGCGATCGCCAACACCGCCAGCCGACTCGTCCAGGACCGGCGACAGCCACCTCGGGTCTACGTGCAGGTCCACGACCCCGAGATGTGCCTGTCCCTGCAGGCCCGACGACTCGGCGCCGCCGGATCCAGCCGACTACGGCTGGACTACTTCCACGTCGACGACGTTGCCGCCCGCGCGCTGCACCGCCACCACCCACTGCCACCCGCGACCGGCCGACCGACGAGGGTCCTCATCGCCGGCACCGGCGCCTTCCGCCGAGCCCTCCTGGTGGAAACCGCCCGGCACTGGCGAGCCCGCCGCGCCGACACCCCTCCCGGTCACCTCGTCACACCCCTGCGGGTGGACCTCGTCGCCCCGGACGCCAGCACCGAACTGGCCCTCGCGGCGTCCCGCTACCCGTTCCTGACCACCGTCTGCCAGCTCGCCGCATACAACCTGGACCTCGACCGCCTCGTCGAGCTCGCCCCGCTCGAACGCGACCACTACGACCGCATCTACATCTGCGCCCCGGAGGAGACCAGCGGCCTGCAGTTCGTGCTGGACACGCCCGCCCTGTGGCAGGGCGCGGAGAGTTCCGTGTTCGTACCGGTCTATCGGCAGGCCGCGCTCGCCGCCGCCTTCCACGGCGACTCCCGCCACGACCTCCTCGACGAGGTGCACGGCAAGCTCCGCCTCTACCCGGTGCTGACCCGCGCCTGCGACGCCCGACTGATCGCCGAGGACCTCACCGAACGGCTGGCCCGGCTGATCCACGACCGCTACCTGCAAGCCCAGCAGCGCGCCGGAGTACGCCCGGGCGACGTGCCGGCGATGGTGGACTGGTCACGACTGCCCGAGTCACTGCGGCGAGCCAACCGGGCCCACGTCCAGGACATCGCCGCCAAGCTGTTGAACCTCGGCTGCGTCGTGGCACCCCGGCACGGCAGCACCGGCGACGCCTCCGCCGCCGGGCTGGCCATCGACGACCGGATCGAGGAACTCGCCCGCCTCGAGCACGAACGGTGGTGCCGGGAACGACGAGGAGAAGGCTGGACGTACGGCGAACCCCGCGACGACGCCCGGCGGCGGCACCCGGCGCTGCGGCCGTGGGACGAGCTGACTCCCGAGGTCCAGGAGCAGAACCGCGAGGAGATCCGGGCGCTGCCCGACGTGCTGTCCGACAACGGGTTCGAGCTGATCCGGCTGGCACCCGCGGTGCCCGCGCAGCGGAGGGGACCGGAGAATGTCGACTGATTCCGTACCGGTGCGTGTCGGCATCACCGGGCACATCAACCTGACCCGCGCCACCGAGGGTCTCGTCGCCGACGCGCTCCGCGTCGAGCTGCGCCGGATCAGTGACCGGCCGGTGCACGGTGTCACCTGCCTGGCGGCCGGCGCCGATCAGGTCTTCGCGCGCACGATTCTGGCCACCGGCGGCACGTACGAGGTGATCCTGCCGGCGCGGGACTACCGGACCGCCGTGATCGACCCCGGGAACCGGGTCGCCTTCGACGAGCTGCTGGCCCGGGCGGTCGAGGTCATCCACACCGGGTACGACCGCTCGGGCACCGCCGCCTACGTGGCGGCCAACCGGGAACTGGTGCGACGGGTGCAGCGACTCGTGGCGGTGTGGGACGGCGAACCCGGCTGCCACGCGGCGTCGACGGACCGGACCGTCGATTGGGCGCGGCAGCGCGGCATCCCGACCACTGTCCTCTGGCCCGACGGCGCCGCTCGGCTGGATTGACGGGTCGGCACCTGCGGGCTGCCGGTGCCGTGCCACGGAGCAGGACTGTTGCCCCGGCGTTCACGAGTTCCGGCGTTGGCCTGCGCGGCGGGCGGTCCGCGTCCGATGCTTGGCACCACGGGCACGCGACTACCGACCCTCCTGGGACGGGCGTGTCTCAGCCGAGGGGAGGCGGGGTGGCGACCTACACGTACCGATGTTCCCGGCACGGCGACTTCGCGGCGTCGTTCCCGATCGGCGAGGCCGCTGCCCGTGCCCCCTGTTCCGTGTGCGGCAGCGACGGCGTCAGAGTGTTCTCCGCGCCGCTGCTCGTCCGCACGCCACGCCGGTTGGCCGCGGCCATCGACCGGGCGGAGCGGAGTGCGGAGAAGCCGGACGTGGTGTCGGCGATTCCTGGCGGGCAGCAGGCGAGCCGGCGCCCGGTCAACCCCCGCCTGGCTCGCCTCCCGCGGCCGTGAGACAGGGCCCGAACCGCGCGGACGGCACGTGCTGAAGGGAAAGCGGCTATGCCCGAACTGTTGTTTCCCCTGGACTCGACCAGGAGTTTCACCGACCAGGAGAAGGTCGGCCACAACAGATGGCACCCGGACATCCCGCCCGCGGTCACCGTCCGGCCCGGCCAATCGTTTCGGGTCCACTGCCGGGAGTGGTTCGATGGCGCCATCCACAACGACGACTCGGCGGTGGACGTGCGGGACGCGCCCCTGTCGAAGGTGCACGCCCTCAGCGGGCCGTTCGCGGTGCAGGGCGCCGAGCCCGGCGACCTGCTCGTGGTCGACATCCTCGACGTCGGCCCCATCCCGCAGGAGGATTCGGGCCCGCTCGCCGGCCAGGGCTGGGGATACACCGGCATCTTCCCCAAGCGCAACGGCGGAGGCTTCCTCACCGACCAGTTCCCTGACGCCTACAAGGCGATCTGGGACTTCACCGGGCAGAAGGCGACGTCGCGGCACATCCCGGGAGTCGCGTTCACCGGGATGATCCATCCGGGGCTGATGGGCACGGCCCCGTCGGCCCAGCTGCTGGCGACCTGGAATCAACGGGAAACGGCACTGCGGGCCACGGATCCCGACCGGGTGCCGCCACTGTCACTGCCACCCGAGCCGCGTGACGCGATCCTCGGGACGCTGAGCGGCGCCGACTTCGACCGGGTGGCGGCGGAAGCGGCCCGTACGGCGCCCCCTCGAGAAAACGGTGGGAACCAGGACATCAAGAACCTCACCAAGGGATCACGGGTCTTCTATCCGGTCTACGTCCCGGGCGCCAACCTGTCTGTCGGCGACCTCCATTTCTCCCAGGGCGACGGTGAGATCACGTTCTGCGGCGCCATCGAAATGGGCGGCTTCATCGACCTGCACGTCGACCTCATCAAGGGCGGCATGAGCACCTACGGCGTCTCGGAGAACGTCATCTTCCTGCCGGGAAACACCAACCCGCAGTACTGCCAGTGGCTGGCCTTCTCCGGCATCTCCGTGACGCTGGACGGCGAACAGCGCTACCTGGACTCCCAGCTGGCGTTCCAGCGAGCCTGCCTGCATGCCATCGACTACCTGACCAAATTCGGCTACACCCCGGAACAGGCCTACCTCCTCCTCGGCGCCGCGCCGATCGAGGGACGGTTCTCCGGGGTGGTGGACATCCCGAACTCCTGTGCCACCGTCTACATCCCGACCGAGATCTTCGACTTCGACGTGCGGCCGTCAGCCGGCGGACCGACCAGGATCGATCCAGGCCAGGGTGCGCCGAAGGCGAGCTTCTGAGGGACGTCTCATCCTGCGGCGAGCAGCCTCTTCTGCACCTTGCCCATCGCGTTGCGCGGTAGCTGTTCCACCAGATGGATCTGCCGCGGGCGTTTGTGCGCGGCGATCCGGCCGGCCACGAACTCGATGAGCTGCGCCTCGCTCGCCGCGTCGGCGACCACGTAGGCGACCACCTGCTGCCCGAGGTCGGGATGGGGCGCGCCGACCACGGCCGCCTCCCGGACCGCGGGGTGGGCGAGCAGCGCGTCCTCCACCTCGCCCGCCCCGATCCGGTACCCACCACTCTTGATTATGTCGATGGACGCGCGGCCCATGATCCGGTGCCACCCGTCGGCGTCGACGGTGGCGATGTCGCCGGTGCGGAACCAGCCGTCCGAGGTGAACGACTCCCGGTCGGCCTCCGGCCGGTTGAGGTACCCGCGGAACATCATCGGCCCACGCACCTGGAGCTCGCCGGCGGACGCCCCGTCGGGCGCCACCGGGCCGCCGTCCTCGCCGACCAACCGGGTCTCGACTCCGGCCAGTGGCGTGCCGACGAAGCCGGGCCGACGCGCACCGTCCGCGCGTCCGCTGACCGTGATCAGCGTCTCGGTCATCCCGTACCGCTCGACCGGCGGCTGGCCGGTGAGCTCGGCGAGCCGCGCGAAGACGGGCAGCGGCAGCGGTGCGCTGCCGGAGACCAGCAGCCGAGCCGACGACAGGGCCCGGGCGGCGGACGGATCGGCGCAGACCCGCGACCACACGGTCGGCACGCCGAAGTACAGGGTGCCGCCGGCTGCGGCGTACGCGTCCGGCGTGGGACGGCCGGTGTGGGCCAGCCGGGACCCGACCCGCAGCGCACCCAGCACCCCGAGCACGAGGCCGTGTACGTGGAACAGGGGCAGACCGTGCACCAGCAGATCCTCGGGTGTCCACGACCAGGCGTCGGCCAGGGCGTCCAGGTCGGCGGCGATCGCCTGCCGGGGGATCACCGCTCCCTTCGGCGCTCCCGTGGTGCCGGAGGTGTAGAGGATCAGCGCGGGGCTCTCCGGCGCCGGCTCGGGATAGCTGCTGCTTGAGCGGGCGCTCAGGTCGACGGCGACGACGGGAACCGGCCCGTCCGCCAGCGCTGCGCCGCCCTCGATGGCCGGGGGGACGAGCAGCAGCGCGGCGGCGGAGTCGCGCAGCACGTGGTCCCGCTCGGTCGGGCCGGAATCCGGCGGCACCGGTACGACGGGCACGCCGGCGAGCAGGCCGGCGACCACGGCCACCACGGTTTCCATGCTGGCCGTCGCCCAGATCGCCACCGCGTCGCCGCCGGCGATGCGGTCGGCGAGGGCGGTAGCGGCGGCGAGCAGTTGCTCCCGCGACGCCCGCCGGTCCCCGACCCGGATCGCGTCGGCGTCGTCACCGAACGCCCCGGACAAGGCGGGCAGCAGCACCTCGTGGCTCCTCTCGCGTGCTCTCAGTCCAGCAGCCAGGCCTGCATCTGGCTGCCGTACGGGGTCAGGCTGATCGCGAGCAGCGCGAAGGAGACGGCCGTGCCGACCGCGAGCCAGCCGGCGGCACGCCGATGACCACGCACGCCAGCACGGAGCAGGTGCAGCAGCCCGAGGAGCCCCGCGACCGCCGCGAGCGGTCGGATGAAGATCGCTATGAGGTGCGCCAGGCTGAAGATCCAGGTCAACGGATTCCACAGGGAATCGGGGCCGACCGGCGGGAGGTAGACCTTCGGGTCGTCGAACTGATCCAGTCCCGGGCTGAGCAGCCCCTCGTAGTGCCCGCTTCGGACAGCCGCGACGAGCGCGGTGACGCCGGCGCCGAGCAGGTAGCCGGCCGCGAGCAGACCGTGGAGCGCCAGGAGGGCACGCGTGCCGGCGGGGCGTTCCGCATGGATCGACTGCCGGGCACCACTCACCATGTCCGTCATCGGCTGACCGTACCGCCCCAGCCGCCCTCCCCGTGTGCCCCGGTGACGGGCATGCACGCGACGTACCCAGGCCGCTCCCAGCGGCCCGGGTGCCGTCGACGTGGGCCGAGGCCCGACCGGTGTCGCTACCGGCTGCTCTTGAGGTTCTGGTAGAGCTGCTCGGGATCGCGGACGAAGTCCATCTTCTTGTCCCGCGCCCGGGCGAAGTCGTCGATCATGTGCTGCACCTCGCCCGGGGTGAACCGTCGGTCCTCGTCACCTTCCTTCTTCAGCCAGTTGATCACGTCGTCGTAGTTCTTCCAGTCCTTCTTGCCCATCAGGCGCTCGATGTCGGTGACGTCGTAGTCCTTCTGCATCGCCTGGCTGGACGGGTCGTGGATCTTCATCGCCTGCTCCTCCCCGTGACGTGGTTGCCTCGCGCGATTGCCCGTGGTGCGCGCGGGCAAACGGGCCCGGCTGGGGAGCGCTCAGGACCGCGGGCGACGTTGCTGAACGGCCGTTCCGGGTACGCGGGGCGGATGGCCGAACTACTGGAGGACGGCGACATCTACTTCCTCTACCGCCCACGGGTGGAGGAGGAGCACGTCGACTCCCTGGAAGAGGTGCAGCGGCTGCTGGTGGTGATGCACCCGTGGCACGGGAGGCACCTGCGACTGCTGATCGTCGGCCGCAAACGCCTGCCGGACATCGACGAGCACGACCGCTTCTGGGCGTTCGTCGACGAGGTCGTGGACCGGCCCGAGCAGTTGCACGAGGCGTTGCAGGCGCGCGCGTACCGGACGCGGACTCGCGGCGGGCGACGGCAGCCGCCGGCGCGGCCCGCCGCGGAGGGGGCGTACGTGATCGCGCGGCACGATGACCACACCCATCTGGCGTACGAGTTGGAACTGCCGTTGCGGCTCGGCGAGGCGCAGCATGAGCTCAGCATCGAGCCGGAGGCGAGCTACATCGTCACGGTGAAGAACCCGCAGGCGCCGTCCCCGCCCGGCGTCGGCCTCGGCCGCTCGCAGAAGGTCAAACTGCCTGCCCCACTGCAGCAGAAGTTCCACGGCCGGCGCTTCGCCCCGCTCGACCCGCCGGGCTTCCTCGATCACCCCGGGACCGAACTCGTGCTCATCGGCGCCGCCCACGACGCCTCGCAGGAGTTGCGGGTCGACCTGGACGCCGAGGTCGACCGCGCGGAACGGAGCACGGTCTTCGGAGATCTGCGGATCAGCCGCCGGGACCGCCCGGTCGCCCCGCTCTTCGAGGGCCGGTGGGCCTGACCGGCACAAGGCAGCGGCAGCCACCCCGCGTCGTCAGGACGCGCTGCCGCGCCACCGGTACAGGTGCTCCGGCCGGCCGGTGCTGCCGTACCGCAGCTTCAGCTCCAGCTTCCCTGCACGGGCGAGGTCGGCCAGGTATCGCTGTGCGGTGGCCCTTGAGATCCCGACCATGTCGGCAACCTCGACCGCGGTGACCTGTCGGCCGCAGTCACGCATGGCGGTCAACACCTGCTGCGCGGTGACCGACGACCGGCCCTTGGGCAGCGCGGCGGCCGGCAAGTCCTGCTGATGCAGCAGCGCCATCGCCTGGTCGATCTCGGTCTGGCTGAGTTCCTGGCTGGTGCCGAGCTGCTGGCGGTACCGGCGGTAGGCGGTCAGCCGCTCCACCAGTTGCTGCGCGGTGAACGGCTTGACGAGGTAGTTCAACGCCCCGGCGCCGAGCGCGGCGCGGACCGTCCGGGCGTCCGCCGCGGCGGTCAGCATGATCACGTCGGCGGTGAGCTCGGGCAGCACCTCGACGCCGTACCGATCGGGCAGGTACTGGTCCAGCAGCACCAGATCGGGCTGCAACTCCTTGCACCTGGCGACGGTGTCCGCGGCCGTGTGCGCGGTGCCAACCACGGTGAATCCCGCGCCGCTGACGTACGACGCGTGCAGACCGGCGACCCGGAAGTCGTCGTCGACGATCAGGACCCGCATCATTCGCTGCCCTGCCAGGCCAGCCCGGGCTCCGGGTCGAGCACGCCCGGCAGCACGGCCACGAACACCGCACCAGCATGCCCGCCGCCGGCGTCGCGCAGCGTCACGTCCCCACCGTGCCGGCGGGCGGTCTGCCGCGCCAGGGACAGGCCGAGACCATGCGGGCGCGAGGTGTCGCCGCTGGTGGTGAAACCGGGCCGGAAGACCCGCTCGGCGTGTTCGACAGGCAGGCCCCCGCCGCTGTCGGCGACGTACACGTGCAGGTCGGCGCCGGCCGCCAGCAGACTCACCTCCACCCAGGCCGGCCGCCGGAAGCCGGCTGCGGCAGCGCGGATCGCATTGTCGACCAGGTTGCCGACCACCGTGACGACATCGAGCGGGGCGATCAACCGGCCCGGCATCCAACTGTCCTCGCCGGGCCGCAACGTGACACCGGCCTCCGAGGCGACCGCGGCCTTCGCCGTCAGCAACCCGTCGAGGTACGTGTCCGAAACCAGCCCGCCGCCCATCGACTCACCCGCCAGCTCCGTCAGGTACGCCCGCGCGTCGTCGGTGTGCCCCAGGTGCAGCATGCCGGTGAGCGTGTGCAGCCGGTTCGTGTACTCGTGCGCCTGCGCCCGCAGCGCGTCGGTCAGCGCCCGGGTCGCCTCCAACTCGCGGGACAGCCCGTCCAGGTCGGTCCGGTCCCGCATGGTCAGCACGGTGCCGAGATCGTGGCCGCCGCGGCGCACCGGCCGGCGGGTCACCCGGACCACCCGGTCGCCGACGACCCGCAGCGCGCCCACCACCGCTGCGCCGTCGGTGAGCAGCGCGCGCGCCTCCGCCGGCAGGTCGGCGGCGTGTCGCGGGGTGCCACCGAGGATCCGCGCAGCCTCCGCGTTGCAGACGGTGATCCGCCCGCCGGCGTCGACCGCGACCACTCCTTCGCCGATGCCTTCCAACACCGCGACGTGCTCGCGGAGCAGGTCGGCCAGATCGGCCGGCTCCAGCGCGAGGGTGCGTCTCCGCAGGCGTCGGGCCAGCAGCGCCGCGCTCACCGCACCGACGACCAGCGCCAGGCCGGTGAACAAGCCGGTGGCCGGCAGGAGGTCGTCCAGGCGGTTGCCGACCTCGCCCGCGTCGATGCCCACGCTGACCCCGCCGACGACATCGCCGCGGGAATCGTGGACGGGCACCTTGCCGCGGGCGGACAGGCCCAGGGTGCCCCGCTCGATGCTCGACACCTGCTTTCCGTTCAGCGCGCCGGAGGGGTCGGTGCTGACCCGCTCTCCGACGGCATCGGGGTTGGGGTGCGAGTACCGGACGCCTCGGCGATCGAAGACCACGACGAACAGGGCGCCCGTGGCCTGCCGGACACCTTCCGCGTCGCGCTGGATCGCCCCGTCCGAGTCAGGACGAGCCGTGCGTAGCGCGTCACCGAGGCCGGGGCGAGCGGCGACGGATTCGGCGATCCCCAGCGCGCGATCCTGCAACTGTCGCTCCACCTCGGCCCGGAGCAGGGCGCCGACCAGGAGGAAGCCGCTTCCCGCGAGCATCACGATGACTGCCAGCTGCAGCAGCATCGTCTGGGTGGCGAGCTTCGGGGGCTTGAGCACCGTGCCAACCTACTCCCGGACCGCCACGCCCCGGCCGGTGAGCAAAACGCGCAGAACGCTACCTGTGCGGGTTACGGGCGCAACCGGCGTAACACTCCCGCAACCAGGTGCTCATCCGTACGGTCGCCTCCTATGAGCCGGACCACACCCGGCACCCGCCGGCCGGCACCGAGCGCCGACCGCCACCGCTTCAACGACGAACGTAAGGCACCTCATGCTGTCGATTGCCGGTTTCGCGATGATCGCGACATTCCTTGTGCTGATCATGACCAAGAAGATGTCGCCGATCGGGGCCTTGATCCTGATCCCGGCGCTCTTCTGTGTGCTCGTCGGCCAGGGTGCCTCGCTCGGCGACTACGTCATGGACGGCGTCAAGTCGCTGGCACCGACCGCCGCCATGCTCATGTTCGCCATCATCTACTTCGGGGTGATGATCGACGTCGGGCTGTTCGACCCGATCGTGCGGGCTGTCCTGCGCTTCTGCAAGGCCGATCCGCTGCGGGTGGTGGTGGGCACCGCCGTGCTCGCCGCCTTCGTCTCGCTGGACGGTGACGGCTCCACCACGTTCATGATCACGGTCGCGGCGCTGCTGCCCCTGTACCGGCGGTTGAAGATGAGCGTCCTCGTGCTGACCGGCGTGGTCGCGACCGCGAACGGCGTGATGAACACCGTGCCGTGGGGTGGACCGACCGCCCGCGCGGCCAGTGCCCTGCACCTCGACGCGGGCGAGATCTTCGTACCGATGATCCCCGCGCTCGTGGTCGGTCTGGCCTTCGTGCTCCTTTTTGCCGGGTTCCTCGGGCTCCGTGAGCGCCGCCGCCTCGGCGCGCTGACCCTCGACCCGGTCGAGGCGGAAGTCGATTCGGAGACTCGGGTGGTGGTCAGCGAAGCGGTCGCCGTGCCGGCCCTCGCGGGCGTCGGTGGCGACCGTCAGGTGCCGCGCCCCGCATCGCTCGGCGGCGGCACACCGGTCGACGACGACCTGGCCGACACCGGACCGGCCACGCTGGATCCGCACCGCGCCACCCTGCGACCCAAGCTGTTCTGGTTCAACGCGGCCCTGACCGTCGCCCTCCTCACCCTGCTGATCATGCAGGTCATGCCCATCCCGGTGTTGTTCATGCTCGGCGCGGCCATCGCGCTCACCGTGAACTTCCGGCACGTACGGGAGCAGAAGGAGCGCATCGCCGCCCACGCCGACAACGTCCTCAACGTCTCAGGGATGGTCTTCGCCGCCGCGGTCTTCACCGGCGTCCTCGCTGGCACCGGCATGGTGGAGCAGATGGCCCGCACCTTGATCGCAGCCATCCCCGACGCGCTCGGGTCGCACATGGCGACCATCACCGCGCTGCTCAGCCTGCCGCTGACCTACTTCATGTCCAACGACGGGTTCTACTTCGGCATCGTCCCGATCCTCGCCGAGGCGGGCGCCGCCCACGGTGTCGCGCCTATCGAGATCGCCCGCGCGTCACTGGTCGGGCAGCCCCTGCACATGTCCAGCCCCCTGGTGCCGGCCGTGTACGTGCTCATCGGTCTGGCCAAGGTCGAGTTCGGCGACCACACCAAGTTCACCGTCAAGTGGGCGGCGCTCACCTGCCTGGTCATTCTCGCCGCCGCCCTGCTGTTCGGCATCGTGTGAGGCGCGCCGGATGGGGTGCCCTCACCCGCCGCTGGCAGTCGTCCGTCGGTGGTCACCGCGATGTGGTGGATCAGGCGCTGCGGAAGGTGCGACGGTAGGCGTCCGGAGACACGCCGACGGTGTGGTTGAAGTGTCGGCGCAGCGTCGTGGCGGTTCCCATGCCAGCCGCCTGGGCGATGGCGTCGATGCTGTTGTCGGTGTTCTCCAGCAACTCCTGCGCGCGGCGGATCCGCTGTGTCGACAGCCACTGCAGTGGGGTGGTGCCGGTTATCGACTTGAAATGGCGGGCCAGGTTGCGCGAGCTCATGCTCGGCGCTGAAGGGCGCGACCGCGGTCGTCACCTGCGCCGGCCCGTTCGCCTCGACCGCGGCCCCCGTGATCGAGGCCGCCCTACGCGCCAGCATCCCGTACGTGGACGTGGCAGCCGAGATCGAGGCCAACCTCGACACGTTCACGCACTTCGCCGACCGTGCTCGGGCCGCGGGCATCGCGGTGGTTCCGGCGATGGCCTTCTACGGCGGACTCGGCGATCTGCTGGTCACCACGGCGATGGGAGACTGGACGGCGGCCGACGAGGCGCACGTCGCGTACGGATTGAGCAGCTGGCACCCCACGGCCGGGACCCTCGCCTCCGGCCGCGTCTCCCGCGATCGGCGCGACGGCCGGCGGGTCCGCTACACCGCCGGCCGGCTGGAGTACTACGTCGACGCGAGCGACCTGCCGACGCTGGAATGGGACTTTCCCGCTCCGCTGGGCACCCGGCCCGTGCTCGGCGAGTTCACGATGGCCGACGTCGTCACGGTCCCCAGTCACCTGTCGATCCCGGAGGTGCGCACGTACATGACCACCGACGCGGCCAGGGACCTGGCCGCCGCGGACACTCCCGCGCTAACCGCAGTCGATGAGCGCGGCCGGTCCGCGCAGCGGTTCACCGTCGACGTCATGGTGCGCTCCGGCGACACGCAACGACGCGTCGTCGCCAGCGGCCAGGACATCTACGCCATCAGCGCACCGCTGGCGGTCGAAGCGGTCCATCGCATTCTCGGCGGTCAGACGAGGACGAGTGGCGTCGCCTCCGCCGGCGAGAGTTTCGACGCGCCCGACTTCCTGCGCGCGCTGTCCGCGCACATCTCGCTCGAACCGTGCCACGAGTCTCGCGTTCCACAGTTCGCCTGATCGCCGAGCCACAGGTGACAGCCCGGATAGTCCCGATGTTGGGGCGCCGCAGCATTTCGACTGGCCCGGGGGCAAGCGAGTCCCCGGCCAGGGACGATCCAGAAGGTGACGGGGGTCCGCAGGCGTCCGGTGAGCCGCGTCAGGTGGGGCGGCCTCATCCGCCGTTGGCGTTCGGCCGCTGGTGGCCGGCCAGCCGGAACCCGACGCCGCGTACCGCGACGATGGTGACGCCGGTGCCGAGTTCGGTGAGCTTGCGCCGTAGCCGCTTCACCAGCGACTGCACATCCGCCTTGCGCTCCCGTCCTTCGTCACGCCAGACCGATCGGTGCAGCTCGGGGTAGCTCCAGGCCCGGATCGGCTCGGTGGTCAGGCAGGCCAGCAGGTCGTGCTCGAGGCGGGTGAGGCTGATCTCGCGGTCCCGCCAGCGAGCGGTGGACCGGGCCGAGTCGATCAGCAGGATGTCGTCGGCTCCGGTGGACGGGGCGGCGGGTGGCGGCGCGGCCGCCGCCCGGGCAAGCCGCTGTGGCGCCGCGATCAGTCTGCGCAGCTCGTCGAGGTCGGCGACCAGCAGCAGTGGCGCGACGCCGTCGAGGCGTTCGGCGAGCCGGAGCCGCTCGGCCGGCGACGGCGTCACCGCGATCAACAGCGGGAACAGTTCCTCGGCCGGCTCGGACCGGTCCGGTGCCCTGCTTTCCTCGTCCTCGGCCACTGCACCCCACCCCGAACGGTGGGCAAAATCTGCCCAACTTCGCTATGGCCCTGACAGTAATTGTCAATCTTGGCGACAACCAGGCGACCGTTAGTGAGAAGTTGCTTACGTAGCGTCCTTGATCGCGCTTTCCTCTAGATCATAGTGTCCACCCTGGGCAGTCGACGTGACCCGCGCGGCGCCCTGAGGGGGCATGGGGGAGTTCGTCCATTCCGGGTGTGATCCAAACGGGAGTCTCCCGCACCCTTCGCCATGACTCGATCAACTGCGGGTCGTCTCTGGAGGAGGCAGCACCAATGCTAAGACGTCCACACAGGAAGCGCATCGCCAGATGTCTGGTGAGCGCCGGCGCGGCGATCGCCCTCGTCGCAACAGGATTGGCCACCGGTTCAGGTGCACAGGCGGCACAGGCCGGGACGGGAGCAGCCTCCGCCTCTGACAAGATCCAGCCGGACCTGGCCAAGCAGCTGCAGGGCAAGACCGAGGGCGACTTCTGGATCCACTTCAAGGCCAAGGCAGACCTGAGCAAGGCCACCGGAATCACGGACTGGGCCAAGCGGGGCACCGCGGTCGCGGAGGCGTTGCAGAAGACCGCCGCCGAGAGCCAGGCCAAGATCAAGGCTGAGCTCGAGAGCTCGGGTGTGAAGTACCAGACCTTCTGGGCGACCAACGCCATCAAGGTCACCGGCGGGTCGTCCACGATGGCCCAGAACTTCGCCGCCCACGCCGAGGTCGACGGCCTGTACGCCCCGATGGAGTACAAGGTTCCCGAGATCACCAAGGGCACCAACGAGAAGACCGTCAACGCCCTCGAGTGGGGAATCGCCAACATCAACGCCGACGACGTCTGGTCCCAGTACGGCGTCAAAGGCGCGGGCATCACGGTGGCGAACATCGACACCGGCGTCCAGTTCGACCACCCCGCCCTGGTCAACTCCTACCGCGGCAACAACGGCGACGGCACGTTCGACCACAACTACAACTGGTTCAACGCCGCTGGGACCTGCGCCGCCGCGCCCTGCGACAGCAACGGCCACGGCACGCACACCATGGGCACCATGGCCGGCACCGACGGCGCGAACCAGATCGGTGTCGCCCCTGAGGTCAAGTGGATCGCCGCGAACGGCTGCTGCCCCAGCGACGCCGCGCTGATCTCCTCCGGCCAGTGGATGCTCCAGCCCCGGGACCTCAACGGTCAGAACCCGGACGCCAGCAAGCGGCCGAACATCATCAACAACTCGTGGGGTACCACGGCGCCCTCCAACGAACCGTTCATGGAGGACGTGACCAACGCCTGGGCCGCGTCGGGCATCTTCGGCGCCTGGTCCAACGGCAACAACGGTCCGTCCTGCCAGACCAGCGGCTCGCCGGGCAGCCGGATCAACAACTACTCCGCCGGCGCCTACGACATCAACAACAACATCGCCAGCTTCTCCTCCCGCGGCGCCGGGCAGGACGGCGCGATCAAGCCGAACATCTCGGCCCCCGGCGTGAACGTCCGGTCGAGCGTTCCAGGCAGCAGCTACGCCAGCTTCAACGGCACCTCCATGGCAAGCCCGCACCTCGCGGGCGCGGTCGCGCTGCTGTGGTCGGCGGCACCGGCGTTGGTCGGTGACATCAACGCCACCCGCGCGCTGCTGAACACCACGGCGGTCGACAAGGCCGACGCCCAGTGCGGCGGCACCGCGGCGAACAACAACGTGTACGGCGAGGGCCGGCTGGACGCCCTCGCGCTGCTCAACGCCGCCCCGATCGGCGACACCGGCACCCTGGCCGGCACGATCACGGACGCGGGCAGCGGTGCCCCGATCGCGGGTGCCGCCGTGGCCCTGACCGGCGCGGCCAGCCGCCAGCTGACCACCGGGAGCGATGGCAAGTACTCGTCGCTGCTTCCGGCCGGCGACTACCAGGTCGCCGTGTCGGCGTTCGGCTACGCGAGCAAGACGGTGCCGGCGACGGTCACCAAGGACACCACCACGACGGCCAGCGTCGCGCTGGCGGCGGTGCCGAGTGTCACTGTCAGCGGAACGGTCGCCGACGGTTCCGGGCAGGGCTGGCCGCTCTACGCCAAGGTCAGCGTCGAGGGCCCGTCGGGCGTGTCCGACTACACCACCCCCGCCGACGGTCACTACAGCTTCAAGCTCCCGAGCGGGGCGACGTACAGCATCAAGGTCGTGCCGCAGTACCCGGGCTACCAGACGGTGACCAAGGACGTCGTCGTCGGCTCGAGCAACGTCACCCACAACGTTGCCGTGCCGGTGAACGCCAACTCCTGCACCACGGCGCCCGGCTACCGCAACGGCTCCGACGGTGTCTACGAGACCTTCGACGGCACCACCGCGCCGGCCGGCTGGTCCGTGGTGGACGGCCTCGGTAACGGCCAGGTCTGGCAGTTCAACGACCCCGGCAAACGCGGCAACCTGACCGGCGGCGCCGGCAACTCGGCGGTGCTCGACAGCGACAAGTACGGCAGCGGCAACCGGCAGGACAGCTCGCTCGTCAGCCCGGTTGTCGACCTGACCAACGTCACGGCGCCGGTGATCCGGTTCAACCAGGACTTCCGGCAGCTGGGCACCAACAAGGCGGATGTCGACCTCAGCCTCGACGGCGGAACCACCTGGGCCAACGTGCTCCGGCAGTCGACCAGCGCCCGGGGACCGCTGGTCACCGAGGTCAAGATCCCGCAGGCGGCCGGCAACGCGCAGACCAGGGTCCGATTCCGCTACTACGACGCCTCCTGGGCCTGGTGGTGGCAGGTCGACAACGTGCTGATCGGCAGCCAGGTCAGCTGCCAGCCGATCGACGGTGGCCTGGTGCTCGGCCATGTGCAGGACAAGAACGACGACAGCTACCTCAACGGCGCCACCGTCACCAGCGACGACCGGACGGCCGAGAAGGCCACCACCGCCGCGACTCCGGACGACACCGACCTGCCGGACGGCTTCTTCTGGATGTTCTCGTCGTTGACCGGGTCGCACAAGTTCACCGCGAAGGCCGGCAGCTACGTCAGCCAGAGCAAGGACGTCAACGTCCAGAAGAACGGGGCGACGGCCGCGACCTTCCAACTCGGCGCCGGCCGGCTGTCCATCCAGCCGTCGGACGTGAGCGGGACGGTCCAGATGCCCAGCGGCAAGGTCAACAAGACCTTCACCGTGACCAACACCGGTGCCGCGCCGGTCGACGTCCAGTTCAGTGAGCGGGATGGTGGCTTCTCGCTGCTTCGGGCTGACGGATCCACGATGAGCAAGCAGCAGCTGCTCGCCTCCAGCGGCGCGCCGGAGCAGCGGCTCGAGGTCCCGACGTCGTTCGCCGCACTGGCGACCGGCAAGGACGCCAAGGTGACCACCGCGGCCGGCCCGCAGGCCGCGCCGTGGACGGACATCGCTGCCTACCCGGCGAACGTGATGGACAACCGGGTGGTCAACCTCGACGGCAAGGTCTACTCGATCGCCGGCGGCAACGGATCGGCGTCCTCGGCGAAGAACTACGTCTACGACCCGATCGCGCAGAGCTGGGCGGCGATCGCCGATCTTCCCGGTGCACGTAACGCCATGACCGTGGGCGTCGTGGACGGGAAGATCATCGCGACCGGCGGCTGGGGGGCTTCCGGGCCCGACGCCGCCACCTGGTCGTACGACCCGGCGGCGAACACCTGGACGAGCAAGGCCAGCAACCCCGCGCCGCGCGCCGCGGCCGGGCAGGCGGTCGTCGACGGCAAGCTGTACGCCATCGGCGGTTGCACCACCGCCTCCTGCACACCGATGTCCAACACGGTCGTCCGGTACGACCCGGGCAGCGACACCTGGGAGACGCTGGCCAACTACCCGAAGTCGGTGGCCTTCGCCTCCTGCGGCGGGATCGACGGCGTCGTCTACTGCACCGGTGGTAACGACGGGTCCGCCGCGCAGAAGGTCGGCTTCGCCTTCGACCCGGGCGCCAACGCCTGGACCGCCATCGCCGACGCGCCGACCGACACCTGGGCCAGCTCGTTCGCCGTCGCCAGCGGCAAGCTCATGGTCGTCGGCGGCGTGCAGGGCGGAGCCATCAGCAACGCCGGCTTCGCCTACGACCCGGGTGCCAACTCCTGGTCCAACCTGCCGAACGCCAACACGGCCCGCTACCGCGGTGGCGCGGCGTGCGGCTTCTACAAGATCGGCGGCTCCTCGGGCAGCTTCAACGCCGCGCCGGACAGCGAGGCCCTGCCTGGCTTCGAGGAGTGTGCCGAGCGCCCGGCCGACGTCAGCTGGATGACGATCGACAAGACGTCGGCCACGCTGGCGCCGGGCGAGAAGATCACGGTCACCGTCGGGATGACGGCGAACGTCGACCAGCCGGGCACCTACTCCGGTTCGATTGCGATCAAGGAGAACACGCCGTACACGGTGCAGCCGGTGCCGGTGACGATGAACGCGCAGCCGCCGGGTACCTGGGGCAAGCTGCTGGGTACGGTCACCGGGACGAACTGTCAGGGTGTCAGCGCACCGCTCCAGGGTGCGACCGTCCAGGTCGACTCGAAGTCGAGCTCCTGGACCTTCACCACCGACGCCCAGGGCAAGTACGCCTACTGGCTGGACCGCAAGCACAACCCGTTGAAGATGATCGTCGCCAAGGACGGCTGGAAGCCCCAGAACCGTCAGACGACGATTACCACCACCCCGAGGGTGGAGGACTTCGCGCTGTCCCCGACCAGGTGCTGACAACTGAACAGTGACTGACCCGGCCCGCCTGGTTGCGACCAGGCGGGCCGGATCAGTGTGTGCAGGTTGTCAGCCAGCTTCGGCGCCGGCGGAGTGTGGCGGTCAGGCCAGGGCGAGGCGGAAGCCCACCCCACGGACCGCGTGGATCGCCGCCCGGGCGTCCAGCCAGGCGAGCTTGCGCCGTACGCGGCGCACCACCGAGTGCATGTCGGAGCCGCGGCCGAGGTGCTCGTTGCCCCAGACCTTCAGGTGCAGCTGCTGGTAGGTCCACACCTGTCCGGGCGTACCGACCAGGCACACCAGGAAATCGTGCTCCAGCGGGGTGAGATCGATCTCGCGGTCCAGCCAGCGCAGCACCCGTCGGTCGGAGTCGACGATCAGCTCGGGCGGTGGCGGCGGACCGGTTTCCTCCACGGCGTCGACGATTGCGGTCTGGCCAGCCGGTGCGGCCCCGGGTGCCCCGGCCGCGTCGAGGAACTCCCGTGCCTGCTGGACGGTCGAGACGATCAGGAAGGCCTCCGTCCCGCCGAGCAGCTGTGCGAGTTGCCGGCGTTCGGCCGGCGAGGATGCGATGCCGATGACCAAGGATTCGCTCGGGATTGCCCTCATCCCCCCCACCCTTCCGGTTCCCGACCCGTTCTGGGATGTTTCTCCTGTAACGCCAATCAATTGGCGTTCTTACGTGCTAATGCCCGTTTGGCGTAAAGTATCCGCTGATCGGCGAGTCAGTAGTCGATTGTGGACAACAATTTTGAAACGTGGTCGTCATTCTGTTGGGCGGTCACTGCTCGTGGTGGATGGCGAACCCGGTCTCCGCTGCTCGCCTGGTGCGTGGCCCGTGGCCCCCGCCGCTCAGGGTGACCCCTGATGGCGGTTTCCGGTGCTGCCGAGATGTCACTCCGGGTGCTCGTGCTGCCTCTCTTCAGGCGTTTCCTTGCCGCGTCGTTGATCAAGACGCCGCTGGTATAGTAATGCACTTCGATGTAACGGGCAACGTCCAATACGCACCTTGCATTTGTGATAGCCGATACCGGTTTGAGTGTTCCAATACCGATTGTTCAGGTCGCTCAGAAGCGTGGCCGACGAGACGATCGGGTCCCGGGTGGGGGAGGCTGGTACCCCGCGAGTGGATGCCGGCGCGCACGCTCGTCGTAAGCACCGGCTCCCGTTCCGTGGGGTAGCCCTTCGAGCGCGCCCAGGCCCTGCCGGTGGGCAACGATCTGCCCGCGCGGGATTTTCACCAGTGGGCGCTATTGAAATTCCGGCGCAAGCGCGCCAGGATGGCGACGAAGAGCAACCATCCCTGGTGGAGACGGATGGTTGCCACGTGGCACCTGCACACCGCACTCGGAGGTGGCTGACGTGAGCATCGCACCGGCCCAACGCCGCGTCGACCAGCGACCAGTGCTCGACCTGGTCGCCGCCGAACAGGCCGCCGCCCGGTTCCTGGCCGCACTCGACATCGACCTGGACTCGGAGAGCCTGCGCGACACTCCCCGCCGGATGGCCCGGGCGTACGCCGAACTGCTCACCGCACGTCCGTTCGACCTGACCACGTTTCCCAACGACGAGGGCTACGACGAACTCGTCCTGGCTCGATCCATCCCGATCCGGTCGGTCTGCGAACACCACCTGCTGCCCTTCGTCGGTGTCGCACACGTCGGCTACCTGCCCGGCGAGCGGATCCTCGGACTGTCCAAGCTCGCCCGCGTGGTGGAACTCTTCGCCCACCGCCCGCAGGTGCAGGAGCGGCTGACCAAGCAGGTCGCCGACTGGCTGGCCCTCGAACTGGCACCCAAGGGCGTCGGCGTCGTCATCGAGGCCGAGCACCTGTGCATGACCCTGCGGGGCGTACGGGCCGCCGGCGCCACCACCGTGACGTCCACCCTGCTCGGCGCCCTGCGAGACGACCCCCGCTCCAGAGGCGAGTTCTTCTCCCTCACCGGCGCCCACTGACCGAACTGGAGAGCGGCATGGAAAGCAGCGACACCTTCGTCATCGTCGGCGCCGGACTCGCCGGCGCCAAGGCCGCCCAGACCCTGCGCGAGGAGGGCTTCGCCGGCCGCGTCATCCTGCTCGGCGCCGAGCCCGAACGGCCCTACGAGCGGCCACCGCTGTCCAAGGGCCTGCTGCTCGGGACCACGGGCTGGCTGGACGCGTACGTGCACGACCCCGGCTGGTACGCCGCGAACAACGTAGAGCTGCGGACGGCGACCCGGGTCACCGCCGTCGACCGCGACCTCCGCCAGGTCGTGCTCGACACCGGCGAACGGCTCGGATACGACAAACTGCTGCTGACCACCGGCGCCACGCCCCGCCGACTGGACGTCCCCGGCGCCGACCTGGACGGCGTGCGGTACCTGCGCACGCTGGACGACTCCGCCGAGATCGGCACGGCCCTCGTCGGCGGCGCCCGCCTCGTGGTGGTCGGTGCCGGCTGGATCGGCCTGGAGGTCGCCGCCGCCGCCCGCCAGTATGGCGCCGCCGTCACCGTGGTGGAGACCGCCGACCTGCCGTTGCAGCGGGTGCTCGGCGACGAGGTCGCCCGGGTCTTCGCCGACCTGCACCGCGGCCACGACGTCACCTTCCACTTCGGCGTCGGAGTCCAGGAGATACGCGGCGCGGGGCGGGTCTCCTCGGTGCTGCTGACCGACGGCACCGAACTGCCCGCCGACACCGTCGTCGTCGGCGTGGGCATCCAACCCGACACGCAACTGGCTGAGGCGGCCGGCCTGAAGGTGGACAACGGGATCGTCACCGACGCCCGGCTGCGTACCTCCGACCCGCACATCTACGCCGCCGGCGACGTGGCCAACGCCCACCACCCGCTGCTCGACCGGCAGCTGCGCGTGGAGCACTGGGCGAACGCGCTCAACGGCGGCCCCGCCGCGGCCCGGTCCATGCTGGGCCAGCAGGTCGAGTACGACAGGCTGCCGTACTTCTTCTCCGACCAGTACGACCTGGGCATGGAGTACTCGGGGTGGGTGGACCCGAGCGGCTACGACCGGGTGGTGTTCCGTGGCGACCCGGCCGTGGTGGGCGGTCGGGCGCCGGAGTTCCTGGCGTTCTGGGTCTCCGACGGCCGGGTGCTGGCCGGGATGAACGCCAACGTCTGGGACGTGACCGACCAGATCCAGGCGTTGGTGCGGGCGGGCCACCGGGGCCGGGCCGTGGACCTGGACCGGCTCGCCGACCCGCGGGTGCCGCTGGGTGACCTGCTGCCCTGACCGCAGGAGCCGGTGCGACGCGTCAGGCCGGGCGGACCTGCACGCAGCAGGCGTCGGGCGCGGGGGCCAGCCGCGCGCGCAGATCCGCCCGGCCGAGCCCGCTGAGCAGCCCGGCGATGAAGGCCTCGTTCAGGCCGCACACCAGCTCGGTCTGCCGGGCGGCGAGAGCGTGGAAGGGGCAGTTCCGCAGCCGGATCAGCTCCTGCTCGCCGGCCGGCTCGAAGCCCAGATCGGCCAGAACGGCGGCGACCGGCCGGCCGCCGCCGACCTGGCGACCGATCTCCGCGCCCCGCTGCGCCGCCACGCGGAGAGCGGCCGATCGGGCACCCGTCGGATCCTCGGCGACGGCGTCGGCCAGGATCTCGCCGATCAGCTCGTAGCGGCGCTCCGGGATGGTCAGGGCGATGCAGCCCGGCGCCGCCTCGTACACCTTCGGTGTCCGGCCACGGCCGCGCGGCTGGTCGGCCGGAGCCTCGTACCGCGCGCGCAGCAGCCCGGCGTCGACGAGCTTGTCGAGGTGGAACGCCGCCAGGTTGCGCGAGATCCCCTGCGCCTCGGCGGCCTCGTCCCGGGTCACCGGGTGGTCCTGGCTCCGGACGTAGTCGTACAGAGCCCGTCGTACCTGGTCGGTGAGGACAGTCACCGCCTGCCAGGGGGCCGTCGCCATGCCGAGAGTTTATCACCAACAGGCGTTGTCGAAATTTCTCCTCGGCGCATCCATCGAGAAGAAAACGCCTCGGCCGGGTGGACCGAGATCATCTATTCTCGGCGTACTCATCGTCAGGGAGGTTCATGTTGTGAAGCTGGGCGAGGCGCTGGCAGACCGTGCCGAGACGACCCGTCGTGTGGAACAGCTCCGGTCGCGCATCATCGGCAGCGCCCGGTACCAGGAGGGCGAGCTGCCCGCGGAAGACGCCCAGCAGTTGCTGGCCGAGCTGCAGGGCGTACTCGACCATTTCGAGGCGCTGATCCGGCGGATCAACCGCACCAACGCGGCCGTGACGATCGGCAGCCTCGGAACCCTGACCGACGCGCTCGCCCGCCGCGACGTACTCCGGCTGCGCCACGCCGCGCTCACCGCCGCCGCCGACGCCGCGGCCGGCAGCGGACGCGGTCACCAGGTACGGCAGCTCCGCTCGGAGCTGAAGATGCTCGCCGCGCTGCCGGTCGGGGAACTGCGCGGCCAGGCCGACGGGATCGCGCAGGAGCTCCGTGAGCTGGACGTGCTGATCCAGCGCACCAACTGGGAGGCCGATCTCTTGGAGTAGTGCGGCCACAGCGATGTGGAGCAGGTAGTCGTCGTGGAAGCGTGCACAGACAGGGCCGGCTGTAACCCGGCACCCTTCTCCTGGCGCGCGATGGGCAGCGCGGGGGTTCGACTCCCCGAGGTGACAACGCAGCCCAGCACCGAGGACAGGTGATCGCGCACCGCGCACCATTCACCACCACGTGCAGGTCCATGACGGCGAGGGCGGGTTCGGGGTCCTCCACAACGCGGCGGCGAGGCCAGGGTGCTGTCGTTTTTCACAGTCGGAAGATCCGGACCACCAGCCCGGTGTCGTGCAGGGTGTGCGGCGCAACGGCGTGATATGCCCAGGCATGCACCCACGCGTTGCCGGTCCGTACCGTCAGCCAGGCCTTGAACGCGCCGGGCAGGGCGTAGATGAGCAGCACGAACAGGATCGTCAGCACGAACTCGTGCGGCGATCCGTACCGCCCCCAACCCTCGAACACGTGCAGTGCCGCGTAGGTCAGACCGGCGAGGACCAGAGTGCCGGTCGTGGAGCCGGTGAGCCGCGCGTACCGGGGTACGAGGAGGCCCTGCACGAAGATGACGGTGGGCAGGACGGTGCCGGCCAGGTACAGCAGGAAGGTCAACGGTGCGCCGGCCGCGATCTGCCCGGCCGTCAGCCCGGCGAACGCGTGGCCGAGCACCGCCCACTGGGCGAGCGACTCGAGAACCAGTACAACCAGGATGAGCACCACGTCTCCGCGGCGGTCCGCCGAGCGGAGGCAGAGTTGGTGGGTGGTGTACCGCCGGCGGAACCACAGGTACGGCAGCAGCGCGTAGGCCAGACCGTTGTACGCGGCCCAGCCGATTGCCTCGGCCGGACGGATCGGGTCGCTGGTGCCGACCAGGGTGCCGGCAAGGTGGAAGCCGATCGGATGCCAGTCGAGCGCCCGGCCGAGGAGCAGGCCGCCGACTTGGGCGAGGACGCCGTACGCGATGAGCAGCCAGATTTCGCGGTGGGCGGTGGGGCCCGGGGGGATCCGCTCGGCGATCGCCGGGTCCGGCCGCCGGCGGGTGAGTGCATACCCGACAACGCCCAGCAGCAGCAGTTCGACCAGGGTGAACTGAGCGGCGATTACCTGGCCGGGCCCGGACGGCGGGTCGTGCTGCGCCGGCCAGTCGAACGGCACGTGGTTGGGCGCGAGGAGCAGCACGGTTCCGTTGACGGCGATCCAGCCGATGACCGTGGCAGCGAGCCAGACCCTTTCGCGACGTGGCATCCGTCCTCCCCATTTTTGTAGCACGCCTGTGTTAGAACGGCAACGTAGCACGACCGTGCTATAAAGGCGAGGTGCCGAAGGTGGTGGATGCGGAGGCCCGTCGCACGGAGCTCGCGGAGGCGGTGTGGCGGATCGTCATGCGCGACGGGCTGGAGCAGGCATCGGTGCGCAACGTGGCGCGCGAGGCCGGCCTGTCCATGGGCTCGCTACGGCACTACTTCGCCACCCAGTCCGAGCTGCTCGGCTTCGCGCTGCGCCTAGTGGGCAACCGGATCGAGGCGCGGCTCCGGGCAGTGGACGTCACGGGCGACCAGCGACGCGTGGTGCTCGCGATGATCGACGAGATGCTGCCGCTGGACCGGCAGCGGCGCGGCGAGTGTGAGGTGTGGTTGGCGTTCACCGCTCGGGCGGTCGTCGAACCGAGCCTGGCCAGCCTCCGTGAGGAGATCGACGCACGCCTCGTCGAGGCGTTCCAGATGATGATCAGGCGGTTGGCCGACAGCGGCGCGCTACGACCCGACCTGGATCACACGGTCGAGGCTGAGCGGCTGTACGCGCTCGTCGACGGGGTGATCCTGCACGCCGTCCTGCAACCCAGCCGGACGTCCGGTCCGGCCGGCAGGGCCGTCGTCGCCGCGCATCTGGCACAGATCGCGCCCAGCGACCCGGGCGTCGCCTGAGCATCATCCGCCCCTGATGGTGGCTCATTCGCGCCGCCGCCGGTGACGCTGTCACCGCGGCGGGACCACCTCCACGAGCACCGCGCCCGGCTGCGGCACCTCCAGCTCCAGCACCGTGCTCCCGTCTCGGTCGACGGCGTCCACCGGCTCGGCGCGCAAGGTGTCGACCGCGCGTAGCGCCACCCGCTGCTCCTCGTCGGGCCACTCGTCGACCCCGAGCCGCTCGGCGAGGGTGGTGATGTCCCCGTGCTCCCGGTCGAGCCGGGTGATCGTCTGTTCGCTGCCACCGACGGGGCACCGGGCGGGTAGGCAGGCCAGCGCCGCCATGACCGTGCCCTGGTCCAGCGCCAGGTACCGCTTGGACACCGACCCGCTGGTCACGTTGACGGTTGCGGCGCGGTGGCGGAGGTCATGTCAGCTCCCGGTGCCGATCGCGGTCGCCCTGGTCTGCATCTCCTTGGCGGCGGTGGCGGGATCGGAGACGCCGCGCACCACCCGCTCGATGCCGTCGTCGAGGACGTCCGCGACCTGCTCCCAGGTGGCGATCGCCGGCGCCGACTTCGCGTCGTTGAGCTGCTCACCGAACGCCTTCACGAACGGGTCGTCGGCCAGCCTGCCGGACTGCCAGCTCTCCTGCACCGCCGGGAGACTGCCGACCAGGTCGTACAGCTTCTGCTGCGCGGCCGGACCGGTGAGGAACTGGACAAACTTCCAGGCCGTGTCGCGGTTCCTGGACCCCTTGAAGACCGCCAGGTCGGAGCCGCCGATGAAGGAGGTGCCGACCTGCTCGCGCGGCATCTGCGCGACGTCCCACTTGCCCTCGAAGCCCGGGCCGCCCTCCCCACGCAGGATGCCCATGTGCCATGGGCCGGAGACGAAGGCGCCGACCTCACCCTTGACGAAGCCCCATCCCACCGCCTCGGGGGCGAGATTCGTCGGCGCGAGGCCCTGCTTGAAGAACGAGGCGTAGTACTCCAGCGCCTTGCGCATCTCCGGGGTGTCGAGGGTGAACTTGCCGTCCTTCATGATGTCGGCGCCGGCCTGCCAGGCGAAGGGCATGAAGCTCTGCCACGACTCGGTGCCGCCCGGCTGCAGGTAGATGCCCCACTTGGCGCCGCCCTTGTCCATCATCGCCTGGGCGAAGTCCGTGAGCCCCTGCCAGTTGGTCGGTTTCTGCGCGCCGGCCTTGGCGGTGAGATCCTTGCGGTAAAAGATCAGCCGGGTCTCGACGTACCACGGGACCCCGTAGGCGGTGCCGTCGACGACGGTGCTGTTCCACGCGCCCTCGAAGAACTTGCTCTTGTCGAACAAGCCCGTGGGGGTGGGGTCAAAGGCCCCCGTCTTGGCAAACTCGCCCATCCAGGTGGTACCCACCATGCTGACGTCCGGCGTCTGCCGGCCCGCGATGGCCGTGGCGATCTTGTCGTGCGCCGCTTCGAACGGGAACGACGTGACGTTGACCTTGGCCTCGGGATTCTCCTTCATGAAGTCGCTGGCGAGCTCGGTGAGCTTCTCGCCCTCGCCGCCCATGGCCCAGACCCTGATCGCGCCCTTGGCCTTGCCGGCCGCGATCTCCTTGCCGGCGGAGCTCGAGTCGGCCTCGTCCTGGCCGCAGCCGGTCACCCCCAGCGCGAGGGCGACCACCAGGGCGGTCGCATATCGCAGATGCTTCATGCCTCTCCTTCTCGGAGTGGGCGCCGCCGCCCGCCCGGCCCGCGCCGCTGCGGCGCGATCCGGTCGTGCGGCGGCGTCCGGTGGTGGATGTGGTGTCACCGGCGAACGCCAGCCGGCGCAGTCCGTGGTCGACCAGCAGATGCCGGGTCAGCGCGGCCGCCGCGGCGGGGTTGTCCACGCGTACGGCCGGCACCCCGGCGGGCCCGTCGCCCGCCGGCACAACGATCGGGAGCATGCTGGCGAGCTCCTCGACCGTGTCGTGGGAGACCGTGCCGACGAGCACGGCCAGCCCGTCGACCCCGTACGCCATCTCCATGACCTCGGCGTCGGAGTCGGCGGGCAGGTGGGTGCAGAGAATGTGGACGCTGGTCCGGGTCTTCACCGCCTCCGACTCGAAGCCCTGGGTCAGCTCGGAGAAGTACGGCCCGGACAGCCCGGGGAAGACCAGACCGACCGCGCCGTGCCGCCGGGCCGCCAGGGCGCGACCGGAGTGGTACGGGCGGTAGCCGTGCTCCTCTATGGCTGGCAGCACCCGGCGGCGGGTCTCCTCCGACACCTGGCCGGTGCCGTTGGAGACCCGGGACACCATCGCGACCGATACCCCGGCCAGGCGAGCGATCTCCCGGACCGTCAGCCGACTGTTGCTCATGCCACCACCGACCGTTACGTCTTTGTTCACCAAAACCGGTTACCGCAGCACCATCGGCAGCTGTGCCGCAGTTCACAACCGCTCGGCCCGAGATTTCCGGCGACGAGGAGCTGCCCTCGACGGCCAGAGTCGCGTTGCACCGCCGCCGCATCCTGCTCAACGACCGACCCCGCCTGCTGCTCGCCGGAGAGGTGCACAACTTCCGCCTGGATGGACGTGCGCGGACCCGCCGATCCGGCTCACCCTGACCTGACCCGGTCGCGGGCCTCGCGGAGCGGGCCGCCGGGACTGGCCCGACGCGCCGGCAGACCGCGAACGCCCACGCACCGGCGCACCGGCAACCTCGTCAGGGTCCTCTCGCTGGATCGCCGGTCAGCGGCGGCCGCGCTTCGGGAGTAGCAGCTCCTCGTGATCGAGTTCGCGTTCCAGGACGCGGAGCCCCTCGTCGGGCAGCCGGCCGGCGTCGCGCCAGCGCAGCAGCTCCTCCCGTTGGGCCTCGATCGCGGCCCGCCGGATACGCAGCGCCGCCTCGTACTCGGGTGAGGTGGGCACCTCGGCTGATTCGGCGCTCTGCAGTAGGTCGAGGCGACCCCGATAGCGGGCCAGGCGGGTCTGCAGCTGCCCGCGGGTGACGTTGACGGCCGCTGCCAGGTCCGGCTCGTCGGCGGCGACCTCGTCGAGGCGGGCGAGGGCCGCCTCGACGGCCGCGGAGCGGGCCTCGTTGCGTACCCGGGCCTGGTCGTTCTCGTTGGCACGCAGGCCCAGCGCCCGGACGAGCGGCGCGAACGTCAGGCCCTGCCCGACCAGGGTCACGAGAACGACCACGAAGGTGCAGAACAGCAGGAGGTTACGGTCGGGGAAGGGCACCCCGCTGTCGGTGGTCAGCGGCAGGGTGAAGATCGCGGCGAGACTGATCACGCCGCGGGTTCCGGACCAGCTCAGCGCCGCGACCTCGCGGCCGGTCAGTCGACGCGCGTTGCGCTCCGCCCGCGCGGCCTCGCGACTGCTGCCGGGCTCGTCGGTGTCGTCCTCGTCGGAGGTGCCGCCGAGGCGGGTGTGCAGCGACCGGGGGAGCACCTGGATCAGCACCAGCCACGCGGGGCGCAGGAGCAGCACCACGCCGACCGACACGGCGACCGCGATGACGACCGTGGAGGTCTCGTACTCGTGCAGGCCTCGGACCACCGTGGGCAACTGCTGCCCGATCAGGAGGAAGACGAAGCCCTCAAGGAGGAAGTCGACCAGCCGCCACACCGCGCTGGTCTGCAGCCGGGTGGCGCCGGAGACGAGCCGGGGCGTGTGGTGGCCGACGATCAGCCCGGCGATCACCACGGCGAGCACGCCGGAGACATGAAGCTCCTCGCCCACCAGGTAGGCCACGAACGGCGTCGCCAGCGAGATCGCGTTGGACAGCAACGGATCCGAGGTGAGCGGTCGGGCCAGCCGCACGCCCCACGCGACGACAGCGCCCACCGCGACCCCGCCCACCGCCGCCAACATGAACTGGCCGACAGCGGACGGAAACGAGAAGCCACCGCCCACGGCGGCGGCGACGGCGACCTTGAGGATCGTGAGCGCGGTGGCGTCGTTCAGCAGCCCTTCGCCCTGGATGATCGTGACCAGCTTCGGCGGCAGGTTGACCCGGCGGCCGACCGCCAGCGCGGCCACCGGGTCGGGCGGCGCGATCGCGGCGCCGACCGCGATCCCGGCGGCCAGCGTCGCCCCGGCGACGAAGAGGTGGAAACCGACTCCCGCCAGTAGGGCGGTGAGCAGCACCAGCACCACGGACAAACTGACCACGATGCGAAGGTTGCGGCGGATGCCCAGCAGCGAAGAGTCCAGCGCCGCGCTGTAGAGCAGCGGCGGCAGCACGACCGTGAGCACGAGGTTGGGATCAAGGCTGATGTTGGGCCCCGGGAGCAGCGCGTACGCGATGCCGATGAGCGGCAGGAGCGCCGCCGCCGGCAGGCCCGTGCGCGACGCCACCCACCGCACGCCGACGATGACCGCGACGGCGGCGAGCACGAACAACAACGTCGTCTGGGGGCTCACCCGGTTACTCTCCCTAGCCGGCGGATGGTCCGAGCAGACGGCATGCGCGACCGCCCCGGCCCGGGCTTGGCTCAGCCGGCCGGAGCTGATCGGTGGCGGCATCGACGCTGAAGCGCCGGCCGCGCAGTCTGCCGCAGTCCGGAGCGTACCCGCTGGTATGAGCGGGGTGACCTCCGCCGCAGCACGCGGAGAGCGACGCCACGATCCCGCCGGTCAACCCGGTGTCGCCTCGACCACCCTCAGCGGTCGGCCCCGGGACCGCCAGCGAGCAGATCGGCGAGGGCGGCCACCCGGCGTTGGTCGGCGACGGCGACGAGCGTGTCGTCGGGGCGCAGGACGAAGTCCGGCGCCGGCGCGGCGATGACCTGATCGCCGCGAACGACGGCGACGATCGACGCGCCGGTACGGGTACGTGCCCGCGTGTCGCCCAGCGGCCGGCCGACGTACGGGGACCCGGCCGGCAGGCGCAGTCGGACCGCCGCCACCCCGTCGACCTGCCGTTCCAGCTCCGTCAGGTGGTCGACGGTGACCGTCGTGTCCAGCACGTCGGCGACCCAGCGCGCCTCGTCCGGGTCGAGGACGACCGTGCTGAGCGCCCGCTCGGCGTCGTCGGGGTCGTAGACGACGAGGTCACGCTGGCCGGTGAGGTGGCAGACGACACCGAGCCGCTGCCCGGCGCGGGTGGTGGTGGCCCACCCGATACCGACCCCGGGCAGTGCGATTCGTTCCATGGTCATCGTTTCGTTCCCATCAACTCGGCGCGGCGGTGATCGCGCCGCGCGTCCGTGCCAAGGGCCGGCGGCCGCCGGTGCGGGCCGCGATGCTCACCCGGCGACCACCCCCAGGATGGCGCGGCAGCCCGGCACCCCGCATCGGTGCCGACCCCCATTCCCGCCGGCGACCTCCCACGTGCCCGGCGTCGTCCCCTGGCCTGGGCGGAAACATGGGTGTCCGCCCCGATGCCGACCCACCCGCTGCTGGGCGAGGCTGGACGGGCGCCGCGGTTCCGGGCCGACCAACCGCCCGGGTCCCGGGACGCTGTTAGAAAGGACGCGGAGCGCACCGGAGAGGAGGCGGCAGACGTGTCACTGTCGCTGTTCTGGCGGATCTTCCTGCTCAACGCGGCGGTACTCGTGGTCGCCACGGTCCTGCTGTTGCTCGGCCCGATCACCGTGTCGACCCCCGTCGTGCTCACCGAGGTGGCGGTCCTGGCCGGCGGCCTCGCCGCCATGCTGGTGGCCAATGCGCTGCTGCTGCGCGTCGGACTGGCACCGCTGGAGCGGGTCACCCGCACCATGCGGACGATCGACCTGCTGCGTCCCGGGCACCGGCTGCCGGTCACCGGCCAGGCCGGAATCGCCGACCTGATCCGCACCTTCAACGCCATGCTCGACCGGCTGGAGGCCGAACGCGCCACCAGCGCGGCGCGTGCGCTCTCCGCCCAGGAGGCCGAACGGCGGCGCGTCGCCCGGGAACTGCATGACGAGATCGGCCAGACGCTGACCGCCGTGCTGCTGGACCTCAAGCGCGTCGCCGACCACGCACCACCACCTGTCCGCGACGAGCTGCACCAGGTGCAGGAGACCACCCGCAACAGCCTCGACGAGATCCGTCGCATCGCCCGCCGGCTGCGCCCCGGCGTCCTCGACGAACTCGGCCTGGCCAGCGCGCTCAAGGCCCTCACCACGGAATACACCACCGCCGGGCTGGCCGTGCACCGGCACCTCGCCGGGGACCTCCCGGAGCTCGACGACCAGGTCGAACTGGTCCTCTACCGGACCGCCCAGGAGGGGCTCACCAACGTCGTCCGGCACTCGGGGGCCCGCACGGCGCACCTGATCCTGCAGCGCACCGCCGGCGGCGTCGAGCTGCGAATCCGCGACGACGGCCACGGGATCGCGACCGCCCACGAGGGCGCCGGCATCCGCGGCATGCGGGAACGGGCGCTGCTCATCGGCGCCGACCTCACGATCGGCCCGGACCCGACCGGCGGCACCGACGTGTGCCTCCGGGTACCGACGCGAAACGAGACCAGCTGACCATGCCCGGACCCACCCGCATCCTGCTCGCCGACGACCACGGTCTGGTACGCCGCGGCGTGCGACTCATCCTCGACAACGAACCCGACCTCACCGTCGTCGCCGAAGCCGCCGATGGTGCCGAAGCCGTCGAGCTGGCCCGCACCGCGGCCCCGGACCTGGCCATCCTGGACATCGCCATGCCCCGGCTGACCGGTCTGCAAGCCGCCCGGCAGATGTCCCGCGCACTGCCCGACCTGCGCATCCTGATGCTGACGATGTACGACAACGAGCAGTACTTCTTCGAGGCCCTCCGCGTCGGCGCCGCCGGCTACGTGCTCAAGTCGGCGGCTGACCGCGACCTCATCGACGCCTGCCGGGCAGCCATGCGCGACGAGCCGTTTCTCTACCCGGGGGCCGTCACCACCCTCATCCGCGACTACCTCGGACAGGGCAGCAACCCCGACACCGTCACCGCGCGGCGGATCACCGACCGGGAGGAGGAGGTCCTCAAGCTCGTCGCCGAGGGGCACAGCAGCAAACAGATCGCCGACCTGCTGTTCCTCAGCGTCAAGACCGTCGAACGGCACCGGTCCAACATCCTGCAGAAGCTCGGGCTCCGCGACCGGCTCGAACTCACCCGCTACGCCATCCGGGCCGGCCTCATCGAACCGTGACACCGCCTCGCGAGGCCACCCGGCACAGGACGACGTCCGCCGGCACTCAGGCCGTAGCGGCGGGTATCCGGGGTCGCGGTTCGCGCGGTCGGCCGCGGCGCAGGTCGAAGGTGTCCGGGTACCGGACGAACGCCCACGTGGCGAGGGCGAGCGCGATCAGACACAGCGCTCCCGGGACGACGAAGCCGACCTGGTGCCCCAGCGTGGCAACCGACAACGTCGCCACGAGACTCCCGTTGACGGTCGCCACGTTCTCGTGACTGAGATATACCGACGTGGCCCTGCCGGCGTGACCGGACATCAACCGCTGGGCCAGGTCGATGCCGGCAACGATCGTGGCGGCGCCGAACACCGCGTAGCCGACCTGCAGCAGCATCAGCTGCCCAGGCGTGGCGACCACGACGAGGCCGCCGTAGTAGACCACGCTCGCGGCGCCGCCCACCAGGAACACCTTGCCGCGGCCCCAGCGCAGCGCCGCGAATGCCGCCGCCGGCATGAGGACCAGCTCGCACAGCGGTGGCAGCGCGAGCACGATTCCTGTCATCTGCAGCGGGGCGTGCAGGGACACGGTCACCAGGATCGGCAACTGGGACAGCAGCATGACACGTCCGCTGGTGAACAGCACCATCACGACCACGAGGACCAGCAGCAGCCACTGACCGCCGACCGTCCTCGGCTGGGCGTCGCGCTGCTCATCGGTGCTCCGATGCGGGTGCGGTGCTGCGGAGGCACCCGTGACGTGCCCGCGCAGCAGGTACCACGACAGCGCCAGACAGCCGAGGCAGACGACGGCCACGACCCGGAAGAGCGGACGTGCCCCGAGGTAGGCCAGGCCGAGACCGCCGAGGGCGAACCCGGTGAACGAACCGATGGACAACACGACGCGCATCATGGCGATCACGGCGGTGGAGGTGGCGGTGTCGTCCCGGCGTTCGACGAGGTCACGCGCGTAGGCCATCAGCTGCGCATTGGGCACGCCGACCGCGCAGAAGAAGACGACCCCGACGGCGAGCATCGCCGGGTACGTCCGCACGCTCGCCAGGACCGCGTAGCCGATGCTCAACCAGGCGAGGCCCGCCAGGATGAGCAGTCGTCGGACGCCGCCGAGATCGGAGACGTGGCCCGTGGCGAGCAGCACCGCCATGCCGGCCAGCGCGACGACGACAAAGTTGAGCGTCACCATGGTGTCCGAGGCGCCCAGCTCGTCCCGGGCGAACAACGACAGGACGCCGAGCGCTGCGAACGACGCCGTCGAGCTGACCAGCATCAACACCATCAACGGCCGGTACGGCGCCGCGGCGCGCCACGCGACCACGAACCGGCCGGTGCGGTGGGCGTCGCGCCGGGAGTCGGGCTGCGTCACCACCAACACCTCCGTCCACCGTGAAAGTCGACGTGGTCAGCTGCCGCGCGTGGCCGTCCTCGACGGAGAACGTGATCAGCCCCGGGCGATGGTCGCCTACGGTGAATCATGCTCCTCGAAGGCGGCTAAGGCGAGTAGCCGCAGCTCGTGCGGCCGGCGGGCCCACGTCTTGTGCCGCCACTCGTTGCCTGCGTCATCAGTTGAGCGTCTCCTCCCGCTGCCGGGTCAACCGCACGTTCCACCGTGACTGATCGGGGGTCAGCCCGCGACGACCCGGTTGATGAAGGCGACCAGGTTGACCATCGCCCGATCGATCCGCTCCTGCAGGGTCAGCGTCTCCTCCCGGCGGACCAGCCGCATCTTCGGCTGCCGCTTGCCCCGCAGGTAGAGCGAGCAGGCCAGGTCGGCGCAGAGGTACTCACCGATCGTGTTGCCGTTCCGCCCGGCCGCCCCGGCCAGGGGCGCGACGAACAACGCCACCCCCGACGCCGTGTGATCGGTCAGACAGATCCGGCACATGCTCGACCGCAGCGTGCTCGACTTGTACGCCTCGGGCCGCCGTAGCACCACGCCCGTCGGCCCGTCCTCACCCGGCAGGACCAGCAGCGCCCGCAGCGGGGCGCCCGGGTCTGTCCAGCCGAGGAAGTCCAGATCGGCCCAGGGAATGGTGCCCTCCGCGAAGCCCGCGGGCATCCGGATCCGGCTCGCCTCGCCCTTGCTGCAGTTGACGAAGGACCGCCGGATGTCCTTCTCCTCGAGTGGTTGCATGCCGGGGAAGCTAACCGGGCCCACGGCCCCCGGTCACCCGATTTTCGGCTGGTCAGAACAGCGTCGACGGCCCGACCGGCGTCGGCTCGGGCAGCGGCTCGACCCCGGGCAGCCGGGCCCGGACCTCGTCGTGGAACTGGCGGGCGAGGTCGGGCGCGTCGGCGTTGTCCGGCGTGTGCACGAACACGGTCGGCGAGCGGCCCTCGCGCAGCCAGCCGGTCACCACGTCGAGCCACGGCTGCCAGCCCTCGACCGTCCGCGCGGGGTCGTCCCGGCCCAGGTACCGGACGATCGGCCGATCGGTCAACGCCCTGGTGCGCAGCGGTGTACGCGGCTTGCGGGTCCACGCCTCCCGTTCCGCGTCACTGGTCGGTGGGATACGGAAGAAGGCGGTGGTGTCGAAGGGAATCCACTCCGCGCCGACGCGGTCGAGCGTCTCCTCGAGCGTGCGCACCGCCCGGGGGTCGTCGAAGAACGCGGGGTGGCGGACCTCCACGGCGTACCGGTGGTCGGTGGGCAGCCCACGCAGGAAGCGGGCGAGCTCGGGTACGCCGGCGGGGCCGAACGAGCCCGGCAACTGGATCCACAGGGCGTGGGCCCGCGGGCCGAGGGGCTCGATCGCGTTCAGGAAAACCCGTAGCTCGTCCTCGGCACCCGTGAGCCGGCGTTCGTGCGTGACGGCCTTCGGCAGCTTGAGCACGAACCGGAAATCACGGTCGGTCTGCCGCGCCCACGACGCCACCGTCTCCCGCGCCGGCGTCGCGTAGAAGGTGGTGTTCCCCTCGACCGCGGTGCACCAGCCGGCGTACGCGCGCAGCCGCTCGTTCGCCGCCAGTGGGTGCGCCAGAAAGCGTCCCTGCCAGGACTTGTGCGTCCACATCGCGCACCCGACGTGCAGGCGCATCCGGCCCTCCTCACCGCTCGACGGCACGGCGCGGGGCAACCCCGCGCCGTGGGTACGGTATCCGGCCGGGCCGACCGGAGCCCGGGACGCCCGCCCCGGCTTGATGTCGGCGCGGCCCCGCAAAGCCACTGACACACCGTGTCAGTGGTGCGGGCCTAGCGTGCCCGGCATGACGAACACCGATTTCGACTTCCTGGCCGGCCAGTGGGACAGCCGCCAACGCCGGCTGGTCAAGGTGCTGGCGGGGTGCGACGAGTGGTACGAGTTCGACGCGACCCTGGACTGCCAGGTGCTGCTCGACGGCACCGGCGTCTTCGACGTGCTCCGCGCGCCGGAGCGCGACCTGGAGGGCGTCACCCTGCGGTTGTACAGCCCGCAGGAGCGGGTGTGGCGGATCTGGTGGGCTTCCAAGGCCAGCGGCGGCCAGCTGGACGTGCCGGTCGTCGGTCGGTTCGACGACGGGGTCGGCACCTTCGAGTGCGACGACACCTGGCAGGGGACCCCGATCCGGGTGCGCTACCAGTGGTCCCAGGTCGATACTGCGCACCCCCGCTGGGAGCAGGCGTTCTCCGTCGACGGGGGTGCGAGCTGGGAGGTCAACTGGGTGGCCACGTTCAACCGACGTGCATGAGTGGCGAACTCCCTCCACAACCACCGGCCTCGTGACCAGCCGGGGCCGGGTCGCCGAACCGGTCGCTCTGCTGCGCCCTCCGACCGCTTGCCCCGCTGGTCACCATTTGTCCCACGGGATGGTCCAGTCGCCCACCCCGTCGGTGAGCGCCATCGCTCGCGGGGTGTTACGCACGTCGACCACGTCACCGAGCCGGAACGTGTCGTAGAACCAGCGGGCGTGGGCCGGCCCGACGTTGATGCAGCCGTGCGAGGTGTTCTGGCTGCCCTGAGCACCGACGTTCCAGTCCGCCATGTGGACGAACTCGCCGGAGTACGAGATCCGCAGGCAGAGCTGGATGACCTCGTCGTAATAGTCGGGGTTCTTGGGGTCGGTGACCCCGTAGCTGGCCGAGGTCATCCGGTGCGAGGGCTCGCGGGTCATCACCACGTGCGGGCCGGACCGCGTCCAGTAGCTGATGGTCTCCCCGTTCGCGCCCGTGGTGGTGCCGCCCTTGCCCATGCTGATCGGGATGTCCCGCACCAGCTTGCCGTCGAGGTAGACCTTCATCCGGTGGCTCCTGGCGTCGGCGATGGCGATGCGGGACGGGCCGATGGTGAAGTTCGTGCTGACGTTGGTGCCGCCGTAGACGCCCTGGCCGAGGTCCTGGCCGAAGAGGTTGACCTTCACCGAGATCTTCGTGCCGGGCGTCCAGTACTTCGCCGGCCGCCAGTGCGCGTTGCGGCTGTCGATCCAGCGCCACCGTCCCTCGACGGCCGGCGTGGTCTGCACCAGCATCGCCTTCTCGGCCTCGGTGCGGTTCTTGACCGGCCTGCTGAAGTGCACCATGACCGGCTGGCCGACCCCGTACGTGCCGCCGGCCTGGAGGGCGGCCAGCGCGTTGGCCTGGAACGTGGCGGAAGCGACCCCGGACGGCTTGAGGGTGCTGAAGCTGCTCCGGTGCTCGGTCAGCGCGCCGGCCGGGTCGGCCACCGACACGGTGACCGTGTAGGTCTTGCCGTAGGCCAGCTTGCCGGTCGAACGCCAGGTGTGGTCGTCGCCCAGCTTGCCGGCGACGGTCTTGCCGCCGGTGGCCACCGAGACGTCCTTGAGGGTGCCGCCCTCGGCCGCCACGACGACCTGCTCGAGCGGTGACACCTTGGTGGCATCGGCGGCCGGCGTGACGGTCACCCGAACCTCGTCCGCCGGCGCGTTCGCCGCGGCCGCACCGGGCTGCGACCACGCCGCGCCGGACGGCGACGTCTTCTGATTGCAACCTGCCGTCACCAGGCCGGCCGTGACACCCAGACCGGTGGCGATCAACTTTCGACGACTGATCATCGCGTTCCTCTCCGCCGGGAGAGTACTCCCAGCGGCGCCCCATCCCGAGGGCCGGCGTCGATTCCGTTACCCGCGCCGGGTGGGGTGGCTGGCCGGCGTGCCGCGCAAGCCGCTGACCGTCCCGTGCGACGATGGGTCGGAGGCGCCGTCAACCAGTCAACCTGGGTTCTGCCGCCCCTCGGCCACCAGGACCACCGGGTAGCCGTCGGCGACGAGGGCGGTGAAGATCTCGTTCATCAGCTCCGGCTCCCGCGACGGATCCTCCAGCTCAAGATCGACCACGTATGGACCGCTGGCCTGCCGCTGCCTGTCGTCGGGTTGGCGCAGCACCCGGACGTAGCCGGTGGGAAGCGTGCCAACCACCGACTGGCGCTCGCCGGGCACCTCTCGGACCGCCGCGCCGGTCACCCGGGCGACCAACTCCACGATCTGCTCGAACGACCGCCGCCGGTCGACGGCGCCCACCAGCAGCCGGTGGTCCGTCATCGCGCGCCGTTCCGCCGTTGCCCGCTGTCCCGCGGTGCCGGAGCGAGGAGATAGACGATGTCGTCGAGCGCTGTCACCAGGGCACCCAGTGCGCCCCCGGTCACGGCGGCGACCACCGCCGGCCCTGCATCGACGGCTCCGCCGGGCAGCGAGGCGAGCAGACCGGCTGCCGCCACCGCGACGAGCAGCGCGTTACGCAGCACGTGGCGGCGCCCCAACGGGATCTCCGAGCGGCCGAAGCATCGGCATGGGGCGGTGTTTCCGTGTCGCATCGACCCGACGATCACAACGGTGAAGCCCACGAGCAGCCCGGCCGCGAGTAGGAAACCGGCCGTCCCGGGACCCGGCGCCGGGATCACCAGCAACAGCGCCACGACGATCTCGGCGCCGACGGAGATGATCGCCGCCAGGCGGGTCAGCGACGGTGCGACGACCGCCATCCGCTGTATCGACCGCACGAACTCCACGAAGGCCTGCCGGTTTCGCAGCTTTCCGGCGACCGCGACGGCGAACACCGCGGCAAGCAGGGACCGGCAGCCGATGGCGAGATACAGCATCATGTGACCTTCCGCTGGTTGCCCAGCTAAACGACAGCAGCCTCGGCGTCGGTCCTGGCCAGCCGTTCCAGTTTCGTCCGATCAACCTTGCCGGAGGTGGTGAGTGGCAGTCGCGCGACCGGTCGGTAGCGCGCGGGCACCATGTACGGAGGCAGGAGGGACCCGCCGTGTCGGCGAAGCCGTGCCGCCAGATCCGGCGCCGCGGGGCCGTTCGGGACGACGAAGGCGACCAACAGTTGGGCGCCGCCCGGCGTGGTGGTGAGCACCACCGCCGCCTCCCGGACCTCTCTGGCGGCGCGCAGCACAGCCTCGATCTCGCCCGGTTCGACGCGGTAGCCGCGTAGTTTGAGCTGTCGGTCGTTGCGGCCGAGATATTCCAGCGCGCCGTCGGGCAGCCGGCGGACCAGGTCGCCCGTCCGGTAGTAGCGGACCGTCGGGTCGTCCTCGTCGACCACGAAGCGTTCGGCGGTGAGGTCGGGCCGGTCGAGGTACCCCCTGGTCACGGTCGGGCCCGTGAGCCACAGCTCGCCGACCGAGCCGAGCGGCACGGCGCGGCCGTGCGGATCCCGGATCTCCGCGCGGACGCCGGGAAGTTCGGTGCCGATGGGTGACCGCACCGACCCGGAAAGGTCATCCCGGGTGAGGACCCGGCCCGTGGCGTAGACGGTCGTCTCGGTTGGCCCGTACATGTTCAGGACAACCGGCGCCGGCCCGGGCAGGCGGTGGAGGAAGTCCCGGACCACGTCCAGTTCTACGCTCTCTCCGGCGAGGATGAGCTGGCGAAGGGTGAGCGTGTTGCCACGGTCCCGCGCTGTGCTGTGGGCCAGTGCGCGGAAGGCCGACGGGACCTGGCAGAGCACGGTGATCCGGGCGTCGGAGAGCAACTGGAGTAGGTCCGGTGCCGAGCGTGCCACCTCCAACGGAACCACCACGGCGGTGGCCCCGGTGGCGAGGCATCCCCACAACTCCCAGACGGAGACGTCGAAGCCGGACGAGTGGAACAACGCCCACCGGTCGGTCGCGTCGACGCTGATCAGGGACAGCGCGGCGGGCAGCAGCGAGAGGAGGTTGTCGTGTGACACCACGCAGCCCTTCGGAGCGCCGGTGGAGCCGGATGTGTAGATGAGATAGGCGGGATCGCTCGGCCGAACGCTCGGCCAGTCGGCGGGGATCCGCGCCGTACCTGCCGCTCGCGGCGAGACGATCCGCACCTCGCAGCCGGTCGGCGGGGACTCGTCCGTCACCAGACGGCGGACCTGGGCGTCGGCGAGCAGATGGCGAATCCGGTCCGGCGGCTGCACCGGATCGATCGGCAGGTACGCCGCGCCGGACTTGAGGACCCCGAGGATCGCGATGACGACGTCGGCCGACCGGGGCAGCATGATCCCGACGAATTCGCCGGGCTGAACGCCGTCCGCACACAGTTGTGCGGCCAGCCGGTCGGAGGCCGCGTCGAGGTCGGCGTAGCTGAGCCGCCGACGTCCGTCGACGACAGCCAGGGCATCGCCGCGGTCGGCGACCACTGCCCGGAACAGTTGGGGCAGCGAGGCGAAGGTGGCCAGGGCGGGTCGCGGTTCAGTCGGGGACACGGGTGAACTCCTTGCGCAGGATGGCGGCCACCGACTTGTCGCGCAGCAGCGGCAGAGTGCCGGCTGCCGCGGCGGTGCGGCTGGTGACCGAGGCGGCGATGGCGTGCCACTGCTCGTCCAGCCGATGCTCGGCGGACTGGACGAGGGTGAGCGCGCCATCGAAACGAAGCGGGGGATAGTGGTCCTGAGCGAAGGACTCCATGGCCCACACCACCTGACGCCAGTACAGGTCCGCCGGAACCATCCCCTCATCGAGCCAGGCCTCGGCCGCCATTCGTTCGACCAGCCGCTGGTGCGTCGCGCCCAGGTCGGGCATCGCGAACCAGTTGCGCAGCACGTCAAGCCGGAAGTCGTACCGCTCGCGCAGCCCCCAGCCGGGGTCGAGCTCCGGTTGGCCGGGTGCCCTCGTGTTCACCAGGACGAGCGCCGCGACCGGTACGCCGTCCGCGCCGAGTTGCCGGGCGGCCTCGTAGGCGATCCGCCCGCCGGTGCACAGGCCGAGGAACAGGTACGGCCCGCTCGGGCACACCGCCCGGATCTGGGTCAGGTGATGGCGGGCCGCGTCCACGACGGACAGGGGTGGACGGTGCCGGTCCCACAGCCCCCGCGCCTCGGTGCCGAAGACCGGACGGCCGCACCGGAACGCGTCGACCAGGCCGCGCATGAACCGGATGTTGCCCAGATCCCAGTGGAAGCAGAAGATCGGCGTGCCGGAGCCGTCGGCCAGCTGCACCAGCCCGCCACCCTGGCCGGGCTCGGTGGCGGGGCGGCTGCCGCGCCACACCGTGCCGAAATCCGGGGTGGTGTGGACCGTTCGCGCAGCGCCCTCCGCGTGCGCCCCTTCCAGCGCCGCCGCCAGCGCGGCGGGCGTCCGGTACGTGAAGACGTCCCCGGACGTCAGCGGCAACCCCTTCCGCCGTGCCTCGTCGACCACGGTGGGGACCAGCAGCGAATAGCCGCCCAGGTCGAAGAAGTCGTCTTCCGGGGAAACCCGGATGGCGAGCAGGTCACGCCAGATTCGGCAGATCGTCTCCGTCGTGTCCGCCCGCGTCGCCGCGTCCGTCATGGCCGACCGCCAAACCGGCGCAGTACCGTCGCCACGACGTTGCCGGTCGGGATGAAACCCAGGTGCCGGGAGTCCAGGCTCTGGTCCGGGTTGTCGCCGAGGACCACGACGTGCCCCGGGGGGACCAGCGCGACGCCGGTGGCCGGAACGGTGTGGGGTACCTGATCACCGGCCACCGCCACGACTCTCTTGATCAGCCACGGGCTAGCTGACGAGCCGGGTACGCCGACCGGGCGTGGGTTGCGGAAGACCACTACTTGCCCCGGCGCGAGCGGGGATCGCGCCAGACGCCGCAGGGCCAGCAGCCGGTCGCCGTCCTGATAGTTCGGTGACATGCTGGGCCCGGACACCTCAGTGATGATCAGCCGCCGCCGGATGAACAACGAGCCGGCGCCGAGTACGGCGATCAGTGTGCTGGCCAAGACCCAGGTCATGCCCGTACCTCCGGATTCAGGTCGCTGCGGTAGCCTTCCGCCTGCATCGTGAACAGGCGGGCGTAGAGGCCGTCGCGGGCCATCAGTTCGTCGTGCCGTCCCAACTCCGCGACGCAGCCGTCGGCGAGGACGGCGAGTTGGTCCGCGTCCCGGAGCCCGCCCAGCCGGTGGGAGATCAGCAGGCTGGTCCGCCCGGCCCGGTGCGCCTTGACTCGGCGGTGGATGTCGAACTCCGCCTCCGGGTCGAGGCTGGCGCTGGGCTCGTCCATGATCAGCAGGTCGCGTTCGCCGCGCAGGATCGCCCGGGCGAGCGCCACCCGCTGCCACTGCCCGCCCGACAGCACGACGCCGGTCGCCTCGTCGTCCGCGTCGGTGTCGAAGAAGACCCTGGTCAGCAGGGTGTCATAGCCCTTTGGCAGGGACATGAGGTCGTCGTGGATCCCGGCGCCGTAGGCGGCTCGGCGCACGCTGGGCTCGTCCTGCAGCAGGCGGAGGTCGCCGAGTCCGACGTTCTCGCCGGCGGACAGGTCGTAGGTCATGAAATCCTGGAACAGTGCGCTGATCCGGTTCCGCAGCTCCGCCGGGTCGAGATCGCGTAGGTCGACGCCGTCCCAGCGCACGCTCCCGCGCTGCGGATCGTAGAAGCGACACAGAAGCTTCACCAGCGTGCTCTTGCCGGAGCCGTTGTGCCCGACCAGCCCGACCGTCTGCCCGTACGGGATCGTCAGGTTGACGCCACGTAGCACCCACGGGTGGCTGGGGCTGTACCGGAACCAGACGTCCCGGAACTCGATGCCGGAGCGCAACGGGGCCAGGGTGACCGGGTGTGGGCGCAGGGGCAGGTCGGAGCGGGTCGCCTCGATGTCGCGGAAGTGCCGGAACAGTAGAAGTTGCCGGTGGGTCGACGCGATCTGGTTGACTAGCGCCGCGTTGCCGGCCTGGACGCCGGCCGCTGCGGCCACGAACATCGCCACGTCGCCCACGCTGATCGTGCCGCCCCGTACGCCGCTGACCACCCAGATGATGCCGCCACCGGTGATGGCCGCCGACAGTACGCCGAGCGACACCTGGATGAGCATGTTGCGGCGGTCCAGCCGGCGTTGCTTGTCGTTGGCCTGCCGCCGCTCCGCCAGCATCCGGGCCCGGAAGAAGCCGCCGAGCCCGAACAGCCGGACCTCCTTGGCCGCCTCGATGTTGGCCATGAGGTCGGCGTAGAAGAACTCGCGCCGTTGCGCCGGCCCGATCTGCCACAGCATCGCGGCGGTGCGCCGGGCCAGCGCCAACTCGGCCAGGAGGGCCGGGACCGCCCCTGCGGTGATGACGGCGGCCATGACGGGACTGATGGCCAGCAGCGTGGTGAGGAACCCACCGACGGTGAGCAGGCTTCCGCCCAGGCCGAGGGCGCCGTCGACTACCTGCACCGGGGTGCCGCTGGACTGGGTCGCCATCCGCAGCCGGTCGACGAACGCCGGGTCCTCGAACCGGGCGAGGCCGGGCAGCCGGTTCAGCGCCGAGTAGAGCCGGTCGGTGGCCGTGAGTCCGGTGGCCCGCGCCAGCTCCGAACGTAGATAGCTGGACAGTGCGGGCAGGGCGGCCAGCGCGAGGCCGAGCACGCAGAGCCCGAGGCCGAGACCGATCACCGCGGTGTCGCCCGCGGTGATCCGGTCCAACAGCAGCTTGACGGTCAGCGCGCTGCCGACCGGGACCGCCGCGGCCGCGACCGTGCAGACCGCCAGCAGGGTCAGCGCCCCGGGCGCGGCGCGCCAGGCGAGGCCGGCCGCCACGGCGAGCGTGGCGCTCGTACGGCCCCGGTCGGCGACGGTCATGCTCGGACGGCGGTGGGTAGCCGGTCGACCACCGTCTCTGTCGCGACCACCACCCCGTCTTCCAGGACGAGCAGAGCGGGGGTGCCGATCACACCGAGCGCCTTGGTGATCGGGCCGCCCTGCGGCTCGACGACCACCGGGCAGCTCTCCTCGAGCCGGGCGGCCAGCTCCATGTGGTCGTCGCCGTCGGTCATCACCACGGCGATGGCCGAGTCCGCGCGTCCGGCGTATTCGATGAAGCCGGGCAGTTGGCGGTGGCAAGGCGTGCAGGTCGGGGAGAAGACACCGACCACCGTCCGCCGGTCGAGCAGCCGGTCGGAGATGGTGACACCCGTGGTGGACACGGTCGTGAACTCGCCGGTCCTTGCTCCGACCGGCAGCGACATATCGGGCTGGCTCGGGTCGGACGAACGGCTCTCGTACTCCCGCAGGCGCTGGATCACGCCGAGGAGGAGGAGAAGGTTGAGGGCGCAGACGAGCGCCAGGATGGTCATCGCGACCGTGGTCACGGACACCACGCCTCCATGTTGCTGGAATGGTTGACGGAAGGGGACCGGGGCACGGCCAGGAGCCACCCGGACACTCGTCCGGCCTGGTGGCCCCTGGCCGCCGGCCTACCGTTCGCAGCGTCCGGCCGTTACCGGCACACGCAGCGCGTCGGGCAGTTGTCGTACGTGGTGCAGCAGTAGTTCACGCACGTCGCCGTGCATAGGCAGTACGTGCCGAGGGAGATGCACCCCGCCTCCGCGGTCATCCTCGGCGCAACCAGTGACAGCAGCCGTTCGGCCGCCCGGGTCACCACTCGCATGGCTCCACCTCCGTGGGTCCGACCCGTTACCAGTTGCAGGGCGCGGTCTTGGACGGGCAGTTGTCGTAGGAGTAGATGCAGATGCCGTTGCAGTTCGGCGAGTACTTGGAGATGAAGATGCAGGCGGCCTCAGCCGTCACCTTCGGCGCGAGACGATTGAGGAGGGCGTACCCCACCCGGTTGACGATCTTCATTTGCCGGTTCTCCTTCCGGTGTTCGTACTGGCGGTCCAGACTCTGCCGGGCAGGAGTGTCGATCTTGATGGCGAACGTGTGTCGATCTTGTTCTATCGTCCTCTGTGTACGAATCCGTGGACACGGCGCGTCGAGCGCGGCGAGGATGTGACGTTGGTGGAGTTTCGTCTGCTGGGCCCGGTGGAGTTCTGGCGTGACGGGCGCCAGGTCCAATTGACCGGCCACAAGCTTCGGTCGGTGATGGCGGTGCTGGCGCTGAATGTCGGCCGGCCGGTGCCCGCGGACCGGCTGATCCGGCTGGTGTGGGCCGAGGACGCGCCACCGTCCGCGCCGAGACTGCTGCAGCATCAGGTCTCCTCGTTGCGGGCCCTGCTGCCCGACCCGGCCCTGATCCACCGGTCTCCGGCCGGCTACGAACTGCGGGCGCCGCCGGAGCAGATCGACCTGCACGTGTTCGACGCCCAATGCGAATCGGCCGCGGACGCCCTGCGCGGCGGCGACGCCGATCTCGCTGCCCGCCAGCTGCGGTCGGCCCTGGCGCTGTGGCGCGGCCCGGCACTGTCCGGCACCACCGAGGAGCTGACCACCGCCTTCGGGCCGGCCCTCGAGGAGCGCCGCTTGGCCGCGCTGCTGAACCGGATCGACGCCGACCTGCGGGTGGGGCGGCACCTGCAACTGCTCGCCGAGCTCAGCCAGCTGGCGGCCGACCATCCGTTCGACGAGCGGCTGCGGGGCCAGCTGATCCTCGCGCTGGACCGGGCCGGCCGCAAGGCCGACGCGGTCGACGCCTACCAACAGATTCGCCGCCTGCTCGCCGACGAGCTCGGCATCGAGCCGGGCCCGCTGCTGCAGCGCACGTTCCGGCAGGTGCTGGGCGCGACGGACGAGGACAACGGCGCGGTCTCCGCCGGCGGCGAACCGACACCTCCGTCGGCACCGGCCGCCGCGACCACCGGTTCCCCGACCCCTTCCCGCGTGCCACGTCAGCTGCCCGCCACCGTGCCGGACTTCGTCGGCCGGGCCGAGGCGCTTACCGCACTGCACACGCTGCTCACGGGCGGGCATGCGGTGAGCGCGATCGTCGGACCCGCCGGCGTCGGCAAGACCACGCTGGCCGTGCACTGGTCCCACACGGCGGCCCGGCACTTCCCCGACGGGCAGCTCTTCGCAGACCTGAGGGGCTACGACCGGGACGAACCCGTCGCCCCGCAGGTGGTGATCGGCGGACTGCTACGCGCCCTCGGCGTACCCGCGGACGAGGTGCCGCCTGACCTGGCGGAGCGTACCGCCCTGTACCGGACGCTGCTCGCCGACCGTGCGGTGCTCGTGCTGCTGGACAACGTACGCTCCGCGGAACAGGTCCGGCCGCTGCTGCCCGGCTCGAACCGGTGTGCCGTCGTGGTGACCAGCCGGGACGAGCTGGCCGGCCTGGTGGCCCGGGACGGGGCACGCCGCATCATCCTCACCCCGCTCACCGCGCCCGAGGGTCGCGACCTGCTGCGCCGTACGCTGGGAGCGGACCGGGTCGAGGCCGAGCCGGCAGCGGCCACCATGCTGACGATGCTCTGCGACGGGCTCCCGCTCGCCCTGCGGCTGGCCGCCGAGCGCATGAGCCGCCATCCGGACACCCGGCTGACCCGCCTGGTCAAGGCGCTGGAGCTGGAGGCGCACCGGCTGGAAACACTGGACGCGGCGGGTGACCCGGCCGCCGCCGTCAGGGCGGCGTTCTCCTGGTCGTATCTCGCCCTGCCGCCCGCCGCCGCGCGGATGTTCCGGCTCCTCGGCCTCCACCCGGCCGCCGAGATCGATCCGACCGCCGCCGCCAACCTGGCCGGGCTGACGGGGCCCGAGGCCAGCCGGCTCCTGACCACACTGGCCGGGGTCCATCTGGTCACCGAGACCGCACCAACCCGGTACCGGATGCACGACTTGCTCCGGGTGTATGCGCTGGAGCAGTGCCGCGCGGAGGAGCCGGCGCCGGCCCGTCGCGCCGCCGTCGCCCGTCTGCTGGCCGGGTACGACGCTGCTGCCCGGCGCGCGGTGGACCTGGTCGCGCCGCACCGCCGGCGACTGCCAGCGGCCCCACCGCCCGGCTCGCTCGTGCTGCCCACCATCGCCAGCTACGACGAGGCGCTGGCCTGGCTGGACACCGAACGGGGCACACTCGTGGCTGCTGTACGGTACGCGGTGGCCGCCGGCGAACCGGCCTACAGCTGGCATCTCGCGCACACCCTGTGGCGGTATTTCCTGCTCGGCCGACACCTTGACGACTGGCTGACGAGTCACCAGGCCGCGGCACTGGCCGCCCGCGAGGCGGGCGACCGGACAGCGGAGGCGGAAATGCTCAACAGCATGGCGGCCGCCGACACCCACGGTGGGCGGTCCGCCCGGGCGGTCGACCGCTACCAGCGGGTGATCGAGCTGATGCGGGAACTCGGCGACCAGCGCGGCGAGGCCGGCGCCGTGGGCAACCTGGGCACTGCGTACCACCGCATCGGCCGCTACGCCCAGGCGCGACGGCACTACCTGGCGGCCCTGGACCTGTGCACCGACGAGGACCCGCGTGATCGGGCGTTCCTGCTGGGCAACATCGCCGAGGTCTCCTACCTGCTCGGCGACCACGCCGACGCGTTGCGGCACTACGAACGCTCGCTGGCCGTCAGTGAGGACGCCGACGACCGCTACGCGGAAACCTTCGCCCGCATCGGCCTCGGCGCCACCTACCGGGAACTCGGCCGCCTCGATGCGGCCGGGCGGCACCTCGAGCACGCGCTTCAGCTCAGCCGGGAGCACGCGGACCAGCACGACGAGGCGGCCTGCCTCGGCGAACTCGGGCTGCTACGGCTGCGCCAGGGGCGACCCGTCGAGGCGCTACAGCACCTCGACGAGGGGCTCGACCTGGGCCGGCGGGTCGGCGACCCGAACCTGACCGCAATGGTGCTCATCCGACGTGGCGACACGCTGTCTGCCATCGACAGTCGCGACGACGCGGAGCGCTGCTACCGGGAGGCGCTGGACATCGCCGACGCCGCCCGCGATCGGCTCCATCAGGCCCAGGCGCACCGCGGTCTCGCCACTGTCCGGCAAGCTGCCGGTGAGCGAGGCGGCGCCGCGCAGCACCGGCGCCAGGCGTACGACCTGTTCGTCAACCTCGGCCTGCCCGTCCCGTCCGACGTCGCCGGGGAGGACCCGCCCGGTCGCGACCATGGCTGAGCATGCCACTTCCTGGATGCCGGCACGATGTCCCATGGATCAACGGCTGTCGGTTGCGGCTCCTCCGCCGGGCCCGGTCAGCCGGAGCGCGGTGGGCGCGGCGGGTAGGGGAGCGGGCAGCCGCAGCGGGCCGGTGCCGGGCACGATGGCGCCGAGCACCCGGGACCCGGTCGCGCCGGTGCACGACGTCACGGTGGCGGGCAGACCGTGCGCGGTGTGCCAGCCGAGCAGCGCGAAGGCGATCGCCTCCTTGGTGTCGGCCGGCGCGCCGAACTCGTCGGTGGCGGTGACCCGCACCCGGGGCAGGCGTTCCCGCAGCATGCCCATCAGGGTCGGATTGGCGCAGCCTCCGCCGGCGGCGACGAGGGTGTCGACGTCGTGCCGGCGTACCTGGTCGGCGACGGTCTGCGCGGTGAGCGCGGTCAGCGTGGCGACGACGTCCGCGTCCGGCAGGTCCGGGTGCGTGCGCAGCGCCGACTCCAGGTACGCGGCGTGGAACAACTCCTTGCCGGTGGTCTTCGGCGCCTCGAGCCGGTAGTACGGCTCGGCGATCAGCTCCGCCAGCAGGCCGGCGTGCACCCGGCCGGCGGCGGCGAGACGGCCGTCCGCGTCGTACCGCAGCCGGCCATCGCTGGCCCGCACCACGGCGGCGTCGATCAGCGCGTTGGCCGGCCCGGTGTCGTAGGCCACCGGGCCGCCGCCACCGGGCGGCCGCAGCACGGTCAGGTTGGCGATGCCGCCCAGGTTGAGCGCGGCCGGCCGGCCCCGCAGGCCGGACAGCAGCAGAACGTCCATCATGGACACCAGCGGCGCGCCCTGGCCCCCGGCGGCCACGTCCCGCACCCGTACGTCGGCGACCACCGGGACGCCGGTGCGCTCGGCGATCCAGGCCGGCTGCCCGATCTGCAGGGTGCCCCGCACGTGGCGCCCCTGCACCCAGTGGTAGACGGTCTGCCCGTGCGAGCAGATCAGGTCCACCCCGCCGGCGTGCCCGGCCGCGTCGGCCGCCACCTCGGCGAACGCCTGACCGATCAGGGTGTCCAGCTCGCAGGCCTCGGCGAAGGTCAGCGCCGCGGGTGGCAGGGCCCGCATCAGCCGGGCGCGCAGCTCCTCCGGGTAGGGCGCACTGCCGGCGTACCCGACCGTGCCGTGCAGCACCCCGTCGCGCAGCGCGAAGTCGACGGCCGCGACGTCGATCCCGTCGTGGGAGGTGCCGGAGATCAGGCCGAGCACCTTCACGGGCTCGCCTCCAGCGCCTTCCGCAGCCGGCCGCCGCTGGCGGCCAGCCGCTGGCGGGGGTCCGCCCCGTCGGCAGGGCCGTCGAGCATCAGGATCGCGGTCTTGACGTCCAGGTCGGCGCGGTCGAGCGCCGCCTCCGCCTCGGCGTGGGGCGCCCCGGTCACCCGCCGGATGATGCGCACCGCCCGGTCGCGCAGCTTGGCGTTGGTCACCCGCAGGTCGACCATGAGGTTGTCGTACGTCTTGCCCAACCTGATCATCGAGACCGTCGAGATCATGTTGAGCACCAGTTTCTGCGCGGTGCCGGCCTTCAGGCGGGTCGAGCCGGCCAGCACCTCGGGGCCGACCAGCACCTCGATCCCGTGATCGGCGGCGGCGCTCAGCGGGGTGTCGGCGTTGCACGACAGGCCGACGGTCAGCGCGTCCCGCTCCCTGGCGGCCCGCATCGCCGCCAGGACGTACGGGGTGCGGCCGCTCGCCGAGATCCCGACGACCGCGTCGGTGGCCGTGATGGCGCACTCGGCGATCGCCTGCGCGCCGGCCGCCTCGTCGTCCTCCACGCCCTCCTGCGCCGCGAACAGCGCCGGGGTGCCGCCGGCGATGACGGCGCGCACCAGCTCCGGTGGGGTGCTGAACGTCGGCGGGCACTCCGACGCGTCGAGCACCCCTAGCCGGCCGGCGGTGCCCGCCCCGACGTAGAGCAGCCGTCCGCCTGCCGCCAGCCGGTCGGCGATTCCTTCGATGGCCGGCACGATCTGTGGCAGCGCGGCCCGCACGGCGCCGGGCACGGTCGCGTCCGCGTCGTTCATGACCACGGCCAACTGTGCGACCGAGGCGGTGTCGAGGCCGGCGTACCGATCGTCGACCTGCTCGGTCAGCAGGTCACCCAGGCGATCCGTCATGCGTTGCGTCCACTTCTCGGGTCGAGGGCGTTGCGGAGCCCGTCGCCGAGCAGGTTGAGCCCGGCCCGGGCGCTGACCGCACGCCCGGCGACCGAGTATCACGGGGCCCGCGGAGCGCTGTCAACGTTTTCCACCTCATGACGGCAAGATGAAGAAAGTTGCCAGCCATGGGAATGCCGCTCGACCGACGCGTCACCGGGTACGCGCGAGCGCCTCCACCTCGGCGAGGGTGACGACCTCGTCGCACTCCCCGGGCGTCAACTTGTTGATCAACGCCTTGGCTGCCTGCGCCTGCGCTGTGGTGGGCAGGTCACCGGCCACGAGGCCGGGCAGGCTCAGCTCGTAGCCGACCCGGGCCCGGGGCGAGTAGCGCGCACGGTTACGGGCGACGGCGAAGGAGACGCGGATCGCGTGCTCGTTGCCGGGCGGCACGTTCGGCCGGTCCGTCTCCCGAGCGGCGAAGCGCATGCCGTGGTAGTAGGCGCACCGGTGACAGGTGACCGGACCGTGGGTGAGCGTGGATCCGCAGAGCGGGCACGTCAGCCGGTCGAGGGCCGCGTCCACCACCCGCCAGTCGTGCTCGTCGGGACCGTCCGCCACGAGCCAGCCCAGCGCCGTCTCCTCCGGCGAACCCGGGGCGACGTCCAGCTCGGCGAGCAGGCTCGCCCAGGCCAGTTCGAGTTCCGCCACGAGCTCAGCGACGGCCCGGGCCAGGGACGGGCTGCGCCACGTCGGAGTGCCATCGACCATGTCGCCAAGCATGCGCCCACGCCGGATGCCGCGACACCGGGTTCTGCCCGGGCACGGTCAGGAGAAGTGCGTCCTTGGCCGGGCCAGCCGCTCCCCGCCGACGATCAGGTCGACCTTCTCGTTGTAGAACGCGACCAGGCCGGCGATCGGCAGCAGCGCCCCGGTCGGAAAGCGGTACGACCAGGCCAGGTCCGGGTGCACCGTGCCGTCGCCGCGGACCGACCAGTAGTCGCTGGTCCGCCCCTTGTACGGGCAGGAGGTCCTGGTCTCCGACGGTACGAGGCGGTGGAAGTTCACGTCGGTGCGGTTCAGGTAGTAGCGAGTCGGCAGGCCGGTCTCGAAGACCAGCACCGGCGACGCCGACTCGGCCAGCACTGTGCCGTCGAGTTCCACCCGCACGCTGCGCGAGGATCGCACCGCGTCCACCCGGGCGTACGGGTTACGCGGATGGACGAAGACCTCCTCGTCCTCCTCGAACCAGCCGTCGAGCGCCGCCCAGTCGAACCGGATCGTGTCCGCCAGCCCGGGCAGCGCGTCGTCCCCGTACCAGCGGACGCACGAACCGCGGGTGGTCTCGCCGACCCGCAACCCGTGCAACCGCCCGGTGCCCCGCCGCGACGGGTCCGTACGCTGCTCGTCGACCAGCAGGTCACGGTTCACGTCCGCGCTCGGGATGTAGTACTGCGGGTAGAACGGCCACTCCCAGACGTACCGGGCCCGCGTGGTGTCCAGCACCGGCTCGGCGGCGAGGAACGCGCGGACCCGGCGCGGCACGGGCTCGATGTGGTCCACCGGGGTGATCGCCTTCGGGTAGTCCGGCACCTGTCCTGTCCTCCACTGCTGGCTCGCGTCGGGTACCGGTTCAACGATCGGCGCGGCCGTTCGCGGCGCGTGTGACCTGAGGCACCTTCGTCGCGAGTGGGAATGAGATCAGGGGTCCGGTGATTTGGTGGCAGGTGTGACCGCCGCACAGTTCTCCGCCCGCGTCCGGACGGACGTGGCCCCGTGACCGCGACCGTCGACACCATCGAGACACCCACGCCAACCCAGCTTTCCGGTGACCTGATGAGCACCCGGCAACGGCTGCGGCTCGTCCTCGTCCTCGGCTCGCTGATCGCCATCGGGCCGCTGACCATCGACATGTACCTGCCCGCGCTGCCGGCCATCACCACCGACCTGCACACCACGTCGGCGGCCGTCCAGCTGACCCTGACCGGCACCCTCGCCGGCCTCGCCCTCGGGCAGCTGCTCATCGGCCCGCTGTCCGACGCGGTCGGCCGACGCAAGCCGCTGCTCGCCGGCATCGCGCTGCACATCGTGGCGTCCATGCTGTGCGCGATCGCGCCGAACATCGGGATCGTCGGCACCCTGCGCGTACTGCAGGGGCTCGGCGTCGCCGCCAGCTCCGTGGTGGCGATGGCGGTGGTCCGCGACTTGTTCAGCGGCGCCGCCTTCGCCCGGCTCTTCTCCCGCCTGATGCTGGTCATGGGCGTGGCCCCGATCCTGGCCCCCACGCTCGGCAGCGGGCTGCTGCGCTGGTCGGACTGGCGGGGCGTGTTCGTGGCCCTCGCCGTCTTCGGCGTCCTGCTGGTCACGGTCGCGGCGTTCGGGCTCGCCGAAACCCTGCCGCCCGAGCGGCGCCGCCGCGGCGGGCTGGCCGCCACCGGGCGGGACTACCTCGCGCTGCTGCGCGACCGGACGTTCGTCGGCCTCGTGCTGGTCGCCGGGCTCGCCATGGCGGCGCTCTTCGCGTACGTGGCCGGGTCGTCGTTCGTCTTCCAGCAGCAGTACGGGCTGGACGAGCAGCAGTTCGGGATCGCCTTCGGCGCCGGCGCGGTCGGCCTGATCACGGCCACCCAGCTCAACGTGCGGCTGCTGCGCCGGTACTCGCCGCAGCGGATCCTCGTCACCGCGCTCGGCGTGGGCACGGCGGCCGGACTCGTGCTGCTCGCCGTCGCCGCCACCGGCTTCGGCGGCCTCGCCGCCATCCTCGCCTCGCTGTGGGTTGTGCTCGCCGCGGCCGGGCTCGCCATGCCGAACGCGCCCGCCCTGGCGCTGTCCCGCCACGGCGAGGCCGCCGGCACCGCCGCCGCCCTGCTCGGCGCGGTGCAGTTCGGCGTCGGCGCGTTGGCCGCGCCGCTCGTCGGCGTACTCGGCACCGGCAGCGTGGCGATGGCCGTGGTGGTCGCCGGCGGCATGGTCGCGGCGATGGCCGTCCTGCTCGTCGTGGTCCGGCCCGCGCGGCTGGCCGAGGTCGAGCCGGCCGTGGTCGCCGTGGCCGCGCACTGACCGGCGGCCCACCGGCCCGTCGTTGCCCGCCCCGATCGGCGCCCGCCGGATAGGGTCGGGCCTCATGCGGACCAAGCAGGAGCTAGCGGCGGCGATCCGGCGGGAGGGGCGAGCGGTGCTCGTCGTCAACGCCCACTCCCGCCGGGGCCGCCAGCTCTACGAAGGGGCCCGGTCGCGGCTGGTGGCGGCCGGGTTCACCCTGCTCGGCACATACCCGGTCGAGCGGCCCGGCGAGCTCGAACAGCGCCTCGCCGCGGCCGCCGACCTGGGGCCGGACCTGCTGGTCGCCGGCGGCGGTGACGGCACCATCGGCACCGCCGCCCGGCTGCTCGCCCACCGCGACATCGCGCTCGGCCTGCTGCCGCTCGGCACCACCAACAACTTCGCCCGCACCGTCGGTATCCCGCTCGACCTCGACGCCGCGGTCGGGATCCTCACCGCCGGCAAGGTGATCGACGTCGACCTCGGCCTGGTCGGGAACATGCGGTTCACCAATCACGTCGGCATCGGCCTGTCCGCCGACGTGATGCTCCGGACGCCGCCGCGGCTCAAACGGGCCATCGGCCGACTCGCGTACCCGCTCACCGCCCTGGGGCTGCTCACCCGGCACCGGCCGCTGCGGGTGACCGTGCGCGCCGAGGCGCGCACGCACGAGTTCGTCACCCACCAGTTGTACGTGGCCAACGGCGGCCACCAGGCCGGCCGGCCGATCACCGCCGACGCCAACGCCGACGACCGGCTGCTGGTGGCGTACCCCGTCGGCGGGTCGACGCGCCGCGGGCTGCTGCGCGACACCGCCCGCAACGCCGCCACCGGGCACCGCCGCACGCTCGGCGACGAGCCGTTCCTCGCCGTGCGCCAACTGTGGCTGGAGACCGACCGGCCCGCGCCGGTCGAGGTCGACGGCGAGCTGTACGGTGAGACGCCGATCCGGATCGGCCTGGACGCGAACGCGTTGCGCATCATGGCCGCCGCCGACAGCCCGGACCGCTGAGCCCGGCCGGCTGCCCGTCCTGCCCGACCGGCGAGCTCCCGCAGGCGCTGACGGAGTGCCGGTGGCGGCCCGGGCGGGCGGTTCGCCGCCCCGGAGCCCCTCAGTCCCGGCGGTCCTCGTCGGGTACCGGAATCTCCTGGTTCTGCTCCACGGCGTCCGCCGGGCTGACATCGCCGCGGACGGCGCCGGCCAGGTCGGTCTGGTCACTCGGCGGACGCAGGACGCCCTGCTCCGCCAGGTCCGCCTCGGACGCCTCCGGCACGGCGTCGGAGACTGCGTCCGGCGGACCGACCACGGTCTCGTTCTGCTGCTGCTCCTGCGCGTCAGCCTCCGGCGGCCGGTGCAGCGGGTCAGCCTGCTCGTCCCAGTTGGCGGTCATCGCGGCCTCCCGACCCGAGCGGCCCGCTCAGCGGGTGCGCTGCACGAAGGGCGCGGTCAGGTCGGCGACCTCGCCGAACTCCGCCGGGAGTTGGGACACCACGTCGTCATACCCTTCGGGTGGGAGGGCCTGGCGGAGGGCGTCGAACACCGCCGTCGCCCCGTCCTTCGCCCGCTCCGGGTCGACCTCGGCGCGCCCGCTGACCCGCTGCAGGAAGACGTCGAGCCCGAACCGCTCGGCGGTCTCGGTCGGGGCGAAGGCGTACGGCCGCAGGCCCTCGGGAAGCTGGCCGGCCAGATCACGCGCCTCGCCGCCGTCGATCCGCTCCGCCAGCGTCGTCAGCGTGGCCCGGACGAGGGCGGTCGCCTGCTGCGACGACGTCCCGGTGCGCTTCGCCACCAGGCCGATGAACTGGTTGTCGTCCATCATCAGGGCCCTTCTCTCGGACGGATGCCCGCGTCTTCCCCGCCGCCGCCGGCTCAAACGGCAGCAGCCGGTGCAGCACGACCAGCGGCACCACGCCGACCGGATACCAGAGCAGGTCCACCGGATCGAACTGGACGCCCAGCACCAGCCGGGCCAGCAGGCTACGTGCCGACAGCGCGGCCGGCACGCCGGTGAGCTGGAAACACTCCATCGCCCAGCAGAAGCCCGCCGCGATGGCCCCAGCCGGCACCGGGCGCAGGCGCGGCCACAGGAAGAGCACCCCGGCGTACACCAGCGACGCGTAGAGGGCGGTGCCCGAATACTGCTCGAGGCGGCCGTCGGCAAGGCCCCGGATGGCCAGCGCCACCGCCAGGAACAACGCCGCCGACACCAGCATGAGCAGCCGGAAAATGGCCGGCCGGATCGACATTCCGGCGATGCTATCGGCGCCGGGTCGTCCGCGCCGTCCCGAACCGGCGGCCCGTCAGATGATCCGGCGGGCCGCCGGCCGGGTCGCGCGTCAGCGGTAGACGTGCACGGGGACGCCGACCCCGATGACCGACCAGAGCCGGTTCATGGCGGGGATGGGCACCCGGACGCAGCCGTGGCTGGCCGGATAGGTGGGCACGGAGGTGGCACCGTGCACCGCGTAGCCGCGGTAGAAGTAGTTCGGCCGCCACAGCAGGCCGAGGTCGCTCTGCCGCCAGCCGTCGATGCGCCGCTCGATCTTGTAGTTGCCGGTGGGGGTGGGGGTGCTGGACTTTCCGCTGGAGGCGTCCAGGATCCGTACCACTGACCCCCCGCGCGCCAGGTACAGCACCTGCCGGGTCAGGTTGGCCTCCAGCGAATAGCCGGAGTGCGTGTACTTCGGCTTGGGGACGACCGGGCGGTCGAGCGCCGCCCAGGTGCGCGGCCCGACGATCCCGTCCCGGGCCAGCCCGTTCACCTTCTGGAAGGCGACGACGGCGTGGTGCGTCGACGGCCCGAAGTCGCCGTCGATCCCGCCGACGTCGTAGTGCAGCGCGGTGAGCCGGCGTTGCAGGGTGCTGACCGCCGCGCCCTTGGAGCCCTGCCGCAGGACCGGCTGGCTGCTCGCGGCGAGCGTGACGGTGGTGACGGTGCTGGGGGTGGGTGCGGCGGCCGACGCCGGACTGGCGGTCACGGCCAGGCCGCCGGCGGTCACGAGGAGGGCCATCCCGAGCGCGGCGCGCGAGGCGGGGTGGCGAAGGCGGGTGGTGTGTGGTGAGACGGGAAGCATCGTCCCTCCCTTCCGAATTCCTGAGCATGACGGTAGCCCGCGGAAGCGAGGATGGCTGCCCCGTTTTGTAACGGTTCCGCACGTTCGAGGTCAGGGCACGTGCGGCGTCAGGCCACCCGGGGCACGGGCTGGATCGGCAGCGCCACCCGGTGCGCCGAGACGTCGCCGGTGCGCTCCACCGAGGGCGCCGGCACGGTGGCCGTGGTCTCGTCGGCGGTCGGTGCCGAACCGGTCGCGTCACCCCCGGCCGTGGCATCGGGGGCGGCGGCGCTCCGCATGTCGGTGAGCAGGTTCAGGAGTCGCCCGAGGTCCTCAGCCGGCATCCGGAACGAGCCGCGGCACAGCGAGCCGCTCCACAGGGACAACACCACGGCGCCGCGGTCCGGGTGGTAGCTGATCCGCAGCGTCCGGTCCTCGCCGCGCAGGTCGGTGAACAGGTCACCGAAGCTGGGCATCGGAAGCACCTCTCCCATCGATCCAGCATGCCGCAGACACAGCGGCACGGGAAGACCGCGAGCGGTCAGAACCGACCATGCTGACCTACGACCCCGCGGGCACGCCGCGCCTCGGCTCCGTCCCAGGTTGACGCGAGCGGTCAGCCGAGGGTCACGTAGGGCCGGTTTCCAGGTGAGCCTTCAGCGTGGCCAGATCCTTCCGGTTCGCCCGGCGCATCGCGGCGGCCAGGACCGGAGCGGCGAGCGACGCGAAGCCGCTGGGCTCGCCTCGATTGCGCAGGATCATCCGGGTGGCGCCATTGCCGTGCGGCTCCCACCGGTAGGTGGTCTCCATCGGGAACGGCCCCTCGGCGGTCCGCATCACGAGCCGCTCGTCCGGGACCAGCTCGACGATCTCGTACGTGTAGGCGAGCCGCCGACCAAGGAAGTGCGCCACGAAGGCGACCCGGGAACCGACCCGCAGAGGCGGCGGAGTCAACCATTCGACCGAGGCGATGTTCACATACCACGCGGGCGCGTTCGAGGGATCGCCCGCATACCGGGCCACCTCGGCGACCGGACGGTCAATCACCACCTCGGACACCACATCCACCGCCACGGGCACACCCTCCGTCGTCACGGCCGCGCCGACTCCTCGTCGCATCCAGTCTGACCCGTCACCGGGCGCGCCGCGCCCACGACGGGCGGGCCCACAACCTGGCGAGTAGCGTGCACGCCGAACGATCAACGCGAGGAGGTCGCACCGTGCAGACGACGACCGTGGAGGTACCGACCGGCGACGGAGTGGCCGACGCGTATCTCGTCCGGCCCGACGGGGACGGCCCGCTCCCGGCCGTCCTGGTCTTCATGGACGCGTACGGGCTGCGCCCCCGGCTGGCGGAGATGGCCGAGACGATCGCCGCCCGCGGCCACGTCGTGCTGGTGCCGAATCTGTTCCACCGCTTCGGTCGCGCGCCGCTGGTCGACCTCTCCGGGCTCCGCGAGCCGTCCCAGCGCGGCGCGCTGTTCGAGGAACTCGGCCCGATGATCCGCTCCCTGACCCCGGACGTCGTCGCCCGGGACACCGCCGCCTACCTGGACTTCCTGGCCGCGCGGCCGGACGTCGCGTCCGGCCCGGTCGCCATCACCGGCTACTGCATGGGCGGCCTGAACGCGCTGCGGGCCATCGAGGCGCACCCGGACCGGATCGCCGCCGCGGCCGTCTTCCACGCCGGGCGGCTGGCCACCGACGCCCCGGACAGCCCGCACCTGGCCGTCGGCGCGGTCACCGGCGAGCTGTACTTCGGCCACGCCGACCAGGACCGGTCGATGCCGGCCGAGCAGATCGGCGTCCTGGAACAGGCCCTGGACCGCGCCGGCGTGACCTACCGCTCCGAGGTGTACCCGGGTGCCCACCACGGCTACACCCAGTCCGACACCTCCGAGTACGACGAGCAGGCCACCGAGCGGCACTGGGTCGCCCTGTTCGACCTGCTCGACCGCACGTTCCGCCGCTGACCGGCGACCTGGACGCGGTGACCGGGCCAACCGTCACCAACAGGACGGTTCACCCGCGTCGCGTCGGGTAACCGCCGCCATGGCCGGCAAGCGGCGTACCGCCGACACCGTCCGCTCACCCCTGAACCGGGTGACCGGGCGGGGCGAACGAGCGGTGACCCGCGCCCGCAGCCAGGGCGGACAGGCCGGCCGGCTACGCCTGCGTCAGCTGGAGGTCACCGCCGTGATCTCCGTGCAGGCCGGGCTCGCCGCCGCGCTCGCCGCCCTGCTCGCCCAGTACCTCCTCGGCCCCGGCGCGCACGTCTTCGCCCCGGCCGCCGCGGTCGGCACGATCGCCACCGCCATCGGACAGCGGGCCCGGCGGACCTTCGAGCTCCTGGTCGGGGTGGGACTCGGCATCCTCGTCGGCGACCTGTTGCGCTTTCTGCTCGGCTCCGGGTCCTGGCAGCTCGGGCTGGTCGTGGCGCTGGCGATCGCGACGGCCCTGCTGGTGGCCGGCCGGGGCGGCGCCCTGGTCGGCCAGGCCGGCGGTACGGCAGTCCTGATCTCCGCCCTGGCCCCGGTCCGGTCCGGCCTCGAGCTGCCCCGCATCTTCGACGCGCTCGTCGGCGGCCTGGTCGGCCTCGCGGTGGTCGTCCTGCTGCTGCCGGTCAATCCGATCCGGGTGCTGGACCGGGCCGCCGCGCCGATTTTTACCGTCCTCACCGAGCAACTCGACGCGGTGGCGCACGCCCTGACCACCCGGGACGCCGACGCGGCGGTCCGCGCGCTGGAGCGGCTGCGCGGGCTGGACGCCGACGTCGGGCGGCTCAACGAGGCGCTCACCGGCGCCGGAGAGGTGGTCACGCTCGCGCCGGCCCGCTGGCACCGCCGCGCGCTGTACCACCGCTACGCCAACGGCGCGGCACACCTGGAACGGCTGATCCTCTACGCCCGGTCGGTGGCCCGCCGCTCCGCCACCGCCCTGCAATATGACGAACCCATCCCGGCTGCGCTCCCCGACGCCGTCTCCCGGCTCGCTGCGGCCGCCCGGGCGCTGCGCCACGCCGGCCGCTCCGGCGAGGACCTGGACCGCACCCACCAGCTGACCCAGGAGAGCGCCCAACTGGCCGGCCGGGCGTGGGCCCAGGGCGTCCGCTCGTACGGTGATGGCGTGATCACCGACCTCCGTACGGCGGCCAGTGAGCTGCTGCGCGCCACCGGATGCGAGCCGGACGACGCCAACCGGATGGTGCGGACCGCCGCCGGCGCGGGTGAGGCGGAGCTGCACCCACCGATCCGGGCGCGGATGCTCGGGCCCCGGCGGCACACCCCGCGCGCCCGGCGGCGCCTGCGGCTGGAGCGGCGGGCCCACGGACGACGGAAAACGAGTTCCCGGACCAGAGCTCCGGCCCGAGGCGAGCGGCGGGCCGGTGCGGTGGCAGGCCACGGACCGGAAACTGGCCCCTCCCATGACCGGCGAGCGTGATTAGCGTCGGGTCATGACCATGGACCCGGATGAATTGCGCGACCGGTTCGCGACGCTGACCACCGCCCACGTCGCCGACGCCTGCCTGCGGGCCGCCGCGCCGGTCCGCTGCGCCCCACCCGGCGTCGGACCGGTGGTCGCCGGTGGGCGGGCCGCCGGGCGGGTGCTGCCGGCCCGGCACGTCGGCAGCGTCGACATCTTCCTGGAAGCGATCGACCGGGCCGCGCCCGGCGACGTGCTGGTGGTGGACAACGGCGGACGCACCGACGAGGCGTGCGTCGGCGACCTGGTGGTGCTGGAGGCGCAGGCCGCCGGGCTGGCCGGCCTGGTCGTCTGGGGCCTGCACCGCGACACCGTCGACATCCGGGCGGTGGGGCTGCCGGTGTTCAGCCTGGGCGCCACCCCCACCGGACCGCGGCGGCTCGACCCCCGGCCGCCCGAGGCGTTGCGGTCGGCGCGGGTGGGGGAGTGGACCGTCGACCCCGACGACCTCGCGCTGGCCGACGAGGACGGGGTGCTCTTCATCCCGGCCACCCGGGCCCGGGAGTTGTTCGACCTCGCGGAGTCCATCCGGGACACCGAGCGGCGGCAGGCCGAGCGGATCCGTTCCGGCGAACCGCTGCGGGCGCAGGTGGGTTTCGGGGGCTACCTGGCCGCACGGGCCGAGAACCCGGCGCTGACCTTCCGGGACCACCTGCGTGCGGTTGGCGGCGCGATCGAGGAATGAGCTCGGCGGGGTCGCGGTCGGCGATCCCGGGGGCGTCGGCCTCGTCACGCCGCCTGGGGCAGGTGCCGCAGCCGGCGGTTCCACCACCCGGGGCGGGTGTGGGCCTGCCGGCGCAACCGCCGGTGCTCCCAGTGCTGATAGGCGACGAGCAACGGCACGAGTCCGACCATGACCGCCGGCACGCGCAGCCGGGCGGTCCGGTTCTCCCGGACCACGGCGAGCAGGCCCGCGATGGCCGAGGTGTAGAGGATCGGGTTGTAGAAGGGCATCAGCTCCGGTCCCAGCCCCTCGCAGTCCTCCAACCACGGCAGGCCGGCTCTGGTGCGACGAGTTGGCCAACCGCGCAGATGAGCCGACACGGCGGCGAGCCCGAAGCCGTTCGCCGCGGCCAACAACGGGTCTGCGGACTCGTCGCGACCGGTCGCGGCCAGGACGCCGCCGGTGACGAGCGTCCAGAAACCCGCGGCGGCGTACGGCCCGATCAGCGAGGCGAGCGGCATGCCGACACCCGCTGCCAGCTCGAAGGCCACGTGTCCGGCCAGGCTGACCACGGTCAGCCGGGTCAGGGGTCGGCGCCCGACGGGTCCGGCCGGGATGCGACGAGCGCGCCGCGCATGGCCCCCGAACATCACCGGTGGCGGTCCGACGTCATGCACCGGAAATGCCCCACTCTGCTCCGCCCTTCACGAGATTTGCCGCCGCTGCCGCCCGATGGCGGTCGTCCGCCCGAGCGCGGCGGGTGTACCCCGTTTTCGGCTGGGCATTCGCCACGCTGCGATCAGCGGCCGGAGCCCGGAGCGTCGGCCGGCAACCGGGACCGGCGGGACGTCGAGGACGGTGAGCCACCGCCGGCCCGGGCGGCGCAGGAGCCGTCCGGGCCGGCGACGTACTCAGAAGCCGAGCGCCTCGCGGCCGCCGACGATCGGCAGGGTGAGGCGGCTGGAGCCGGGCTGGACGGTCAGTCGGGTGCCGCCGAGCGGCAGCAGGGTGTATTCCTGATCGCTGGAGAAGACGACGACCCCGATGCGGTGCCCCGCCGCGAAGACGTAGTCCTTCGGCTCCAGGGTCCAGCGGTAGTCGTACATCACGCCCTGCTGGACCGCGACCGTGTGCGACCAGCCGGTCCGGTTCTGCGGATCCATCCAGCCCCGCGTCACCACGACCGGCCGCGCGGTCGAGCCGGGCGCGCCGTAGTCGACCAGGTAGACCGACAGGTTCGCGTCGGCGCGGTTGTCGATGGACATCCGCAACCGCATCTCCGGCCGCCCGGACAGGCGCACGTCGCCGGTCAGCACCGGCGAACGGTAGACCAGCCGGTTGGCGCTGGCCGTGTCAGGACCGGCCACCAGGGTGCTCGGGCTGATCGTGCGGCCCTCGTCCACGAAGGACTGCTCGGCCCGTTGGTTCCGGGCGTCGGTGGTGATCAGGTTGCCGGGCTCGGTGGCGCTGTCGGCGGTGAGGGTCAGCGCCACGTCCCGGGCGCCCGGGTCCGGCCAGTTGGCGTACGTGGTGTAGGACCGGTTCTCGCGCTGCAGGACCGCCGTGGGCTCGTCCATGATGCCGTTCTGCACGCCCCACAGCCAATAGTCGAACCAGCGGTTCTCGGTCTGCTTGTAGGTCCACGCCTGGCCGCTCGGCAGGGTCACCGTCGCGGCGTTGCCCGGGCCACCGTGGCCGCCCTGGTGCAGCCAGATCTTGCGCGGCACGCCGGCCGCGGCGAGCCGGTCCCACCAGCCGGCGAAGTTCTCCGTCTTCACGTTCCAGTCGTTGAGTCCGTGCACGACGAAGACGCTGGCGGTGACCTTCTTGGCGCCCGGCAGGTAGTCGCGGGCCCGCCAGAAGTCGCTGTAGTCGCCGGTGATCCGGTCCTGTTCGGCCGTCAGCTGGGCGATCTCGTCGGCGCACCGGCCCTCAGCGCGCGCCCGGCCCGCCGTGTACTGCGCCAGGACGTCGACGTCCTCGCCCTGGAAGGTGCCCGGCGCCACCACCAGCCCGTTGGCCCGGTAGTAGTCGTACCAGTTGCTGATCGCGGAGACCGGGATGATGGTCTTGAGGTTCTCGACCCCGGTCGTGGCCACCTGGTTGGGCAGCGTCCCGTTGTACGACACGCCGGTCATGCCGACCGCTCCGGTAGTCCAGTCGGCGGTGACCGGCTCGCCGGCGGCGTTGTACGCCTTCGCCCGCCCGCCCAGCCAGTCGATGATGGCCTTCGTGCCCAGCGTTTCCGCCATGTCCCCACTGGTCGGACAGCCGTCGGAATCCGCGGTGCCGATGCTCTGCCCGAGCACCACCGCGTATCCGCGGGGGACGTAGTAGTCGTCGAGGGATCCGGGCAGGTTGGCCTTGGCCCGCTGGATCCCGATCGCCTGTGACTGGCTGCGCAGCTGCGTGGTGAGTCCAGTCTGCGGCAGCTCGTCCACCAGCACACTCGGATACGGCACGTCGCCCCAGGTGCCCTTGCGATAGGGGCTGTGCTCGAAGACGACGGGGACCTTGAACCCTTCCGTGGCGGTCTCCCGCGGGCGGGAGATGTCGGCGACGACCCGGTCGAGCCGGCCGTCGTGGTCGGTGTCGAGTGGCGTCTCCACCCACACCCGTTCCTCGATGGCGTCGGCGAACGAGAACACCGGTTGGGTCATCCCGTCGCTGACGACGATGCCGGGCGCCGGCGTGGCGGCGGCCGGTGCCGCGGGCACGGCCAGGACGGTTGTGGTGGCTAGAGCGGCGGTGAAGAGAATGCGAAAGCGCGGTTGGCGCACGTGTACCTCCCGTGGTGGGGGCTTCCCAAGAGGATCATGGTAGTTGCGCCACAGGCCACGGTCGATGGTCGCGCGGAGGCGAATGGCGCCCGGGTCAGACGTGCACGATCACGTCCTTGCCGTACGCGGACAGGGTCTTCTCCTTGTCGTCGTGCATCAGGTAGAGGGCGAAGTTGTGCACCCCGATCTCCTTGAGTTCCTGCAGCCGGTCGACGTGGGCCGACTCGGGTCCGAGCAGGCAGAACCGGTCGACGATCTCGTCCGGCACGAAGTCGGTGGACGGGTTGCCGGCCCGGCCGTGATGCGCGTAGTCGTAGCCCTCGCGGCCTCGGATGTAGTCGGTCAGCGCCTTCGGCACGACCCCGGAGTCGCCGTAGCGGGCGACCAGGTCGGCCACGTGGTTGCCGACCATGCCGCCGAACCAGCGCAGCTGGTCCCGCTGGTGGGCGAGGTCGGTGCCGACGTAGGCGGGCGCGGCCACGCACATGGTGATGGCGTCGGGGTCCCGGCCGGCGGCGATGGCCGCGTCGCGTACCGAGCCGATGGTCCAGCGGGCGATGTCGGGGTCGGCGGTCTGCAGGATGAAACCGTCGGCCTGCTCGCCGACCAGCCGCAGCGCCTTCGGGCCGTACGCGGCCATCCAGACCTCCAGCCGGCCGTCGCGCACCCACGGGATGCGCACCGGCGTGCCGTGGTGGGCGACCTCCCGGCCCTCCGCCAGTTCCTTGATCACGTGCATGGCCTGGCGCAGCGTGGCGAGGCTCGCCGGCGGCTGGCCGATGACCCGCCGGGCCGAGTCGCCGCGACCGATCCCACACACCGTGCGGTTGCCGAACATCTCGTTGAGGGTGGCGAAGAGCGACGCGGTGACCGACCAGTCGCGGGTGCTCGGGTTGGTCACCATCGGCCCGACGATCAGGTGCTTGGTGGCGGCGAGGACCTGCGAGTAGATGACGAACGGCTCCTGCCACAGCACGCAGGAGTCGAACGTCCAGCCGTAGCGGAACCCGTTGTCCTCGGCGGCGGTGAGCCCGGCGACGACGTCGCGGGCGGGCGGGTCGGTCTGGAGTACGACACCGAAATCCACGGCCACTCCTTGTCAAACCAGGTACTGGCAGAGATCGCGCTTGAGGAACGTGCCGTGTCCGACGGCGCCGTGGAACGCGCCGTCGTCGACGACGACCCGACCGCGGGACAGCACGGTGGTCACCTGTCCGGTCAGCTCCATGCCCTCGTACGCGGAATAGTCCACGTTCATGTGGTGGCTGCTGGCGGAGATGGTCTGCCGGGCCGTCGGGTCGTAGACCGTGATGTCCGCGTCCGCGCCGGGCGCGATGACGCCCTTGCGGGGGTAGAGGCCGAACATCCGGGCGGGTGTGGTGGAGCTGATCTCCACCCAGCGCGGCAGGGTGATCTCGCCGCGCACGACGCCCTGATAGAGCAGGTCCATCCGGTGCTCGACGCCCGGCATCCCGTTCGGGATCTTGGAGAAGTCTCCGCGGCCGAGTTCCTTCTGGTCCTTGAAGCAGAACGGGCAGTGGTCGGTGGACACCAGCGACAGGTCGTTGGTGCGCAGACCGCGCCACAGCTCCGCCTGGTGCTCCTTGGGCCGCAGCGGGGGAGAGGCGACGTACTTCGCGCCCTCGAAGTCCGGCCTGGCCAGGTCGTCCAACGACAGGAACAGGTACTGCGGGCAGGTCTCGGCGAACACGTTCTGGCCGGTGTCCCGGGCGCGGGTGACCGCATCGAGGGCGTGCGCGGCAGACAGGTGCACGATGTACAGCGGCGCGCCGGTGACCCTCGCGAGGGTGATCGCCCGGTTGGTCGCCTCGCCCTCCAGCTCGGCCGGCCGGGTCAGCCCGTGCTGCACCGGGTCGGTCTGCCCACTCGCCAGTGCCTGCAGGACGAGCTGGTCGATGGCGATGCCGTTCTCCGCATGCATCATGATCATCGAGCCGGTGTCCCGGGCCTTCTGCATCGCCCGCAGGATCTCCCCGTCGGTGGCGTAGAAGACCCCGGGGTACGCCATGAACATCTTGAAGGTGTTGACGCCCGCGTCGATGCAGGCCTCCATCTCCTTCAGCGACGTGTCGTTCACGTCCGAGATGATCATGTGGAACGCGTAGTCGATCGCGCAGTTGCCGTCCGCCTTGCTGTGCCACTTGTCCAGCGCGGACAGCAGCGACGTGCCTTTGGCCTGCACGGCGAAGTCCACGATGGTCGTTGTACCGCCCCAAGCGGCCGCGATCGTGCCGGTCTCGAACGTGTCCGTCGAGAACGTGCCGCCGAACGGCATCTCCATGTGGGTGTGCCCGTCGATGCCGCCCGGCACCACGTACTTCCCGGCAGCGTCGATCACCCGCTCGGCGCCGGCCGCCCACTGCTGCGCCAGGCCCGAGTCGGGTGCGGCGAGCGCCGCGATCCGCTCGCCCTCCACCAGCACGTCCGCCGGGTATGCCCCGGTGGCGTTGACGACAGTCCCGTTGCGGATGACGATGCTCACGGCTTCACCAGCGATTCGTAGGTCTCGGGCCGGCGGTCGCGGTAGAACGCCCACAGGTCGCGCACCTCGGCCAGCCTGTCCATGTCCAGGTCGCGGACGACGACCTCCTCCTCGGTGTCCGACGCCGCCGCGCCGACCAGCTGCCCCCGCGGGTCGACGAAATAGGACTGGCCGTAGAAGTCGTTGTCGCCCAACGGCTCCACCCCGACCCGGTTGATCGTCCCGACGTAGTACTCGTTGGCGACCGCGGCGGCCGGCTGCTCCAGCCGCCACAGGTACTCCGACAGGCCGCGGCTGGTGGCGGAGGGGTTGAACACGATCTTCGCGCCGGCCAGCCCCAGGGCGCGCCAACCCTCCGGGAAGTGCCGCTCGTAGCAGATGTAGACGCCGATGCGACCCACGGCGGTGTCGAAGACCGGATAGCCCAGGTTCCCCGGCCGGAAGTAGAACTTCTCCCAGAACCCCTTCACCTGCGGAATGTGGTTCTTCCGATGCTTGCCGAGGTAGGTGCCGTCGGCGTCGATCACCGCAGCGGTGTTGTAGTAGACCCCCGGCTGCTCCTGCTCGTACATCGGCACGATCAGGACCACCCCGTGCTGCTCGGCGACCTCGCGCATCAGCGCCGTCGTCGGCCCGTCCGGGATCGCCTCCGTGTACGAGTAGTAGTCGGCGTCCTGGATCTGGCAGAAGTACGGGCCGTAGAACAACTCCTGCAGGCAGACCACCTGCGCGCCCTGCGACGCGGCGCGGCGGATCGCCTCGACCGCGTTCGCGATCATGGACTCCTTGTCACCGGTCCACTTCTGCTGCACCAGCCCGGCTCGGATGATGGTGCTCACCTGACCTCCCCTTTGGCGTGGCTGCCGCGCGGTGCCGACAGCGCCAGATAGACCACGAACGCGCCGACCAGGCCGGCGGCCCAGCTGTAGTCGTAGAGCGGCTTGAGGAACGGGATGAGCCCGTCCTCCGGGAACGGGCCCTTGCCGGGCGCGGAGTAGGCGCCGCCGACGGCGAGGATCGCGCCGACGACGGTGGCGACGACCGCCGTCCAGCTCCAGCCGCCGGAGAACCAGTACCGGCCCTCCGGGCGGTAGAGGGCGGGCAACTGCAGGCGGGTGCGGTTGCGGACCCAGTAGCCGGCGATGAGCACGCCGGCGACCGCGCCGAGCAGGCCCCCGTAGAACCCGAGCCAGACGAAGATGTAGATGTTCGGGTCCTGCACCAGGCGCCACGGCTGGATCAGGATGCCCAGCACCCCGGTGATCAGGCCGCCGGTCCGGAAGCTGATCAGCCGGGGCACGGCGTTGGAGAAGTCGTACGCCGGGCTGACCGTGTTGGCCGCGACGTTCACCGACAGCGTGGCCACCACCACCGTGAACAGGCCGAGCGCCACGACCAGCGGGTTGTCGAACTTCGCGGCCAGCTGGATGGGGTCCCAGATCGCCTCGCCGTAGATCGCCGCCGTGCCCGAGGTGATCACGATCGACAGGATGGCGAAGAACGACATCGTGGTGGGCAGGCCCAGGATCTGCCCGTACGCCTGCTGCCGCTGGCTGCCGCCGAACCGGGTGAAGTCGGGGATGTTCAGCGACAGGGTCGCCCAGAACGCGATCATCGCCATCAGCGACGGCGCGAACAGCTTCCAGAAGTCGGCGCCCCAGCCCAGCTTGGACGGCTGGGACAGGATCGGACCGAGCCCGCCCGCCTCGACCAGGACCCAGATCAGCAGCGCGACGGCGACCACGATGACGAACGGCGCGGCCCAGTTCTCGAAGCGGCGCAGGGTGTCCATGCCGCGCCAGATGATCGCCATCTCGATCGCCCAGAACAGCAGGAACGACGCCCACAGCGTCCACGGGTGGTCCATCACCTCCGCCGCGTCGACCCACCAGGAGCCCAGCAGTTTGCCGGCGATCGCGTAGATCGCCTCACCGCCGATCCAGGTCTGGATGCCGAACCAGCCGCAGGCGATGAAGGCGCGCAGCAGGGCCGCGAGGTTGGCGCCCCGGACGCCGTAGAACGCGCGGGCGAAGACTGGGAACGGGATGCCGTACTTCGTCCCCGCGTGGCTGTTCAACAGCATCGGGATCAGGACGAGCAGGTTGCCCAGGGTGATGGTGAGGAACGCCTGCACCCAGTTCATGCCGAGCTGGATGAGCCCGGCGGCGAGCAGATAGCTGGGGATGTTGTGTGCCATCCCGACCCACAGCGCCGTGAAGTTGTACGTGTTCCAGGTACGCCGCTCGATGGGTACCGGGGCGAGTTCGAGGTTGAAGTACCGGCTGTCGGCGATGGTGGAGAAATCGCGCAGCTCCACTCGGCCATCCGGATGGGTGATCTGGGTGCCCGGCTCGACCGCGGTGGCTTCGTGGGGTAGGGGTTCAACGGCCATCGGTGTCACCTCCCTGTTGCGCTGCCGCAACAGCGCCGGGCAGCCGGCGCGCGCTGCGGATGGGGCGGAACAGCACGATCTTTATCTCGGAATGGTGAGTGTCACGGACCCGCCACGGGCAGTGGCAAAGTGTCCACGCTTGCCATGATCACGGCACACTGTGTCCACGGGCACGGCCGCAGCGATCATGTCAATCCGCGCGGCGGACGGATTCCGGCCGCCTACGGGATTCGGCGTCGGGTCATGCGTCGTCGAGTTCGTGCACCAGCAGCGCGACGTACAGCGACAGCATCGACTCCGGGTCCTCCAACGACACCCCGAGCACCTGCGCGATCCGCGCCAACTGCTGGTAGTACGCGGTCCGCGACACGTGTGCGGCAGCCGCCGCCGCGGACTTGTTGCCGCCCTGCTCGCAGAAGCAGCGCAGCAGCTCCAGCAGCCGGCTGTGGTGGTTGGCGTCCCGCGCCAGCAGCGGACCCAGCTCGCGGTCCGCGAAGGCCCGGACCCGATCGTCGTCGCGCAACAGGTGCAGCAGGCCGCGCAGGCGCACATTGTCCAGCCGGTGGTACAGCTGCGTGCCGGGGGCGCGCAGGGCCGCCCCCGCCACGTGAGCGGCCTCGCCCAGGCTGCGGCGTACCTCGGCGACGTGCGACACGGTGGTGCCGACCGCCACCAGCACCGGACCGGCCGCCGAGCGGTGCACCTCCCGGGCCAACCGGCGCAGCACCGCGTCGATCCCGGCCTGCGCCGGCAACGACAACAGCGCGCGTACCGTCGTGTCGTCCACCACGCCCACCAGGGCGGGCACCGCCACCCGCCGCGCCGCCAGCGCGGTCGCCTCCGCGAGGTCCCGCAACACCTCCTGGTTGGCCAGCGCGGGGGCCCGGGGCGTCCCGGTGGCCGGCCGGATCGCCATCCCGACCAACTGCCGCCGCTCGACGCCGACCCCCAGCGCCGCCGCCCGGGCGGCCAGGTCCGGCGGCGGTACGGCCTGACCGAGCAGCTGCGCGAGCAGCATCCGGTGCGTCTGCCGCTCCAAGCTCTCCCGGTCCCGCGCCACGAGCCGATGCACCGCCAGCGCCGACGCGGCCCGCTCGGCGACCACCACGTGCCGGTGCGGTGGCGGGTCCGGTGAGAGCAGGACCAGTCGCCCCCAGTCGGCGCCCTGCGCCCCGACCATGGTGGCCAACCAGCCGGCGTCCTCGTCGTAGGCGGTCCGCTCGGGCGCGGCCACCGACCGGGACCGCTGCCCCCAGTCGGCCAGCAACTCCGTGGGGTCCCGGCCGGCCGCGTCGTACGCGAGCACCTCGTGCCCCAGCGTCTCCAGCACCACCGGCAGCCCGGAGATCCGGGCCACCTCGCGCAGCACCTCCGCCGGATCAGCACCGGCCACGGTGAGCGAGGTGAACGTCTCGTGCACCTGCTCGGCGGCCCGCAGCTCGGCGAGCTGCGCGTCGACGATCAGCGCCACCACCGCCTCGGTGACGGACACGAACGGGGTCTCCTGCGCCAGCGTGATCAGGGGCAGCCGGCGCCGGTTGGCCGCCGCCACCAACGCCTCCGGCAGCTGGCCGCTCCACCGCCGGACCAGCTCGATGACCAGCCCCGCCGCGTGCACCGCGGCCAGGTCGTCCACGTACCTCGCCAGGGCCGCGGCCTCGTCGGGCAGCGCGATGCCGGTGGTGAGCACCAGCTCCCCGCCGCGCAGCAGGTGCGCGATGTCGGCCACCTCCGCCACATGGACCCAGCGCACCCGGCCCTGCATGCCGGCCGAACCGGCCACCACCTGCGGCTTCCCGCGCCGGATCACCGGCAGTGCGATGGCTTCTGCGACGGAGGGGTACATCGCGGCTCCCAGGGGAGGGACTGCACACAACGTAATGGTGCGGCGACCACAGCGGTACAGGTTGTGCATAGCGGTTGCACAACGATTGCCGCCACACTCGCCGTGGGGACGAGTTACGGGAGGACGCGATGGCCCACCGCGAGCTGCTGGCCCGACACCGATCCGTGCTGCCGAACTGGCTGGCGTTGTACTACGAGCAGCCCATCGAGATCGCTGGCGCGCACGGCCGCCGGGTGACCGATCGCGAGGGGCGGACCTACCTGGACTTCTTCGCCGGCATCCTCACCAACGCCATCGGCTACGACGTCGCCGAGATCAGCGATGCGATCCGGTCGCAGGTCGGCACCGGCGTGGTGCACTCGTCCACGCTGTACCTGATCCAGTCGCAGGTCGAGCTGGCGGAGAAGATCGCGCAGCTGTCCGGCATCCCGGACGCGAAGGTGTTCTTCGCCAACTCGGGCACCGAGGCGAACGAGACCGCACTCATGCTCGCCACCCAGCATCGCCGCAGCGAACAGGTGCTCGCCCTGCGCAACTCGTACCACGGCCGGGCCTTCGCCACCATCGCGATCACCGGCATCCGCGGCTGGTCGGCCAGCGCGCTCAGCCCGGTCAAGGTGAGCTGGGTGCACGGCGGCTACCGCTACCGCAGCCCGTTCCGGGACCTGTCCGACGCGGACTACATCAAGGCGTGCGTGGCGGACCTGCGCGAGGTCATCGAGACGACCACGGCCGGCGACGTCGCCTGCATGATCGTCGAGCCGATCCAGGGGGTCGGCGGCTTCGCCTCCCCGCCGGACGGACTGTTCGGGGAGTTCAAGAAGGTGCTCGACGAGTACGGCATCCTCCTCGTGTCCGACGAGGTGCAGACCGGCTGGGGCCGCACCGGCGAGCACTTCTGGGGCATCCAGGCGCACGGCGTCGTACCCGACGCGATCACCTTCGCCAAGGGCCTGGGCAACGGCCTCGCGATCGGCGGCGTGGTCGCCCGGGCCGACCTGATGGACTGCCTGCGGGCCAACTCGATCTCCACCTTCGGCGGCAACCCGCTGGCCACCACCGGCGCGCTGGCGTCGCTGACCTACCTGCTGGAGCACGACCTGCAGGCCAACGCCGCGCAGCTGGGCACCCGCCTGCTCGACGGCCTGCGCGCGGTCGCCGCGGCCCATCCCGTGGTCGGCGACGTGCGCGGCAAAGGCCTGATGATCGCGCTGGAGCTCGTCGGCCCCGACGGCGAGCCCCATCCGGCGGCCGCGACCGCGCTGCTCGAGGAGACCCGGGAACGCGGCCTGCTCGTCGGCAAGGGCGGCCTCTACGGCAACGTCATCCGCCTGGCGCCACCGATGACTCTGACCCGGGCCGAGGCGGAGGAGGCGCTGGAGATCCTCACCCAGTCGATCGAGGCGGTAGTCAAGGAGGTGCAGCCCCGATGAGGACCACCCACTGGATCGGCGGCAAGCCGTGGCACGGCGTCCCCGAGCGCACCGGGGACGTCTACGACCCCGCCACCGGCCAAGTCGCCGGACAGGTCGACTTCGCCACCGCCGCGGTCGTCGACGAGGCGGTCGCCACCGCCCGCGAGGCGTTCACCCGCTGGCGCGCCGCGTCCCTCGCCCAGCGGACCACCGTGCTGTTCGCCTTCCGGGAACTGCTGAACGCCCGCCGGGCCGACCTCGCCGCCATCATCACCGCCGAGCACGGCAAGGTCCTCTCGGACGCGGCGGGGGAGATCCAGCGCGGGTTGGAGAACGTCGAGTTCGCCTGCGGCATCCCGCAGCAGCTCAAGGGCGGATACAGCGAGAACGCCTCGACCCAGGTCGACGTGTACTCCCTACGACAGCCGCTCGGCGTGGTCGGCGTGATCTCCCCCTTCAACTTCCCGGCCATGGTGCCGTTGTGGTTCGTGCCGAACGCCATCGCGTGCGGCAACACCGTGGTGCTCAAACCGAGCGAGAAGGACCCGTCCGCGGCGAACTTCCTGGCCGAGCTGTTCGCGGAGGCCGGGCTGCCGGACGGGGTGTGCAACGTGGTGCACGGCGACAAGGAGGCGGTCGACCGGATCCTCGAGCACCCGCACGTCAAGGCCGTCTCGTTCGTCGGCTCCACCCCGATCGCCCGCTACGTCTACCAGACCGGCACCCGGCACGGGAAGCGGGTGCAGGCGCTCGGCGGCGCGAAGAACCACATGGTCGTGCTGCCCGACGCCGACCTCGACCTCGCCGCCGACGCCGCCGTCTCGGCCGGCTTCGGCTCGGCCGGCGAACGCTGCATGGCCATCTCCGCCGTCGTCGCGGTCGACCCGGTCGGCGACGAACTGGTCGCCAAGATCAGCGAGCGGATGGCCGCTCTGCACGTCGGCGACGGCCGCCGCCCCGGCTGCGAGATGGGACCGCTGGTCACCGGCGCCCACCGGGACCGGGTGACGGCGTACCTGGACGCCGGCCGGGCCGCGGGCGCGCAGCTCGTGGTCGACGGGCGGAACCACCCCGTCGACGGCGAGCAGGGCGGCTTCTGGCTCGGGCCGACCCTGTTCGATCACGTCGACACCGACATGTCCGTCTACACCGACGAGATCTTCGGGCCGGTGCTGTCGGTGCTGCGGGTGCCCAGCTACGACGCGGCCGTCGAGCTGGTCAACGCCAACCCGTGGGGCAACGGCACCGCCATCTTCACCAACGACGGCGGCGCGGCCCGCCGGTACCAGAACGAGATCGAGGTCGGCATGGTCGGGGTGAACGTCCCCATCCCGGTCCCGGTGTCCTACTACTCCTTCGGCGGCTGGAAGGACTCCCTGTTCGGCGACGCCCATGCGTACGGGCCGGAGGGGGTGAACTTCTTCGTCAGGTCCAAGGTGGTCACCAGCCGCTGGCCCGACCCCGCTCACGGCGGGGTCAACCTCGGCTTCCCGCAGAACCGCTGACCACCGGCCGGCCCGGCGGGGCCGACGGCTGCCCCGCCGGACCTCACCGCCCGGCCGGCGGTGGCTGGCGGGGTACTGACCTCCGTCAGGACACCCCGAAGCGGTCGACGAACGCGGCCCGGACCGGCCCGCCGGCCCGGTCGAGCACCGCGAAGGTGACCTGGTCGAACCAGCCCGCCGCGTCGGCCAGGGCCAGCGCGAACCCCTCCGCCACCGTGGCCGGGTCGTTGCGGAACACCCCGCAGCCCCACGCGCCGAGCACCAAACGCCGGTGGCCGTGTGCGGCGGCGACGGCCAGCACCCGACGGGCCCGGGCCCGCAGCGCCGGGGCGACCCGCTCGGCGTCGGCGGGCTGGTTGCGCAGCACCGCGCCGCGGTTGGGGGCGGCGGCGGTCAGGAACGACACCTCGTGGGCGGCGTCGAGCAGCCGACCCTTGTCGTCGCGGAACACCGGCACCCGCGGCGAGTGGATCACCCGGTCGCTGTAGAGCAGGTCCCGCTGCTCGCGGTGGAAGCCGTAGAACTCGGGGACCGCGGTCAGGCAGGGGAAGAGCGCCGAGGCCCGGGCGATGCTTTCCTCCTGCGCCTGCGCCCCGGTGCGGAACCCGCCGCCCGGGTTCTTCGCCGAGGCGAACACCAGTGCGGCGACGTCCCCGCCTCGGGCGAGGCGGCGGGCGGCCAGCAACGTGCTCTCCCCGGTCACCTCCACCGCCGGGGCCGCGCCACCGGTGGGTGGGGTGGGCAGCGGGTCGTCGGGCAGGTGCAGGCGGGTGGCGGCGACAGCGGCGCGTACCGGGCCGGCGAGCTCGACGGGCTCGCCGTGGCCGTTGACGTACCGGCCGGCGTCGAGGATGTCCAGGGTGTCGCGGGCGATGGCCCGCAGCCGCGTACTCATGATCGCCTGATTGTGCGGCAGCGGTCCGGGGCGCGACGACCGGTTATCGGGGCGGCAGGTGCTGGACGAGCTGGATCGGGTTGCCGTCCGGTGCGGCGGCCGTGTCGTCGGTCCAGAGGACGACCGCGCGTTGGCCCGACGGCACCGGGCCGAGGCCGTGGTCGTCCCAACGCCGCTCAGTCGGGCAGGCGGGGCATCTCCAGGCCGGGATCCCGACCGAGCAGCACGGCCCGGGTCAGCGCCGACGAGCCGAACCGGTCCCGGACGGCGTCCACCGCCGCATCCAGCTCCGCGCCCGGGTCGCGGGTGAACGGCAGCGTCAGCTGCACGTGCCCGGTGTCGAGGTTGCCGACGGCCACCCCGATCAGCGTCACACCCCGGGCGTCGATCTCCGGCAGCGCCGCCCGCAGCAACGCGCGGGCGGCCTCGAGCAGGGGCCGGGTCTGCGCGGTCGCCTTGTCGATGGTGTGCGAGCGGGTCGCCCGGGTGTAGTCGGCGAAGCGCAGCCGCAGGGTGACCGTACGGCCGGTGCGCCGCGCCGCGCGCATCCGCCCGGTCACCCGGTCGACCAGCCCGGCCAGCACGGCGTCGAGCTCGGCGGGGGAGTGCGGCTCCCGGCCCAGCGCGTGCTGGGCACCCATCGACGACCGGCGCCGCCCGACCTGGACCCGGCGGGGGTCGCGGTTGTGGGCGAGGGCGTGCAGGTGGCGGCCGGCACCACCGCCGAGCAGCGACACCAGGGTCGGCTCGTCCAGCCGCGCCACCTGCCCCACGGTACGGATGCCCCGGTCGCGCAGCTTCGTCGCGGTCACCGGGCCGACGCCCCACAGCCGCTCCACCGGCAGCGGATGCAGGAACGCCAGCTCGCGCCCGGGCTCGACGACCAGCAGCCCGTCCGGCTTGGCCACCCCGCTGGCCACCTTGGCGAGGAACTTCGTCCGGGCCACGCCGACGGTGATCGGCAGGCCGACCCGCTCGCGTACCTCCCGGCGCAGCCGGGCCGCGATGTCGGCCGGCGGGCCGACCAGCCGGCGCAGCCCGCCCACGTCGAGGAACGCCTCGTCGATGGAGAGCCCCTCCACCAGCGGCGTGGTCTGCCGGAAGATCTCGAACACCGACCGGCTCGCCGCCGTGTACGCGGCCATCCGCGGCCGCACCACGATCGCCTCCGGGCACAGCCGTAGCGCCTGCCGCCCGCCCATCGCGCTGCGTACGCCCCGGGCCTTGGCCTCGTAGCTGGCCGCCAGCACCACGCCACCGCCGACGATCACCGGCCGACCGCGCAGCCGGGGATCGTCGCGCTGCTCGACCGACGCGTAGAAGGCGTCCAGGTCGGCATGCAGGATGGTGGCCTCGCCCGACACGAACACATGTTCGCACAGGTGTTCGACAATGCTCCGCTGACCTGCCGAAAACAGGTCAACTCAGCGCCGGCCCGGGCACCGCGGCGGCGCCCGGGTCGGCTCAGCGGCGGGGACCGGTCACGGCAGCGCGAGCACCGCGGCGTGCCCCAGATGGTCCGACGCCCACCGGCCGTCCGGGGTCTGCCGCTCGGTGCCGAAGACCTCGCTGCGCACCGGCACGACCGCGCCCTTGACCAGAACCATGTCGATCCGGTGCTCGACGTCGCCGGCCGGCTGGTTCAGATCGTCGCCCAGCCCCGAGGTGTACCCGGGGTCTCCGGGGTGCAGGACCGGCCAGGTGTCGATCATGCCGCCGCCCACCAGCGTGAAGTACGCGAGCCGGTTGTTCGGATCGGGCAGTTCCGGCCCGGTGTTGAGATCCCCGACGAGGATCAGCCGGCCGGTGGTGCGCAGCGGTCCCTGCAGCAGCTCCTGCGCCTGCAGCACCCGGACGCCCGGGTGGAACGCCTCCAGGTGGGTGTTGACGAACCGGTAGGTCCGGCTGCCCTGCGCCACGTCCACCGCCGTCCAGCCGCGGGTGCTGGTGGCGCTGCCACCGACCGGCGGGAGCGGGGTCACCAGATTGTGCACGAAGTTCCCCGACGACGTCCCGGTCACCTTCACCCGGCCGCCGTGCCGCACCAGGATCACGTCGCGCATGGTGAGCCGGGCGTCCACGTTGTGCGGCGCCCCCGCCGGGGCCTCCAGGTCCGCCTCGTTCTGCACCACCGCCACTTCGTACCGGTGGCCGGAGCCGGCCAGCTCGGACATCAGCAGGGCCAGGTAGTCGTACCGGAGCGTGGTGGCCGGCGCCGGATCGCCGAGCGGCCCCGTGCGCCACAGCGCCACCTCCTGCAGGCCGACCAGGTCGGGCTTGCGCTCGCGGATCTCCGCGGCGACCAGCCGCGCCCGGGCGGGGAAGTCCATCCGGTCGACGTGGCTGAGCAGGGCCGCGTTGGCGGCCAGGAACGCCGGCAGGGTCGGCGCGGTCATCGACGGAGTGAGGTCGCCGCCGAGATAGAGGTTGCGGGTCAGCACCGTCACCTTGGGCCCGGCCTCCGCCTGCGCCGGCGCTGGGAGAAGCCCCAGGCTGGCCGCCACGACGGCGGCGGCGGTGACCAGCCGGGTCAGTCGGAAACGTGTTCTGCCGTCCATGCCCCGGTCCTCTCTCCAGCGGATGATCCGCGTCGGGTAACCAGGGCGTACGGTAGCGCCGCGACGACCATCGTGGACACCGCCGTTCGGGCGGTTCCACCAGCTCCGAGAGCAGTGTCAGACGGCAGGGACACGTGCGACAGACCGGCGGCCGCCCCGGTCCAGGGCGGCCGCCGGCCGTTGGTCGTGCGTCGGTCAGGAGACGGTGATCGCGAGCTTGCCCAGTGCGCCCGCGAAGTCGCCGAGTGCTTTGGGTACCTCGGCCAGATCGTAGCGACGGGTGACCGGCACGTGCAGCCGACCGGCCGCGAGGTCGCCGGCGAGCCGGTCGAGTGTCTCGGGGCTCGGGCTGCCCATGATCGACGTGGCGGCCGGATGCTGGTCGGGGCCGAAGCCGATGGTCGAGGCAAGGCGCCCCTCGAAGGCGAGCAGCCCGGCGAGTTCCATGCCGTCACCGGCCAGGTGTACCACCGCGGACACCCCGTCCGGGGCTACCGCGCGGACCTGGGCACTCAGGTCGCCGGTGTAGTCCACCACCTCGGCGGCGCCCAGCTTCCGAACGAAGTCCGTGGCGGCGCCGGCGCGGGCGGTGGCGACGACCCGCGCGCCGGCCGCGGTGGCGTACTGGACGGCGAGCGCGCCGACGCCGCCGGTCGCGCCGGCGACCAGGACGGTGTCTCCCTGACCGGGTGCGACGGCGTTCACCACGTCGACCGCGGTGGCGCCGGCCAGCCCGAGCGCCCCGGCGGTCGACGGGTCGAGACCTGCGGGAAGGCGGGTGATGCCGAACTGTTCGCCGACCGCCACGTGCTCGGCCCACGAGCCGTCGCCCAGGTAGGACCGCATCACCACGCCGAACACCGGGTCGCCGACGCGGAAGCGGGTCACCCCGTCGCCGAGCCCGGCGACCTCGCCGGCGAAGTCCTTGCCGAGCACGACCGGGTACCGGTACTCGAGCCCGCCCTTCATCATCCCGGCCGCCGCCTTCTTGTCGAAGCCGTTGACCGAGGACGCCCGGACCCGCACGAGCACCTCACCGGGGCCGGGGCTGGGCTGGGGCAGGTCGCGGAGGGCGGGTTTCCCTCCCTCCGCGACCAGCGTGATCGCCCGCATGCGCGTACCCCCCTCGTCGCCGCGGTCCGTCAGGCGCCCCGCGTGTGGGGCCGGCCGGCGGCGCCGCGCGACAGCGAACTCGGCGCGTTCACCCCCGCCTGGTCGCTGACGCCGACGCCGAGCCGCTCGACCAGCTCACCGCCGAGCCAGCCCGTGAAGCCGGCCAGCACGATGCCGACGAAGCTGCAGCCCAGAGCCGCCGCAGGGGGTTCCCAGTTCGTCGCGGACAGCCGCAGGAACCAGCTCGCCGCGAACAGCAGCAGCACCACCACGTTGCCGAGGCCGTGGACCGCGCCGACCCGCTTCGCGCGGGTGCCGGCGGGGATGGACAGCCAGTCGACCAGGCCGAACACCCCGGCGATCAGGCCGCCGATGACACCCGCGGCGATCGTGTACGCCGCGGAGATCTGGAAACCCGCCCGGTCGGTGATCAGGTACAGGATGTCGAAGATCACCGAAGTGGCGAGCAGGCCCAGCGGGAACACGATCAGGATGGGGTGGATCCCGTGCCCCATCGCCTTGGCGCGACTCTCCATGCCAACCCTCCTGTCTGTTCAGGTGAGGGCGCTTTCCCCGCCACCGCCGGACTACACGTGCCGGCCCACCCGCTCGACCGCCCAGGCCCGCCGCCCACGGCGGGAGACCGCCTGCCGCGGGGGACGCCGGATCACCGCCAGCCGGTCCCCGCGCGCGCTGATCGAGGTCCGTCCGCCGCGCCGGCGGCGCACGGTCAGGTCGACGGTGGCGCCCCCCACCTGTACGCCCTCCAGCCGCAGGTCCGGCAGCCAGTCGGGCAGGTGCGGGTCCACGATGATCGTCCGCAGGGGCGCGACCGGGCGCAGCGCCAGCAGCGCCTGCACCAGCGCCACGATCGCGCTGGCCGACCACGCCTGCGGAGCGCAGGAGTTCGGGTACACGCCGGGGTGCGGATGGTCGGCGTCTCGGGGCAGGCCGCTGAGCGCCTCGGGCAGGCGGTGCTCCTCGAACAGCGCCGCCGCGGCGAACATCCCCTCGGCCAACCGGTGCAGGTGCTCCCAGCACCCGTACCGGGCCAGCCCGAGCCCGATGGTCCCGGCCTCCACCGGCCAGACACTGCCCCGGTGGTAGCTGAACGGGTTGTACGCCGGATGCTCCGCCGACAACGTCCGGACCCCCCAACCGCTGAACATGTCGGGCGCGAACAGCCGGTCGACCACCCGGGCGGCGGCCCGGGCCGGGACGATGCCGGTGGTGAGCAGGTGCCCGTCGTTGGAGTTGGTCGACCGCACCGGCCGCCGGTCCGGCCCGAGCGCCATCGCGTAGCAGCCCCGGTCCGGCAGCCAGTACGCGACGTGGAAGCGCCGCCGTAGGGCACGGGCCCGGGCCAGCAGCGCGGCGCCCCGGGCCGGGTGGCCGGCCACGGTGAACACCACGGCGGCGTGGCGCAGCGCGGCGTACCAGTAGCCCTGCAGTTCGCTGGTCGCGATCGGGTTGGGCACCACCTGCCCGTCCTCGTCGACGATGGCGGTGTCCGAGTCCTTCCACCCCTGGTTCTTCAGGCCGCCCCGGGAGCGGTGGTGGTACTCGAGGAAGCCGTCGCCGTCGGGATCCCCATACCGTTCGATCCAGTTCAGGGCTTGCCGGGCGGTCGGCAGCAGGTCCCGCACCGTGTCCAGGTCGCCGGTCCAGGCCAGGTACTGCCCGAGGAAGACCAGGAAGTCCGGGGCGGTGGACCAGTCGCCGTAGTAGGCGGTGTACGGGTCCAGGCCGAGCACCGAGACCGGGCCCCGGCGGGCCTCGTGCAGCGGCTTGCCGGGTTCCTCGTCCCGCCAGTCGTCGAATCGCTGCCCGAGGTGCTGGGCGTTGAGCCGCAGACTGTCGGCCAGCATCGTCGGCCCGGCCAGCAGCGCCTGCCAGGAGGCGGTCATCGTGTCCCGGCCGAAGATCTCCTGGTACATGGGCAGCCCGGCCATCGGCGCGGTCGGCCCGGCTGGTTCGCCGAGCGGCAGCACGGCCAGTTCCTCCACCGCGTTCCGCCAGGCCGCCGTGACGTCGAAGTTGCTGCTGGTCAACCCGGCGAATTCGCTGACCAGCAGGCCTCGGGCCCGGGCGGCCGCGTCGGTGCCACCGGCGAAGCTGGCCGGGGGCGCGGGCAGGCGCGCGCCGTCGAAGATCGGCTCCACGATCAGGTCCACCCGGGCGGCGCCGCGCGGCGACACCTCGACCTCGACCGCGAACGCGCCGTCGGCGTACCGAACGGGGGTGTCGGCGCGCACCGCGACGGCGACCGCACGGTCGATGTCGTCGCGCAGGTAGGTCAGGCGGAGCTCCTGCGCCGCGGCGTCCCAGTCCGTACCGACATCGCCGGTCTGCAGCCGGCGGCCCGTCTCGGCCTCGACGCTGTCGGCGAAGTCCGCCTCGACCCGGATCGCCAGCGCCAGCCGCAGCGGCTGCTGAGCGTAGCTGACCACGGTCAGCCTGGTCCGCAGCCCCGCACCGACGAACCGTTCGGTCAGCAGGTAGGCAGCCCGGGACGGCAGCTCTTCCCCGTCACCCAACGCGGCGTACGACAGCTGGGAGCTGCCCAGCACGTTCGCCGCGCTGAACGGGATCGGCTCCCGGCCGTCGACCGTGACCTGCTCGACGCTGAGCACCCGGGTGTTGCGGGCGAAGAATCCCTGCGGGTCGGTTCCGGTGACCCGGCAACGCACGTCGGTGACCAGCGTGCTCCACCCACTCGCCACGTAGAGCAGGTCGGGCCGGACGCGGAGGTTGCGCACCCTGGTCATCGGGCACGCCTGTACCCGGTCGGACGGCCGGTACACGTGCCCGCCGGGCTCAGGGCTGGATCCGCGCCTGGTGGCGGACGAGCAACTCCACGGCGAGGGCGATCGCCACCGCCTCCACGGCGAGCAGGGTGATCAGGATGAGCAGCTGGGTCGCCCCGGCCTGGAGCGGGCCCGCCCCGCCGAGCAGCACACCGACGAACGCGCCCGGCAGGGTGACCAGCCCGACCGTGCGGGTCTGGTCCAGCGCCGGGATGAGAGCCTGCCCGGCGGCCGGCCGGCAGATCTCCAGCGCGGCGTCGCGGGGGAGCAGCCCCAGGGCCAGCCCCGCCTCGTACTCGCCGTGCCGGGTGCGCAGCTCGTCGAGGGTCCGCCGGCCGGCCAGGCTCGCCGCGGTCATCGCCCCGCCGATCAGGATGCCGGCCGTCGGCAGCACCACCAGCGGCGTCGCGGGCAGGGCCCGACTGGCCAGGAGTACGGCGAGACTCGGCACCACCCCGACCGCGATGGCCAGCGGCGCGACCCGGCGCGGGACGGCCGGCCCGATGCGCCGTCCCGCGGTGACGCTGGCGACCACGTACATGAGCAGGATGAACGCGGCGGTGCTCCACCATGCCCGCAGCACCGCGACGATGATCAGCGAGACGGCACCGAGCTGGATGGTGGCCCGGCCCGCCGCGCCCAGCACGGCCCGCGCCCGGCCGAGCCCGGACAGCCGCAGCACCACGGCACCGGCCAGGGTGAGCCCGGTGAGGGCGACCACCAGGGTCGGCCCGATCGGCACCGTGCCGCCACCTGTCGCCGCGCCGGTCATCGTCCCGCCCGGTCGCGGGGGATGTCGTCGACGCCGGCCACCTGATGATCGTATTCGGGCCGTCCTGCCGGGGCGCACGACCGGCCGCTCCTGCCGGACCTCAGCGCCCGAGGTTCCTCAGGCGCGCCGGCCCGCGCGTCGCGGCCGTTGCCCGGGTCAGGCCTGCCGCTGGGCGATGTTGACCATCCAGCCGATGCCGAACCGGTCCACGCACATGCCGAACTCGTCGCCCCACATCTGCTTCTCCAGCGGCACCGAGACCGTGCCGCCTTCGGCGAGCTGCTTCCAGTAGCCGCGCAGCTCGTCGGCGTCGTCGCCGCTCACGCTGATCGAGATGTTGTTGCCGGGGCTGTATTCCATCTCCGGCGGGGTGTCGGAGGCCATCAGGGTGAACCCCCGGTCGGTCTCCAGCATGGCGTGCATGACCTGGTTGGCCACCGCCGGATCCGGGTTGCCGGCCTCGCCGAAGGTGCTCAGCGTCAGGTTGCCGCCGAACACGTTCTGATAGAACTCCATGGCCTGCCGCGCGTTGTCGCGGAAGCTGAGGTACGGGTTGAGCCGAGACGCCATTGTGCGACCCTCCTTCGTCCTTGACGAGGGTCATCGTCGCAGCCGGGTGCGGCAGGGACAATGACGTGTGCTGGGCGAGTCGTACCGAAACGGACGCGGTGGGGGTGGCACCGTTGCCACCCCCACCGCTCTCCCCGCCGGTACGTCAGTCCTGCTGGAAGGACTGCCGCACCACACCCCCCACCAGCGCACACCAGGTGGTGGTGCTGACCTTGCCGTTCGGGTCCAGACCGTGCAGGTGCTGCAGGTCCTTGAGGGCCTTCTTGGTCACGTAGTCGTACTCGCCGGTGATCGCCACGTCGGCGTAGCCCTTGGAGTTGAGCATGAACTGCACCGCGGTGACCGGGATTCCGGTCGCGTCCTTGTCCAGCTCGGGCGCCAGGGTCTCCCAGGTCGGCGCGGTGAGGGTGGCGTCGATGTCGACCGGGATGCCGTTGCGGGCCTGCCAGTCCTGCACGGCGGCGACGGTGGCTGCGTTGAAGACGCCGTTGACCGGGACGGTGTAGCCGCGGAAGGTGAGCAGGTACTGGGCGACGCGGACCACCGGGCCGCCGACGAACCGCCAGATGTCCGGCCACCGGCGGGCCGGCACGTCGGCAAGGTTGGTGCCGAGCTCGGCGAAGACCCGGCGGCGCAGGGTGGGGAACTCCCGGTAGAACATCGCGCCGGGGCACAGCGTGGCCCGGAAGTCCCAGTGGCCGAAGATGTCGTGCGCGTGCAGGCCGTACTGCTGGCAGATGGTGGTGCAGAGCTTGACCAGCGAGTCGAGCAGTTCCCGCGGCGGCGTGTCGGTGACGTACGTGCCCTCGTTCTCGATGCCGATGGCCCGGCCGTTCTCGCCGGGGCAGTGCGCCGAGATCATCTGCCGGTCGCCGGCCTGGAGCCGCTCCAGGCTGCCGTGCCGGCCCTCCAGGACGTGCCCGCCCCGGCTGACCGTGAAGTGCTGCCCGGTGTCCGACCACCCGTTGCCGTCCATGTGCAGGTCCTGGCAGTCGCGGGCCAGCTGCTTGGCGTGCTCCTCGGAGTAGTCCGTGCTGTTCGGGAACGCCATGTGGTGCACGATGATCTTGTTGGTGGCGATGGCGCTGATCGACAGCGGGTCCGCCGGGGGGCGTGCGCCCCACTCGTCGCAGCTGATGATCCAGTCGAGGTTCGCGCCGGGCGCGGCCTGCGCGGCGGCCGGGAAGGCGAGCTCGCTCCCGACGACCGCGACCGCGGCGGCGCCGAATCCGGCCCGCAGCAGGGTGCGGCGGTCCAGCTCAGGGTGGTTGAAGTGCATGTCGTCTCCTCCGCGGCCGGGCAAGGACCAGGGCATGAAAAGGAACTTCAAGAGCCGCGCGTGAGACGGAGGATATTGCCACGAATGCGCGCAGCGCTAGGGGGTGGCGGGGGCGAGAATCGATCTGTGTCCCGGATGGAGGGTCGAATGTGGCCCAGAATGGTCAACTCGGGCGGGGCGATGTCGCATGGGTCGCCCGGGCGGTTGCCGGTCGCCCGCAGCCGGCGGTGAGCAGGAGCAGCGCCGTGGCCGGGGGCGATCGCCGTGCCGGGCCACGGGCCGGTCGGCCCCGGTTGGAAACGTTTTCGTAACGAGCCCTTGACCTGATCGCCGGCTCGGCGCAGACTCCCGGAAACGTTTACAGCAGACAGGTGGAGGTGCGGGGCGTGGGTCGTAAACGTTTACAGGAGTCGGCCGACGGCCGGCCCACCGTCCACACCGTCGCCGCCCGCGCCGGTGTCTCCATCGCGTCCGCCTCCCGCGTGCTCAACGGCGTCGGCGGCAGCCCGGAGACCGTCCGCAAGGTGCGCGAGGCGGCGGCCGAGGTCGGCTACGTGCCCAACGCCATCGGCCGCTCGCTTCAGTCGCAGCGCACCGGCCTGGTCGCGCTCGCCGTCGAGGACATCGGCAACCCCGTCTACGTCGAGATGATGCGGGCCATCGAGTCGGTGGTCGCCGCCTCCGGCCGGCAACTGCTGGTGCACGCCACCGGCGGGCAGATCGCCAACGAGACCGCGCTGCTGCGCCGGCTCGCCCACCGCTACGTCGACGGGATGATCGTCTCGCCGATCCGGGTCACCGACGACCACCTCGCCGCGCTGGTCGACAGCCCCGTACCGGTGGTCGTGGTCGGCCAGCTCGGCGCCGACGCGCCGGTGGACAACGTGCGCACCGACTCGCGTACCGGCGTGGGGCTGGCGGTCGACCACCTGGTCGCGGCCGGGCGGCGGCGGATCGGGTTCGTCAACGGCCCGCTCGACACCGTCCCCGGCGCCGCCCGCGACGCCGGCTTCCGGGCCGCCCTGGCCGCCCACGGCATCGACCTCGACGAGCGCCTCGTCGAGGTCGGCGACTTCCGGTACGCCGCCGGCCGCGCCGCCACCGAACGGCTGCTCGCTCGGGCCCGCCCCGACGCGCTGGTCTGCGCCAACGACCTGATCGCCGTCGGCGCGCTGCACGCCCTGCTGGCCGCCGGCCACCGCGTCCCGCAGGACGTCGCGCTGGTCGGCATGGACGACACCGAGCTGGCCCGGATGATGTTCCCGCAGCTGTCCAGCGTCTCCCTCGGCTCCGCCGAACGTGGTCGGCGCGCCGCCGAGCTGCTGCTGCAACGCATTGCCGACCCGGCCCTGCCGCCGCGGCGGGAACAGGTCGCGCCCAGCCTCGCCGTCCGCGCCTCCAGCGCCACCGGGCCCGCGACCGACGTAACTCTGCCCGCACCGCGTACCCCGGAGGTGACGGCATGACCACCCTGGCCGAACGGCCCGACGTCGCCCCCGCCGACGGGCCGCGGGTGGCCCGGTCCCGGTCCGACCGGATGGGCATCTACCTGCTGCTGCTCCCGTCGCTGCTGCCTATCGTGGTGCTGTCGGTGTTCCCGCTGCTGCGCGGCATCTACCTCGGCTTCACCGACGCCCGCGCCGGACGCCACGTCGAGATCAGCTTCACCGGGCTGGCCAACTACCGCGACCTGCTCGGCGACGAGCTGTTCTGGAACTCCTTCAAGATCGGCCTGCTCTGGGCGGTCGGCGTGACCGTGCTGCAGTTCCTGCTCGCCCTCGGCCTGGCCCTGCTGCTCAACCAGCAGCTGCGCTTCCGCGGCGTGGCCCGGGTGCTGTCCGTGGTGCCGTGGGCGATGCCGCCGGTGGTGGTCGGCATCCTGTGGAAGCTCGTCTACCACCCGGACGCCGGCCTGCTGAACGAGTTCTTCCACCGCATCGGCGCCGACGGGCTGCGCACCAACTGGCTCGGCGACTTCAGCACCGCGCTACCCGCGGTGATCCTGGTGGGGGTCTGGGCCGGCATGCCGCAGACCACCGTCGTACTCCTGGCGGGGTTGCAGGGTGTGCCGCGCGAGCTGCACGAGGCGGCCGCGGTCGACGGCGCCAGCACCTGGCACCGCTTCCGCAACGTCACCCTGCCCGCCATCGCGCCGGTGATCGTGGCGATCACCTCGCTGGACTTCATCTGGAACTTCAACTCGTTCGGCCTGGTCTACGTGCTCACCGCGGGCGGGCCGGGCGGCAAGACGATGCTGCCGATGCTCTTCGCCTACGAGGAGGCGTTCCGCTACGGCAACTACGGATACGCCGCCGCCCTCGGCAACGTCATGGTCGTGATCATCGTCGCGCTGCTCGCCGTCTATCTGCGTCGCCGGTTGAGGGAGGCGAACTGACATGTTCGGAAAGCCGAGCCGCACCGGGCGCACGCTGCAATATCTCGCGCTGACCGGCTACCTGATCTTCCTCGGGTTCCCGCTGGTCTGGCTGCTCTCCACCGCGTTCAAGCCGCCCCGGGAACTGGTCCAGCTGCACCCCACGCTGATCCCCAGCAACCCGACCGTGCAGAACTTCGTGCAGGCCTTCACCGAGCAGCAACTCGGCCGGGCCGCGCTGAACAGCCTCCAGGTATCGCTCGCCTCGGCCCTGCTCACCGTGCTGGTCGCGCTGCCCGCCTCGTACGCCCTCGCCCGGTTCCGCACGAGGCTCGGCACCGTCGCGCTCGGCTGGGTGCTGCTGTCGCAGCTCTTCCCATTCGTCCTGCTGATCATCCCGATCTTCCTGATCCTGCGGCAGGTCGGGCTGGCCAACACGCACGCCGGGCTGGTGCTGATCTACGTGGTCTGGGCGCTGCCGTTCGCCCTGTGGATGCTGCAGGGCTTCGTCCGCAACATCCCCCGCGACCTGGAGGAAGCGGCCGCCGTCGACGGCGCCAGCCGGCTCCAGGTGCTGCGCCGGGTGGTCTTCCCGCTGCTCGCGCCGGGCATCGTGGCGACCGCGCTGTTCTCCTTCATCTCCGCCTGGAACGAGTTCTTCTTCGCCCTGGTGCTGGTCAAGACGCCCGAGCTGGCGACCCTGCCGGTCGCCCTGGCCCGGTTCGTCGGCATCGAGGGCACCGCCCGGCTTGGGCCCCTCGCGGCCGGATCCCTGCTCGCCACCCTGCCCAGCCTGATCTTCTTCGCGTTCATGCAACGCCGGCTCTCGTCCGGGTCGCTCGCCGGCGCGGTCAAGGGCTGAACCCCATCCCCCCACCCACCACCAAGGAGGAACCCCCCCATGCTCCGAAGCAGATTCCGTCGGCTCGCCGCGGCCACCGCGGTCGCGGTCGTCGGCCTCGGCGCCCTCACCGCCTGCGGTGACGGCGGCGGCGAGGACAAGGCGTCGTCCGGCCCGGTCAAGCTGCGCTTCCTCAGCCTGGCCTGGCAGAAGGAGTCGCTGCAGGCCAACAAGGACCTGGTCGCCAAGTGGAACAGCGAACACGCGGACATCCAGGTCGAGTACGTCCAGGGCGACTGGAACTCGATCCACGACCAGTTGGTCACCTCGTTCGAGGGCGGCGACGCCGCCGACATCGTGCACTACGAGGCCTCCGCCATCGGCGAGTTCACCAAGCAGGGCTACCTGACCGACGTCTCGAAGCTGCTCAGCGACGACTTCAAGGGCCAGATCGACCAGGGCGTCTGGGACACCGTCACGTTCGACGGCAAGGTCACCGGAGTGCCGTTCCTGCTGGAGTCGCAGGTCGTCATCGCCAACAAGAAGCTGCTCGACGCCGCCGGCGTCACCGTCCCGCCGGCCGACGGCGGCTGGACCTGGGACGAGTTCCAGGCCAACGCGCAGAAGCTCACCAAGCCCGGCCAGTACGGCGTGGCCTGGGCGCTGAAGTCGCCGACCAACCGGGTGATGAACCTGGCGTTGAACTACGACGGCAAGTTCTTCTACACCGACGGCGGCAAGACCGAGGTCAAGGTCGGCGACCCGGAGAAGGAGGTGCCCAAGCGGATCCACGACATGCTCTACACCGCCAAGTCCGCCTCCCCAGAGGCGCTCGGCATGAGCGGCGCGGACACCCTGCCCGGCTTCTTCGGCGGCAAGTACGCCATGCTCCCCGGCTCGGTCTCGCTGCGCCAGCAGATGGTCGAGCAGGCCCCCGCCGGCTTCGAGTGGGTGACCCTCCCGCCGATCAAGGGGCTGTCCAGCAAGCAGGCCGCCAACCCGCAGACGCTGTCCATCTCCGAGGACAGCAAGCACAAGAAGCAGGCCGCGCAGTTCCTGGAGTGGTTCCTCAACCCCACCAACATGGCCACCCTCGCCAAGGGCGACTGGCTGGTGCCCACCGGCAAGCAGGCCAACCAGGAGCTGGTCAAGGCCACCGGCGGCAAGCAGGGCTGGGACGTCGCCGCGGACAGCGCCGCCGACCTGACCGTCGCGCCGTTCCAGAAGGTCGACGGCTACCCGGAGTGGAAGACCAAGTACGCCACCCCGGCGCTGCAGCAGTACTTCGCCAACAAGATCACCCTGGACCAGCTCGGCACGCAGCTGGTCGACGGGGGCAAGCAGGTGCTGAGGTAACCATGTCACTCTTGCTCGACAAGTCGGTCGGCTGCCTCGTCGGCGCCGCGGTGGGCGACGCCCTCGGCGGGGCCACCGAGACAGCCCTGCCGGAGCAGATCCGCGCCCGCTTCGGCGGCTGGGTCGAGGGGATCGTGCCCCCGTACCACGCCGACTGGGCCACCGCGCGGCCACTCGCGCCGTACCACAAGGGCGACGGGCACATCACCGACGACACACTGATGACCCACGCCCTGGTCCGCGCGTACGCGGCCAAACGGGACCACCTCGACGCGTACGACGTGGCGGAACTGCTCGTCCCCGACCTGATCGAGCGGGTGGTGTACCTCCCGGACCTGGAGCGGGAGGGGGTGACCTTCCACCGGCTGGCCGCGGCCGAACGGTGGCTGGTCACCCGCCTGCACCACGCGCACGCCGACCCCCGCGAGGCCGGCGTGGGCAACATCGTCAACTGCGGCGCCGCCATGTACGTGGCCCCGGTCGGCATCGTCAACGCAGGCGACCCGGCCGGGGCGTACGCCGAGGCGGTGGAGCTCACCGGGGCACACCAGCACAGCTACGGGCGGGAGGCCGCGGCGGTCTTCGCCGCCGCGGTCGCCGCCGCCGCGGCACCCAGCGCGGGCGTCGACGACGTGATCGCCGCGGCCCTCGACCTGGCCCGCGACGGCACCCGCGCCGCCGTCGACGCGGTGGTCAAGGAGGCCCGCGGGTACGACGACTGGAAGGCGGCCATCCCCGCGCTGCGCGCCGCCGTCGCGCCCTACGACACGGTGGGGGAGGAGTACCGCAACCCGGGCCTGGGCGCCCGCCGGCCCAGCCGGCTGCACGCCATCGAGGAACTGCCGGTGGCGCTGGGCATGCTGGTGGTGGCCGGCGGCGACTACCGGGCGGCGGTGCTGGGTGCGGTCAACTACGGCCGCGACGCCGACTCCACCGCCACCATGGCCGGTGCGATCGCCGGGGCCCTCGGCGGCGCCGCGGCCGTGCCGGCCGAGTGGTCGCAGGCGGTCGCCTCCGCGTCCCGCACCGACCTGGTCGAGCCCGCCCGGGTCCTCGCCCAGGTGGCCACCGAGGTCTTCGACCGCGACCGGGAGCGGTTCGCCCGCCGCGCCGAACGCTTCGGCGGTCTGGCATGAGCGACGGGCTCCGGCTGACCTGGGTGCAGCCGGAGGACCTGCTGCCGCACGAGCTGGCCGCGAGCCGCGACGAGGGCCGCGACGTCACCGACCTCGCCGACCGGTGGGCGGCGGCAGGTGGTGACGTCACCGCCCCGGTCAGCGGCGCCTCGCCCGTGCCGGCGTCGCCGCGGCTGCGCGCCCTCGCCGTCGACCTGCTCGACGCCGCCGACGCGCGGCCCGGACCGGACACCGCGCACGAGCCCGACGACCTCGACGCGGTCCGCGCGACCTGGCCGAGCGCCTGGCACCTGCCAACCACGGTCGAGCGGGACCGGCTGCACGGCGCCTGGCTCGGCAGGGCCGCCGGCTGCCTGCTCGGCAAGCCGGTGGAGAAGATCCCCCGTCACGGGATCCGGGAGATCCTCTCCGCCACCGGCCGGTGGCCCCTGCGCGGGTGGTTCACCGCGCAGGGGCTGCCAGCCGACGTCGCCGCCCGCTGGCCGTGGAACCGGCGCAGCGCCCCCACCAGCCTGGCCGAGAACATCGCCGGCATGCCCGAGGACGACGACCTCAACTTCGCGCTGCTCGCGCTGCGCATCCTGGAGACGTACGGGCCGGACTTCACCAGCGCCGACGTGGCGCAGGCCTGGCTGGACTGGCTGCCCGCCGGGCGGGTCTTCACCGCCGAACGGGTCGCCTACCGCAACCTGCTGCTCGGCCTCACCCCGCCGCGGACCGCCCGCCGGCACAACCCGTTCCGGGAGTGGATCGGCGCCCAGATCCGCACCGACGTGTACGGCTGGACCAACCCCGGCCGCCCCGACCGCGCCGCCGAGGCGGCCTGGCGGGACGCCGCCGTCAGCCACGTCCGGGCCGGCGCGTACGGGGCGATCTGGGTGGCCGCCCTCGCCGCGGCGGCACCGGTCGCCACCAGCGTCGACGAGGTGCTGGACGCGGGCGAGTCCGTGCTGCCCCCGGACAGCCGGTTCACCGCCGCGATCCGGGAGGCACGCGCCCTCGGCGCGGGCACCGACGACTGGGAGCACATTGTGGACACCCTCTACGCCCGGCACGGGCACCTGCACTGGGTGCACGTCCGCAACAACGCCGCCCTGGTCGCCGCGGCCCTCGCGTACGGGCGCGGCGACCTGGAACGGTCCATCTGCGCCGTGGTCTCCGGCGGCTGGGACACCGACTCCACCGGCGCCACCGTCGGGGCGGTCACCGGGGCGCTCACCGGCGCGTCCGCCCTGCCCGGGCGCTGGGTCGACCCGCTGCGCAACCGCCTGGCCAGCAGCATCGCCGGCTTCGACGGCGTCCGCTTCGACGAGCTGGCCGGCCGGACGCTCGCCCTGGCCCACCGGAGTGCGCCGTGAGCGAGCGGAGCGAGCGAACCATCAGGCTCAGTAGCGGGGCGCCTCGCGCCGCCGCGGAGCGAAGCGGAGCGGCGGCGTGAGCCCGCGGGTGGTCGTGGTGGGCAGCGCCAACCTGGATCTGGTGGTGACCGCACCGCAGTTGCCCAGGCCCGGTGAAACGGTGCTCGGTGACGGCTTCCGCACCGTGCCCGGCGGCAAGGGCGCCAACCAGGCGGTCGCCGCCGCCCGGGCCGGCGCGGACTGCGCCTTCGTCGGCGCGGTCGGCGCCGACGACTTCGGGGCGCAGCTGCGGGACAACCTGACCGCCGCGGGCGTGGACGTGCGCGGCCTGCGCACCGTCGACGGGCCCTCGGGCGTCGCGCTGATCGCCGTCGACCACGCCGCGGAGAACTGCATCGTCGTCGCGCCCGGCGCCAACGCCACCCTGACCGACCTGCACCCCGCCGACCGGGCGGCGGTGGGCGCGGCCGACGTGCTGCTGCTCCAGCTCGAGGTGCCGCTGGCGGCCGTCACCCAGGCCGCCGACCGGGCCCGCGCCGACGCCACCACCGTGGTGCTCAACGCCGCCCCGGCCCGCCCGCTCCCCGAGGAGCTGCTCGACCTCGTCGACGTGCTGGTGGTGAACGAACACGAGGCGGCCGTCGTCGCCGGGATGTTCATCGACGAGCCCGCCGCCCTGCTCGACGCGCTGGTGGCCCTGGTACCCCGGGTGGTGCTGACCCTCGGCGCCCGGGGTGCCGCCTACGCCGACCGGCACGGTACCCGCCTGCAGGTGCCCGCGCCGGCGATCGAGGCGGTCGACACCACCGCGGCCGGCGACGCGTTCACCGGTGCCCTCGCGGTCGCCCTCGCCGAATGCGGCGGCGCACTCACCGCCGCCACCGCGCCGGCCGTCCTGCGCTGGGCCTGCGCCGCCGGGGCGGCCTGCGCCCAACGCCCCGGCGCGTCCACCGCGCTGCCCGACCGGGCCGCCATCGACACCCTGCACGCCGCGACCTACGGAGCGGAAGAGTGAACGAGCGTAGCGAGCGAACCAGCAAACTCAGTGCGGTGGAGCCTCGCGCCGGCGCCGACCGCAGGGAGGCGGCGGCGTGAGCTTCAACCCGTACGTCCCGCGCCCCATCGACCGGCCCACCGAGGTGCCGCTCGGGGCGCACGCCGACCTGGCCACCCTCGACGAGGCGAAGATCTTCGCCGCCCCGGGCCACCCCGCCGACTGGCCCGCCTGGCGCGACCAGCTCACCCGCTGGCGGGCCGACGCCCGGGCCCGGCTCGCCTACACCGGCGAGCACTACGACGGCATCACCGGCGACTGCTTCACCGTCTGCCTCGCCTGGCTGTGGGACGAGACCCTCTACGACCACGACCGGGGCGAGTTCACCGTGGACGCGTTTCTCGACGCGGCGCGGCGCGACTTCGGCGGCTTCGACGGAGTGGTCCTCTGGCACGCGTACCCGGTGATCGGGCTGGACGCGCGCAACCAGTTCGACTGGTACCGGGACGTCCCCGAACTGCCCGACGTGGTTCGCCAGTTCCAGGCCCACGGCGTCCGGATGTTCGTCGACTACAACCCCTGGGACACCGGCACCAGGCGGCGGCCCGGCACCGACGCCGAGGAGGTCGCCGCGCTGGCCGCCGCCCTCGGCGTCGACGGGGTCTTCCTGGACACCCTCAAGGAGGGCGCCGGCGAGCTGCGCAAGACCCTTGACGCGGTCCGCCCCGGCCTGGTCCTGGAGGGTGAGAGCCGGGTGCCGCTGGCCCGGATCGCCGACCACGCCATGTCCTGGGCGCAATGGTTCGCCGACTCCGACGTGCCCGGCGTGCTGCGGGCAAAGTGGTTCGAGCGGCGGCACATCCTGCACCACACCCGTCGCTGGCACCGCAGCCACCTCGACGAGCTGCACTCCGCCTGGCTCAACGGCTGCGGCGTGCTGGTCTGGGAGAGCGTCTTCGGCGTCTGGGTCGGCTGGAACGACCGGGACAAGGCCGTGCTGCGCGCCATGCGGCGGGTGCAGGCCAGCCACGCGGCGTGGCTGCGCGCCGAGGACTGGGTCCCGCTCGCCGATCACCCGGGCACCGGCCAGGTGTACGCGTCCCGCTGGACCCACGACGGCCAGCCCCTGTGGACGGTGGTCAACCGGGGCGCCGACCACGACGGCCCCTGGCTGCTCACCGAGCCCCGGCCCGGCCGCTTCGTCGACCTGGTCACCGGCGCCGAGCTGACCGTCACCGCACTCGAGGACGGGCGGGTCGCCGTCGGCGGGCCGCTGCCCGCCGGGGCGATCGCCGCGGTGGTCACCACCGACACCCCCGTCGACCGGCACGAGCCGCCGACCGGTGACCCGTCCTTCCCGGCCCGCGCCGCCGTGCGTACCCGCACCCCGTGGTCGCCCCTCGCGGCCCTGCCCGGCGGCATGGCCTGCGTCGACGGCGGCCACCACGAGCTGACCGTCCGCCACCGCGTCCGGGAGACCGGCCTGTACGGCGAAGCCCCCTACGTCGACGAGTGGAAGCCCCTGCCGCCCCGACTGCACCACACCGGCACCCTGCGCCGCCCGGTCCGGCTCGGCCGCTTCGCCATCGACACCCACGAGGTCACCCACGGCCAGTACGCCCGCTTCCTCGCCGCCACCGGCTACCGGCCGGTCCGGCCGGAACGGTTCACCGCCGGGCAGGGACCCGCCGACGCCCCGGTCACCGGCGTCGACCTCGCCGACGCCCGCGCGTACGCCGACTGGGCCGGCCTGCGGCTGCCCACCGAGGACGAATGGCAGGCCGCCGCCGAGGCGGGACTGCTCGCGCGCCGAGCACCCCTGGTCTGGAACCTGACCGAAAGTGAACACTCCGACGGGCGTACCCGGTTCGTCATCCTCAAGGGCGGCTGCGCGTACCGCGCGGAAGGCTCCGACTGGTATCTCGACGGCGGCCCCCAACCGCCCGAGGTGTCGGTGAAGCTGCTGCTCACCGGCGCCGGCCTCACCCGCTCCGACTCGATCGGCTTCCGCTGCGCCGCCGACCTGCCCGCCGAAGGAGCCCCCCGATGAGCAGAACGTGGCGCACCGGCGCCATCCTCGTCGCCCTGCTGGCCGCCGTCGGGCTCACCGGCCTGGCGCCGGAGACCGCCGTCGCCGCCAAGGATCCCGCCGGCACCCTCAGCACCGCCACCGCGCCCTCGCCGGCCCTCGGCGACAGCATCGACTACACCGTCTACCTCCCATACGGCTACCGCGACCCCGCGCAGGCCGCCACCCGCTACCCGGTGCTGTACCTGCTGCACGGGCGCGGCGACACCATGCAGGCGTGGACCCGCATCAAGTCGAACCTCGACCGGCTGATCGCCGACCGGCAGGTGCCACCGATGATCGCCGTGCTGCCCGACGCCCCGTGGAGCAGCCGCGGCAGCTGGTACGTCGACTCCGCGTACACCGGCGCCGACAACCCGGGCCGCCCCGTGGAAACCGCGCTCACCCGCGACCTCGTCACCCACGTCGACGCCACCTACCGCACCGCCGCGCACCGGAACGCCCGGCTCATCGGCGGCTACTCGATGGGCGGCGCGGGCGCGCTGCGCTACGCCCTCGCCCACCAGGACCTCTTCGCCAACGCGCTGGTGCTCAGCCCCGCCGTCTACCAGCCGCTGCCGCCGGCCGACTCCTCGGCCCGCGAGTTCGGCGCCTTCGGCGCCGGCGACCAGCTCTTCTCCGACGACGTCTACCGGCGGCTGAACTACCCGGCCCTGCTCCCCGGCGTCGACCCGGAATCCCCGGTCCGGATGTTCATCGCCGTCGGCGACGACGAATGGCCCAACCCGGACCCGGCCGACGCCGTCCACGACCTCGACTACGAGGCCGCCACCCTCTACAACACCGTCCGGCGCACCGACGGCATCGCCGCCGAGTTCCGCGTCCTCGACGGCGGGCACGACTGGGACGTCTGGCGCCCCGCCTTCGTCGCCGGTCTCACCCAGCTCGCCGCCACCCTCAGCGTCACCCCGCCCGCCGGGCTGCCCGCCCCGCTGCACGGCACCCCCGGCGCGGACTGGGCCGGCGGGGTCGCCGCCCACCCCGACGGCGACGTCACCCTCGGCTACGCGGCGTCCGGCAGTGTCGCCGGCCAGCCGTACGCCGGCGGCCTCGACGCCGTGGTCACCCGGGTCGCCGCGGACCGCACCACCGCCCGCTGGACCGCCCAGTTCGGCACCGCCGCCAACGACCGGCTCTACGGGACCGTGCCGCTGCCCGACGGCAGCGTCCTCACCGCCGGCTACACCCGCGGCGACCTCGACGGCCGGCACCCGGGCAGCCCGGCGGACGACGGGTTCGTGGCGAAACTGACCGCCACCGGGCAGCGCGCCTGGCTCACCCAGGCCGGTGACCCGGCCAAGGCCGACCGCTTCTACGCCCTCGCCGCCGCACCGGACGGTGGCGCGTACGTCGCCGGCTACACCAGCGGCGCGTTCGGCGGCACCAACGCCGGCGACAAGGACGCCCTGCTCGCCCGGATCGCCCCGGACGGCACGCTCGCCTGGACCCGCCAGTTCGGCGGACCCGGCGAGGACAAGGCGTACGCCGTCGCCGTCGGCCCCGACGGCGTCTACGTCGCCGGCGGCACCTCCGCCGCCCTGCCCGGCACCACCCCGCTCGGCGGCGCCGACGGCTGGCTCGCCCGGTTCACCCCCGACGGCACCCGCGACTGGCTCACCGTCGCCGGCGGCGACGGGGACGACCTGCTCGGCGGCGTCACCGTCACCGGCGCCGGGCAGGTCGTGGCCACCGGCGCCACCGCCGGCGACGTGCTGACCGTCGCGTACACCAGCAAGGGCGCAGAGCGCTGGCGGACCGTCACCGGCGGGCGCGGCGCGGACGCCGGCACCGACGTCCTGGCCCTGGCCGACGGCTCGCTCGCGGTGGTCGGCTTCACCGGCAGCACGCTCGGCGTGCCGGCCGGCGGGGCGGACGTGCTCACCCTGCGCCTCGACGCCCGCGGCCGGCAGCTCGCCGTCGCGCAGTACGGCACCGCCCGCGACGACGCGGCCGACCCGTTCGGCGAGGAGAACGTCTACGCCACCCTCGCCCCCGACGGCCGGCTGCTGGTCAGCGGCCGCACCGCCGGCACGCCCACCGGTGGCGCCGCCCTCGGCAACGGCGACGTGTTCCTCGCCGCCGTCGACCCGGCGAAGGGAACGCCATGACCGCGCCCGCCCCGCTGCACGGCGTCAAGGTGGTCGACCTGGCCACCCTCTTCGCCGGCCCGCTCGCCGCCGCCTTCCTCGGCGACTTCGGCGCCGACGTGGTCAAGGTCGAGCACCCGGCCAAGCCCGACCCGTCCCGCGGGCACGGCCCGGCCAAGGACGGCGTCGGCCTCTGGTGGAAGGTGCTCGGCCGCAACAAGCGCACCGTCACGCTCAACCTGTCCGACCCGCAGGGCGCCGAATTGCTGCGCCGGCTGCTCGCCGACGCCGACGTGCTGGTGGAGAACTTCCGCCCCGGCACCCTGGAACGCTGGGGCCTCGGCCCGGACGCCCTGCACGCGGTCAACCCACGCCTGGTGATCGCCCGGATCAGCGGCTTCGGCCAGGTCGGCCCCTACGCACCCCGGCCCGGGTTCGGCACGCTCGCCGAGGCGATGAGCGGCTTCGCCGCCGCCACCGGGGAACCCGACGGGCCGCCCACCCTGCCGCCGTTCGGCCTGGCCGATTCGGTCACCGCGCTCGCCGCCGCGTACGCGGTCATGCTGGCCCTGCGTGGCCGCGACCTGACCGGCCGGGGCCAGGTGGTCGACCTGGCCATCATCGAACCGATCATGGCGATGCTCGGCCCGCAGATCACCTGGTACGACCAACTCGGCTACGTGCAGCCCCGGCTCGGCAACCGGTCCAACAACAACGCCCCGCGCAACACCTACCGGTGCGCGGACGGCCGCTGGGTGGCCGTCTCCACCAGCGCGCAGAGCATCGCCGAGCGGGTCATCCGCCTCGTCGGCCACCCCGAGCTGGTCGACGAGCCCTGGTTCGCCACCGGCAGCGGCCGGGCCGCGCACGCCGACGAACTCGACGCCGTCGTCGCCGGCTGGGTGGCACAACGGGACCGGGACGAGGTGGTGGCCGCGTTCGAGGCGGCCCAGGCGGCCGTCGCGCCCGTCTACGATGTCCGGGACATCCTCGCCGACCCGCAGTACGCGGCGCTCGGCACCGTGGTCGCCGTCCCCGACGAGGACCTCGGCGAGGTCCGCATGCAGAACGTCCCATTCCGGATGTCGGCCACGCCCGGCGAGATCCGGCACGCCGGCCGGCGGCACGGCCAGGACACCGACGAGGTGTTCCGGGCGCTCGGCCTGACCGACGCGGACCTGGCCGCGCTGCGCGAGCGGGGCGTGATCTGATGCTGCTGACCTGGCTCTACGTGCCCGGCGACCGGCCGGACCGGTTCGCCAAGGCGGTCGCCTCCGGCGCCGACGCGGTCATCCTCGACCTGGAGGACGCCGTCGTCGCCGGCCGCAAGGCGTACGCCCGGGACGCCGTCGCCGAGTTCCTCGCCGAACCGTCGCCGGTGCCGGTCCAGGTGCGGGTCAACGAGCTGACCGGCCCGGACGTCGACGCCGACCTGGCCGCCGTCGCCGGTAGATCGGGGCTGGCCGGCCTGCGCCTGCCCAAGGTGGAGTCCCCGGCGGCCGTCGCCGCCGTCGCCGCCCGGGTCGACACCCCGCTGCACCCGCTGATCGAGTCCGCCGTGGGGCTGGAGTCCGCGTACCGGATCGCCGCCGCCCACCCGGCGGTGGCCTCGCTCGGCCTCGGCGAGGCCGACCTCCGCTCCGACCTGGGCGTCGGCGACGACGACGGCCTGCTCTGGGCCCGCGGCCGGATCGTCGTCGCGGCCCGCGCCGCCGCGTTGCCGCCGCCGGCCATGTCGGTGTATGCGAACGTCGCCGACCTCGACGGGCTGGCTGCCTCCTGCGCCGCCGGCCGGCGGCTCGGCTTCCTCGGAAGGACGGCCATCCACCCACGACAGCTCCGGGTCATCGCCGCGGCGTTCCGCCCGGCCGAGCGCGAGGTGGCCCGGGCCCGGGAACTGCTCGCCGCCGTCGCCGAGGCGCAGACCCGCGACTCCGGCACCGTGGTGCTGCCCGACGGGCGGTTCGCCGACCGGGCGATGGTGGCCGCCGCCCGCCGGGTCGTCGACCTCGCCGCCCGCTACGCCGCCTGAGCGCAGCTCACTCCGCCCGGCCGCCCTGGCCGATGCCCACCGGCCGGGGTGGCGGCTGGGTCAACCTCGCCTGGTCGGGCTGGAAGGGTGCGGGGTGAGCCCGTCCGCGACCGCCTCGATGAACTGGGTGAGGTAGTCGAAGTCCGGCACGGCGACCCGCTCGGCCCGTTCGTGCAGGGTGTCCGGGGTGACCGTGTCGTCGATCCGGGCGACCTCGTGGCGTCCGTCGCGGTCCATGGCGTGCCTCCCGTCACTGGTCGTGACGCTCGTCGGTGCCGTCACACCGTCGCTTGCATACAGCCATCATTGCACTGTGCCAGCATCTCGGCCAGGCCCTGACGCATAACCGGTAGGCGGCGCGGTCAGGCCTCGGCCTCCGCCGGGCTGTCCACCGCGGCGAAGCCCAGCCACCACTCCTGCTCGGGCAGCTCACCCGCCGCCGTGGCGAACGCGGTCAGCGCCTCGGTCACCGTCGGCTGCCAGTACGCCGAGGTCGCGGCGACGATCCGAGACAGCTCCGCGCGCCGCCGACGGATCACCTCCTGCACCAGGGCCAGCCCGGCGGGGGTGAGCCGCAGCCGCACCACCCGGCGGTCGCTGCTGGAGCGGGACCGGCGGACCAGGCCCTTGCGGATCAGACGGTCACACATCCGCGTGCCGGTCGACGGGGCGACCTGGAGTTCGGCGGAGATGTCGACGGCGCGCTGGGGTCCCCGGGTGGCCAGCACGACCAACGCCCGAAACTGCGGCAGGGTGACCTCGGCGTCGAGGCCGGCCAGCGAGCGGGCGGCGAGGCCCACGAACGCGCGGCTGGCCGCCATCAGCGCCTCGACGGCCGCCGTTTCGCTGTCGCCGGCGGGTGATTGCATCCCGCCATCATTCCAGCAGGGCGGTAGCCCGTCGGGCGACGCCGGGGGCGGGCGCCGGCGGGTTTGCTTCCGGCGATCCGCGGTATCTCCGATCCATGCAGCGCATCACCTCCGCAGTCCTGGTCTCCCGGCGCGTGGACCGGAGTCCTGCCGTGCCATCGGGTCGGGAGGCCCGCCGTGCGGGGTGACTCCGTGCTCGACCGGGTGACCGCCGCGGCGTACCGGATCCCCACCGACGCCCCGGAAGGGGACGGCACCGCGGCCTGGAGCGCCACCACACTGGTGCTGGTCCAGGTCAGCGCGGGCGGCGAGGTGGGCACCGGCTGGACGTACGCGGCGGCCGCCGCCGGCGAGCTGGTCACCGAACTGTTGGCCGGGGTAGTGACCGGGCGCGACGCGCTCGACGTCCCCGGCAGCTACCAGGCCATGCAGGCGGCCGTGCGCAACGTGGGCCGCCCCGGCGTCGCCGCCTACGCCATCTCCGCGGTCGACGTGGCGCTGTGGGACCTCAAGGCCCGCCTGCTGGGGATCCGTCTGGCCCGGCTGCTCGGCCTGGCCAGGGAAACCGTGCCGGTCTACGGCAGCGGCGGCTTCACCACCTACGACGAGGCACAACTACGGGCCCAGTTCACCCACTGGGTGCACGAGCAGGGCATCCCGCGGGTGAAGATGAAGATCGGCGAGTCGTGGGGGACCCGCGTCGAACGCGACCTGGCCCGGGTCGGCACGGCCCGGCAGATCATCGGCCCGGACGCCGAGCTCTACGTCGACGCCAACGGCGGCTACCAGCGCAAACAGGCGATCCGGGTGGGGCAGGCGCTGGCCGACCAGGACGTGCGGTGGTACGAGGAGCCGGTCTCCTCAGACGACCTGGCCGGCCTGCGGCAGGTGCGCGACGCCGTCCTGCCCGACGTGGCCGCCGGGGAGTACGGCTATCACCTGCCGTACTTCGCCGCCATGGTGCGGGCCGGCGCGGTGGACTGCCTGCAGGTGGACGTGTCCCGGTGCGGCGGCATCACCGAGTGGCAGCGGGTGGCCGCGGTGACCGCCGCGGACAACCTCCAGCTCTCCGGCCACTGCGGCCCGCACCTGCACCTCGACGTCGCCGCCGCGACGCCCAACCTGCGGCACCTGGAGTGGTTCCACGACCACGTCCGCATCGAGTCGATGTTGTTCCAGGGCACGGTCACGCCAGAGCCGGGCGGCCTGCTGCGGCCCGACCTGTCCGTGCCCGGGCACGGGCTGCGGTTCGACGAGTCGGCGGCGGCGCCATACCGGATCGGGTGAACCCGGCGCGTCCGCGCCGTGATCGGGCAGGACTGAACGGCGCCGGAACGGGTAGGCCCGGCGCCGGGAGGCGGGCGCCTCCGGGATTGAGGGGGACCATGGCAGTCGCCGCCATCGTCGCAGTGGTGATCGTCGTCGTGCTCGCGCTGATCGTGCTGTCGCTGAGCGTCCGGCTGGTGCAGCAGTACCAGCGCGGTGTCGTGTTCCGCTTCGGCCGGGTGCTGGACCGCATCCGCCAACCCGGGTTCCACCTGATCATCCCGGTCGCGGACCGGATGGTGCGGGTCAGCATGCAGACCACGGTGATCGGGGTGCCGGCACAGGGCGTCATCACCCGCGACAACGTCACGCTCACCGTCGACGCGGTCGTCTACTACCGGGTGGTCGACCCGGTGAAGGCCCTGGTCAACGTGCGGGACTATCCGGCGGCGGTGCTCCAGGTGGCGCAGACCGCGCTGCGGTCGGTGATCGGCAAGGCCGACCTCGACACCCTGCTGCGGGACCGCGACAAGATCAACGCCGAGCTGAAGGCCGTCATCGACGCGCCCACCGAGAAGCCGTGGGGCCTGCTCATCGAGCGGGTCGAGGTCAAGGACGTGTCGCTGCCCGAGGGGATGAAGCGGTCGATGTCCCGGCAGGCCGAGGCGGAGCGGGAACGGCGCGCGCGGGTGATCGCCGCCGACGGTGAGTTCCAGGCCTCCCGCCGGCTCGCCGACGCCTCGCGGGCGATGGCGAACACGCCTGGGGCGTACCAGTTGCGGTTGCTGCAGACGGTGGTGGACGTGGCCGCGGAGAAGAACAGCACGCTGGTCATGCCGTTCCCGGTGGAGCTGCTGCAGTTCTTCCAGGAGTACGGGCGGCGCACCCGCGAGCAGGCGGCGCCCGGTGGGCCGGGGCGGACAGAACCGGCCGAGGCGCTCGGCCCGACCACGGAGGGCGTCGCCGCGGCGGCCGAGGGGGACGGGCACCGACCGCAGCGCTGACCGGGACAGCGCATATACCGGTAATCTGTATATCCTTGTTGCCATGAGCGACAGTCCACTGCGGGAACCCACGTTCCTCGTCCTCACCGCGCTGGCCGAGACACCCCAGCACGGGTACGCCGTCATCGAGGACGTGCGACGCATCTCCGAGGGCCGCGTCCAGCTGCGGGCCGGCACCCTCTATGCCGTCCTCGACCGGCTGCGCGCCGACGGCCTCATCGAGGTCGACCGCGAGGAGGTGGTGCAGTCCCGGCTGCGCCGCTACTACCGGCTCACCGCGCTGGGCGCGACCCGGCTCGCCGACGAGGTCGCCCGGCTGCGCCGCAACGCCGACGCCGCAGGCCGGCGGCTGCGCCGCGCCGGCCTGCTGCCCGAGGGAGGCGCCGCATGAGTAGCACGCGGACCATCAGGCTCGGCAGCGGAGCGGCGGCGTGAGCGCCGGCGGGCTGGAGCGCCGCTACCGCCGGCTGCTCGCCGTCTACCCGTGGGAACACCGCCGGGCGTACGAGGAGGAGATGCTCGCCGTCCTCCTCGACGGCGCGCGGCCCGGCCAGACCCGCCCGAGCGCCGGGGACGCGGTCAACCTGATCGGCGCCGGCCTGCGGGCCCGGCTACGGGTGAGCGCACGGGGGTTCACCGAGCCGGCCTGGGCCGACGCTGCCGCCGTGACCGGCGTCCTGGTGGCGTTGCTGCTGCTCGCGGCCGCCGGCAAGAGCCTGTTCGAACAGGTGGTATCGGACCCGTCCCTGCCGCCGCGGCTCGCGCCGGGCGGTCCCGATCTGGTCGACTGGCTGCGCGTGGCGGGTTGGGCGGCGGTCGGCCTCGCCGCCCTGATCGGGCTGCGCCGGGTCGCGGCCGGACTCGCCTGGGCCGGGGTCGTCGGCTGGCTGGTGCTGGTGGGGCCGGGCATCACCGGCCAACCCAGCTATGTGATCGACACCCTGCCTCAGTTCGCGCTCGCCCTGGTGGCGGCCGCCGCGCTCACCGTGCCCGCGCCGCCCCGCCGGGCGTTGGCGGTGCTGGGTACGCGCCGGCTGGCGGTGTTGCTGCTCGCGCCGCTGGCGGCGGTGGCCCTCCTGGCGCTGAACCGCGCGACCCGCCCGGCCTTTACCTCCGGGCCGGTGTCCTACCAGCGTCTCTACGAGCTTGAGGCGAGCAGTTCGACCGTCGTCTGGCTCTACGTGGCCGGGTTCGCCGTCGCCGGGCTGGCCGTCCTGGTCAGCCTGGCCACGCTCGCCCCGGGGGTACGGCGGCGTGTCGCCGTCATGCTGGCGCCGGTCGCCGCGCTGGCCCTGCTCATCGACACCGCGCTGGCCGGCTGGGCGGCGTCCACGATGCACATGGGGCACGTCATCCCGCTGGTGCCGGCACAGTGGGCAGCGCTGGTGCTCACCCCCGCGGTGACCTTCCTCGCCGGGGTGCTGCTGGTGCGCCGCCGCGAGGAGACGCTGCGCATGGTGGCCCTGGGCCGGGCCGCCGACCGGGAACGGCCCACCGCCTGAGCCGCCGCCGGTGGCCCCGTGCTCAGGCCGGGGCCACCGGCGGCCGTTGGCCGGACTTCGATCAGTCGAGCAGGCCACCGGTGGGTAGCGGCAGTCCGGGCAGCCCGGGCAACAGGGGTGAGAGGCTGGGCGAGGGCGGCCGCGGCGGCTTGGGCAGCGGCAGCAGACCACCGCCGTTGCTCACGGCGCCGCCCGGCGTGATCGAGGCCGGCGGCTGGGACGGCCCGGGCGGCGGAGCGACCGTGCCGGTGCTGGGGCGAGTGGCCGGGGTGGTCGGGACGACGCCGGGCATGGGAGAGACCGGCACGGCGGTGGGCAGGAGCTTTGCCCGCTCCGCGGTGAGGTCCCGCCCGAGCACGTCGAGGTCGACGCGCAGTCGGGCCGCGCTCGCCGGGTCGGTGACCTGGTCGAGTTCGCCGTGCGCCTGGTCGACGAGTGCCTGGGCCTCGTCGAACCGGTGCTCGGTCAGGGCCGTGCGGGCCCGCGTGATCGTGTCCTCGACGTCCCGTATCTCCGCCTGCTGCGGGTAGAGCAGCCTGGTCAGCGACCACAGCGGACTGCCCGGCTCGGCGTTGCGACTGCTGATCCCGAGCCCGGACGCCAGGGCCAGCAGCGCGACGGCGGCCGCCGCGAGACGCACCGCCCAGGGGCGGGGTCGCCTGGTCCGGGCCGGACGTACCGGAAGTGGCGTGGGCTCGACCGGGTCCGCGGCCGGCGCCCCTGGACGGACCTCGGCCGGTTCGGGGACGCCGTCGGCGATGTCGGCCCGCCAGGCGGCGAGCAACTCGGCCAACTCCTCTCCGGCCGGCACCGGCTCGCCTCGTCCCAGCGCGTCGAGCAGCGCATCGTCGCGGGCCAGGATGTCCAGATCCACCGCCTCGCCGCCGTCCGGCGTCCGCCCGCTCATGCCGCCACCTCGTCCAGGGAACCCCCGGCAAGGGTACGGAGCCGGGCGAGCGCGCGAGACTGGGCCATCCGTACCGCCGCCGCCGTCATCCCCACGATGGTGCCCACCTCGTCGGCGGACAGGCCCACCGCGACGCGCAGCAGGATGATCTCCCGCTGGACGTCGGGCAGCCGGTCCAGCAGGGCGGACAGCCGCCGGGCCAGGTCGGTGGCCAGCACCTGCTGCTCCGGCCCGGGCGCGGCGTCGGGCTGATCCAGCGGGGCGTCGGTGGGGGTGACGGCCGCGTCCCGGATGGCCGCGCGTTGGGCGTCGGCGACCTTGTGCGCGGCGATCCCGTAGACGAAGGCGGCGAACGGGACGCCCTGCTCGCGGTAGCGGGGGAGCGCGCGCAGCACCGCCACGCACACCTCCTGGGCCACGTCGTCCGCGGTGGTGTACGCCCCGCCGACCCGCCCCAGGCGGGCCCGGCAGTAACGGACCAGGCCGGGGCGCACGTCGGTGAGCAGTGTCGCGGTCGCCGCCGGGTCGCCCGCGGCGGCCCGGCGGACGAGATCTGGCTGCTGGATCACTGTCATGAGCTCGCGAGGCACCTTCATTACCGGCGGGTTAACCGGCACGCTATCGAGCCTTGCTCAATTTTCCTAGCTCACGGTTTGTGACCAACCCACGCCGGAAAGAAGTTTGTTGCGTTCTCCACGGTCACGCCGATGTGTCAGGCAGCGACGGAGAGGGGAGGGATCAGTGGGCGTCGAGGTCGCCGTGCAAGGGCTGACCAAGTCGTTCGGCGGGCAGCCGGTCTGGTCGGACATCACCCTGACCCTGCCCGCCGGGGAGATCTCCGTCCTGTTGGGACCCTCCGGCACGGGAAAGTCGGTCTTCCTCAAGACACTGGTCGGGCTGCTGCGGCCCGACCGGGGTGCCATCCTGATCGAGGGCAAGGACCTGCCGCGGCTGTCCGAACGCGAGCTGTACGAGGTACGCAAGCTGTTCGGCGTGCTGTTCCAGGACGGCGCCCTGTTCGGCTCGATGAACATCTACGACAACGTGGCGTTCCCGCTGCGCGAGCACACCCGCATGTCCGAGTCCCAGATCCGGGCCGTCGTCACCGAGAAGCTGGACATGGTGGGCCTGGTCGGAGCCGAGAAGAAGCTGCCCGGCGAGATCTCCGGCGGCATGCGCAAACGGGCCGGCCTGGCCCGTGCGCTCGTGCTCGACCCGCAGATCATCCTCTTCGACGAGCCGGACTCCGGGCTGGACCCGGTGCGCACCGCCTACCTCAACCAGCTCATCATCGACCTCAACCAGCGCACCGAGGCGACCTTCCTGATCGTCACCCACGACATCAACACCGCCCGCACCGTGCCCGACAACATCGGCCTGATCTACCACGGCCACCTGGCCATGTTCGGGCCGCGAGAGATGCTGCTGTCCAGCACCGAACCGGTGGTCCGGCAGTTTCTCAACGCCCAGCGGATCGGGCCGATCGGCATGGCCGAGGAGAAGGACGCCGACGAACTGGCCGCCGAGGCGGAGTCCGGGGTAGAACTGCCGCCGCTGCCGCCGATCCCACTGCAACTGCAGCCGTCGGACGGGCTGCCCCGCCGGGCCGAACGCCCACCCGGGCAGTGGTGCCGCGAGCACGGCGTCACCCCGCCGCCCGGCTCGTTCGAGGGCCTCCGGCAGGTGGAGCGACCGACCATCGACCTGGCGCAACACCTCACCGGCGACCCGGGCAGGCACGGCCGGGAGGTGGCCCGATGAGCGCCCCGACCGCCGCCGTCCGCCGCTCCGGTGAGTTCTTCGCGTTCTGTCTGGACACCCTGCGCGGGCTCGGCCGGCGGCCAGTGCAGGTACGCGAGTTCGTCCAGCAGGCGTGGTTCATCAGCTCGGTGTCCATCCTCCCGGCCGCCCTGGTCTCCATCCCGTTCGGTGCGGTCATCGCCCTCCAACTCGGCTCGCTGGTCCGCCAGCTCGGCGCGCAGTCGTTCACCGGCGCCGCCTCGGTGCTCGCCGTGGTCCGCGAAGCCGGCCCGATCGTCACCGCCCTGATCATCGCCGGCGCCGGCGGCTCGGCGATCTGCGCCGACCTGGGCTCCCGGAAGATCCGCGAGGAACTCGACGCCATGCAGGTCCTCGGGATCGACCCGATCCACCGCCTCGTGGTGCCCCGGGTGCTCGCCTCGATGCTGGTCGCCGTCCTGCTCAACGGCCTGGTCAGCGTCGTCGGCGTCACCGGCGGGTACGCGTTCAACGTCGTCCTGCAGGGCGGCACCCCAGGGGCGTACCTGGCCAGCTTCCAGGCCCTCGGGCAACTGCCCGACCTGCTGGTCGGCGAGGTCAAGGCGCTGCTGTTCGGGGCCACCGCCGCGCTGGTCGCCTCCTACAAGGGGATGACCGCCAAAGGCGGCCCGAAGGGCGTCGGCGACGCGGTCAACCAGAGCGTCGTCATCACCTTCATGCTGCTGTTCGCGCTGAACTTCGTCGTCACGGCCGTGTACTTCCAGGTCGTACCGCAGAAGGGAAGCTGACGTGGCCGTGCTGCGCTACCTGGACGACCTCGGCGGGCAGCTCGCCTTCCACCTGCGCGCCCTCGCCTGGGCGCCACGCACCCTGCGCCGCTACAAGCGCGAGGTGATCCGCCTGCTGGCCGAGGTCAGCTTCGGCACCGGCGCACTCGCCGTGCTCGGCGGCACCGTCGGCGTGATCTGCTTCCTCACCTTCTTCACCGGCACCGAGGTCGGGCTGCAGGGCTACCAGGCGCTCGACCAGATCGGCAGCAGCGCGTTCACCGGGTTCGTCTCCGCGTACTTCAACACCCGGGAGATCTCGCCGCTGGTGGCCGCGCTGGCCCTGTCCGCCACGGTGGGCTGCGGGTTCACCGCCCAACTCGGCGCGATGCGGATCTCCGAGGAGGTCGACGCGCTGGAGGTGATGGGGGTGCCGTCCCTGCCGTTCCTGGTCACCACCCGGATGATCGCCGGCTTCATCGCGGTCATCCCGCTGTACGTGATCGGCCTGCTCTCCAGCTACCTGGCCACCCGCACCATCGCGGTCGTCTACTTCGACCAGTCCGCCGGCACCTACGACTACTACTTCCACCTCTTCCTGCCCCCCGGGGACGTGCTCTGGTCCTTCGGCAAGGTGCTGGTGTTCAGCGTGATCGTGGTGCTCGTGCACTGCTGGTACGGCTACACCGCCCAGGGCGGGCCGGCCGGCGTCGGCGTCGCGGTCGGGCGGGCCGTGCGTACCGCCATCGTCGCCGTCAACGTCGTGGACTTCTTCCTGTCCCTGGCCATCTGGGGCGCGACCACCACCGTCCGGATCGCGGGGTGACCATGCGACACCGTGTCCTCGGCATCGTCTTCATCGCCCTGCTCACCGCGGCGCTGACCGGGTCCGTGCTGCAGTACCGCAAGGCGTTCACCCCGGTCGACCGGGTCACCCTGCACGCCGACCGCGCCGGCCTTCACCTCCTCGAGGGCGCCGACGTCAAGGTACGCGGGGTGGTCGTCGGCGACGTCCGCTCGGTCCGCAGCGACGGTGGCGGCGCCGTCATCGGCCTCGCGCTCGACCCGGCCAGCACCGGCCGGATCCCCGCCGACGTGACCGCCCGGCTGCTGCCCAAGACCCTCTTCGGGGAGCGGTACGTCGAACTGGTCCCGCCGGCGGGCAGCACCGCCGGACCGATCCGTGACGGCGCAGTCATCAGCCAGGACCGCAGCCGCACCGCCGTCGAGCTGGAACGCGTGCTCGACCAGGCGCTGCCGCTGCTGCAGTCGATCCGCCCCGACCAACTCGCCACCACCCTCGGCGCGATCTCCACCGCCCTGCAGGGACGCGGCGACCAGCTCGGGGCGAACCTCACCCGGCTCGGCGCGTACCTGCGGCAGCTCAACCCGGAACTGCCCACCATCGCCGAGGACCTCCGCAAGCTCGCCGTCGTGCTGGACAGCTACGACGCCGCGCTGCCCGACCTGCTCGCCCTGCTGCGCGACGTCACCGTCACCGCCGGCACCGTCAGTGACCAGCGCACCCAGCTCGCCGCGTTCCTCGCCGACACCACCGACACCGCCGACACCGCCCGGGGCTTCCTGGACCGGCACGGCGACCAGCTCATCCGCCTCGGCGAGGTCAGCCGGCCGGTGCTGGAACTGCTCGCCACCTACGCCCCCGAGTACCCCTGCCTGGTCAGCGGGCTGGTCGCCCTGCAACCCCGGGTCGAGGAGGTCTTCTCCGGCGGGCGGATGCACATCACCCTCGAGGTCACCCGCGACGGCGGCCCCTACGAGCGGGGCCGCGACGAGCCGGTCTACGGCGCCCAGGACGGCCCGAACTGCCGGCACCTGCCCGACCCGCCGATGCCCGCCCCGCAGGTGCCGGTCGCCGACGGCTACGACTACCGGGGCATCCGTACCCCGCCGCTGCTGCCCGTCGGGCTGCCCGCCGCGTCCGGCGGCGCAGCCCCGGCCGCCGCCTCCCCGGCCATGGGCCAGGCCGGCACCAGTGCGGAACAGGCCCTGGTCAAACCCCTCGTCGGTGGGCTCACCGGCACCCCGCCGGCCGAGGTGCCGGACATCGCGGTGCTGCTCTGGGGGCCGCTGCTGCGCGGAGCGGTGGTGAACGCGCGATGACCGGGAAGACGACCCCCGCGCTGGTCAAACTGGTGATCTTCGCGGCGGTGACGCTGCTGGCCACCGCGCTGCTCGCGCAGACCCTCGGCGCGTTCCCGCCCGGCGGGGTGGCCTACCGGGCCCGGTTCACCGACGTTACCGGCCTGCTGCCCGGCGACGACGTCCGCATCGCCGGAGTGCGGGTCGGCAAGGTCAGCGACATCGCCGTGGTCGACGACAGCGTCGCCGAGGTCACCTTCACCGTCGACCGGGACGTGCCGGTGGCCACCAGCGTCCGCGCCGCCATCCGCTACCGCAACCTGGTCGGCCAGCGCTACCTGGCGTTGACCGAGGGACCGGGCGACGGCCGGCCGCTACGGGCCGACGGGCTGATCCCGCTCACCCAGACCAAACCGGCGCTGGACCTGACCGTGCTGTTCAACGGGTTCCGGCCGCTGTTCACCGCGCTCAACCCCGACGACGTCAACAAGCTCGCGTACGAGATCATCCAGGTGCTGCAGGGCGAGGGCGGCACCGTCGCCAGCCTGCTGCGTCGCACCGCCTCGCTGACCAACACCCTGGCCGACCGGGACGCCGTGATCGGCCGGGTCGTCACCAACCTCAACCAGGTCCTGGCGACCCTGGCCAGCCACGACCAGCAGTTGGACGAGAGCGTCACCCAGCTCCAGCAGTTCGTCTCCGGGCTGTCCGCCGACCGCACCGCCATCGGCGAGGCGCTGGTCAGCCTCGGCGAGCTCACCGACACCACCGCCGGGCTGCTGCGCCAGACCCGGCCGCCGCTGGCCGCCGACGTCCGCGCCCTCGGCGACCTCGCCGGCACCCTCGACCGCAACTCCGCCGTCATCGACGCCACCCTGGGCCGGCTGCCGCAGCGCTACGAGTCGCTGACCCGGGTCGCCTCGTACGGCTCCTGGTTCAACTTCTACCTCTGCGACTTCGACGGCCGGGTGGCCGTCGCCGGCCAGCCGCCGCTGACCACGCCCGGCGTCAGCGCCACCGCCGCCCGCTGCGCCACCGGAGGCAGCCAGTGAAACCCTTCCGCGAACGCAACCCGGTCGTCGTCGGCGCCGTCGGGCTGGCCGTGATTCTGGCCGCCCTGCTCGGCGCCTTCCAGCTCGACCGCCTCGCCGCGCTCACCGGCCGCAGCTACCAGGCCGCGTTCCACGACGCCAGCGGACTCGCCACCGGCAACGAGGTCCGGGTGGCCGGGGTGCGCGTCGGCGTGGTGACCGCCGTGGAACTCGCCCGCGACAGCCAGCCGTATGTCCGGGTCCGCTTCCGGCTCGACGACGACGGCGTACGCCTGGGCCGGGACACCGGCGCCACCATCCGGATCAAGACCGTGCTCGGCCAGAAGTACCTCGCCCTGTCCCCGGCCGGACCGGGCAAGCTGCCCGAGCACGCCCAGATCCCGCTCGACCGCACCGCCGCCCCGTTCGACGTGGTCCAGGCCGTCACCGGGCTCGCCGACACCCTCGACAAGGTCGACACCGACCAGCTCGCGCAGGCGTTCACCACCCTGTCGCAGACCTTCGCCGACACCCCGGCCAGCGTCAGCACCTCCCTGACCGGGCTGTCCCGGCTGTCCCGCACCGTCGCCAGCCGCGACGCCGAGCTGCGCACCCTGCTCGCCCGCGCCCGGGACGTCACCGGCGTGCTCGCCCAACGCGACGAGGAGTTCCGCAAGCTCGTCACCGACGGGGAGAAGCTGCTCACCGAGGTCAGCCGCCGCCGGGACGCCATCCACCAGCTCCTCGTCGGCACCGACCAGCTCGCCACCCAGCTGTCCGGGCTGGTCGCCGACAACCGCACCCAGCTCGAACCGGCCCTGCGCAAGCTGCGCGACGTGGTCGCCGTCCTGCAACGCAACCGCGACGACCTGGAGCAGACCATCAAGCGGATGGGGCCGTTCGTCACCGCGTTTGCCAACGTGGTCGGCAACGGCCGATGGTTCGACTCGTACGTCGACGGCCTGCTGCAGCCGTACCTGCCCACGACGGGAGGACGCTGATGCCCGGTCCGGTCCAGCGCTGGCGGCGCCCGCTCGCCGCGGCCACCGTCCTGCTTCTCGCCGGCGCCGTCGGCGCCGTGGTGTGGCGGCACGAGACACCCCAACGGCGGGTCGTCGCCTACTTCACCCGCGCGGTCGGCGTGTATCCCGGCTCGGACGTCCGGGTGCTCGGCGTCCGCGTCGGCGAGGTCGAGAGGGTCGTCCCGCAGGGGCGCACCGTCCGGGTCGAGATGCGCTACGACCCGGCGTTGCGGTTCCCCGCCGACGCCCAGGCCCTGATCGTCCCGCCCAGCGTGGTCAGCGACCGGTACGTGCAGCTCACCCCGGCGTTCACCGGCGGATCCGCGCTCGCCGACGGCGCCGAGATCCCGGTCGGGCGGACCGCCGCGCCGATGGAGATCGACGACATCTACCGGGCGCTCGACGAGTTCAACCGCACCCTCGGGCCGACGGGCGCCAACGCCGACGGCGCCCTGTCCGACCTGGTCACCACCGGCCGGGCCAACCTGGAGGGCAACGGCGCCAACCTGCACGACACCCTCGACGGGCTGTCCCGCGCGCTGACCACCCTCTCCGACGGCCGCGGCGACCTGTTCGGCACGGTGGCCAACCTGCAACGCTTCACCACCACCCTGGCGCGCAGCGACGAGCAGGTACGCCGCTTCCAGCAGCAGCTCGCCGATGTCGCCGAGCAGCTCGCGGGGGAGAAGGAGGAACTGGCCGCCGCGCTGCGCAATCTGGCCGCCGCGCTGGCCGACGTGACCACCTTTGTCCGGCAGAACCGGGCCGCGCTCACCTCCAACGTCACCGCGCTGGCGGACATCACCCGCATCCTGGTCCGTCAGCAGCAGGCCGTCGTCCAGATCCTCGACGTGGCCCCGCTGGCGCTGAGCAACCTCAACCTCGCGTACAACGCGCGCTCGGGGACGCTGGACACCCGCGACAACCCGCTCGGCCCGTACGACCCGGCCAGCTTCGTCTGCTCACTGATCGTGGACCAGCTCCCCGCCGCCGAGGTGCCGGCGAAGTGCACCGCGCTCGCACAGACCCTGCACTCCCGCAACCTGCCCCTGACCGACCAGCTGCGCAAGCTGCTCAAGCTGCCGCCCGGCGCCCCGGTGGCCGGCGGGTCCCCACCGGGCTCCATCAGCTCCCCCGGTGCGCCGACCGCCGACGAGGCGCCGGGCGGCTTCCCACCCACCACCACGAGCGACCCGACGCTCGGCGGCATCCTGCGAGGCAGCGCATGAGCGAGCGCCAGCGAGTGAATCATCGGCACAGCGCCGTGGTGCTTCATGACGGCGCCGAGCGGAGCGAGGTGGCGGCATGAGCATCCGGCTGCTCCGCCTGCTGGCCGGCGCGCTCGCGGTGGCGCTGCTGCCCGCCGGCTGCGGCCTGCCCGAGGTCGCGGACCTGCCGCTGCCCGGCGGCAAGCCGGCCGGCGACGGCTACACCATCAACGCCGAGTTCGCCGACGTGCTCGACCTGGTGCCGCAGGCCGCCGTCAAGGTCGACGACGTCACCGTCGGCAGCGTGGAGAAGATCTCCCTGTCCGGCTGGCACGCCCGGGTCCGGCTGCGCATCGACCGCGGCGTGCGGCTGCCCGCCAACGCCACCGCCGCCGTACGGCAGAGCAGCCTGCTCGGTGAGAAGTACGTGACGGTGGCCCCGCCGCCCACCGAGCCCGCCCGCGGCCGGCTCGCCGACGGCGACCTCATCCCGCTGTCCCGCACCACTCGCGGCGCCGAGGTGGAGGAGGTCCTCGCCGCCCTCGGACTGCTGCTCAACGGCGGTGGCCTGGCCCAGCTGCGGACCATCAACGAGGAGCTCGGCAAGGCGCTCGCCGGCCGCGAACCCGCCCTGCGGGACACCCTCACCCAGCTCGACACCTTCCTCGCCGGGCTCGACCGGCAGAAGGCCGACATCGTCCGCGCCATCGACGCACTGGACCGGCTGACCGGCCGCCTCGCCCGGCAACGCCAGGTCGTGGGCAATGCGCTGGACTCCCTGGCGCCCGGGCTGACCGTCCTGGCCCGGCAACGCGTCCAGCTCACCAAGGCGCTGACCGCCCTCGGCCAGCTCGGCACGGTCGGCACCCGGGTGGTCGAGCGCAGCCGGGCGGACACCGTCGCCGCCGTACGCTCCCTGCAACCGATCCTGGAGCAGCTCGCCCGGGCCGGCGACGACCTGCCCAAGTCGCTGGACTTCATGCTGTCGTACCCGTTCCCGCCGAACGTCACCGGCGCCATCGTGGGCGACTTCGTGAACCTGTCCGTCACCGCCGACCTGGACGCCGCCAGCATCCTGGCCAACCTGGTGGCCGCCGCACCCGCCCCGGCCCAGCGGAGCCGCCCCGCCTCGGGCGCCAAGGCACCGACCGCGCCCCGGTCACCCGGCACCGGCCCGAACCGACCCGGCGACAAGCCCGGCGGCATCCTCCCCGAGCTGCCGCTGACCGGGTGCCTGCCGGATCTGAAGAACTTCCCGGCCATCTTCACCCCACCCGAGGAGTGCGGACTGCCGGAAGGCTGCCAGCTGCTCAAGCCCGGCTCGACGGTGCCGCTCGGCGGGCTGCTCCTGCCCAAGGGCCTCGTGCCGGCCGGCACGGCGTTCCCCGCCGGCACCGAGCTGCCCGCCGGCACCGTGCTCACCGCCCAGTGCGTGCTCCCGGTGACCGGGGCTGTCGTCGGCCAGCTCGGTGGTCTCACCGACCTCCTCGGAGGAGGGCTGATCAAGTGATCGGACGCACCGCGAAACTCCAGGTCCTCGCCTTCGTGCTGGTGAGCCTCCTCGGCGTCAGCTACGTCGGGATCCGCTACGTCGGCCTCGGGGACCGGCTGTTCGGCACCGGCTACGTCGTCCACGTCGACCTCGCCCGGGCCGGCGGCCTGTTCGCCAACGCCCCGGTCACCTACCGCGGCGTGCCCGTCGGCCGGGTCACCGCCGTCGCGCTGCGCGCCGACGGGGTCCGCGCCGACCTGCGGATCGACCGGGGCGTACGCGTGCCCGACGCGCTGCGGGCCGTGGTCACCCAGCGGTCCGCCGTCGGCGAGCAGTACCTCGACCTGCGCCCCGACCGCGACGGCGGGCCCTACCTTGCCGACGGGGCGGTGATCCCGGCCGACCGGACCGGCCTCCCGCTCGCCCCGGAGACCCTGCTGACCAACCTCGACGCCCTGGTCCGCTCGGTCGACCCGGACGACCTGAGCGTGCTGATCACCGAACTCGGCACCGCGTTCGAGGGCAACGAGCAGGCCCTCGCCCGGATCCTCGACGCGGGTGACGCCCTGCTCACCGAGGCGGACACCCGGCTGCCCGAGACGCTCACCCTGATCCGCGACGCCCGGACAGTGCTCACCACCCAGGCCGAGTCCGCCGAGGCGCTGCGCCGCTGGTCAGCCGGCCTGGCCGAGCTGGCCGCCGCCATCCGCGCCGCCGACCCGGACCTGCGCCGGCTGCTCGCCACCGGACCGCCGGCCGGCGCCGAGCTACGGGCGCTGCTGCGCGGCCTGGAACCCGACGTCGGGGCGCTGCTCGGCAACCTGGTCACCGTCAACGGCATCGCCGCCCGGCGGCTGCCCGGCATCGAGCAGCTGCTCGTGACGTACCCGATCGCGGTGGCCGGCGGATTCACCGTCACCCCCGGTGACGGCACCGCCCACCTGGGCCTCGTGGTCAACGCCGGCGATCCGCCGTCCTGCGTCTACCGGGGCGGCAGCACCAGGTGCAGCGGCAACGAGCGCGCCGCCGGCGCCAGCGTACGCGGGGCACAGAACGCCCCCCGACCGTCCGGCCGGGAGCCGGCGCCGCCGCCGTCCGACCCAGGGGCGAACGCCGGCTACGACCCGGCGACCGGCCTGGTGCTCGGCTCCGACGGACGACCGCTGCAGTTCGGCGGGACCGGCGGCCAGTACCGGACGGCCGGTGACCAGTCCTGGAAACAGCTGTTGCTCGCCGGGGTGACCCCGTGACCGGCGTACCCGAGGAGGTGGCGATGACCAGCCGCAGGAACACCACGCTGAAAGTCATCAAGGGAGCGTTGGCCGGTGGCCCGTCCCCGGCGCGACGCCGCCTGGTCACCCGTCCCGTGCCCCGTCCGGCCGAGCCGATCGAGCAGGTGCTGGAACGCCTCGACCGGGAGCCGGTGGCGGACCCCGCGCCGGCCGGCGACTTGAAGGTCGTCGACGACCCCGTCGGGGTCGAAGACCCGCCCGACCCCGACGACAAGGCGGCCGGCACCGACACCGGGGCCGACCCGAAGGCGAAGGATGCCGACGCCACCGCGGCGGCCGACGGCGGGCGGGCCGAGGCGGCGCCCGGCACGCCGGGCCGCGGCCGGGCGCTGACCGCGCTGCTCGTCGTGCTGCTCGCGGCCGCCCTCGCCGCCGCCGGCGTCTACGGCCACCGCTGGTACGTCGACCGGGCCACCGACCAGGCCCGCGGCGACGCCGTCGCCGCCGCCCGGCAGGCCGCCGTCAACTTCGTCTCGGTCAGCGCCGCCAGCGTCGACCGCGACCTGCAGCGGATCACAGCCGGCGCGACCGGCGACTTCAAGGACGAGTTCACCCGCGGCCAGGCGCAGGTCCGCACGGCCGTGGTGGAGAACAAGGTCCAGTCGCAGGGCACGGTGCTGCGCGCCGGCCTGGTCTCCGGAGACCGCCGGCACGCGGTGGTGCTGGTGGCGGTCGACGCCACGGTGAAGAACGTGAAGTCACCCGACGGGCGGCCGTCGCACTACCGGATCCAGCTCGACCTGGTCCGGGACAAGGACTCGGGCGACTGGCTGGTGTTCAAGCTCCAGTTCGTCGGCTGACCGGAGGAGGAGACCTCGATGCGTGTCCCGAGCGTTATGCGCCGCCCGCCGCGGCTGCGCCCCGTGCCCACCCTGGTCGTCGCGCTGGTCCTGGTGGCGGCGGTGGCCCTCGCCGCCTGGTACGGCGACCGCCGCGCCGGCCAGCGTGACCAGGCCGTACGCCAGGCCCTGGCCACCGCGCCCGCCGCGGCGAAGGCCCTCTTCTCCTACGACTACCGCACCTTCGACGACAGCATCGCCAACGGCCGCACCTTCGCCACCGGCGCGTTCGCCGACGAGTATGCGCAGACCACCGCCGCGCTCAAGCAGACCGCCACGAACCAGCAGGCGGTCGTGCTGGCCGAGGTGTCCGCCACCGGCGTGGTCAGCGCCGACAGCGACCGGGTGGAGCTGCTGCTCTTCCTCAACCAGTACCGGCGGAACGTGACCACGGCGGGGGAGAAGGTCGACCAGAACCGGGTCGTGCTCACCATGGTCCCGGTCGACGGGGAGTGGAAGGTCGTCAAGGCCACCGCGATCTGACCGGCGGGCTTCCGCCATCGGCGCCGGCGGGACAGCATCGTCGAGCCGTCGCCGGCACCGGCCGGCGCGCAGGTCGCTGCGGGGGCTGACCGCGTTTTCCGCCGGTGTGGCCGGGGTAGGTCCTCACGGGACTGACCCGAACACATGCGTGGAGGCCCTTCGATGAGAGACAACTTCGGCAACGCGGTGGGAGACGCGTTCCGTTCGGTGATGCTGTTCCTGCCCAAGGCGGTCGCCTTCATCGCGATCCTGGTGGTCGGCTGGCTGATCGCCAAGGCCGTGCTGAAGCTCGTGGACAAGATCCTGGAGCGGGTGCACTTCGACCGGGCCGTCGAGCGCGGCGGCATCAAGACCGCGCTGGCCCGCTCGAAGTACGACGCCAGCGATATCGTCGCGAGGCTGGCCTACTACGCGGTGCTGCTGGTCACCCTGCAGCTCGCGTTCGGCATCTGGGGCCCGAACCCGATCTCGGACCTGATCCGCGGCGTGGTGGCGTGGCTGCCCAAGGCGTTCGTCGCCATCGTGATCGTGGTGGTGGCCGCGGCGATCGCCAAGGCGGTGAAGGACATCATCGCCAGCGCCCTCGGTGGCCTCTCCTACGGCCGGGTGCTGGCGAACATCGTCTCGGTGTTCATCCTCGGCCTGGGCGTCATCGCCGCGCTCAACCAGATCGGCGTCGCCACCACGGTCACCACCCCGGTGCTGATCGCCGTGCTCGCCACGATCGGCGGCATCCTGGTCGTCGGCGTCGGCGGTGGGCTGGTCCGGCCGATGCAGGCCCGCTGGGAGAGCTGGCTGGCCCGCGCCGAGGAGGAGCGCCGGATCATCGCCGAGCACGCCCGGGCATACCAGGCCGGGCGGCGGGACGTGGCGGCCCAGCTGGGCAGCCCGTACGCCGAGGCGGAGCGGACCCAGCCGGTCGGCCCGCACGGTGCGGCGGAGCCCACCCAGCCGATGCCGCACGCCGGCACGGCGGCCACCCCGCGGCAGCCCACGGCCGGGCAGGCGGTGGACAACGACGCCACGATGGTGATCCCGCCGGCAAACGCGGAGAAGTTCCGCCGCTGACCGCCCGCGTCGCGACCGGGGTGGGGCCCAGCCGGGTCCCACCCCGGCTTTGCGTCCCGGCGGGGCGGCGGGGACGAGCGGCGCCGACTACCATCGGCGCATGACCTGGCGATGTTGATCCCACCCTGAAGGCCGAGGCCGCGGGCCACCGCGGACACCGCATTTCCGGTGTCCGTCACGTCCCCGTGGGAAGGCCTCCATGCTCATTGTCTCCGCGCGCCGATCCGACGTCCGCCCGCTGGCGGCGGCGCTCTACGCGTACGCGTTCCTCACCGACCTCGTCCTGCTCTACCCGGTCTACGCGCTGCTCTTCGCCGACACCGGACTGTCGGTCGGGCAGATCTCCTCGCTGTTCGTCATCTGGTCGGCCACCGGCATTCTGCTGGAGGTGCCCTCCGGCGCCTGGGCCGACGCGGTCTCCCGGCGGCTGCTGCTCTGCCTCGCGCCGCTGCTGCCCGCCGCCGGCTTCGCCCTCTGGGTGCTCGTCCCGTCCTACCCGGCGTTCGCCGTCGGCTTCCTGCTCTGGGGCGCCGGCGGGGCATTGCGCTCCGGCGCCCTGGAGGCGCTGGTCTTCACCGAACTCGACCGGCTAGACGCCACCGGCCGGTACGCCCGCCTGATGGGCCGGGCGAAGACCGCCGAGATCCTGGGTGTGCTCGCCGCGATGGGACTCGCCGGCCCGGTCCTCGCCCTTGGCGGCTACCGGGCCGTCGGCGCGGCCAGCGTCGCCGCCTGCCTGCTCGCCGCGGTGGTCGCGACCCGGTTCCCCGAGCACCGCCCGGCCGCCGGCGCAAACCCGGCCGACGACGATGGCTCGGCCGACGACGACGGGTCGGACGCCGATCCGGGGTGGCTGGCGAGTCTGCGCGGCGGGCTGGCCGAGGCCCGCGCCGACCGGTCGGTCCGAGCCGCGTTGCTGCTGGTACCGGCCGTCGCCGCGATCTGGGGCGCGCTGGAGGAGTACACGCCGCTGCTGGCCCGGGACACCGGCGTCGCGCTGGACCGGGTGCCGCTGCTGCTCGTGCTGGTGTGGGCGGGCACGACGCTCGGCGGGCTGCTGACCCCGGTGGGGGAGCGGTTGACCACCCGCGGGTACGCGGCTCTGCTCGTGGTCGCGGCGGTGGCCCTGGCCGCCGGTGCCCTGGTTCGCCATCCGGCCGGGTTCGTGCTGATCGGGGCGGCGTTCGGCGCGTTCCAACTCGCCACGGTGCTCGCCGACGTCCGGCTGCAGTCCAGGATCACCGGGCCGAGCCGGGCGACGGTCACCTCGGCCGCGGGGATGGCCACCGACGTGAGCATCATCGCGGTCTACGCCGGTTACGGCGTGGTCGCCACCGCCGCCGGCAACGCCGTGGCGTTCGCGGTGGCCCTGGTGCCGTACCTGGTGGTGGCGGTCTGGCTGGCCGCCCGCCGGACCTGACCCGGCCGGGCGGGGGCCGCAGGCCGGTCCCCGCCCGGCCCGCTCAGGCGGGTCGGGTCGAGATCGGGCAGCGGATGGCGAGAAACGGGCGAGCCAAATGAGAGGTATGCCGGATTAGCCCGGTCTCCGCTGCCCGTTCGGGCGGCATCCCGGGCGGCAAACCCAAGTCATTACCCGAGATGTGACCGTCGTCACGCCCGTTTGGCGGTGTTAGAAACAGAGGCACGAGTCGGGGAGGTGCCAGGTGGACGCAGCGCAACGCAGACACCACATCCTCACGCTGGCCCGCCGGCACGGCGAGGTCGACGTGCAGAAGCTGGCCGCCGACCTGGGCGTCGCCCCGGAGACCGTCCGGCGCGACCTGAGCATGCTGGCCCAGCAGGGCGCGGTGCGGCGCACGCACGGTGGCGCGTACCCGGTGGAGACGGCCCGCTTCGAGACCACCCTGGAGACCCGCACCACCCGGATGGTCGCCGAGAAGCGGCGGATCGCCGCCGCCGCGGTCGAACACGTCGGCGACGCGGAGTCGATCTTCATCGACGAGGGCTACACCCCGCAGCTGATCGCCGAGGCGCTACCCACCCACCGACCGCTGACCGTCGTCACGGCCTCGCTGCACACCGCCGCGGCGCTGGCCCACTCACCCACCCTCACGGTCCTCCTGCTCGGCGGCCGCGTCCGCGGCCGCACGCTCGCCACCGTCGACCACTGGGCCACCGCCATGCTCGCCGGCTTCGTCATCGACCTCGCCTTCGTCGGCGCGAACGGGATCTCCCGGGAACACGGGCTGACCACGCCCGACCCGGCCGTGGCCGCGGTCAAGGCGCAGGCGATCGGGGTGGCCCGGCGGGCGGTCTTCGCCGGCGTGCACACCAAGTTCGGCGGCCACAGCTTCTGTCGCTTCGCCGACGTCGCCGACGTCGACACCATCGTCACGGACACCGCGCTACCGGCGTCCGAGGCACACCGCTACTCGCTGCTCGGCCCCGTGGTGCTGCGCGTCTGAGCGCCCGGCCGATCCGCCTCCACCACAACCCCACCACCACCCATGGAGGTTCACTGTGTCCAGAACACGGTCTCCTCGCCGATGGCGCGGCGCGTTCGCGGTCGCCGTCGCGGCCGGCCTGACTCTGACCGCCTGCTCCGGAGCCGGTGGCGGCTCCTCGTCCGGCCCCGGGGGTGGCAAGACCATCACCGTGCTGATGGTCGGCAACCCGCAGATGGAGGACCTGGCGAAGGTCACCGCCGACAACTTCACCAAGCAGACCGGGATCACGGTGCGGTTCACGATCCTGCCGGAGAACGAACTGCGCGACAAGGTCACCCAGGACGTCGCCACCCAGGGCGGACAGTACGACGTGGCGACGATCGGCGCGTACGAGGCACCGATCTGGGCCAAGAACGGCTGGTTGCACGAACTGAGCTCCTACGCCGACGCCGACGGCGGCTATGACGAGGCTGACCTGCTGAAGCCGATGGTCGCCTCGCTCTCCGGCGAGGACGGCAAGCTCTACGCGGCGCCGTTCTACGGCGAGTCGTCCTTCCTCATGTACAACAAGGAACTCTTCGCGGCCAAGGGCCTGACCATGCCGGAGCGGCCGACCTGGCAGCAGGTGGCACAGTTCGCCGCGACGCTGGACGACAAGAAGGCCGGCGTCGCCGGGATCTGCCTGCGTGGCCTGCCCGGCTGGGGCGAGCTCTTCGCGCCACTGACCACCGTCGTCAACACCTTCGGCGGCACCTGGTTCGAGAAGGACTGGACGCCGAAGGTGAACGCGCCCGAGTTCACCGAGGCGACGAAGTTCTACGTCGACCTGATCCGCGCCCACGGTGAGCCCGGCGCCCCGCAGGCCGGCTTCACCGAGTGCCTGAACACCTTCGGCCAGGGCAAGGCGGCGATGTGGTACGACGCCACCTCCGCCGCCGGCACGCTGGAGGACGCCAGCGCCAGCAAGGTCGCCGGCAAGGTCGGCTACGCGTACGCGCCGGTCAACCGGACGACGTCGTCGGGCTGGCTGTGGGCCTGGGCCCTCGCGATGCCGAAGACCACCAAGAACGCCGACGCCGCCTGGAAGTTCATCGCCTGGGCCACCGGCAAGGAGTACGAGAAGCTGGTCGGCTCCTCCCTCGGCTGGTCCCGGGTGCCGGCCGGCAAGCGCCAGTCCACGTACGAGATCCCGGAGTACCGGCAGTCCGCCACCGCCTTCGCCGACCTCACCCTGAAGTCGATCCAGGAGGCCGACCCGGTCAACCCCGGCCGGCAGCCCCGTCCCGCGCTCGGGGTGCAGTTCGTCGGCATCCCCGAGTTCGCCGACCTCGGCACCAAGGTCTCGCAGGAGGTCTCCGCCGCCATCGCCGGCAGCACCACGGTGGAGAAGGCGCTCGCCGACGGCCAGCGACTGGCCGAGGACGTCGCCAAGGAATACCGGTAGCCGCCGCCGGGGCCGGCCGCCGGACGGCCGGCCCCGGCCACCCCACGAGGTGAACCGATGACCCGGACCATCACCGCCGGTGCCGGCGCACCGCCGCGCCGAGCCGTCCGACCCGTCCCGCTCGGCGCACGGCAACGCTGGACCCGCCGCGCCCCGCTGCTGCCCGCACTGATCTTCGCGATCGTGGTGACCCAGATCCCGTTCCTGGTCACCCTCTACCTGTCCACCCTGGACTGGAACGCACTCCGACCCGGCCGCCGCGCGTTCATCGGCCTCGCCAACTACGGCGAGGTGCTCACCGACGCCCGGCTGCGCGCCGCCCTGCTGAACACGGTGCTGCTCACCGCCGCCTCCGTCGTCGTCTCCGTCCTGCTCGGCCTCGGCCTGGCCATCCTGCTCGACCGCCGGTTCCCCGGACGCGGTGTCGTCCGCACCCTGCTCATCACACCGTTCCTGGTGATGCCCATGGCGGCGGCGCTGCTGTGGAAGCACGCCATCTACAACCCGTCGTACGGCCTGATCAACGGCATCGCCGGCGGCAGCACCGACTGGGTGTCGCAGTACCCGATGATCTCCGTGGTGACCACGCTGGTCTGGCAGTGGACCCCCTTCATGATGCTGATCATCCTGGCCGGGCTGCAGGGCCAGTCGCTGGAAACCCTGGAGGCCGCCCGGGTCGACGGGGCTGGGCCGTGGCAGACCTTCACCCGGGTGACGCTGCCCTACCTGCGCCCCTACCTGGAGCTGGGCGCCCTGCTCGGCTCCATCTACCTGGTGCAGACCTTCGACGCCGTCTTCACCATCACCCAGGGCGGCCCCGGCACCGCCACCACCAACCTGCCGTACGAGATCTACCTGACCACCTTCCGCAAGTTCGAGTACGGCGAGGCCGCCGCGGCCGGCGTCGTGGTGGTGATCGGCACGATCGTGGTCGCCACCTTCGCGCTGCGGGTGATCTCCAGCCTCTTCCGGATGGAGGATGCGCGATGACGACACTGACCCGGCACGCGTCCCGGCGCCGGCCCACCAGCCCCGCCCGGCGGGCCAGCGGCGTGCGTGGGGCGGCCTGGACCACGCTGGCCTGGCTCGCCGGACTGCTGTTCTTCCTGCCGGTGCTATGGATGGTGCTCACCGGATTCAAGCGGGAGGTCGACGCGGCCAGCAACCCGCCGACCTGGTTCTTCACCCCCGTGCTCGACGGCTATCGGCAGGTCTTCGACCGGGACCTCACCCCGTACCTGCTCAACTCGGTGACCGCCAGCCTGGTCTCCACCCTGCTGGTGCTCCTGCTGGCCACCCCCGCGGCGTACGCGTTGTCGATCCGGCCGGTCGCCAAGTGGCGGGACGTGCTGTTCTTCTTCATCAGCACCAAGATGCTGCCCGCGGTCGCCGCGCTACTGCCGATCTACCTGCTGGTCAAGCAGCTCGGCATGCTCGACAACGTCTGGACCATGGTCGTCCTCTACACGTCGATGAACCTGCCGCTCGCGGTCTGGATGATGCGCTCGTTCCTGCTGGAGGTCCCGTCGGCGCTGATCGAAGCGGCGGCGATGGACGGCGCCAGCCTGACCGTCACGATCCGGCGGATCCTGCTGCCGATCGTCGCGCCGGGCCTGGCCGCCACCGCGCTGATCTGCTTCATCTTCAGCTGGAACGAGTTCTTCTTCGCGGTGAACCTCACCGCGACCCGGGCCGGCACCTCACCGATCTTCCTGGTCGGCTTCGTCACGTCCGAAGGGTTGTTCCTCGCCCGGCTCTGCGCGGCGGCGACCATCGTGTCGCTGCCGGTGGTGCTGGCCGGCTGGATCGCCCAGAAGCAGCTCGTCCGAGGACTCTCCATGGGGGCGGTCAAATGAAGGCAGCGGTCATCGTCACGCCGGGACAGATCTCGCTGGAGTCCGTGCCGGATCCCACGCCGGGGCCACGGGAGGTGGTCGTCGAGGTCGCCGGGTGCGGGATCTGCGGCACCGACCTGCACATCATGGACGGCGAGTTCGCGCCCGCGTACCCGATCGTGCCCGGCCACGAGTTCGCCGGCACGGTGGTCGCCACCGGGCGGGACGTCACCGAGGTGCGACCGGGCGATGCGGTCGCCGTCGACCCGTCGCTGCACTGCGGCGAGTGCTACCAGTGCCGGCGCGGCCGGGGTAACCTCTGCGAACGCTGGGCGGCCATCGGCGTCACCGCCTCCGGCGGCGCGGCCGAGTACGCGGTGGCGCCGGTGCGGAACTGTTTCCTGCTCCCCGAGAGCATCGCGCCGGCGGACGCCGCGCTGATCGAACCGCTCTCCTGCGCGGTACGCGGCTTCGACGTGCTGCCCCGCCGGCTCGCCGATCACTACCTGATCTACGGCGCCGGCACCATGGGCCTGATGATGCTGGAGCTGGCGAAGCGCTGCGGCGCGGCCAGCGTCAGCGTGGTGGACCCGAACCCGGACCGGCTCGCCACCGCGGTGCGGCTGGGCTGCTCGGCCAGTGCCGCGAGCGCCGACGAGGTGCTCCGCCCCCGGGGGTGGGACGTGGTCATCGACTGTACGGGCGTGCGCGCGGCGATCGACGACGGGCTGGGCCGGGTTGCCCCGGCCGGGACGTTCCTGCAGTTCGGCGTCTCGGAGTACCGCACCCGGGCCACGGTCGAGCCGTACCGGATCTACAACCGGGAGATCACCGTCACCGGCTCGATGGCGGTGCTGCACAGTTTCGAACGGGCCGGGGAACTGTTCGCCGCCGGCGTGCTCGACCCGGAGGTGTTCATCAGCCACCGCTTCCCGCTCGACCGGTACGCCGAGGCGATGGCCCAGTTCCGGGCCGGCGTCGGTCGCAAGATCCAGGTGACCGGGCCGGGCGGTGCTGCCGACAGCCGGACTGGCAAATCAGGCGTTACCGGATGATGTCCCGCCTTTCGGACTACCGTTGGCGGGAGGCGGTCAGCCGCCCGTGCGGGCCGAGGACCGGCCGAGCGGGGCGGACCTCGGGAGGCGATACCGGTGACCATGGAAGCAGAGCGCACCCTGCGCGCGGAGGAGATCAGCCAGCTGGGTGAACTCGCCGCCCAGCTACGGGTGGACTCGATCCGCTGCAGCACCCAGGCCGGCTCCGGGCACCCCACCTCCAGCCTGTCGGCCGCCGACCTGATGGCGGTACTGATCTCCCGGCACCTGCGCTACGACTGGGTGAACGCCCGCAACCGCAACAACGACCACCTGATCTTCTCCAAGGGCCACGCCTCCCCCCTGCTGTACGCGGTCCTCAAGGCGGTCGGCGCGATCAGCGACCAGGAACTGATGGACACCTACCGCCAGCTCGGGTCGCGCCTGCAGGGCCACCCCACCCCGGCGCTGCCCTGGGTGGACGTCGCCACCGGTTCGCTCGGCCAGGGGCTACCGGTCGGCGTCGGCATCGCGCTGGCCGGCCAGTACCTCGACCAGTTGCCGTTCCACGTCTGGGTGCTCTGCGGCGACAGCGAGACCGCCGAGGGCTCCATCTGGGAGGCCCTGGACAAGGCCGGGCACTACGGGCTGCGCAACCTCACCGCGATCGTGGACGTGAACCGGTTCGGGCAGCGGGGGCCGACCGAGCTGGAGTGGGACCTGGACACCTACCGGCGGCGGGTCGAGGCGTTCGGCTGCCATCCCCTGGTCGTCGACGGCCACGACCTGGCGGCGATCGACGCGACGTTCAGCCGCGCCCGGCAGGCGACCGGGCCGACGGTGGTGCTCGCTCGCACGGTAAAGGGCAAGGGCGTGGCCGAGGTCGAGAACAAGCCGGGCTGGCACGGCAAACCCCTGAAACCCGACATGGCTGAACGGGCCGTCCAGGCGCTCGGCGGCGTCCGGCAGATCCGGGTCGCCGGCCCGAAGCCCGAGCCCGCCAAGCCCGCCGCCAAGCCCGAAGCCAAGCCGCCGGAGCTGCCCCGGTACGACAAGGGGGCGAAGGTGGCCACCCGGAACGCGTACGGCGAGGCGCTGCGCGCACTGGGCTCTCGGCCGGACGTCGTCGCCCTGGACGGCGAGGTGAGCGACTCCACGCGGTCCGACAAGTTCGGCGAGGCGTACCCGGACCGGTTCTTCGAGATGTTCATCTCCGAACAGCAACTCGTGGCCGCCGCGGTCGGTCTGCAGGTGCGTGGTTACCGGCCGTTCGCCGCGACCTTCGCGGCCTTCCTCTCCCGCGCCTACGACTTCATCCGCATGGCCGCCATCTCCCGGGCCGACATCGCCCTGTCCGGCTCGCACGCCGGGGTGGAGATCGGGGCGGACGGGCCCTCGCAGATGGGGCTGGAGGACCTGGCCGCAATGCGCGCCGTGCAGGGCTCGACCGTCCTCTATCCCAGTGACGCCGTGTCCTGCGCCGCCCTCGTCGCGCAGCTGGCCGACCGCAAGGGCGTCAGCTACCTGCGCACCACCCGGGGCAAGTACCCGGTGCTCTACGACAACGGCGACGAGTTCCCCATCGGGGGCAGCAAGCTGATCCGCCCCGGTGACGACGTCGCGCTGATCGGCGCCGGGGTGACCGTGCACAACTGCCTCTCCGCCGCCGACGAGCTGGCGCGCGAGGGGATCGACGCGCGGGTCATCGACCTCTATTCGGTCAAGCCGCTGGACCGGCAGCGGCTGCTCGACGCGGTGCGGGACACCGGCGGCCGGCTGGTGGTGGTCGAGGACCACTACCCGGAGGGCGGGCTGGGGTCGGCCGTGCTGGAGTCGCTGGCCGACCTCGCCGACCCGGTGCGGGTGACCCACCTGGCGGTACGCGGGCTGCCCACCTCCGGCACGTCGACCCAGCTGATGGACCAGGCGGGGATCGGGGTGACCGCCATCGTCTCGGCGGCCCGCGCCCTGGGGTGACGGCTCCCGCGTCGTTTCACCCCCGCCGGCGTGGGTACCCGCAGGTCCGGTCCGAGAGGGGGGTCCAGGTGAACTACACCGAGTTCATCCAGTCGGTGGCGGCGAAACCGCTGGCGGCACCGGCGCAGGCCGAGCCGATCACCCGCGCCACGCTCGTGACGCTGGCGGAACGGATCACCGGTGGGCAGGCGCGGGACCTCGCCACCCAGCTTCCCGAGGAACTGCGGTCGTGTGTCGACAAGCCCGACGAGCACCCCGAACCGTTCGGGCTGACGGAGTTCCTCGAACGGGTGCAGAACCGGGCCGCGGTCGACCGCCAGGAGGCCACCGACGGCGCGCGCGCCGTGCTGGACACCCTGCGGGAGAAGATCAGCGCCAAGGAGTACGGCGACGTCGTCGACCAGTTGCCGCAGGAGTTCTGGCAGCTGACCGGACCATCGGTCAACCGGTTCGAAACCCGCCGGGTCGGCACCTAGGGCGATCGCGGGGTCACCCCTGCAGCCGGATCTCAGCCGGCTCGCGATCGCTGCGCAGCCCCTTCCAGGATGGGTGCCGCAGCCGCCGGTCCGGGGTCCAGGACCGGAAGGTGACGTCCCCGACCAGGGCCGGGTCGACCCAGACGGCGTGGCGGGCGTGCTCGCGCGGCACCGGGGAGTCGAACGGCGAATCCGGCCGGCCCAGCGGCTCGAGGCGCCGCTGCAGGTCACGCAGCACGGTCTGGGTGAAGCCGGTGCCGACGTGACCGATGTAGATCAGCTTGTCGTCCGCGTCGTACATGCCGAGCAGCAGGGAACCGATGGTGCCGGCCCGCCGGCCGGACCCCGGCTTCCAGCCACCGACGATCACCTCGACCGTGTCGTTGAGCGGCACCTTGACCCACGCCGGTGCCCGGCGGCCGGGCTGGTACGGCGCACCCAGCTGCTTGGCGACGACCCCCTCCAGGCCGAGTTCGGCCGCCGCCGTGGCCAGGTCCCGGCCGGCCTCGCCGGTCCAGTACGGCGGCGTGTCGACGCTCTCGCCGCTGACGCCCAGCTCCTCCAGCGCCGCGCGGCGCTCGGTGTACGGCAGCGCGGTGAGGTCCCGCCCGTCCAGGTGCAGGAGGTCGAACAAATACAGCCGCACCGGGGTCGACTCGACCAGCGCGGCGGCCGGCGCCCGGACGTGCATCCGGTGCTGCAACGCCGAGAAGCTGGGCCGCCCCTGGCCGTCGAGCGCCACGATCTCCCCGTCGAGCACCGCCCGCCGCCCCGCCATTAGCCGCGCCAGCTCGCCCAGCTCCGGATACGCCCGGGTGACGTCCCGGTCGTTGCGGCTGAGCAGCCGGAACCCGCCGTCGACGTAGGCGATCGCGCGGACGCCGTCCCACTTGAACTCGTAGCCCCAGCCCGACCCGGTGGGCAGCGCGCCGCTGGAGGCGAGCATCGGCGGCACGAGCTTCGGCATCCTGGCACCCACGCCTCGATCATGGCCAACGCCGGCGCCGGGCAACGCCGGTTTCCGGCCTTTCGCCCGGTGGCCGGACCGCCGTCGTTTGTGGCAGGCGGCGGCGGGTAGCCACCCGGTCTCCGGGACGGGAAGGACGGGGCATGGCTGAGCTGGAGTTCGTCGAGAAGGTGGCGGCGGGGGCCGGGGTCCCGGCGGAGACGGCGCGAGCGCTGACCGACGCCACCCTGCGTACGCTCGCGGAGCGGATCAGCGGCGGCGAGGCGGCCGACCTGGCCGACCACGTGGCGCACCAGCTGCGTCCGCTCCTGGCCCGGGCCCGCCCCGAGGAGCCGGAGGCATTCGGGTACGAAGAGTTCCTGCGCCGGGTGGCGGAGCGCGCGGGAGTGGAACGTGAGGTCGCCGAGCGGGGTGCCCGGGCCGTCCTGCGGACCCTGGACCCCGTGGTCGGGCACCAGGAATTCACGAACGCGCTGTCGCAACTGCCGGCGGACATCCGAAGCTTGGCCCAGCCGGTGCCCCGCGGGCGCTGACCGCCCGGATCGGGCGGCCAGCCGGGACGGGCATTTCCGTGGTCCCGGCGGTCGCCCGTGGACCGCCGGGACTCCTCCGGTCAGCCGGGCAGGTACAGGAACGACCACTGGTGGCCGTCGAGGTCCCGGAACCCGCGCATGTACATGAACCCGAGATCCTGGCCCGGGCCCAGCGACTGCCCGCCCGCGACGGCCGCCAGGTCGACCAGCTCGTCGACCCGTTCCCGCCGGTCGACGCTGAGGCCGACGATGACCTCCCGGCTGGTCGTGGTGTCGCACACCGCGGTGCCGGCGAACGCGGCGAAGGCCGCCGGGGTGTGCAGGATCAGGTGGGTGCTGCCGCCGAGGGTGAGCTGGGCGCTCTCCCCGCCGGGCTGCCGGGGCCCGGCGGTGAAGCCGAGGGCGGTGAAGAACTCGACCGCCCGGTCGAGGTCGCGTACCGGCAGGTTGACGAACGTTCCGCTGCTCATCGGGTCTCCTCCGGCGACTCCAGGAGTTGCTTGAGGGCGGCCAGTCGGTCCCGCCAGTATGCCCGGAGCCGGTCCGCCTCGTCGGCGTCGGCCAGCTTCTCGTGCAGGACGGCCACCCGCGCCTTTGCCTCGCCCGCCGGGGTGAAGCCGACGGCGATCCGGGTGGGCCCGCCCGCCCAGTCCGCCCGGAAGGTCTTCGGCGCGGTGGCGGTACGGACCCGGACCGGCACCTCCGGCAGCCACCGCCGGCGTACGGCCTCGTCGGCGAACGCGGCGAACAGCACCGCCACCGGCACCGCCACGGTCCGGCTGCCGGTGGCCTCGAAGCCGCCGCCTCTGCGCTGCCCCGGCTCGCGCAGCCCGCGCGCCTGCTCGTACCCGACGGTGATCGTCTGCGCCCACCAGCCGGGCACGTCGTGCGTTGTGACCAGCCAGCGCGCGATCTCGGTGTGGCCGCGCTCGGCGGCGCCCCACTCGTCGAGCAGCTGGAACCAGTCGTCCCAGGCGCGTCCGGTCCGCTCGTGCAACACCGCATCCGAGACCCGGTCCCGCTGCCCCCGGCCGCCGGGGGCGGCCGGAACGGGGTCGGGCGTGTTGGGGGTCGGGGCGCCGGTGGTGGCCTTGGCGAGTAGTTGGCGGCGGGCGGTCGTGTAGCTCTCGCCGGTCTTCGCCATCCGGGCCCGCACCCGGGTCTTGAACGACTTCTGAGTCGTCATCACATGCTCCCGTCGGCGGCACGGTCGCAGGGACTCACGCTCCCGTCGACCTCGCCGCACTGGAGTGCATGTGGCGTGTCGAGGTGGGCCAAGCGGCACCGCGCCCCGAGGACCCGAGGTCCCCTTTGCCTCCGCGAGGCCGGCGGCGTGAGCACCGGGCAGGAGGTGAGGCGCAGGACTGCGCCGGGGCCAGCATACGCCTCCGAACGCCCGGGGTGGGGGAGGTCAGCTCACCGGGCGGGTTCGGCGGTCTGCTCCCAGATCGACTTCATCTCGTCGAAGGCCTGTTCCATGAGCTGCACCATCGCCTCCCGGGCGCGCTCGCCGTCGTGCCGCTGGATCGCCTGGGCGACCTCGGCGTGCAGCTGCAGCGCCTGCTCGTGCGGGTGGTGGGGCATCAGGTGGTGCTTGTGTCGGCCGGTGAGCACCTCCGCGACCAGATCCTGCAACCGGACGAACATCTCGTTGCCGGAGGCGAGCAGCACCCGCCGATGGAACTCGATGTCGAGGCGCAGGAAGCGCTCCTCGTCGCCGGCCTTGCCGGCGGCCCACATCTTCGCCGCGAGTCCGACCAGATCGCTCGCCTCGTCGTGGCCGGCCCGGTTGGCGGCCAGCAGGGCGGCGTGCGGCTCGATGGCGGTGCGCAGCTCGGTGATCGACCGGAGCTGGGTGATCCGGCTGTCCGAGGCGAGCCGCCAGCGGATCACCTGCGGGTCGAAGACGTTCCAGTCGTGCGCCGGCCGGATCGTCACCCCGACCCGCCGGCGGGTCTCGATGAACCCGATCGACGCCAGGACCCGCAGCACCTCGCGGACCACCGAGCGGGACACCTCGTAGCGGTCCACCAGATCGTCGATGTTGAGGACCGCCCCGGGGGCGAATTCGCCGCCGCAGATGGCGGTGCCGAGGTGCTCAAGGACACGTGCGTGCAGCCCGGCTTCGGCTGGGGCGTGCTGGGCGGTGGTGCCCCCGGAGGAGTACGGTTCCACGCCAAGGATCATATCAGTTGGGTCTACCCCTTGAATAAGTCAGCTTTTTCGGCCTAGCATCCCGACGTTAAGCGGATGTAAACCCCGAGGTGGCGCCCATCAGGGGCCGCGACCGGGACCGAAGGAGAGATAAGCGTGCGACGTCGATCGATAATCGGCACTTCGCTGGCCGTCGTCGCCGCCATGGGCCTGTCCGCCTGCGGCGGCGGGGCCGACGGCGGCAGCGGGTCGAAAACCCTGCGCGTGACGCTGGTGAACCACGTCTGGACGGAGAACATCAAGAAGGCCCTGCCGGAGTTCGAGAAGCAGACGGGCCTCAAGGTCGAGGTCACCCAGCTCGGTGAGGACCAGCTCTCCGACCAGTACAACGTCAAGCTGAACGCCGGGTCCAGCGACCTCGACGTGATGATGTACCGGCCGCTGCAGGAGGGGAAGCTGTTCGCCAAGAACAAGTACCTCGCCGACCTGACCGACCGGACCAAGTCCGACAGCGCCTTCGACTTCAGCGACTTCCAGGCCGGTCCGGTGCAGGCCACCACGTACGAGGACAAGATCGTCGGCGTGCCGATCATCACCGAGCAGGAGGTCCTCTACTACCGCAAGGACCTGCTGGAGAAGTCCGGTTTCACGGCCCCGCCGAAGACCCTTGACGAGCTCAAGACGCAGGCGGCGAAGGTCGCGGCCGACAACCCCGGAGTCGCGGGCTTCGTGTCCCGTACCGGCAAGGCGGCCGCCGTCACGCAGTTCTCCAGCTTCCTGTACAGCTTCGGCGGCGACTTCGTCGACGGCAGCGGGAAGGCCTCGGTCAACACCGAGCAGGCCAAGCAGGCGTACGCCTACTACGGCGGGCTGCTCCGTGACCACGGCCCGAAGAACATCAGCACCGACATGAGCTGGTCCGAGGCGATGGCGATCTTCACCCAGGGCAAGGCGGCCTTCTACACCGAGGCCAACTCGCTCTACAAGAACGCCACCGACCCGGGCAAGTCGAAGGTCTCCGACACCGTCGGCTTCGCGACCTTCCCGGCCGGCCCGGCCGGCTCGAAGCCGTACAACATCCCGTCCTGGGCGCTCGGCATCAACGACGCGTCGAAGAACAAGGACAACGCCTGGAAGTTCATCCAGTGGGCGGCCGGCAAGGAGCAGGCCCTGTCGCAGCAGAAGGCCGGCGTCCCCGGCGCCCGGGCCTCCGTCTGGGACAACCCGGAGGGCACCGCGACCTACCCGAAGGACCTCGCCGAGGCCACCAAGGTCAGCACCGCCAACGGCGTCGGCCACGACCGTCCGCTGGTCGTGAAGGTCGCCCAGGCTCGCGAGATCGTCGGTCAGCCGATCGTCGACGCGATCACCGGCAAGGACGCGGCCGCCTCGGCGGACGCGGCGAACGAGGCGTTCCAGAAGTTCCTCGACGACGAGGCGAAGTAGTCCGACCGCGGGGTGGCGGGGCTGACCGGCTCCGCCACCCCGCGCCGGGACCCTGGCCCTGAACACCCGGAGACCTCATGTCAGCCGTCACCACACCCGTCACCAGATCGCCCGACGCCGGCCCGGCACCCTCGGCGGAGTCGGCCTGGTCGCGCTGGGCCAACGCGCACCGCAAGTGGCTCTTCGCGGCACCCGCCATGGCATTCGTCGCCGTGCTGATCATCTTCCCGGTGGCGTGGACCGGATACCTCAGCCTGACCGACGCCGAGGGCTCGGTACGCGCCGAGAGCCAGTTCATCGGGTTCCAGAACTACCTCGACGTGCTCACCGACACCGACCGGTTCTGGCCGGCGGTGTGGCGCACCGTCTTCTTCACCGGCGTCGTGCTCCTCGTCGAGGTCGTGCTCGGTATGGCGATCGCCCTGCTGCTGTGGCGACCGTTCCGCGGTGAGAAGTGGGTCCGGGTCGCCATCCTCCTGCCGCTGGTGGCCACCCCGGTCGCGGTCGGCATGATGTGGCGGCTGATCTTCGACCCCAACATCGGGATGGCGAACCAGCTGCTCAGCTGGGTAGGCATCGGCCCCCAGCCCTGGCTGGCCGGCCAGAGTTCGGCCCTGCCGACGACGATGTTCATCGACATCTGGCAGTGGACCCCGATGGTCGTGCTGATCCTGCTCGCCGGGTTGACGTCGCTCTCCGACGAGCCCCAGGAGGCGGCCCTCATCGACGGCGCCAGCACCTGGCAGCGGTTCCGGCACGTCACCCTGCCGCTGCTGATGCCCACCGTGATCGTCGCGATCCTGCTGCGCGGCATCGATGCGCTGAAGACCTTCGACATCCTCTACGCCACCAAGGGCCGCGGCGGCGGGTCGTTCCACGAGGTGGAAACCCTCAACGTCTACGCGTACGGCCTCAGCTTCGACTACAACGACTACGGCGTCTCATCGACGGTCCTCATCATCTTCTTCCTGATCATCATCGGCGTCATGTGGGCTCTGACCTACCGCAAGAAGGGGCTGCAGCGATGAACCCGGGCAAGCCGTTCAAGGTGTTCAAGGCGCTGGCGCTGGCCGTCGTGGTGATCTCGCTGGTCGCGCCGCTGCTCTGGATGATCGCCGCCTCGTTCAAGACCAACGTCGACATCTACGACACCAGCAAGGCGTTCTCCTTCTCGCCGACGCTGGACAACTACCACAACGTGCTCCAGCAGGCGAACTACGTCCAGTTCATCGGCAACAGCCTCTGGGTCGCGTTCGCCGCCACGGTGCTCTCCCTCATCCTCGGGGTGCCCGCCGCGTACTCGATGAGCCGCTTCAACATGAAGAAGTCCGCGCTCGTCGTGCTCATGGCCCGGGTCATCCCCGGTGTCTCGCTCCTGGTGCCCTGGTACTACGTCTTCTCGAACCTGCAGATGGTCGGCGGCTTCACGGTGCTGATCCTCAGCCACATGTTCGTGTCGCTGCCGCTGATCGTCTACATCATGATGGGCTTCTTCGACAGCCTGCCCGAGGACCTGGAAGAGGCGGCGTTGGTCGACGGGCTGACCCACATCGGCGCGTTCCGCCGGATCACGCTGCCGCTGTCCGTACCGGGCATCGCGACCGCCGGGATTCTGTCCTTCATCTTCTCCTGGAACAACTTCATGTTCGCCCTGGTGCTCTCCGGCGCGGACACGAAGACCCTGCCCGTGGCGATTTTCGACTTCGTCGGCTACGCCAGCATCGACTGGGGCGGCCTGATGGCCGCGGCCGCCGTGGTCACCCTGCCGATCATGGTGATCGCCCTGTTCGTGCAGAAGTACATCGTCTCCGGCCTCACCGCCGGTGCCACGAAGGGCTGAGCAGCATGACCACCATCGCACGCATCGAGACCTTCCTCGTCGCCCCCCGCTGGCTCTTCGTCCGCGTCGAGACCACCGACGGGATCGTCGGCTGGGGCGAGGCGACCTGCGAGGGCCGGTCCGAGACCGTCCGCACCGCCGTCGAGCAGCTCAGCGAACTGCTGATCGGCCAGGACGCGCTACGCATCGAGGACCACTGGCAGGTCATGACCAAGGGCTCGTTCTACCGCGGTGGGCCGATCCTGGCCAGCGCCGTGGCCGGCCTCGACCAGGCGCTGTGGGACATCGCCGGCAAGCACTACGGCGCCCCGGTGCACCAGCTGCTCGGCGGCCCGGTCCGGGACCGGATCCGGGTGTACGGCTGGGTCGGCGGCGACGAGCCCAGTGAGGTCCGCGACCAGATCAGCGCCGCCGTCGAGACGGGCCTCACCGCGGTGAAGATGAACGCCTCGGGTCGGATGAGCCCGGTGGCCTCGGTGGCCGAACTCGACGGGGTGGTCCAGCGGGTGGCCGCGGCCCGCGAGGTACTCGGTGATCAGCGGGACGTCGCGGTCGACTTCCACGGCCGGTTCAGCCTCGCCACCGCCCGCCGGGTTGCCCCGCTGCTCGAGCCCTTCCGGCCGTTCTTTCTTGAGGAGCCGGTGGTTCCGGAGAACTCGCACCTCATCGGCGAGTTGGTCCGCGCCACCACCACGCCGGTGTCCACCGGGGAGCGGCTCTACAACCGGCAGGAGTTCCTGCCGGTGCTCCAGGCCGGCATCGCGGTCGCCCAGCCGGACCTCTCGCACGCGGGTGGCATCACCGAGGTCCGCAAGATCGCCGCGCTAGCCGAGGTGTACGACGTACAGCTCGCGCCGCACTGCCCGCTCGGCCCGATCGCCCTGGCGTCCTGCCTGCAGGTCGGCTTCGCCACGCCGAACTACCTGATCCAGGAGCAGAGCATCGGCATCCACTACAACCTCGGCGCCGAGGTGCTCGACTACTGCCTCGACAAGAAGCCGCTGAGCTTCGTCGACGGCCACGTCGAGCGGCTCACGGGACCCGGCCTCGGCATCGAGATCGACGAAGACGCGGTGCGGGCGGCGGACAAGCGCGGCCACGCCTGGCGCAGCCCCACCTGGCGGCACCGCGACGGCTCCTACGCGGAATGGTGACCACATGACCGTCAATCTCACCGCCGAACTCGCCGCCGCCCGGATCCTCGCGGTCATCCGGGGCACCGACACCGCCGGTGCGATCGCCGCCGGCACCGCCCTGCTGGAAGAGGGCGTACGCATTGTCGAGGTGGCCCTCACCACGCCGAACGCGGCGTCGGCCGTCGAGGCGCTGCGCGCGGCCGCGCCCGCCGGGTCCCTGGTCGGCGCCGGGACGGTGCTCACCGCCGCCGACGTCGCCGACGTGGCCGCCGCGGGCGCGCAGTTCGTCGTGACGCCGGCCGTGGTCGAGTCGATCCCCGAGGCGGCGCGGCGCGGCCTGCCCGTCGCCGCCGGCGCGTTCACCCCGACCGAGGCGTACACCGCGATGCGGATGGGGGCGTCGGCGATCAAGCTGTTCCCGGTGTCGGTGGGGGGTCCGGCGTACCTAAAGGCGGTGCGCGACCCGTTCCCGGACATCCCGTTCGTCGCGGTCGGCGGGGTGGGTCTGGCCGACCTGCCCGGCTACTTCGCCGCCGGGGCGATCGCCGTCGGCGTGGGCGGGCCGCTGGTTGGCGACGCGGCCTCCGGCGGCGACCTCGACGCCCTGCGGCAACGGGCCCGCGCCTACCTGGCTGCCACCTCATGACCGCCGTCGACCTGCTCACGTTCGGCGAGGCCCTGGTCTCGCTGCGCTCGGCCGGGCCGCTCACCGCCAGCAGCCCGCTCACGCCGCACCTCGCCGGAGCGGAGTGCAATGTGGCCGTCGGCGTGTCCCGGCTCGGGCACCGCGCGGCCTTCGTCGGCCGGGTCAGCGACGACGAGTTGGGCGGGTTCCTGCTGCGGCAGCTGCGTGCCGAATGCGTCGACGTGGCGTACGTGACCCGCGATCCGCAGCGCTCGGCCGGGCTGATGTTCCTGGAGCGGCGCACCGCCGACCTGACCCGGGTGATCTACCAGCGGGCCGGGTCGGCCGGATCGGCGCTCCGCGTCGACGACCTGCGGGCCGCCCTGGCTGCCGGGGCGCGGGTGCTGCACCTGACCGGGATCACCCCGGCGCTGTCCGACAGCGCCCGGGAGGCCACGACGTGGGCGGCGGAGAGCGCCGCCCGGGCCGGGTCACTGGTCTGCCTCGACGTCAACTACCGGGCGAAGCTGTGGAGTCGGGACGCCGCCCGGGCCGTGCTCGCCCCGCTCGCCGACCACGTCTCGGTCGTCGTGGCCTCCGCGGACGAGCTGGACCTCGTCGGCGCGCCGGGCGCCGACGAGCAGACCGTGGTGGCCGGGCTGCTGGACCGGGGTGTGTCGACCGTGCTGGTGAAGCTCGGTGGCGACGGCGCCCGCGCGTACACCCGGGACGGCTGCCAGCACGCGGCGGCGCTGCCCGTGACGGCGGTCGACACCGTCGGCGCGGGGGACGCCTTCACCGCCGGCTACCTCTCCGGCCACCTGGACGGACTCGACCTGGCCGGGCGGCTGCACCGCGCGGTCACCCTCGGCGCCTTCGCCGTCGCCGGGCACGGCGACTGGGAAGCCCTGCCGCGGCGCGACGAGCTGTCCCTCCTGGACGACCTGCTGCCCGGCAGCACCCTTCGCTGATCCACCCCGAGAAAGGCACCCGCGTGAAGATCGTCGCAGCGGACGTCATCGTCTCCAGCCCCGACCGCAACTTCGTCACCCTCAAGATCACCACGGACGAGGGGCTGACCGGACTGGGAGACGGCACTCTCAACGGGCGCGAACTCTCCGTCGCGTCCTACCTGGCCGATCACGTCGTCCCCCTGCTGATCGGGCGGGACCCGCACCAGATCGAGGACACCTGGCAGTTCCTCTACCGGTCGGCGTACTGGCGGCGCGGCCCGGTCACCATGGCCGCCATCGCGGCCGTGGACGTCGCCCTCTGGGACATCAAGGCCAAGGCCGCCGGGATGCCGCTCTACCAGCTGCTCGGCGGCGCCTCCCGGACCGGCATCATGGCCTACGGGCACGCTTCCGGCCGGGACCTGCCGGAGCTGTTCGACTCGATCCGCCACCACCTCGACCTCGGCTTCCGGTCGATCCGGGTGCAGACCTCGGTGCCCGGCATCAACGCCGTCTACGGGGTGGCCGCGCAGCCCAGCGCCGACGGCAAGCGCTACGACTACGAGCCGGCCCAGCGCACCCCGCTGCCCGCCGAGGAGGACTGGGACACCCGCGCCTACCTGCGCCACCTGCCCGGCGTCTTCGAGGCGGTGCGCAACGAGTTCGGCCCCGAGCTGCCGCTGCTGCACGACGGGCACCACCGGATGACCCCCATCCAGGCCGCCAAGCTCGGCAAGGCCCTCGAACCGTACGACCTGTTCTGGCTGGAGGACTGCACCCCGGCCGAGAACCAGGAGGCGTTGCGGCTGGTCCGTCAGCACACCACCACCCCGCTGGCCATCGGCGAGATCTTCAACACCGTCTGGGACTACCAGACCCTGATCCGGGAACAGCTGATCGACTACGTCCGGTCCGCCGTCACCCACACCGGCGGCATCACGGCCATGCGCAAGCTGCTCGACTTCGCCGCCCAGTACCAGATCAAGTCCGGTATCCACGGCCCCACCGACATCTCGCCGGTCGGCATGGCCGCCGCGCTGCACCTGGACCTGGCCATCCACAACTTCGGCATCCAGGAGTACATGCAGCACGGGGCGCTCACCAACGAGGTGTTCCGCCAGTCGTTCACCTTCGCCGACGGGTACCTGCACCCGGGAGAGCAGCCCGGCCTCGGCGTGGAACTCGACGAGGAGGCCGCTGCCCGGTTCCCGTACCAGCCGGCGTACCTGCCGTACAACCGGCTCAAGGACGGCACCGTCCATGACTGGTGAGCGGCGGTCCACCCGGCACGTCGTGGTGATGGGCGTGTCCGGGGCGGGCAAGACGACGGTGGCCCGGGGGATCAGTGAGCTGACCGGGCTGCGGTTCGCCGAGGCGGACGAGTTCCACTCGGCGGCAAACGTGGCGCAGATGCGGGCCGGCATTCCGCTCGACGACGCGCAGCGCTGGCCCTGGCTGCGCGCCCTGGCCGGCTGGATGGCCGACCGGCACGCCGAGGGGGTCTCCACCATCCTGGCCTGCTCGGCGCTGAAGCGCGCCTACCGGGACGTGCTGCGGCAGGGGCCGCCGGACGTGGAGTTCCTCCACCTGGACGGGACGGCGGAGCTGATCCGGGACCGGTTGAGCCGGCGGGTCGGGCACTACATGCCGGCGAGCCTCCTCGACTCGCAACGGGCCACCCTGGAGCAGCTGGACCCGGACGAGTCCGGGGTGGTGCTGCAGGTGACGGCAGCACCCGCCGAACTGGTCACGGCGGCGATCGAGCGGCTCGGCCTGCCGTTGCTGGGCACGGCGACCGCCGGCCGCTGACCGGCCGCCGCCGGCCCGGGGTGCGGGGCGGCGACGCCGAGACACCGGGCCGGTGGCGGCGCGAGCGGGCGGCGCCGATGATCAGTCGGGCAGCGCGTCGAGATAGACCCAGCGGCCGTCCTCCCGGACGAAACGGCTCTGCTCGTCCAGCGAGCCCGGGCGGCCCGCCTCGCGGTAGTGGGCGCGGAACCGGACTGTGCCGGTGGTGTCGAAGAGGCCACCCCGGTCGGTCCCGAGGATCTCCAGCCGGGTCCACCGCTGCCCCGGATCCAGCCGCAGCCGCGCCGGTCGGGTGCTGGAGTGCCAGCTGCGCAGCAGGTAGTCGGCGTCTCCGACGGCGAAGGCGCTGTACCGGGAGCGCATCAACGCCTCGGCGGTCGCCGCCGTCGACGCGCCCTGGTGGACCGGGCCGCAACAGTCCGTGTACGGCACACCGGAGCCGCACGGACAGGTTTCGATCGGAACGGCCGCGCTCCGGCGGCCAGCGCGCTTCGCCACCCGGCCATTCTCGTCGACCGGTCAGCGCGGCGCGCGGGTCGCCCTGCCCACCGGCTTGCGGCCGGGCGTGCTCGCCGTGTTCCGCTTGCCGAACGACGCCATCGTAGTGGCCTTCTTCGCCGCCTTCGCCGGGGCCCGGCTCGCGGCGGTCGTGCGGGTCAGCGACGCCTCCGTCGCCCGCTTGGCCGGCGCCTTCGCGGCGACCCGCTTCGCCGTGGCCTTCTTCGCGGGCGCCTTCTTCGCCGCTGCCTTCGTGGCCGGCGCCTTCGTCGCCGGCGCCTTCGTGGCGGGCACCTTCTTCGTCCGGGCGGGGGTCGCCGTGGCCGCGGTGGCCTTCTTCCGGGCGGCTCGGGCCGTCGTCGGGGTCGGCTTGCCACCGGGCGTCTTCGCCTGGGTGGCCCCGGTGGCCCGTTTCGCGGCGGTCGTGACCTTCTTCGCCGCGGCCTTGTTCGGCATCGGGGCCTTCCGCGCGCCGGTGACCTTCCGGGCGCTGCTGGGCCTGGTCGCCGCCTGGGCCATCGTCACTCCTCCTCGGCTGCGTCGTCCGCGCCGGTGGCCCGGGGACGCCCGGGCGTCCGCCGGCCGGCACGCTCGGCGGGCCGGTGTCTTCCCCCGAACCGGGCGACCAAACGCGGATCCGGCCCAGCCGCAGTTGGCCCACTGGCGGAGGTACGGCTCTCTTCCTGGCACCGGTCGGCGAGGACCTCGGCGGCCCGCACGGTGGTCGCGGGACACCGCCGGGCCGGCGGAACCGTTAGCGTGGGACGGAACATGGAGCTGACGACGGGGATCCGCAGCGGCCGGACGGGGTGGGCGGCCGGATGAGCCCGACGCAACGCCGCCTCGACCCGGACCTGGTCCGCCGGTACGTCGCCGCGTCCCTCGGCCCCGCGCCCCAGGTGACCGGATGCGGGCCGATGACCGGCGGCGGCTTCGCCGCCGTCTGGTGGGTGAACCTGGCCGACGGGCGCGCGGTGGTGCTCAAGGTGGGGCCGCCGGCACAGGTGCCGCTGTTGCGCTACGAGCACGACCTGGTCGGCGCCGAGGCCCGCTACCTGCGGCTGGTCACCGAGCGCGCGCCCGCCGTTCCCGTCCCGCCGCTGCTTCACCACGGCAGCGACCCGGTGCTGGGTGACTGGCTGCTCACCGGCCTGCTACCCGGCCGCAGCCTGTGGGAGCTGACCCAGGCCGGCGACGACACCGACGAGGTCCGGGCCGAGTTCGGCGTCGCGCTGGCCGCCGTGCACGGGATCACCGGCGACCGGTACGGCTACGACGGCGGCCGCGCGGGCGCCGACACCTGGCGGGGCGCGTATCTGGCCATGCTGGACGATCTGCTCGCCGACGCGGCGGACTGGCGGGTGCCGTTGCCGGTGCCGGCGGACCGGGTCCGGGAACTCGTCGACCGGCACGCTCCCGTGCTCGACGCGGTACGCCGCCCGGCGCTGCTGCACTTCGACGGCTGGGCGGGCAACGTGCTCGCGGTCGCCGGCCCGGACGGTACGCCCCGGCTCAGCGGTCTGGTCGACGGCGAGCGATACCTGTGGGGCGACCCGCTGATGGACCTGGTGTCGCCGCTGTTGTTCCGGCGTACCGAGGACGAACTGGACGACCCCGTGGTGCGGGCGTACCGGACGATCGCGCCGTTCCCCCTGGACACCGGAACGCGTCGCCGCCTGAGTCTGTACCGGCTGTACCTGTACCTGCTGATGACGGTGGAGATGCCCAGTCGCGGCATCACCGCCGAGTCCGACCCGCGGCGGGTGGCCCGCCTGGCCGAACTGCTCGACCAGGAACTGTCCGACCTCAGACCGGGTGCCCTCACAGCCAGCCGGAGCGGCGGAACAGCCGGTACAGGGTGAACGCGGCCAGCGCCATCACCAGCACGGCGCCCGGGTAGCCGTACCGCCAGCCCAGCTCGGGCATGTGGGCGAAGTTCATGCCGTAGATGCCGGCCACCGCGGTCTGGGTCGCGGCGATAGCCGCCCAGGCGGCGATCTTGCGCATGTCGTTGTTCTGGTCCACCGCGAGCTTCGCCAGCCGGGCCTGCAGAAGGGAGTTGAGCAGATCGTCGTACGTGCCGATCTGCTCCACCGCGCGGGCGAGCCGGCCCTCCACGTCGGCGAACCAGCGGTGCAGCGCCGGCGGCGGGCCGTCCCGCTGCTCCAGCAGGGCGCGCAGCGGCGCGGGCAACGGCAGCACCGCCCGCTTGAACTCCACCACCTCCCGTTTGAGCTGGTAGATCTGCTGGATGTCGGCGTCGCGGTCGCGGGCGAAGACACGTTCCTCGACCCGCTCCAGGTCCCGCTCCAGGTGTCCGGCGACCTCCAGGTAGAGGTCGACCATCCGGGCGCAGACCGCGTACGCGACCGCCCACGGCCCCTCTGCCAGCACGCCCGGCCGGCGTTGGATGTCCTCGCGCACGGGAGTGAGGGTGCCCGTCGCGCCGTGCCGCACGGTGATCACGAACCGGTCGCCGAGGAACACCAGCACGTCCCCGGTGTCGATCACCTCCGAGGTGTCGGTCAGCTCGGCGTGTTCGACGTAGCCGGCGGTGCGCAGCACCAGCAGGGTCACCTCGCCGTGCCGCTGCACGGTGGGGCGGTGCCCGTCGGCGAGGGCCTGCGCGACGCTCAGCTCGTCCAGTCCGAACGTACGCCCGACCGCGGCCAGCACGGCGGCCCCGGGTTCGTGCAGCCCGAGCCAGACGAACGACCGCCGGGTGCGGCGGGCCTGCGCGTACGCGTCAGCGTAGTGCGGCCGGCCCGGCTCCCGCCGGCCGGAGACGTAGACCGCGCAGTCCACCACCGCGTCCGGATTGGACCGTGGCGCCGCGGCCGCCGCCGGGCCCACCGGGCGCCCCAGCAGGCGGGCGAGCAGGGCGGGCAACCGCCGTCCACGCTGCCGGGTCCGTGCCGCCGACCGGTCCACCGCGCACCTCCATCGGCAACTCCAGCTCGGCGCGTTGCCGCGCCGCGACCGGGAGCCGCCGTCCGCCGGGAACTGACGGCCCACGGTACGGCGTGGGGAGGGGCCGGTGGTGTCCGGCTGCCGTCAGCGGGTGGCGGTGGCGAAGACGACGATGTTGTCCGGATAGCTACCGGTACGCGGGTTGAACCGGCCGCCGCAGGTGATCAGGCGCAACCGGGCGTCAGTGCCGCCGCCGTACACCCGGTCGGTGGGGAAGCGGTCCTTCGGGTACGCCCCGACACCGTCCACAGTGAACGAGGCGACCCGGCCGTCGGCGCGGGTGACCCGGACGGTGTCGCCCGGACGGAGCCGACCCAGGTCGAAGAAGACCGCGGGGCCGTGGTCCGAGTCGACGTGCCCGACCATGACCGCGTTGCCCGCCTCCCCCGGGGTGGCGCCGGGGCGGTACCAGCCGACGATCTCCGGGTACTCCAGCGGCGGCACCTCGAGCGCGCCGTCGGCGTCGGTGGCGACCGGGATGATGCCGGCGTCGACGCCGATGCGGGGGATGGTGATGCGGACCGGGTCGGAGCGGGGGAGCACCGGCCCGGGCGGACCGGAACGTTCGGCGGTCGGGGCCACTGCGGCACCCGGCTGCGGTGGCCGCGGCGAGGTGGTGCCGAGACCGGCGGCGACCATTCCGGCGCCGGTGGCACCGGCGATGGTCACCGCGGCGACGATGGCGGCGGTCCGGGCCTTCGACGGCCCGTCACCGGGGCTGCTCTGTGGCGACAGGTGCCCACCTCCGTCCGACGTGGGAGCGGTGCCCGCGCCGGTTGCCGCCCGGCGCGGGCACCCTCGCTCAGGGATGGTGTGGCGAGGCCGTCAGGCGACGGTGGTCGCGCGCCGTCGGCGGCGCACCAACACGTACGTCCCGCCAGCGACCGCCGCGGCGGCCAGCGCGCCGCCCGCGGCGAGCACTCCGGTGTCGCCGCCCTTGCCGCCGGCCCCGGCCGGGGCGCCGCCGATCGGCGTGGCGCCGATGGCGATGACGGTGAAGGTGGCCGTGCCGCCGTTGCTGCCGTTGCCGCAGGTGGTGGTGACCGTGTACGTGCCGAGGGTGAACCCGGCGGTGAAGAGTTCCGCGCTCAGTCCGCCGCCGGCCGCGGCGGTGGTGGACCGCACGTTCTCGTCCCGGTTGGGCCCGGTGACGTGGAAGATCGCGTCACCGTCCTTCGGGTTGCACTCCGTCGTGGTGAGCACGACCGTCCCACCGACCGGGGTGGTGGCGGGCGATACCGTGGTGTCCGCGAGCGCGGCGGCCGGGAGCAGGAGTGTGCCGAGGCCCACGCCGACCGCCGCCGATCCGAGAATTCTCTGTGCCTTCATCCGCGTCTTCCCTCACTTTTCGTCCGCTGACTGCGTGGGACGCCGTTCGGGTGGCCAACTCCGTGACTAGCACCGGTGTGGCCAACACTAGGAGGGTTGCGGCGGTCACTCGGCGTAAATGAGAAATCCTCGTTGCCGTCACGTGTCCTCCCTCCCGCCGGGGAGCGCCGGACATGCCCGCCCACCCGCGCCCGGAGCACCCGGACGCCGCGGCACCCGTTGCGCCGCCTGTGCCGTTCCGGTGACGGTGCGCTGTCCTGATCCGGTCATGGGGGAGTGAGCGGTCAACCAGCCCGAGGACTCTCCATGCCGTTCCACCGCCACCCGTCCTGCTGGTGGCGGTGGCGAACATTTCGCCGCACCGCACCCGGTTCGGCCGCGTGGCCCGGCCGCCGTTGGATAGCCTCAGGTCACGGGCGGGTGCCGCCCAGGGCGGCCCGGAGGGGGCGGCCCGTGGGAGCAGACCGCAGCCTTCCGGGCCGGGCCGCTGCCGTGACCAACGGCCCTACCCGCGCCGTCCGACCCGGAGAACGATGGTCGGCGTGAACGCCACCAGAGCGTCGGCCAGCTGCCCGATCCGTCCGGGCGAGCCGTGCACGCTGTGTCAGCTCGACGTCACCGGGCCGCCGGACTGCCCGCTGGTCTATCTGGTCATGGGCGATGACGAGCTGCGGGCCGGGGTCCACCGGACCCGACTGGCCAGGCCCGGGACGCGGCGGCCCCGGCCGGGCCGGTGACGGTCAGCCAGGGCCGTGCGAGGTGATCGCCGCGACCCACAGCGTCGCCGTCAGGGCGAGGCAGATGCGCGGCGACGGGGTCAGCGGGCGGGCGGCTCGGGGCGCACCAGACCCACGTCGTACGCGAAGACCACCGCCTGGATCCGGTCGCGCAGGCCGAGCTTGGTGAGGATGGCGGAGACGTGCGTCTTCACCGTGGCGGTGCTCAGGAACAGCCGTTCCGCGATCTCCGCGTTGGACAGCGCCCGCGCGGTGAGGGTCAGCACCTCCACCTCGCGGGCGGTCAGCGCGGCCAGTCGCGCCGGGGTGGCCGCCGGGCCGGGCAGCCGGTCGGCGAACCGGTCGAGCAGCCGCCGGGTCACCGTGGGGGCCAGCGCCTCGCCGTGCGCCACCACCCGTACCGCCTCGGCCAGGTCCGCCGGGCGGGTGTCCTTGAGGAGGAAGGCGCTGGCTCCGGCGCGCAGCGCGGCGTAGACGTGTTCGTCCAGGTCGAACGTGGTGAGCATGACGACGCGGGCGGGGTTGCCGGCGGCCACCAGCTCCCGGGTGGCGGCGATGCCGTCCTGCCGGGGCATCCGGACGTCCATCAGCACCACGTCGGGCCGGGTCCGATTCACCACCGCGACCGCCTCGACGCCGTCGGCGGCCTCCCCGACCACGGTCAGGTCGGGCCGCGCGTCGATGATCATCGTGAGGCCGGCGCGGATCAGGTCCTGGTCGTCGGCGATCACCACGCGGACGCTCACCGGGCCACCCCCACCGGCAGCCTGGCTTGGACGCGGAACCCACCGGCCGGCAGCGGACCGGCGTCCAGGGTGCCGCCCAGCAGCCGGGCCCGCTCGCGCATGCCGACGATGCCCCGGCCCGTACCCGCGCCGGGCCGCCGGGGCGCCGCCGGGCCGTCGTCGACCACCTCCAGCCGCAGCACCCCGTCGTCGTACCGCACGCTGACGTCGGCCCGGGTGGCCTGGCTGTGCCGTAGCGCGTTGGTCAGCGATTCCTGCACGATCCGGTACGCCGACAACTGCACCCCGCCGGGGAGATCGTCGGCGGTGCCGTCCCGGCTCATCGTCACCTGGAGGCCGACCGCTCGGACGGCGTCGGCGAGGGCGTCGAGCTGCGCGAGGCCCGGCTGCGGCCCGTCCGGATCAGACCCGTCGTCGGTGGCCAGGGCGTGCAGCATCGCCCGCAGTTCGGTGAGCGCGGACCGGGCGGCCGCATTGATCGAGCCGAGCGCGGCCCGGGCCCGCTCCGGGTGGGCGTCGAAGACGTCCTCGGCGGCGGCGGCCTGCACCGCGATGACGGCGACGTGGTGGGCCACCACGTCGTGCAGTTCGCGGGAGATCCGCTCCCGCTCCCGGGACAGCACCTGCCGCTGTCGGTCGCGCCGCCGGTGGGCGTGACCGCGTTGCAGCTCGCCGAGGGCCCAGCTCAGGCCCAACGCGGTCACTGCGAGCAGCAGGTCCCGCCACCCACCGGTGACCAGCTTCCACGGCGTGGGGGCGACCAGCAGCGCCAGCGCGACCAGGGAGATCCGGGGCGGACGCAGCCGCGCCACGTACGCCAACGGAACGGCGACCAGGCCGAGCCAGCCCAGCTGGGGGCAGAGCGCCTCCAGCCCGATCCCGGCGAGCGCGGCCACCGCCAGCGCGTACCCGGGTCGTCGGCGGATCCAGAGCAGGCAGCTGGCCTGTCCGACGGCGAGGCCGAGCGCGGCGGCGGTTTCGCCCGCCGAGGCGGGGCCGATCCCCGGCGTGACCGCCACGGCCAGTGCGACGCCGAACATCACGGTGGCGATGCCGCCGTCGAGCAGCAGCAGGAAACGGGATGAGGACCGGCAGTTCACAACGCGGATGTTAGGCCGCCGGCGCGCCCGGCCTCATCGGCCGCGGGACGGAGATCGGGGGCCGGACCTGGTCCCCGGGACTGACCGGCGAACCCGTCCGCGGCGCGATCCGCGGCCCGCCCGTCCGCGCCTAGCGTGCCACTGAAGGTCGTCCACGGATCCGGCCCCGGGTCCGCACCCAATGGAGGTACGTGCCGATGAACACTGTGACGACTCTCCCGGTCACCGCCGGCCGCCCTGGGCGCCGACGGATGCTGGCGGTGCTCGCCGCCACCGCCGCCACCCTGGCCGTCTGGGCCGTCGCCGTCCCCGTCGCCGGGGTGGATCTGGTCGCCCGCACCGGCGGGACGGATCAGCCGGTGACTCCGGTCGTGGTCGGCGTCGCCACGCTGCTGGCCGGCCTGGCGGGCTGGGCGCTGCTCGCCCTGCTGGAGCGGTTCACCGTCCGGGCGCGAGCCGTCTGGCTCGGCGTCGCCGTGGTGGTGCTGCTGGTGTCGTTGCTCGGGCCGCTGGATGGGGGAGTGGGTACGGCCGCGACGGTGACGCTGGTCGCGATGCACCTGGTGGCCGCCGCCGTCCTCGTCCCGCTGCTGCCCCGCACCGCCGGGCGCTGACCCGACGGGCGCGGCCCGGTCGGGGATGCCGCGACGGGGGCGGGCATCCCCGGCCCGGCCGGGCGTCCGCGTGGTCAGCCGGCCGGAACCGGCTCCGGCAGCGGCTCGCCGGTCTCCAGCAGGCTCTTCAGGCTGGCGAGCAGCTCCGGCCAGCCGCCGCTGCCGTCGAGCTGGCCGCTGATCGCCCGGTGCATCTCGCTGTCGGGGGAGAAGTCGTCGTGGGTCACGGTCAGCCGGACCGCCTCGCCGTACGGCGCGAGGTCGAAGGTCACCTTCGACCGCCGTTCCCGGAGGCGTTCGGCGAGTTCCTCGTCCGACCAGCCGAAGTGGGCCGCGTGCTCGGGCTGGAAGCCGTGCCAGCTGTAGGAGAGGCGGCGGTACGGTTCGGCCACCAGCACCCGCTGGCCGATGTCCTTCGGTTCCGTGTCGGGCGCGTCCTGCCAGAGCACCGGCGACCCGACCCGCCAGTCGGAGACCAGCGCCGCCCCGCCCCAGTAGCGGCGGGTGAACTCCGGCTCGATCAGCGCCCGCCAGAGCTGCTCCGGCGTGGTCCGGATGTACGTGGTGTAGACGAACGTGGGGTTCTCCATGGGCTCCCGCTCCAATGCTCTCTGCAGGTCGGCGAGGGCACGTGCCCGCTCGCGGTGGTACCGGCCGATCCAGCGGTCGGCGACGGCGTTGATCGGGGCCGCGTTGAGGTGGTGCAGCTTCTCGCGCCCCCGTCGCGTCGTGGTCACCAGCCCGGCCGCCTCCAGCACGGCGAGGTGCTTGCTCACCGACTGCCGGGTCATGTCGAGCCCGGCGCACAGTTCGCGCAGGCGCTGCCCGTTGCGGACGTTCAGGCTGTCGAGCAGCCGGCGACGGCTCGGGTCCGCCAGCGCCCGGAACACCTCGTCCACCGCTCACCCACCCTCGGTAAAGGCAGCCAGGAGGTTGCCTTTCCTCACCATAGGCAGCCGGATGGCTGCCTGTCCACTGGAACGGTGGCGGCACTCCGAGACGGGAACCCAGCCTCCTAGGACGCGTTAGCGGGTGTGACACGCCCAGCCAGCTGAAGATCTGCCATCAAGCAGAGACGGACGCCTTCCCGCTGACCGGCATCGGGAAGGCCCGCAAGGTCGAGCTGCGGCACGTCCGCGTAGCCGGTACGCCCGGCCCGCCGGTCACTCCCCGGTGCGTCCGTCGTTCAGCTCGCGGACGATGTCGAGGTGACCGGCGTGCCGGGCGTACTCCTGCAGCACGTGGAAGAGGATCGCGGCCAGCGTCGGCCGGCTGGCCTCGTCGGTGAACCGGCCGCCCAGCGTGGCGGGCGTGCTCAGCGGGGTCGCCTCGGCGATCTGCCGGGTCCGTGCCCCGCCCCGGCGCAGGGCGGTCACCAGGTCGGCGACCCTCTCGTGCGGGCCGACGTGCCAGCGGTCGTCGGCGCGGTCGCCCCACGGGTCCGGCACCGGTTCGCCGAGGAACCCCCAGACCAGCCAGCGCCGCTCCATGAAGGTCAGGTGCTTGACCAGCTCGACCGGCGTCCAGCCGGAGGGCACCCGGGCGGTGCGGGCCTGCGCGTCGGTCAGCCCGGCGAGCCGGTCGGCGACCGTGTCCCGGTAGTAGTCGAGATAGGTGAGGAACAGGGCGGGCACGTCGGACGACGGGCCGGGCTCCGGGAAAGGCACGCGCATGCCCGGCAGTATGCCGCAGGGGGTGGCGGCCATCTGGCCTATCGACCCGCACTGATGCGAGCACCTATAGTCATGTTGCTCAATGCTGTGACCTCGTGACACGGGGTGAACTGACGGGTCGGAAGCAGCAAGGAGAAACATCATGACAAGCAGGGTTCGCACCGTGCGCAGAGCGGCATCCGCGGTCGTCGCCACCGTCCTGGCCGCCGGGTCTTCGCTGGCGATCACATCGCCGGCCGCGCAGGCCGCAGGGGCGACCGGGTCGGCGCAAGCCGTGCTCACCTGGGATCGCCACGCCGAGACGGCGATCTGGGACACCGCACGGCAGGCGCCGCAGGTGCAGTCGCGCGGTACCGCGATGGTGCACGGCGCCATCTACGACGCGGTGAACGCCATCGCCGGCACGCCGTACCAGCCGTACCTGACCGCACCGCCGGCCGACGGCTCCGAGTCCGTCGATGCCGCCGTGGCCGCCGCGGCGTACCGGGTGCTCGACGCGATCTTCCCCGAGCAGCACGACGCCCTCCGCGCGAAGTACGACGAGTCGCTCGCCGCGATCCCGGCCGGCCCCGCCAGACAACGGGGGATCGACATCGGCACGCGGGCCGCCGCCGCGATGATCGACGCCCGACGCGACGACGGGTCCTTCGGTCCGCAGACCTTCCCCGTCGGGACCGAGCCCGGCCAGTGGCGACCCACGCCACCGTCGTTCGCCAACGACGGCGGCTGGGTCGGCCACATGACGCCGTTCGTCCTTCCCCGCGCGTCGGTCTTCCGCACCTCCGGCCCGCCCGCGCTCACCAGCGCGCAGTACGCCAGGGACTACAACGAGGTCAAGACGGTGGGCTCGGCCACCAGCACGGTCCGCACCACCGACCAGACCGAGGCGGCGATCTGGTGGCACGACCGGCGCCTGGGCGAGTGGGAGATCAAACGCCAACTCGTGACCACCCAGCGGCTGAACGCTCTCCAGGCGGCACGCATGTTCGCCATGGTGGACCTCGCCGAGGCGGACGCCGTCATCGCCTGCTTCAACGAGAAGGAGACGTGGAACCGCTGGCGGCCCATCACCGCGATCCGCCTGGGCGACACCGACGGCAACCCGGGTACGCTCGCCGATCCCGCCTGGACACCGCTGCTGGTCACGCCACCGCACCCCGACTACACGTCCGGCCACACCTGCAACACCGGCGCCACCATGTCGGCGTTGGCGTACTTCTTCGGCCGGGACGACATCGCCTTCAGCGCCTACAGCAGCGACTCCGGCACGAGAAGACACTTCAGCAGCTTCTCGCAGGCGCTCACCGAGGTCATCGACGCCCGGGTGTGGGGCGGCATCCACACCCGCAGCGCCGACCTGCAGGGGGCGCGAATCGGCCTGCAGACCACGGCGTACCTGGTCCGGCACCACTTCCGCCCGCTGAGGTGAGCGTCGCGCTCCCCAGCGGTGGCGGTGGGACAGGCCTACCCGGACCGTCCGATCCTCGCCGGGACCGGTGGGGGAGGGGCTGGCCTCCTAACGTCCGTCGGGCGTCGGGGCGAGAGGCGGTGCCGTCTCCGGCTCAGCCCCAGACGCGGCCTCGGTTTGCCGCAGTCCCCGGGTGAGCGCCACGGTGGCTACCAGAGACAGCCCAGCCATCGCCGCCACGGCCCAGCTGGCCGGCAGCCGGTCGGCGATCACGCCGGCCATTGCCGCGAACACCGCCTGGCCGGCCATCATGCCGTTCTGGTGCAGGCCGAGCACCTGTCCCCGCATCCGCTCCGGTGAGTGGGCGATCAGCCGCTCCTGCAACGGCAGCGACGCGGCGAAACCGGCCGAGGCGACCAGCGCGACGAGCATCGCCAGCGGCAGCGCGGGGTGCACGACGAAGGCGAGGTACGGCAGGGCGAGCAGCAACCGCAGCGGCCGGACGGCCCAGTCCCGCTGGGCCGGCGTGAGGAACCGCCCGACGACCACGTCACCGGCGAGCATGCCGAGGGCACCCGCGGCGAACAGGAAGCCGGCCCGCGCCCCGGCGTACGGGATGAACAGCGCCTCGCAGCCCACCACGAGACCGTTGGGCACCCACAGGTTCAGATAGAGCGACCGGCGGCGCGGGTCGGCCCACAGTTCCCGGTTGATCCGCAGCGTGCGGGCCGTCGACGCCCGTTCGCTCGCCCGGGCCGGCCGTTCGGGCAGGCCGAACCAGCCCAGCGCGGTGGCCACGGCCCGCAGCGCCGCGGCGATCAGGAACACCTGGTACGGGCTGAGCCACACCAGCAGCACGCCACCCGCCCCGAACCCGGCGATCTGCATGACACCGACACTCGTGTTCATCGTCGACCGGCCGAGCACGTACGCGCCGGGCGGCAGCATGTCGCTGATCATCGCCCAGCGCGCGCCGCTGGTGATCGAGCCGGCGTACGCGGTGCCGAAGATGATGGCGAATCGGGCCCACAGCGGCAGAGCCGGCACCGCCTGGAGGGCCGCGCCCGCGGTGGCGATCAGCGCGGCGAGGGTCAACGCTCGGCGCGGTGGCAGGCTGTCGGCGGCGGACAGCAGGGTCAGGCTGCCGAGCACGCCGGCCAGCGGAGCACCGAACACGCTCAGCGCGGTGAGCAGGGCGGAGTCGGTCGCCGCGTAGGTCAGCGAGCCCAACGCAAGCGCCGAGGTGGTGTGCGCGGCGAGGCCGGCGCAGTTGGCGACGAACAGGTTTCGGAACTCGCGGACCGCGAAGAGATCGGAGTACGTCCTCACGCCGAGGATCCTTCAGGCCGGCGCGCCGGGCCCGTAGAGTTACGCCTGGAGGCGAAACATGGGTGTCTGGCAGGTGCCGGCAGACCTGCTCGCGCGGAGCCGGTTCACGGTCTCCCCGATGACCGACACGGTCGCCGCGTTGCGGGCGCTGAACGATCCGCGTCGACCCTGGCAGCGGGCCTGGCGCCGGCCCTACGCCGAGGCGTTCCAGCGGATGGTGGCCGACCGGCCGGTGGTGGGGGCGTTGCTGGCGGCGTCGTTCCAGCCCCGGTGGACGGCCGATTTCCTCACCCTCGCCCCCGAGGCGGCGAACCCGACGTTCGCCGAGGAGTTGGCCGCCGTCGCGCGCCGCGGCGACGAGCAGATCCGGGCCGACCTGCGGGCGACCCGGCCCGGGCCACTGGCCGAGGTGCTGCTGGGCGACGGGCTCACCGACCAGGTGGTGGGCCTGCTGGACTGGGTCTGGACGCACACCGTACAGCCCGAGTGGCCGGAGCGGGAACGCCGGCTGCGCGCCGACATCGTGGCCCGCACCGCGCGGCTGAGCGCGTACGGCTGGGCGGGCGTCTTCGCCGACCTCAACCGCAACGTGCGGTGGGTGGGTGACGGCTGCCTCCAGGTCAACGACTACCCGGCTCCGCCGCTGCCGCTCGACCAGGCCGAGCAACTCGTCTTCGTCCCGGCGCACTGCGCCCGGGGCTGGGTGGTGTGGGACCGGCCCACCCGGTTCGGCATGGTCTACGCGGCCAGCGGGGTGCTGGCCGACGCCGGGGCGGTGGCGCCGGACGGGCTGGAGCGGTTGATCGGCGCCAACCGGGCGGCCATCCTGGCCCGGTTGGACACTCCGTTGAGCACCTCGCACCTGGTGGCCCTCACCGGCCTCTCCCTCGGCACGGTCGGCGACCACCTGCGGGTGCTGCTGGACGCGGGCGCCGTGACCAGACGACGGTCCGGCCGGGAAGTGCTCTACTGGCGTACCGCACTGGGCACCGCCCTGGTGGGCGCCGGCCGCACCGGCTGACGGCGTGGCGCCTGTCGTCCACTCAGCCCCGAGGTCACCCTTCGGCGGTCCGCCAGAACTGGCGCGGCGCGTACCCGTCGCGGCGCAGCCAGTGTTCGGTGTAGACGATCCGCTGCGCCGGCACCACGACCAGCGGCACGGTCGGCGGCTCGTCCAGCGGCCGGGACCGCTCCACATGGTCGGCCTGCCACCGGTACGCCGGCCAGTGGTGCTCGAACTCCGGGTCACCCGGATGGAGCACCCGGGCCCGGCCGAAGACCTGCGCGCCGCGGCTGCTGGCCTGCCCGACCAGGGGAGCGAAGACGCCGATGGAGACCCGCGGGTCGGCGGCGAGGTTGCGCATCTTCGGCGAGGTCGCCACGGCGGTGAACATCAGGGTGAAGTCGAGATGGAAGTAGCGCACCGGGGTGGCGAGGGGACCGTCCGGGCCGGTGCTGGCCAGCACGCACATGTTCTGCGACGACAGCAGGTTGAGGATCCGCTCCTCGAGGCGCTCCCGGTCGAGGCGGGCGGTGGGGGCGGGACCGGCGAGCCAGGGATTGGTGACGGGCATGCATGATCCTCCCATCCACCCTGGCATCCGGTGGTGGTGGCGGGCCTGATTCCACGACCTGCACAGACGGCGGTGGTGCGGTGGACGGAACCGGCACCGTAACCCGGTCGGCGGAAGCCGCGACCACTGGTAGGTTCGCTGGCCGTGACGGGGACTGCGGGGGAACAGTTGGGCGCGCGCTTCGCGCGGCTCTGGGCGGCCAGCACCATGTCGGCGCTGGGCAGCGGGATGGCGACGGTGGCCGCGCCGCTGTACGTCGCGTCGCGGACCGACGATCCGCTGATCGTGTCGGCGGGCGCCGCGGTCGCGTGGCTGCCGTGGCTGCTCTTCGCGCTGCCCGGCGGGGTGCTCGTGGACCGGGTGGACCGGCGCCGGCTCATGGTGGTCATCGACTGGGTGCGGGTGGCCGTGCTGATGGTGCTGGCCGCCGCGATGGTCACCGACCGGGCCGGGGTGGCACTGCTGTACGCGGTGCTGTTCGTGGTCAACACCGGCGAGGTGGTGTTCCGCACCGCCGCCCAGGCGGTCGTGCCGGCGGTGGTGCCCCGGTCGCGGCTGGAACGGGCCAACGGCTGGCTCGGCGGCGGCACCCAGGTGATGCAGAACATGGTCGCCGGCCCGCTCGGCGGCTTCCTCTTCGTGGTGGCCCCCGCCATCCCGTTCGGCGTCAACGCCGGCACGTACGCCCTCAGCGCCGTGCTGGTCGGGCTGCTCGCCGGGACGTACCGCGGCTCGCTGGAGCCGGGCCGGCGCCGTTCGGTCCGCGCCGAGGTCGCCGAGGGGTTCCGGTGGCTGCTCTCGCAGCGGCTGCTGCGCACCATGACGCTGCTGATCGGCATGCTCAACGTCACCCTCACCGCCGCCCTGGCGGTGCTGGTGCTGCTGGCCACCGACCGGCTGGGTCTCGGCTCGGTCGGCTACGGCGCGCTGTTCACCTGCATTGCCATCGGTGGGCTGCTCGGCTCGGCCGTCGGTGACCGGCTCGTCGCCGCGATCACCGCGACCTGGACGATCCGGATCGGTCTGCTGATCGAGGCCGGTCTGCACCTGGCCCTGGCCGCCTCGCGCAGCGCCGTGGTCGTCGGGCTGGCGCTGTTCGTCTTCGGGGTGCACAGCGCGCTGTGGAACATGGTGGCGAACTCGCTGCGGCAGCGGCTCACCCCGCCCGCGCTGCTGGGCCGGGTGGGCAGCACCAACCTGTTCCTCGCCGCCGGCGGCAACTGCGTCGGCGCGCTGCTCGGCGGGGTGGTCGCCAACCGGTTCGGGATCACCGCGCCGTACTGGGTGGGTTTCGTGGTCGCGCTGGTGGTGATCGCGGTGACCTGGCGGGTCTTCGACCGGGCGACGGTCGCCGCCGCGTACGCATCCGGCTCGGCCCCGGCGGCGCCGGAAACCCAGGCGAGCGTCGCCTGAGCGGCCTCGCTGCCCGGCCGGTCGGGCGGTGTGTCGTGGGGGCCGCGCCGCACGGGCACAGGGATGTGACAGCGTGGGCGGGTGAACCCGTCCCCGGTCGACGTCGACCTCGCGCTGGTGGGCGGCGGCGGCGCCGCCTCGCTGGTGCTGGCCGCCCTGGACCGGCATGACCTGACCGGCCTGCGGGTCGCCGTGGTCGACCCGGTGCACAAGCGGGGACAGGATCGCACCTGGGCGTTCTGGGGCACCCCGGGCGGCGACCTCGACCCGCTGCTGACCGCCAGCTGGTCACGGGTCGACGTAGTCACGCCCGCCGGCCGCCGGGTCCTGTCGCTCGACCCGCTGCGGTACGCCATGCTCCGCTCCGCCCCGGTCTACGACCGGGCTGCCGCGGCCGAACGCCGCCTCGGCGCCGTGCGGATCGGCGCGCCGGCCGGGACGCTGCACGACGACGGCCACCGGGTGACCGTGTACGACCCGGCCGGGCGGGTGCTGGTCCGGGCCGGCTGGGTGCTCGACTCGCGGCCACGGCCGCCCGAGCGGCCCGGGCGGACCACCTGGTTGCAGCATTTCCGCGGCTGGTGGCTGGCGGCCGACCGGCCCACGTTCGACCCGGACCGGGCGGTGCTGATGGACTTCCGCACTCCGCAGCCCGTCCGGGGCGTCTCCTTCGGCTACGTGCTACCGGTCGACGACCGGTACGCGCTGGTCGAGTACACCGAGTTCGCACCCGCCCAGCTCACCGACGCCGGGTACGACGCAGCACTGCGCGGGTACGCCGCCCAGCTCGGCCTCGACCTGACCGCGCTGCGGGTACGCGAGGTGGAGAACGGGATCATCCCGATGACCGACGGCCCGTTCCTGCCCCGCCCGTCGCCCCGGGTGGTCCGGCTCGGCACCGCCGGCGGCGCCACCCGACCGTCGACCGGGTTCACCTTCGCCGCCATGCTCCGGCAGGCCGACCAGATAGCCCGGGCGCTCGCCGCCGGCCAGGCGCCGGTGCCGGCGCCCGCCTACCCCCGGCGGCACCGGTGGCTCGACGCGGTGGCACTGCGCGCCCTGGACCGCGGACACGTCGGCGGGGTCGAGTTCTTCGCCCGGCTGTTCGACCGCAACCCGCCGGAGCGGGTGCTGCGCTTCCTCGACGGCGGCACCTCACCGGCGGAGGAACTGGCGGTGATGCGGTCCAGCCCACTGCTGCCGATGACCGGCGCGGTGGTCGGCGACGCCGTCGACCGGCTCCGCGCCCGGCTGCGTCGCGACCCGACCCCCACCCCGGTACCCGAGGCCGGGTCGCGCGCGGCCGGTCAGGCCGGCTCGTAGGTGGCGACCACCACGAACAGCGAGTGCCCGTCTCGACCGGTCAGTCAGACGGGATCTCCGCTGACCGGCCTTTCCTCATCGGATTTGCGGCGTGGAAACCCGGCCGTTTACGGCCGGGAGGAAACGTCGCCCCTCCCTTGCGATGAGTGTCTTACATGGACGGTAAAATGTGAGGCGTGGGGGATGTGGTGAAGCGGGCGTACAAGTACCGCTTCTATCCGTCCCCTGAACAGGCCGAACAGTTGAACCGCACCTTCGGGTGCGTGCGTCTGGTGTACAACCGGGCGCTGGAAGCACGCACTCGGGCGTGGGCGGTGGACCGCCGGCGCACCACGTACGTGCAGTCGTCGGCGTGGCTGACCGAGTGGAAACGCACGCAGGAGTTGGCGTTCCTGAACGAGGTGTCCTCGGTGCCGTTGCAGCAGACGCTGCGGCACTTGCAGGCCGGGTTTATGGCGTTCTGGGACAAGCGGGCCCGGTATCCGCGGTTCAAGTCCAAGCGCAAGTCGCGGGCGTCGGCCGAATACACCCGTTCCGCGTTTCGTTGGCGTGACGGTCAGCTCACGCTGGCCAAGATGAACACCCCGCTGCACATCGTGTGGTCCCGGCCCCTGCCCGAAGGGGCGCAGCCGTCGACCGTCACGGTGTCCCGCGACGCCGCCGGCCGCTGGTTCGTATCCATCCTGATCGAGGACCCGACCGTGAAGACGCTGCCGCCGGTCGCGGCCGTGGTCGGTGTGGACGCGGGCATCACCAGCCTGCTCACCCTGTCCCACCCGATCCCCGGAATCAGCGACGAGCAGGGCAAGGTGGCCAACCCGCGGTACGGGCAGACCGACCGGCGCAAGCTCGCCAAGGCGCAGCAGAACATGGCCCGCAAACAGAAGGGCTCCAACAACCGGGCCAAAGCCCGGCTCAGAGTGGCCCGGATCCATGCCCGTATCGCCGACCGGCGTCGGGACCACCTGCACAAGCTGACCACCCGACTCGTCCGTGAGAACCAAACGGTCGCGATCGAAGACCTCAGCGTGCGCAACATGCTCCGCAACCGCCGCCTGGCCCGCGTCATCTCCGACGCAGGCTGGGGCCAGTTCCGCAGCATGCTGGAGTACAAAGCCCAGTGGTACGGGCGCCAGGTGATCCCCATCAACCGGTGGCTGCCCACGTCCAAAACCTGCTCCGGGTGCGGGCGGATCAACACCACCCTCGCCCTCAACGACCGCTCCTGGACGTGCCCCGGCTGCAAGGCCGAGCACGACCGGGACATCAACGCTGCCAAGAACATCCTCGCCGCCGGGCTGGCGGAGAGGTAAAACGCCTGCGGAGCTGACAGAAGACCTCAAGGAAAAATCCTCCCGGACAGGCAGTCGGCAATGAAACAGGAAACCTCACGGGCAACCGTGGGAATCCCGGCCCCTTCAGGGCCGGGAGGATGTCAACACCGAACATTATGGACAGCCCGGTTAGGTTAGGTGTTGTCGTACGCGGCGCGGTGGGGTGAACGCGTACAGGTCGAGCACGCCGGGTGGGTCGGCCAGGCCGGGTCCGCCGGCGCGGATCCAGGCGGCGATGTCGTCGGTGGCGTCGGTGTCGTTGACCAGGCCGAGCCAGACCGGCCGTCCGCCGGCGCGGCGGCCGGCGGGGGAGGGCTGCACGACGATGACGTTGGCGTGCGCGCAGGCGTCGAGGCAGTCGCTGACGCGTACCACCGCGACGTCTGCCACCGCCTTGCGAAATTGGGTCAGCTGCCCGGCGTGGTCGAACCCGGCGGCGGTACCGCAGCAGCACCCGCGACACACCGTGACCGTGCAACCGGTGGACCCGCCGCCGTCACGGGCGCCGCGACTCATGGCGCCCCTTCGGCCTCGGCGCGGCGCCACGCGGAGGAGGCGAGCAGGCGTAGGCCGTTGAGGCCGACGATGACGGTGGAGCCTTCGTGCCCGGCCACACCCAGAGGGAGGGGGAGGTGGCCGAACAGGTCCCAGGCGACGAGCACGGTGATGAAGGTGGCGGCGATGGCCAGGTTCGCCTTGACGAGGCGGCGGGCGCGTCGGGACAGGGCGATGGCGGCGGGCAGGGTGGGCAGGTCGTCGCGGACGAGGACGGCGTCGGCGCTGTGCAGGGCGAGGTCGGAGCCGCCGCGGCCCATGGCGACGCCGAGGTTGGCTGCGGCGAGGGCCGGGGCGTCGTTGACGCCGTCGCCGACCAGCAGCACCCGCCGGCCGTCGGCCTGTACGGCGCGTACCCGGTCGACCTTGTCCTGGGGCAGCAGCCCGGCGTGCACGTTGGTGATGCCGGCTTCTGCCGCGAGGTGTGCGGCGGCGCCGGGGTTGTCGCCGGTGAGCAGCATCGGCCCGGTCCCGGTGAGACGGGTCAGCGCGGTCACGGTGTCGGCGGCGTTAGTGCGGATGCGGTCGGCGAGGGCGAGCACTCCGGCGGGCGTGCCGTCGACGAGCACCACCACGGCGGTCCGCCCGGCGGCCTGTGCGTCAGCGGCCACGGTCCGGGCCTGGGCCACGGTCGGGTCGCCGGGGGTGGGCGTGAGTTCGTCGAGTAGCGCGGGTGCGCCCACGGCCACCCGTCGGCCGTCGACCAGGGCCCGCACGCCCCGTCCGGGCACGGAGGTGAAGTCACTCGCTGCCGGGATCGGCAGCCCGCGGTCCCGGGCGGCGGCGAGGACCGCGGCGCCGACCGGGTGTTCGCTGGCGTGCTCCGCCCCGGCGGCCAGCCGCAGCACCTCGTCGGTGTGCGCGTCGCCGATGGGGTGGGTGTCGACGACGCGGGGGTGGCCTTCGGTGAGGGTGCCGGTCTTGTCGAACGCCACCAGATCGGTATCGGCGAGGTGTTCCATGACCACGGCGGACTTGACCAGGACGCCGTGGCGGCCGGCGAGAGCGATCGCGGACAGCAGCGGCGGCATCGTCGCGAGGACCACCGCGCACGGCGATGCCACGATCATGAACGTCATCGCCCGCAACAACGTCGACCGCAGGTCGGCGCTGAAGGCAAGGGGGACGACGAACAGCGCCAGGGTGGCGACGACCACCGCGATCGAGTACCGCTGCTCGACCTTCTCGATGAACAGCTGTGTCTTGGCCTTGGTCGCCGACGCCTGCTCCACCAGTGCGACGATGCGGGCGATCACCGACTCACCCGCCGCACGGTGCGCCCGGACGACCAGCGTGCCGGTGCCGTTGAGCGTGCCGGCGAACACCTCGTCGCCCGCCGTTTTGGTCACCGGCAGCGGTTCGCCGGTGATGGTGGCCTGGTCCACCTCGCTGGCGCCCTCGACGACGACTGCGTCGGCGCCGATCCGCTCGCCCGGGCGCACCCGCACCAGGTCACCGACCCGCAGATCGACGGTGTCCACCACCGTCTCGCCGCCATCGGCGTTCAGCCGCGTCGCCTGCTCTGGGGCCACGTCCAGCAACGCCCGCACCGAGTCGGCGGTGCGGGCGGTCGCGAATGCCTCCAAGGCGCCGGAGGTCGCGAAGATGACGATCAGCAGTGCTCCGTCGAACACCTGCCCGATTCCCGCCGCGCCGAGCGCGGCCACGATCATCAGCAGGTCGACGTCCAGGGTCCGCTCGCGCAGCGCCCGCAGCCCGGCCAGGGCCGGCTCCCATCCGCCCGCGGCGTAGCAGGCCAGATACAACGCCCACCACACCGGAGCCGGCGCGCCCAACAGTTGCGCCATCCCGCCGGCGGCGAACAGCCCGGTAGCGAGGGCCGCCCAGCGCACCTCGGTCAGCGCCCATGCCCGGGCAGCCAACCGCCGTGGTGCCGGTATCGGCGCGGTGGCGGTCGGGCGGGGTGAAGTCGTCGTCGCGGTCACGACAAGGAACACTACCTGCATAGCAATGCAGGTAGCTAGTCAGGTAGGTAGCTGGATGCGCAGCCTCCGCTACCATGGGCGGGTGCACACCTCGCTGCCGGATTTTCAGATGCCCAACGACGAGCAGGTCCACCTCGCCGCCGAAGGCTTCCGGCTGCTCGCCGATCCCACCCGCATCAAGATCCTCTGGGCCCTGTTGCAGGGCGAGTCATCGGTCGCCTGCCTGGCCGAGATCGTCGGCGCCGCCCCCACCGCTGTCAGCCAACACCTCGCCAAGCTCCGCCTGGCCGGCCTTGTCCGCGGCCGACGCGAGGGCACCTTCGTGCACTACTCCGCCGCCGACACCCACGTCCGCGCCCTGCTCGCCGAGGCGCTCTTCCACGCCGAACACACCGACCGCGACCTACCCGATCACCGCGGCCCGCACAGCCACGCCATCACGCGGTAACGGGCTTGGGCCTGGAGGGCCTGAGTCACCCGGCGCTGGTTTAGCAACGGTAGCGGAACTGCGGACACGACCGTGCAGGGCGTACTTGGACCACGCGAATGCGGCCAGGGTGCCGACGGAGATGAGGGTGTCCATGGTGGCCGTGCCGTGACGCAGGTTGACCCAGGTGGCTTTGTGGAACACCCACCAGCCGTAGACGACGACCGGTGCGGCCAGGATCGCGGAGAGCCACTGCCAGCTGGTGAACTGCAGCGCTGGCACCATTGCCAGCGCAACGACGGGGACGGCTACGGCGACGCTGATCCACAGCCGCAGGCGCAGCCGGCTCACCGCTTCCTCCTCAGGATCCCCGGCCGGCTCGAGGCCGGTGGCCGCGGGCGGCTTGGGGATCGGGGCGGCGTAGCCGACCTGTTCCACGGTGGCGATCAGGTCCGCCGGGGTCAGCGACGGAGGGAAGGCGACCCTCGCTTTCTCAGTCGCGTAGTTCACCGTGGCGGTGACTCCCGGTGTAGGGCGGCAACAGCTCTGAGGGTACGGAGCGCTGCTCAATTGCCCCATCGGCACCAGCGGCCTCAGGGCTCGGCAGCGCCGCTGGCGGCGCTGTCGGTGACTGCCGCCCCTATCAGGGGTTATCATGCGGGCATGGCGGACAGGAACCCCAACACCGGCGCCCGCGGCGAGGACATCCTCGCCGCTGCCGGCATCGTCGTCTCCGACGAGGGGAAGGCTCGCGCGCGCCGCCGCCTGGACGAGGCCCGGGAGCGGTGGACGGCGGAGCTCGACGCCCAGGCTCGCGAGCAGCTCGGCCTGCCGGCCCGCGCCGCGTGACCGAACCGGCCGTCCGGGTCGTCCTCGACGCCTCCGCGATCATCGCCTTCACCCGAGGGTCGATCGACGTCGGTGAGGTGATCGCCGAGGTCGCCGACGAAGAGAACTGCGTGTTCGGGCTGCCGGTACTGTGCGTGGCCGAAGCCGCCCGGGTGGTCGCCGACAGGGACCGTCTGCAGCTGCTCGTCAACCACCCGATCGCCGAGATCCTCTCGCCGCCGCCGGACAGCTGGGAGGCCCTCGCGGTCACCCTTGACACGGTTGGCAGGGTCGACGCCGCCACCGCGGTGCTCGCCGCGATCGACCTCGGCTGCAGCGTGCTGACCGGTCAGCCCGGCCTGTACGGCGGCATCGCCGGCGGCGGCCCGGTCATCCCCATCTGACCCAGGTACTACACGGCGTGGATCCGCCACGGCGACGGCGAGCCCAGGCCCGATGTGCACCGGGCCGGCTCACCATCTCCGGCATCACGCAACTTCCCCGATCCGCATCGGGTGCCTCCTGTTGAATCAGGGCCCGGCCACCGTCGGTTTGCGGGCAGAGAGCCGTGTTGACCTGTCCGAGCCGTGTCAGCGGCCGGATCGTGCCGGACCCGTCCGACGGGCGACCGGCGGACGGGCAGCGCTGGCGGGTGGGTCAGGCGGCGGGCGCAGTTCGGTGGATGAGCTTCTCCACCCGGGCGTGGATCTCGTCGCGGATCGGGCGGACAGCGTCGAAGTCCTTGCCGGCGGGGTCTTCGAGTTTCCAGTCCTCGTAGCGCTTGCCAGGGGAAGACGGGCAGGCGTCTCCGCAGCCCATGGTGACGATGACGTCGGAGGACTCGGCGGTTTTGTACTCGAGGAGCTTGGGGCCGGTGGAGCGGCCGTGGGTGGCCGGGATCCTCTGGCAAGAGCGTGGGCGCAGCTCAGTTGTCGGGGTCGAAGGCGCCGTCCCATTCGAAGACGGGGTTGGGTACGTCGTGGCCGTGGCTGTCGGTCAGGGTGGCCTGGCCGATGAGTTTCGAGGGCCCGCCGGCGATGTAGGTGGCGTCAGCCCGGACCTGTACCTCGAATTTGCCGTCCTGTGGTTGCCCGTGGTCGTCGGTGAAGTGGATCATGCAGATCCAGTCGGGGCCGGGTCCCACGTCGGGGAGCTTGGGGCCGCCGCGGTCGCAGGCGGTGGAAGCGCCGATGGTCTGCACGGTGATGCCGTGTTCGCCGAGCAGGTCGGCCCGCTGGACGTAGAGGTTGGCGAAGGCGGGCCCGATGGCCCGTTCGAGGCGGTCCTTGGTGACGTCGGGCTGGCCGCATCCGGCCAGTGCCCCCGAGGCGGTGACGGCGAGGCCGATGGCCACTGCGACGGTGCGGGTGCGGGTCATGGTCAGCCTCCGGTGATGTCGCGGCGACGCAGGTAGAGGTAGGCGAGGGTGAGGCAGACGACGAGCCATCCGGCGCTGACGATCACGCCGGTGGTGACTGGTGCGTGGAAGGGGTGTGCGGTGAGCAGGCCGTGCCAGGTTTCGAATGGGGTGGTGAGCAGAACATGGCGGGCCTTGTTCAGCCCGCCCAGGCTGCTGAGCAGCTGCATGATCATCCCGAGCACGACGGGTGTGGCGACGCCGATGGTGGGGTTGCGGGTGACGACGGACAGCAGGATCGCCAGGGCGGTGAACCCGAGGACCGGTGCCACGGCGGTGGCCCAGCTGGCGATGACCAGGGGTAGGGCGTGGCCGGCGGGGATGAGTTGGCCGCTGAGCCCGGGTAGGGGCTGCCGGCCGACGACGAGCAGGCTGGTGGTGATGGTGCTGGCGGCGAGCAGGGCCAGGACGAGGAGGTTGAAGCCGACAGCGGTCAGTGTTTTGGCCCAGAAGATCTGGGTGCGGCTGACCGAGCGGGTGAGGATGGTCTTCCAGGTGCCGTGCTGGTCCTCGTTGGCGAAGATGTCGCCGGCGACGAGGGCGGCGAGCAGGGGCAGCACCCATTGGTGGGCGAAGGCGAGCACGAACAGCGGGACGGCGTAGCCGCTGGTGTGGATGTGCCGGCCGTAGATGGTGTCCTTGGGCGGTAGTTGGGTGTTGAAGATCAGCACGATCGCGATCGGGACGATCACGGCGCCGATGAGCAGCGCTCGGCTGCGAGCCTGGGCGGCGAGCTTTGCCACCTCCCAGCGCAGCACTGCGGCGGTGCCGGGCCGGCGGCGTGCGGCCGGAGCGACGGCGGGTACGGCGGTGGCGGTCATCGGCGGGCTCCGGTTGCGGCGTCGAGGCCGGCGGGCGGGCCGGCCGGGGCGGATTCGGTGAGCATGAAGAACAGGGCCTCCAGCGGCGTCTCGTCCCGGCTGAGGCCGCGCAGCGCGATGCCCGCGTCGACGATGTCGGCGATCAGCGCGTCGACATCCTTCTGCGGGCCGCGCACGTCCAGCCCGTCGTCGGCCATGGTGACCTCGAGCCCGCGGGTACGGGCCAGCTCGGCGGCCCGATCGTCATCGGTGGTGACGACTCGGTGGGCCTGCTCGGGCGCCAGCTCGCGCAGGGCGGCGATCGAGCCGTGGTGCACCACCGAGCCGGTCTTCATGATGGTGATGTTGTCGCAGATTTGCTCGACCTCGGCCATGTCGTGGCTGGAGAGCAGGACGGTGAGGCCGGTGTCGGCGAGACGTCGGACCAGGGCCCGCATGTCGCGGATGCCGGCGGGGTCGAGGCCGTTGGCCGGCTCGTCGAGCACGAGCAGTCGCGGGTTGCGCAGCAGGGCGGAGGCGACGCCGAGGCGTTGCCGCATGCCGAAGGAGTAGCCGCGCACCTTGTCGTGCTGCCGGTCGGCGAGTCCGACGATGTCCAGCACCTCGTCGACGCGGTCTGCCGCATCGCCGCCGTCGAGGCCCGCGAGCAGGCGCAGGTTCCGCCGGCCGGACAGGGCCGGGTAGAACTTCGGGCTCTCGATGAACCCGGCGACCCCGGACAGGGAGTTGACGCCGTGGTGCTGCCAGGAGCGCCCGAACACCTCCAGGGTGCCGCTGTCCGGACGGATCAGCCCGAACAGCATCCGCAGGAAGGTCGTCTTGCCGGCCCCGTTGGGGCCAAGGACGCCGTACACCTCGCCTTGGGCGACCTGCACGGTGATGCTATTGACGGCGGTCAGTGACCCGTAGGTTTTGGTGACGTTGACGGCGTTGACCGCCAGTACATCGCGCATGACCCGGACGCTAAAGATCACACATGAAGCCAGCATGAAACCGGCCGGCGGGTCGGCTGCGATTATCCGGGGTGGGCCAGTCGACGGGCCAGCCGCCATCCGGCGTAGGCGAGCGCGGCGAGGGCCGCGGCGGCGAGCAGGTACCACTGGAAGCGGTGCAGATCCGCCACGATGGCGCGGATGTGGTCCCCGGCGAGGTAGCCGGCGGTGGCCCACACCCCGACCCAGGCGGCGGCGCCGAGGGCGTTGTAGGTGACGAAGCGCCGCCACGGCATGCCAGTGGCGCCGGCAATGAGCCCGTTGAACTGCCGCAGGCCCTCCACGAACCGGGCGACCGCGACGAGTTTCGGCCCGTGCCGGCTCATCACCGCCTCCAGCCGGGCGAACCGTTCCGGGGTCAGGCGCACGTAGCGGCCGTAACGCAGGATGAGCCGCCGCCCGCCGGTGCGGCCGATCAGGTAGCCGATGCTGTCGCCGATCACCGCGGCCAGGAACGCGGTCACCGCGACGCCGCCGATGGCCAGTTGGCCGTGCGCCGCGTACCCGGCGCCCAGGATTATCGCCGTCTCACCGGGCGCGGGAACGCCGAAGCTCTCGACCCCGACGAGCACGGCGAGGCCCAGGTAGCCGTAGTGCGCCACCAGGCCGGTGAGGAAACCGACGACGCTCACCGGCCTGCCGCGGCTGCCCCACCGCTCGCCCGCAGCAGGGGCTGTAGCCGGGTGTCGCCCAGCATGTTCAAACCGGCGGTGATCGGCCGGCGGGCGATCAGGTAGCCCAGCAGCGTCACGGTGGCGCCGACCGCGAAACCGGCCAGCACGTCGAGCGGGTAGTGCGCGCCGATGTAGATCCGGGTGAATCCCATCACCGCGGCGGCGACCGCGGCCAGCAGACCGAGCCGCCAACTGACCAGCAGCAGGCCGGCCGCGACGGCGCCAGCCATGGTGGCGTGGTCCGACGGGAACGACGGATCGGCGCTGCGGTCGGCCAGCACCAGGATGCCGGGCAGCGTCGTGTACGGCCGGGGCTCGTGCACGGCGGACACGATCGCCTGGTTCCCCGCCACCGCCAGTAGCATGCCCACCGGCGCCCACACCGCCGCCGGCATCCGCTCACCCGCGCCTCGGGCAACCCACCAGCCGGCCAGCAGCAGGACGGCGAACAGCATCACGCCGTACTTCGCATAACCTGCCATCGGGACGTGCAGCCACGGCGTCGCCCGGGCCAGGTCGTTGATCTCCAAGAAGAGCCGGTTGTTCATGCTGTTCCTCCCATGCCGGCCCTGACCGTAGCCATCCGGACATGAAGGGCAGATGAAGATCGGTGACGGTGTGCTGCACTGGTGGCGGGCATGACGGTCGAGGGAGGCACGGGTGCGGGTCCTGGTGGTGGAGGACGAGCGGCGACTGGCCGACCTGCTCGCCCAGGGGCTACGCGAAGCCGGACATACCGTCGACATCCGGCACACCGGCTCCGACGGGCTGCTCGCCGCGGCCACCGGCGGCTACGACGCGGTGGTGCTCGACGTCATGCTGCCCGGCCTCGACGGCACCGCAATCTGCCGGACCCTGCGCGAGCAGGGCAACCAGGTGCCGGTGCTGATGCTCACCGCCCGCGGCGAGGTCCCTGACCGGGTCGCCGGCCTCGACTCCGGCGCCGACGACTACCTGACCAAGCCGTTCTCCTTCGACGAACTCCTCGCCCGGCTACGCGCCCTGCACCGCCGGACCGCCGGACCGCCGCCAGCCGAAGTTCGCGCCGGTGACCTGCTACTCGACCCCGCCCGGCGGCGGGTGTTCCGCAGCGAGACGGAGATCGACCTGTCCGCGCGGGAGTTCGACATCCTCGCCCTGCTGATGTCCCGGGCCGGGCAGTGCCTGACCCGTTACCAGATCCTCGACGAGGTATGGGATGGCGAAACTGACATCCGTTCCAACGTCATCGACGTCCACGTCGCCACCCTCCGCGCCAAGGTCGACAAACCGTTCGGCCGGCACGCCATCGAAACCCTGCGCGGCGTCGGCTACCGGCTCCGCCCCGACGGCGGCTGACATGGGCACCCGGCTTCGGTGGGGTGGACTGCCGCTGCGGGTCCGGCTGATCGCTGGCTTTGCCGCCGCGATGCTGGTGGTGCTCACCGGCGCGGGCGCGTTCGTCTACCTGCGGGTGCGCTACGCCCTCGACGTGCGCCTCGACCAGGATCTGGACGCGTTGTCCGCGCAACTCACCGACGGCGCCCGCACTGGCACACCGCTGCCCACGGCCGCCCGGACCGGACCGGGGGAGTACTGGCAACTCCTCGACGCCAGCAACCACGTCCTCGCCGCCAGTCCCGGCCTACCCGCCACGTCCCTGCTCAGCCCCGAACAGCTCAACCGGGCCCTGCACCAACCTGTCCGGGCTGACCGAGGCACCCTACTCCCGATCAGCACCCGCCCGCTGCGCCTGTACGCCGTCCCGGTCCGGCCCAGTGCCGTTCCGGCGGCGGGCCAGCCCGCGGTCACCGTCGCGGCAGTCCGCCGCGACCAACGCGACGAGGCCCTGCGCGAACTCATCGGCCAGCTCGCCCTGGCCAACCTCGCCGCCCTCGCGGTCGCATCCCTGGTCGGCTACCGCCTCGCCCGCGCCGCCCTCGCCCCCGTCGAGCGCTACCGCAGCGAAGCCGCCCGCATCGCCGCCGGCGCCACCGGCGTACGCCTTGCCGTCCCCGCCACCGACGACGAGGTCGCCCGCCTCGGCCGCACCCTGAACGACATGCTCACTGCCCAAGATGCCGCACTCGATCGGGAACGGCAGTTCATCAACGACGCCAGCCACGAACTGCGCACCCCACTCACCCTGCTCTCCACCGAACTCGAACTGGCGCTGCGCCGACCCCGCACCACCGCCGAACTGGAACAGACCATTCGTAATGCCGCAGCCGACACCGCCGACCTCATCGCCCTCGCCGACGCACTGCTCACCGTCGGCACCCAACCCGTCCAGGACGACACCGCCCCCACCGTCGACCTCACCGCGCTGCTCACCGACCGGATCGGCCGCTATCGGACCAGCATCGGCGTCGATGCGGACGTGCTGCGCTGCCACGCGGAGCCGGGTCTGACCGTTCGCGGGGACGCCTCCCGCCTCGGCCGGGCCCTCACCAACCTGATCGACAACGCCGCCCGCTACGGCGTACCCCCGATCACCGTCACCGCCGAGCACGTCGACGCCCTAGTGCGGATCACCGTCCAGGACACCGGGCCCGGCATGGACCCGGCGTTCCTGCCCCACGCCGTCGAACGGTTCCGCCGCGCCGACACCGCCCGCACCTCACCCGGCACCGGCCTCGGCCTGCCCATCGTCGACGCCATCGTCCGCGCCCACCACGGCGAACTACGCATCTGCTCCGCCAGCGCCCACCACCGCGTCAACCCCCAGTTCGACGTGCCCTGCGAACACCCCTTGAATGGCACGACCGTGACCATTCTGCTGTCCGCCATCCATCAGTGAACTCGCAGTTCCTGCCGTTCAGGGTCGTTCCCACCTGGGCACCTTCACTCGACGTGCTCGTCTCGGCCCGCCGTGATGCCGCCGCGGCCCGACGGTTCTTCCAGCGTGCGCTGCGGACGCTGAAGGTCACGCCCACCGAGGTGGTCACCGACGCCGCTCCGGTCTATCCCGCCGTGCTCGACGTCTTCGTTCCCTCGGCCTGGCACCACGTCGAGCGGCACGCGAACAATCCGATCGAGGCCGATCACAGCCAGCTCAAGCACCGGTTACGACCCATGCGCGGGCTCCGGACCGACTCCACCGCACAGGTGATCATCGCCGGACACGCGTTCATGCAGAGTCTCCGCCGCGGACACTACGAACTCGGGCTCGACAGTCAGCCCAAGCTCCGAATCGCCACGGCGTTCAGCGAACGTGCGCGGGTGATCTGACCGCGGGCCCGACCCGGGCGTCACGCGTCCCCCCGACCAGATAATGCAACGACGCCCGGGGACTTGGCCATGAGCATCAGCAGCGACGCGCCCTGTTCACCGAGGTGGGTCAGGTCGGAGTGCCGCCACTCATGGAGGTCCCAGCCCGTTCCGGCCCCGGTGTGTCGGGTAGCCCGAGCGCGTTACCGCCCTCCGGCTACCCGACACACCGGGGCCGACCAGCCCGAATCCCGCTAAACGATCACTTCGAAGTCAAGCCAGTGGATCGGGACTCAGTAGACCGTTCCGTTGGCGCGCTGGCCGGGCGAGCGGGGCAGCGAGCTGATGGTGTTGTGCTTGACCCAGCCGCCGGTCGCCGAGCCATCAGGGCTTCGGTTGATGGACACCCCGTCGGAGTCCGCCTGGCTCGAGGTGTAGCTCATCGACTGGACCGTCGCTCCGGCTGAATCCTGCAGGATTACCTGGTCGCCGCTGTTGGAGAGGTTGAGGCCGCCGGTGCTGGCTGCCACCGCCACGATGCCGCTGGGGATCGCGGAGGCTGCGCCGAATACGGTGATCGCCTTGCCGGGCTGCAGTGTCGTACCGGCCGCGAACGTGTGCCGCACTGCCGATCCGTCGCGGATGGTCCAGCCGGCGATGGTGATTGCCGTGCCGCCGACGTTCACGATCTCGATGGCCTCTCCGGCGGTGCTGCTGCCCGGTTCGTTGGCCAGTACCTCGTTGATTATGACGTTGGCGGGTCCGCCGCCGCTGCTGGTGACGGTGACGTTCTGGGTCGTGGTGTCGGTGGCTCCGCCGTTGTCCGTCGCGGTCAGCGAGACCGCGTAGGTTCCAGCCGATGCGTAGGTCACGGTCGGGTTCGTTGCCGTCGAGGTCTGGCCGTTGCCGAAGTTCCAGCTGCGGTTGGCGATGGTGCCGTCGGAGTCGGTGCTGCCATCGGTGAAGGTACAGGTCAGAGCGGTGCAGGAGTACGTGTACGACGCTGTGGGCGGCTGGTTGCCGCTGCCGCCGCCGATGACGAAGTTGTAGCGGGCGAACACCGGGTAGTGGTCGCTGGTCGTCGTCGTGTAGTTCGGGATGTAGGCCTGGGGCTGGAAGGCGGTCGCCGAGCCGGCGACGTATTTCGCCTGCACCTCGTTGGTGGTGAGCTGGTGGTCGATGAAGTCCGGGTAGCCCGCCGTCGACGACACGCCCGCCAGCGACAGGGCCCGCGTCGGGAACGTGTAGCGCGCCGCGTCGTTCACGAAGTTGGCGTAGGGCGAAGCCTTTCCGGGTGTGATAGAGGTGTCGACGTCGTCGTTCCAGTCACCGATGACGAAGACGTTCTGTGTGGGGTAGGTCGTGTCGAGGTAGGACTTGAGGGCCTGCGACGCGGGGTTGCGCAGGTTCCACGCATCCGCGGTGGACCCGGCCTTTGCGTGCAGGACGATGAAGACGAGGTCCTTGGTGACACCGTCGAACGTTCCGCGCAGGGTGAACTCCACCGGCGGGCGGCCGGCGAAGTTGCTGTTCTGGCTGGTCAGGATGACCTTCGCGCTCACCAGGGTGGCCATGCTGGAGCGCCAGACGAGGGCGACCTTTTGCTCGGTGTTGCTGAAGTCCGAGTAGTACTGCGCACCGTTCGTCACGATCGGGTCGTTGGCCACGACCCCGGTGTACCCGGGCATGCCGGCCACGAGTGTGTCGAACGCCGAGGTGCTGACGACCTCGGAGAGGCCCCACACGTCCATGTCGGCGCCCGCCATGACGTCGCGGACGTTCTGCTGCTGAAGCGCCTCGTTGGTCGGGCCGAAGTCCGGCGCACCGAACCACTCGACGTTCCAGTTGCCGACGTCGAGCTGTGTCGGCGATCCCTGCGACGGAACCGAGGCGGCGGCATTCGCCGCGGCGGTGGTGGCGAGCGTTACCAGCGTCACGGCGGCGGCCACGGCCACCCCTGTGAGCGCGCGGAGCCTGAGTTTCATCTACAAAAGACCCTTCCGAGTTGGCGTGCGGGACTGGCCCGCAACCATGCTGTTGGCGGGCTGAGGGAAGTGTCCCGGCCCGGCCCTCGGGCGTAAATGGCGCATGCTGAAAACGTGCAGCCACCTGTGGGTGAACATTCGACTGCCGGACCGATCGACCGGGTCGATCGACGGCTTGCCGCAGTGCGCGAGGACCTCCTCGACTGCGAAGTCGCGAGGCCCCGCCGCCGAGGACTGCGACTGACGGCTGGGAGCGGGCTTTGGGCATCCCGCACCAGGCGGCGGGCTTGGTCGCGTGGGCATTAGGCACGAGTTGGTCGACCGTGCGGGGCAGGTGCCGGGAATGCGGCGGCGCCGCCACCTCATGGGTGACGGCGCCGCGGGTGAGTGCCTAGTTCTTGCCGGTGTACTTGAATACGTACAGCCCGAAGTCGCGATCGCTGGCGAGCACGTACTCGCCACCGGCGCGCTGGAGGATCTGCACGCCCCAGAGGTCGTTGCCGGCCTCGTCGACGAAGTGGCCGACTTCGGTGATCCGGTCGTTCTTGATGCTGAGGACCCGTAGCCCTGCGTCGTAGTACGACGCGTACACCAGGTGCGGGTTCTGCTTCGACACGGCCACCTCGTGCACGGTCAGGTTGCCGAACCCGCTGGCGTAGGCCGGGTCCATGCCTTGCCGTACGGCGTAGGTGTCCAGCTCCTGTAGCTTCCCGGTTCCGTTGCGGAACAGGTGCACGTAGCCCCATCCATCGAAGGTGGCAGCCAGGGTGACGGTGTCCCCGACAGTGCCGACCGGCACCGAGGCCCTGGCCGAGCTCCGCTGGCAGGCCGCCTCGTCGTAGCCGGCGTCCGCATCCATGATGGACAGGCCGGCCTGCCGGTTCACGAAGAAGAACGGCTTGTTGGCCACGACCGACGGGCTCACCAGCGAGCCACAGCCGCCCGACGCACCCGTCCGGTTGAAGACAACCGTCCCCGCATACCCGCGCGACTCCACGTTCGCCGCCATCTCGGTGAAGCCGCATCCGCCCCGCTCGACAAGGGCGACGTAGGGACCGCCGGTTGCCGGGGCGGGCGCTGGCGGGTCTGCGTTGCAACCAAGACCAACGAAGATGGCTGTGCCGGAGAGTTCGTCGCCGGTGGGCAGCTGCGCGCTGCCGGCCTGGACCGCCCGGAAGTCGCCTCCGTCGTTCGTCGCGACACGGACCCGGGTCGCCCCGAAGTCCTCGTCGGTGGTCAGCACGTACTGGCCGTTGTGCACGAACTCGGCGTAGTGGCCGTTGCCCTCGGGGCCGAGCGTCACCCCGTTGGTTTCGAGCAACTGCGGGTCGGGGAAGGTGAAGTCGGTGTCGGCGACGTAGCTCGGGTGGGCCGGGTCGGTCACGTCGAGCGCCACATAACCGGCGTCCCACATCGACAGCAGCATGATCTGCCGATTGCCGTGCTTGCGAACCACCACGTCGTGGAAGAAGACCGTGTCCAGGTCGACACCCGGCTGCAGGATCTGCGGGAACATCGCGGCCACGTCGACGTCGATCACCTGGACCGGGTGCCGCGGGTCGGTGATGTCAAAGATGGGCAGCATCGGCGTACGGCTGTCCGGGAGCACGATGTAGGCCTTGCGGTCCGGCCCGGCCCCGGTCTGCCACATGAACGTGCTGTGGACCGTCCGCGCCCGCGACGTCACCCCGGGCTCGACTGCCCCGAAGCCGTTGGCGAGGACCACTGGGTGCAGGGGGTCGGAAACGTCAACGAGGGTCGCCCCACCCACCGCCGGCGGCGCCGTGGCGTTGCTGCACAGTTCGTTGCTGTACGCCAGCACGTCGCCGCTGAATGCGGGGGTGCTGAAGCTGATCGGATGGATTCCTTCGCCGACGAACGAGCCCGGTGACGCGGCGATGAAGCCGACCTGGCGGGGCTTGCTGAGGTCGGAGATGTCCATGACGTAGACGCCGCCCTCGCACGGCTCGCTGTTGAACGCGCCGAGGTACGCGTAGTCGCCGAGCACGCCGACGTCGGAGACGACACCCGCCCGCGCGTTGTTCACGCGCGCCTTGCCGACGAGGGTGACGTCCTTGCTGCCGTGGTCGAGGTGGCCCCCCTCGCCACCGTGCTGGTGACTCTCGACGACGACACCGCCGTCGTCGAAGGTCTTCGTGTTGTCCGCGCCGGCCGGTCCAACCGTCAGAGCCGTGGCGGCGAGGACGACGGAGAGTAGAATCACGCCTCTGCGGGGTTGCCGCATGCGATCACATCCGATCAGGTGAATCAATCAATGTGCTGATCGGCAGCATGGTAGTCGGCATGGTGGAGCGGAACCATCCCCTGTCCGGCCTCCCCCACGAGCGGGAACGGTGCACAGGCCGCGGTGCTACCGCACCACCAGCGTGAACTCGGCGGTATGCACCCTGCCGCCCACCTGGAAGTCGAAGAACATCCGGTACCGGCCGGGGCTCGCCGCCGTGAGCCAGAACTTGACCGCGCCGCCAATGAGCTGCGTCTCCGGGTGGACGTGCACGTACCCGAGGTCGCCCTCACGTAGCACGACAAGGTGCCCGTACGCGCCGAGGTAACGCTGCAGGTCGGCCACCGGCGAACCGTCCTGGGACACCCGGAACACCAGCGCCTGGGTCTCACCGAGTCGCGGCGTGCCCTCGTACGTCACCGTGAATCCGTCCACGACGGACTCGCGGGCGGCGGCGGGTAATGGGCGCGGCCGGTAATCGCCGGGCACGGTGAGGTCCACGCCGAGGGTCAGCGGGACCTGCGCCTTGGCTGAGCTGACGGCCGCGAAGTCGGCGTACGCGCGCCACGCGCCGGCCTGCGGGAGCGCCAGGTCGACGCTCCAGGTGCCGTCCGGCGCCATCGTCGGGTGCAGGTGCTGGTAGCCGGAGAAGTCCCGACGCGCGACGATCAGGTGCATCGGCTTGTCGTGCACGATCGCGAAGTTCGTCACCGGCTTGCGGTCAGGGCCGGCCACGCGGAACCGCCAGGTGCTTCGCGCGCCCGCCGTGAAGGAGGACGTCTCGGGCACGAGGGTGTAGCCGCCCGCGCTGACGGCCAGCCCATCCACCTCGGCACTGGCAGCCGCCGCGGCACCGCCCGCGTGCTGGTGCCCGGCGCCACCCGAAGTGTGCATGCTGGTGCCGGTCGGCCCGCCCCTCGGAGCCGAACCTGTCGGGCGCGCCGAGTCGCGGACCACCTCGCCGAGCGCAAAGCCGGCAACGAGCGCGAGCGCGAGCCCACCGGCGACGGCGAGCAGGCGTACCGACGCGCCGTCACGGGCCGACGGGGACGCCGGGCGAGGCGTCGCCTCCGTAGCCGAGGGCTCAGCCATCGGCGCCGGCCGGCTCGTAGCCCGCTGCGTCTACCGCGGTGACCGCCTGCACCCAGCGGCCGCCGGCAGCCCTCGTGACGGTGTACGTGGTGGTTTCAGACATCTGCTCTTCCTTGCGTTGGCCGAGGAAACGCCAGCCGGGACATGACTATCCGCACTGTTGCCGGGGAGCGCAATCCCTGCCGCGTAGGGGACCGGGGCGCCGTTGACTGGGCCGGTTCGCGGGCTGTACCGGTCGGTGACCTTGACCCAAGCGTCTGCGCGGGGAGGCCGGTTGGTGCGTCACCGGCAAGACCGACCTTGACTGGCCAGCTGGCCGCCAGGCCCGACGGATGCCAGGCGAGGGCTTCGTTGTCGCCGGTGGCTCACCGGAGCACGGCGAACCAACGCTCGCGAGCATCGAGTGGATCGCACCGGGAGACGAACTGCTGGCCGACTTGCCGTGCTGTAGCGGTCAGCGGTCGGAGCCTTCTGCCGCTCCATCTGGCGTGAAGGCACCCTCTGCATCGCCGGCGTCCAGGTACACGTGTTGGTGGCCGTGCCCGGCATCGATGTTGAGCTGATCGAGTTGGGCCGCGGCCACCGACCAGGTGACCGACGCGAGGGCGGCTTGTCGCGCCGCCAGCGCCAACTGGTTCTTGCGTGCGGGGGCGGGGCTGGTGACGGCCAGGGCGACAGAGTCGACCGCGACGGCGCCCTGATCCACGGCGCTTCTGAGGCCGCCACGGGCTACGTTGGTTGCGGTCATGCCCGACGGTGGGTTGGCGAACTGTTCGGTTAGCTGGCGCATGGTCTGCTGCCATTGTTGGACCTGAGATGCCTCGGGCGTCCGTCCGGCGTCCGTGTCCTGTTTGATGGCGCGGAGGATTGGCGAGAGCTGGTCGGCTGTTTCGCGGGCCATCTCGGTGAGTTCGGTGATCTGCTGGACGTCGCGCTTGGCGTCGGCTTCCCGGATCTGCGCGGTGCCTGCTTCGGTCGGGCTTGGCTGGCCCACGGCGAATCCGATGAGTCCGCCGACCAGGCCCACAGCCAATGCCGCCGCGGCAGCGCCCGTGCCCGTCCTTGTGTTGGATCGCCGTTGTCGGGCGGACGGGGTCAGGAGGTAGGAGGGTCTTCCGGTTCGACGGGACATGGCATCCCTCGCATCGATCGTCGTTTGGCTCGGAGCGTAGACGCTTCTACTGACCTGAGTCGATAGTTCTGCTCAGGGAATACAAACTTTCATCCGACCCAGACGAAAGATGCCCGGCGAGACGGACAGGACGCCAGTCGGGCTCGGCGGGCACATTGGCTATGGCGGCCGGGAGAGCTGGCCCTGACTCCGCAGTCCTGCCTAAGTCGGTAACCGATTTCCTTTAGCGGACGCTGCGGAGGTTGTGCCAGCGCGGTCGGCACTGCGCGAGGCCTGGGTGACCTGGCCTCTTGTCACAGACTGATCACGACAGCTAGAGACGTAGTGACAGTCGATTTCAATAGCCGGATGATGCTCCTCGTTCGTCCGCCGCTGGGTGGTTGTCGTGGGAGGAGTCCGTGCGTGAGTCAGTCATCCCCGGAGGCGTGCGGACCCTGGCGGCGCAGGCCGACGCAGGGGGTGGTGGCCTTCGCCGCTGCGGGCCCTGCCTCACGTTCTGATCACTTCCAGCATGCCCCTGCGTTGGACACCCGGAGAAGGTGATCGCACTGAGCACGACCGATTCCCCGCCCTCTGCCGCGCTGCCCGGCGAGCAGCACTCGCACCCGCCATCGGGGACGGATTCGAAGCCCGCGCCGCCGAAACGCGATCGGGTGATCGGTTCTGTCGAAGTGCTGTGCGTGCTCCTCATCCTCGTCGGCGTCCTGTACCGGCAGATCGGCGCGCTGGTGGCGGACCCGCGGTTGCAGACCTGGTTGACGGTGTTCGTGTCGGTGATGGTGCAGGCGGTGCCGTTCCTCGTGTTCGGGGTGGTGCTGTCGGCCGTGATCGCGGTGTTCGTGCCGCGCTCGTTCTGGGCCCGGGCCCTGCCCCGGCATCCGGCGCTCGCCGTGCCGGTCGCCGGGATGGCCGGGGTGGTGCTGCCCGGCTGTGAGTGCGGCTCGGTGCCGATCGCGGGATCGTTGATCCGCCGCGGGGTCACCCCGGCTGCGGCGTTGGCGTTCCTGCTGGCCGCGCCAGCGATCAACCCGATCGTGCTGACCGCGACCGCCGTGGCGTTTCCGCGTAACCCGGAGATGGTCGCCGCCCGTGGCGGGGCGAGTCTGGTCGTGGCGCTGCTGATCGGATGGTTGTGGCTGCGGCTGGGCCGCACGGAGTGGATCCGCCTGCCGCACCGGGCGCACCTCGACGGCCTGCCGCGGATGGCAGCGTTCTGGGCGGCCTGCCGACACGACATCATTCACGCCGGCGGGTTCCTCGTCGTCGGCGCGATGGCCGCGGCCACCATCAACGTGGCGGTGCCCCAACAGTTCCTGCACGACCTGGCCGCCCGGCCGGTGCTGTCGGTGCTGGCGCTGGCGGCCCTGGCCGTGCTGCTGTCGATCTGCTCCGAGGCGGACGCGTTCGTCGCCGCGTCGCTGTCGCAGTTCTCCCTGACCGCCCGGCTGGCGTTCCTCGTGGTCGGTCCGATGGTCGACCTGAAACTCGTGTCCATGCAGGCCGGAATGTTCGGGCGGCGGTTCGCCGTCCGCTTCGCGCCGGCGACCTTCGTCTTGGCCGTGCTGGTCGCGGCAGCAGTGGGGATGGTGATCTGGTGAACCGGGGCGCTCAGGCCGTGGTGATGGTGTTCTTCGGTGGTGCGATCCTGCGCGCCAGCGTCACCGACGTATATCTACGCTACGTCAAACAGGGACTACGGCCGTTCCTCATCGCCGCCGCGATCCTGCTGATCATCGCCGCCGTGGTGGCCCTAGCGCAGGAGTTCCGTGGCCCGCGCCAGGCGGATGCCCACTCCGCCGACGACGACGGGCACGGGCACGACCACTCCGGGCCGGCGGCGGGTTGGCTGCTACTGCTGCCGACTCTCGCGTTGCTCTTCGTCGCGCCGTCGGCCCTTGGCGCCGACACCGCCGCCCGTGCCGGCTCCGCCCTGACCAGCAGCCGGCAGGAGACCGCGGGAACGGCGGGCGAGTACAGCCCCTTCCCGCCACTGCCGTCGGGCGACCCGGTCAAGCTCACCCTCCTCGACTACGGCTCCCGCGCCCTCTACGGCGAGGGCAAGACGCTGCGCGACCGACAGGTCCAGCTGACCGGCTTCATCGCACCCGGCGCGGACGGCCAACCCATGCTCGCCCGCATCATCCTCAGCTGCTGTGCCGCCGACGGCATGCCCATCAAGATCGGCCTCAGCGGCGATGTGCCCCGTCTGCCCGCCGATAGCTGGGTGCAGGCCACCGGCCGGTGGGTTCCGCAGACCGCCAAGGACCCGATCAACGGATCCGACATCCCGTACCTGGAGGTGGACACCTGGCAGAAGATCGCGCCACCCAAGAACCCGTACGAGTAGGGCGTGCCGGAGGCCAGCGGGGGCGTTCGAGCCACAGGTTGAGCCCGGGGACGCCCCGCCGGGTCGACGGCTGCGACGGGGCCGGCATCCGCGTTGAGGAACTCTCGGGGTGGCAGCTGCCGGTGGTCGCCGTCAGCCAAGGGGTTGGCAACAGCTCTGGATTTTATGGGCAATCATAGTCAAAAATTCGCATGTATTGTGGGGGTGTGAAGCTCTCAGTCTGGGCACGCGAGCAGGGCGTGACCTATCAGACAGCTTGGCGGTGGGTGAAGGACGGTAAGATGCCCGTCCCTGTCCGTCAGGCGCCGTCTGGTACGTGGATCGTGGAAGAGGCGCGGTCCGCAGCGGGTCGCGTGGTCGCCTACTGCCGCGTGTCGTCCAGCGATCAGAGGGGTGACCTGGTCCGCCAGACCGTGCGGGTTGTGGAGGGGGCAAACGCCCAGGGCCTTGCTGTGGCGGAGATCGTGACTGAGATCGGCTCCGGCGTGAACGGCAAGCGCCGCAAGCTGCATCGCCTCCTCGCCGACCCGACTGCGGCGGTGATCGTGGTCGAGCACAAGGACCGGCTGGCCCGGTTCGGTGTGGAGCACCTGCAAGCCGCGCTTGCTGCGACCGGGCGTCGCCTGGTGGTTCTGGACCCGGAGGAATCCACGAACGGCCTGGTCGAGGACATGGCCGACGTGTTGACGTCGATGTGTGCCCGGCTGTACGGGCAGCGGGCGGCGAAGAACCGTGCCGCCCGCGCTCTGGCCGCCGTGACCGGCGAGGTGCCGTTGGTGTGAAGAAGTTCGAGCCGCGGCCCGGTTTCGTGGTCCAGGCGTTTCGTTTCGCGTTGGATCCGAACGCCGGGCAGGAGCAGCGGCTGCGGTCGCATTGTGGTGCGGCTCGTGCCGCGTACAACTGGGCTGTCTCGTGGGTGATGGCGTCGTGGTGGCAGCGGAAGGCGGAGGCCTCGTACGGCATCGCGGAGGAGGAGTTGACGCCGTGGCGGCCGTGGTCGCTGCCGGTGTTGCGGAAGGTGTTCAACGAGGTGAAGAAGACCGACCCGCGTTTCGCCGGCTGGTGGCAGGAGAACTCCAAGGAGGCGTACAGCACGGGTTTGGCGAACGCGGCGGCGGCGTTCGACAACTACGCCACGTCCAAGCGCGGGCAGCGTGAGGGCAAGCGGGTGGGCATGCCCCGGCCCAAGTCCAAGCACACCGCCCGGCTGGCTTGCCGGTTCACTACCGGTGCCATCCGTGTGGAGCCGGACCGGCGGCATGTCACGTTGCCGCGGCTGGGGACGATCCGCACCCACGAGTCCACCCGCAAGCTGGAACGTCGTATCGCTAACGGCACCGCCCGCATCCTGTCCGCCACGGTCAGGTTCGAGCGGGGCCGGTGGTTCGTCTCCTTCCAGGTCGAGATCCAGCGTGCCACCGGCCGTGCTCCGGCACGTCCGGATGGGGCGGCGGGTGTGGACCTGGGCGTGACGTGCCTCGCGGTGATCGCCGAGAGCCAGGGCACGGTGCGGTTCGTGCCGAACCCGGCGCACTACGACGGCGCGCTCAAGCAACTCAAACGGCTGTCCCGGCGGGTCTCCCGCCGTCAGGGGCCGGACCGGCGCACCGGGCAGCGGCCGTCCAGGCGGTGGCTCGCCGCGAACACCGAACGCAACCGCGTGCACCATCGGGTGGCGAATCTACGCGCCGACGCCCTGCACAAGCTCACCACCGACATCACCGCCGAGTACGGCACCGTCGTGGTCGAAGACCTCAACGTGGCCGGCATGCTCCGCAACCGACGCCTCGCCCGCAAGATCGCCGACGCCGGCTTCGCGGAGATCCGCCGGCAGGTTGGGTACAAAACCGCATGGAAGGGCGGTCGGCGGATAGTAGCCGACCGCTGGTATCCCTCCAGCAAGACCTGCTCGGCCTGCAGCACGGTGAAAGCCAAGCTGCCGCTGCACGTCCGAGTGTTCACCTGCGACGCCTGCGACCTGGTCATCGACCGGGACGAGAACGCAGCCCGCAACCTCGCCGCCCTCGCCGCGGCAGAATCAACGGGTACCGGAGTGGCCGGAGACCCGGGCGCGCAAACGCCGAAACCGCGTGGAGCCGACCAGAAGACCCGCACCACCACCCGCAGCCGCAAGGCCGCGGGTGGGCGGGCAGGCGGCGAAACCCTGCCGCGCCAACGGCAGCAGGAAACGCGAGACCGTCATCAGGACACCGAAGCGCAACCCGCGCTCCGTTGACACCGTTACGGACCTTTCCAGCCGAAAGGCTGGGATTGCTGACATCCGACTACGGAATCAGCAACGGGACCGGTAGGCCAGCGCGGAACAGGCCCTGTTCGAGCCAGACAGCGGCGCGTACGCCGTCGGCGGTGGCCTGGCTGACGAGGGTGAGTCCGTCGGGTAGGGCGGGCAGGCGGGCGAGGTCGCCGGCGGCGGACACGCCGGGCACGGTGGTCTGGGCGAACTCGTCGACACGCACGTAGCCGTCGGGCAGCAGTTCGGCGCCGAGCTGGGCGGCCATGGGTGCGTGCTGGCGGGTGGGCGCCCGGTGGAAGACGACCTGCCGGTCCAGGGTGGTGCCGTCGGCGAGGTGCAGCTGCAGGGCGTCGAGGTCGCCGGTGAGCGCGGTGACCGGCTGCTCGATGAGGGGAATGTTCAGCGCCTTGAGGTTGTCCAGGATCGGCTCGGGTAGCTGGTGCGGGCCGTGGGTGGCGACGACGACGTCGTTGGTGTACCGGTCGGCCAGGTAGGCGGCGAGCATGACCTGGGCGGGTTCGCGGCCGAGCACCGCGATGCTCTTGCCGCGGGCTTCCCAGCCGTGGCAGAAGGGGCAGTGGAAGACGCTGCGGCCGAAGCGTTCGGCGACGCCGTCGATGGGCCAGGGTTCGTCGACTTGGCCGGTGGCCAGTAGCAGGCGGCGGGCGTGGTGGGTGGCGCCGTCGGTGAGGGTGACGGTGAAGTCGTCGATGCTGCCGTGGGCGGCTTCGACGCGGGTCTGACGGATCTCGACGCTGGGGTAGGCGGCCAGTTCGCGGTGGCCGGTCTCGAGTAGGCGCAGGGGTGGGAAGCCGTCGCGGCTGAGGTACATGTGGATGCCGTCGGCGGGGTGGTTGCGCGGCGGGCCGCCCTCGATGAGCAGGGTGCGGCGTTGCTGGCGGCCGAGGACCTGGGCGGCGCTGAGTCCGGCGGAGCCAGCGCCGATGATGATGACGTCGTACACGTCGGTGGTGCTCCCTCTACTGGGTCGGGGTGGGGCGAGCGGCGGCGGCGAGGCCGGCAACGGTGGGCGCGGCGAGGAAGTCCCGTACGGTGGCGCCCATGAGGCCGTCGCGGGCGAGCCGGGCGAGGGCGCGCACGGCGAGCAGGGAGTCACCGCCGAGGGCGAAGAAGTCGGTGGTGCGGTCGGTGACCGCGACGCCGAGCAGGTCGGCGAAGACGGCGGCGATCTGTTCCTCGACGCGATCGCGGGGTGGGCCGGGCTCGTCGTCGCCAGCCTGCGGTGCCTCGTCGAGCAGCCCGAGGCGTAGGCCACCGGCGAGCGGGTCGGGGTCCGGCGTGGCAGGTAGCGGCACAACCTCATGCCAGGCGTCGGTGTCGGCGAGGGCGGCGGCCTGGTCGACGAACTCGGCGAACGCTCGGTCGACCTGCTCGGCGGACAGGATCTCGGCGACGGTGCTGAACACCAGTACGAGTTCGTCGTCCAGTTCGAACAGGCGCGCTTCGAGGGCCACCTGCGGGGTACGCAGCTGGTGGTGGTGGTCGGCGGCGTTCACCTCGCCGAGCGGGCCCGCGTGCCGGGGCGCCCGTTCGCCCATCGCTGCGTCCATGCCGATGGTGCTGAGGAACACCACCGGGGCGACCGGTCGGTGGGTGCCCCGCAGGCGGGCGAGGTCGCGGGCGATTTCGACACCCGAGACGAGGTTGTGGGCCGTGTGCTCGGCGAACCGGCGCTGGGTCTGCCCGGCCAGTTCGGCGAAGCTGGCGCCGGGTGGCAGGTCGACCGGCAGCAGCATGGTGGAGGCGAACGCGCCGACGAGGCGGTGCACGTCGGGGTGCAGCGGAAGCCGGTTGAGCTGCAACGTGTTCAGGAGCAGCCGGTGGTGCCCGGCCCAGCGGGCCAGCACCGTGGCGTAGACGGTGAGCAGGGCGACGGACGGTGTGACGCCCTGCTCGGCGCACCGCTGCCGCAGCGCCGTCCAGACGGCTGCCGGCAGCCGGGCCTCCCGGTTCGCCATCACCTGAGGCGTCGCCTCGGCGGGGTCGCGGGTCAGCGGTAGCGCTGGCGCCGGCGGCCAGCTCGGCAGTTGCGCCCGCCACCACTCTCGGTCGGCTCGCCACCCGGTGGTGGCGGGAAGTTGCTCGAGGGCGTTGACGTAGTCGCCGAAGTCGACGTCGAGGGCGGGCAGGGTGGCGTTGACGTCGGCGGCGAGGGTGAGCAGCTCGCGGGTGAGCACGTTGGACGACCAGCCGTCGAGCAGTAGCAGACTCAGCGACAGGTGCAGCCGGCCCCGGCCGGCGGGCAGCAGGCTCAGCCGCACGTCGACGCCGGGCCCGCGGGTGGGATCGGGGCCGCGGGTGCTCATCTCGCGGCGCAGCACCTCCAGCCGAGTGTCGGGGTGCGGATCGTCGCGCAGGTCGAGCACGTGCAGCGGCGGAACCGCGCCGGGATGCTCGAGGGGCAGCACGTGCTGGTGGCCTTCCGGGGTGACCCGGGCCCGCAGGGTGGGCTGGTGGGCGGCCAGGCGCTGCAGCGCGTCGCGCAGCGCCTCCGGTGCCTCGTCGGGGTCGACGTCGGTCAGGGCGAGGTCGAGGTAGTAGTGCGCGGAGTCGTAGGACAGTTCCCAGCCGTCCTGCTGGCCGACGAAGTAGCCCTGCTGCAGCGGCAGCAGCGGGAACGGCGCTGCCGGGTCGGCGCGGCGGTGCAGGTCTACGGGTAGGGGCCGGTCGCCGGTGGTGGTGCCGGCGGCGCGGCTGGCGACCAGGGCGGCCAGTTCGGTGAGTGTGGTGTCGACGCGTACGTCGGACAGGGCGAGCTGCACGCCGAGTCGCCGACGTACCAGCGCGGACATCCGTACGGCCAGCACGGAGTCGCCGCCCAGACGCAGGAAGCTGACGTCACGGGGTAGCGCGTCGGGGTCGATGCCGAGCAGTTCGGCCCAGATGCCGGCCAGCACGGTGGTCTGGTCGTGCTCGGTGGGGGCGGCGGTCGAGGTGAGGGTCATGGGCGGCGCAGCCTCCAGCGGTGATGGCCGGCGTGTCACCACGGCAGCCTAGTCGAAAATGAGAACGGTTTCCACTAACCTAGGCGGCATGGAAGATGGGTACGAAGCCTCTGGGGAGTTCATCGACGTCCTGAGTGGACCGGCGTGGCAGGTGCTCCGCGACCCGGTGCGGGCGGCGCTGCGCGGGGTCGAACCCGAGCACGGGCCGGTGCTCGACGTCGGCGCCGGCACCGGCCTCGGTACGCAGATACTGGCCGGCGCCTGCCCCGCCGCGGCGGTGCTGGCCGTGGAGCCGTCGCCGGTCCTGCGGGCGGTGCTGCTGTCCCGCGTGGCCGCCGACGCGGACCTGCGCGAGCGGGTCACCGTGCTGGCCGGCGACGCGCTCGGCGCGCCACTACCCGAGCGGCTCGGCGCGGTGCTCGCGGCCAACATGATCGGGCACCTGCCCCCGCAGGACCGGCGCGAATTCTGGCATCGGGTCGCCGCACGCCTGGCGCCCGGCGCGCCCCTGGTGGTCAACCTGCAGCCGCCGGCCGAGCCGGCGGTGGTCGGGTTCACCACCTTCGGCGCGGTGCGCATCGGCCGGCACACCTATGAGGGCGGCGGCGCCGCCGAGCCGGCCGGGCCCGACACGGTGACCTGGCGGATGCGCTACCGAGTGCTCGACGGCGACGTTGTGCTGCGGGAACATACGGTCGATTACCCCTGGCACGTACTGTCGGAGCACGACCTGAGGGCCGAGTTGGCCGAGGCGGGGCTGCGTGCCGAGGTCGGTCCCATGGATGTGGTCCGTGCCGTACGCGTCGGGTGAGGCAGCGGGATCGCGACGGCCGGTGGCCGCAGCGGCAGGACGTCCGGGGCGGCTCACCGGGCTGCCAGGAAGACGTGCTGGCCGAGGGCGCTCAGCGGATCGTCGGGGTGCGGCAGGTCCAGCACGGCGGTGAACCCGGTGGCGGACAGTTGCGCCAGCCACTGGGTGCGGGTGAGGAAGATCCGATCAGTGCCGGCGCGTAGGTCGCCGCTTCCGGCAGCCGGGGTGCCCGGGCGGGCGGACATGAGGAACTGCATCGATGTGGCGATCTGGTAGTGCTCGCGGCAGGATTCGATGAGCAGCAGGTGCCCGCCGGGTGTCAGCAGTGTGCGCAGCCCCGCCAGTAGCCGGGTCACGTCGACGGCGTTGTGCGCGACGTTGGCGGCGACGATGACATCCTGCGAGCCGGCGGGTAGCTGGTCGGTGGGGTGGCGGTTGATGTCGAACAGCCCGTAGGTGAGGAAGTCGTAGGCGGCGAACCGGTCCCGGGCGGTGTCGAGGAAGAACCGGGACACGTCGGTGAAGTGGTAGGTCACCGGCTGCCCGGCCAGCGTGGGCAGCACGTCGGTGGTGGTGCCGCCGATGCCGGCGCCGAGTTCCAGGATTCGCAGCGGCTGTGCCCCGTGCTGCCGGCTGGCCAGCGCGGCGAGGGCGGCGGCGGTGACCGCGTTGAGGTAGCCGTTGATGACGTTGTCCTTGTAGGCGGCCTCGGCGGTGGCCAGGTCGTCGTCGGCGAACAGCAGCGCCTGCAGGGGGACCTCGTCGCGTAGCAGTTGCGGCAGGTGCGCCGCGGTGGTGGTGAAGAACCGGGTCATCGCGGCCGGGTAGCCCAGGCCGGCGCGGGCGGCGTCGAGGTCGCGGGCGGTGGCGGCCAGATCATCGTGGGTGGCCGGGCGTAGTCCGTGGTAGCGGCCGGGGCTGGCGTCGTGACGCAGCCAGCCCTCGGTGGTGAGCACGGCCAGCCAGCGGCGCAGGATCCACCGGTGCCGCGGGGCGACGCGCAGCAGGTCACCGACCTCGTCCGCGGTGCGCGCCACACATGCCCGGAAGGCGCCGCCAGCGTGCAGCGTGGCCGCCATGGCCACCAGCGCCGCCTCGTCGAGCCGGCGCATGAACCCCGGCAACGCCGCCCGGTTCACCCCGGCCATGGCCTGCTCGCCGGCCCGCGTCGCCCGCTGCCGGATCAACTCGACGCTCATCCGGCGGTCCGGCCCAGGTCGACGCGGACGGGGGTGCCGGCGGCTGCGGGCAGGCGGCGGCGCAGGGTGCGGCGGGCCTCCTCGGTCAGGCGTCGGCGCACGAACGCGGGCAGCGGCTCGTGGGCCTGCCGGTCGCCGCCGGCAAGGGCAGCGGCCGGAACCGGAGCAGCGTCGGCTGGTGCGACCAGTTCCAGCAGCGTGGGGTCGCGCGGGTCCAGCAGCACCGCCCCGCGGTCGCCTACCACGTCGTACAGCGCGTGCGCGGTGACCGCGTCCGGGGCGTCCGGGTGCAGCAGCGCGTTGGGGATGCCGTGCACGTGGACAGGCCCGTCGGCCAGCAGCTTCCGCACCACGTCGAGGCGGTCGGGTACCGGCAGGTCAGCCCACCGCACGGCGGGCGGCCGCGACGCCGGGGCCGCGGCGTCGACGTGCAGCACGGTGTCGAAGCGGTACCGGGTCAGTTCGGTGTCGGCCCGCATCGTCTTGGCGTACACGCCGACATGGACGGCCCGGCCGGTGCCGCCGGTGGCGGCGGCGATGGTGGCCGGGTCGACGAGCAGCTCCTCCTCCCGGGCCGCGCGGGCCGTCGCCCGCGCGGCCACGGTGGCGTCGTCGGCGTCCGGGTCGGCGGCGCGTTCGGCCCACCGGCAGAAGTGCTCGTGCAGCCCGGCGTGGCGCACGTCGCCGACGACCACGGTGCCGCCCGGGGCGACGAGGTCGATGGCGGTGGCCACGACATGGGTCAGGTAGGCGACGGTGGGGAAGCATTGGGTGACCGAGTTGAGCACGACGCAGTCCGGCCGCCCCTCGGGGAAGCCCAGCTCGTGCAGGGCCCGTCGTACGGGCGCTCCGGCCAGCTCGTGGGCGGCGGCGCGCAGCACCCGCACGGTGGGTGGCGCGGCCGCGGCCAGGGTGGCTACGGCGTGTTCGGCGACGTCGGTGCCGACGTATCCGGTCAGGTGCGGGTGCAGGCGGTGCATCAGCAGCCCGGTGCCGCAGCCGAGTTCGAGCACATGACGGGCTCCGGTGCCACGGATGAGCGCGACGGTCCGATCGACCCATTCGGTCATGTGGTCGGTGGGCAGCGGCTTGCCGGTGTCGGTGGCTCGCCAGCCGGACAGATCCAGGTCGTCGGCGTGGCGGCCGTGCGCGCCGGCGTACGTCGCCTCGTACAGCTCGCTCCAGTGGTCGAGGAACTCGACGACCAGCGCGCCGGGATGGGCGCCGACGGCCAGCGCGGCGGGTTCCGGTGCGATCCGCAGGCCCGCCTCGTCGGGGTACGCGTCGGCGATCCACGGGTGTGCGGCCAGCACAGCAGCGGCCTCGCTGGTGGTGAGCGGGTCAACGGGCATGGGCAGGGTCCTCCGAGGTGAGGTCGTTGTCGTGCAGGAGCAGGACGCGGTCGGCGTGGGCGGCGACCGCCGGGTCGTGGCTGGCCGTGAGCACCGCCAGCCCGCCGGCGCGCAGCCGGTCGAGCAGGTCCAGGACACCGGCTGCGGTGCCGGCGTCGAGCGCGGCGGTGATCTCGTCGGCCAGCAGCAGCCGCGGTCCGGCCGCCAGGGCGCGGGCGAGCGCGACGCGTTGCCGCTGCCCGCCGGACAGCTCGTGGGGGCGGCGTGCGGCGATGTCCGGGGCCAGGCCGACCTGGGTCAGCAGCCGCGCGATGTGAGTGTCGGGGGCGTCGACGCCGGCCAGGGTGCGTAGCGGGCGGGCCAGTGTGGCACCGACGCGGTGGGCGGGGTTGAGCGCGTCGGCCGGGTGCTGGCCGACCAGTTGGACGGCCCGCAGCAGCGGCTGGGTTCGGCGGCGGACCGGCCAGGGCAGGTCCGTGTCGCCGAGCCGGGCGTGCCCGGCGTCGACCGGGTGCAGCCCCGCCAGGGCCCGCAGCAGGGTGCTCTTTCCGCCGCCGGACGGTCCGCGCACCGAGACGAACTCGCCGGCGGCCACCTGGAAGTCGACCTCGCGCAGCAGGGCGGCGCCGCCGGGCGGCTGCGACACCGTCAGGTCGCGGACGCTCAGCAGCGGTGTGGCCCCAGGCTCCGGCCGCGGCACCGATCCAGTCCTTGCGGGCGCCAGCGGTGTGCCGATCTGCACGACGCGGTCGGCGAGAGCGGCCACGACGGCGGCGTCGTGCGACACGAGCAGGGTGACACAGCGGGGATCGCCACGCCGGACGCGGACCGCGGCGGCCACGAACTGCATGGCCGCCTCGTCCAGAGCGCTGGTCGGCTCGTCGAGGACCAGCAGATCGGGTTCGGCGGCTACCGCCCGGGCGACGGCGACGCGCTGGGCCTGTCCGCCGGAGAGCTGGTGGGCACGACGGTCGGCGTACCTGGCCGGGGCGAGGCCGACCGCGGCGAGCGCTGCCCGGCTGGATGCGGCATCGGCGCCGCTTTCGGCGATCAGCGCGGCGGCGCGCCGCAACGGGTGCAGCGCCTGGGCGGGATCCTGGCCGACCACCCCGACGCGGCGACGCCGCCACCGGCGGGCCGCCGCGCCGGGCGCGACGAGTGTGCCCTGCCAGCGCACCTGACCCGCCGCGCGTCGCAGCGGCGGCGCCAGCGCGTCGAGCACGGCCGACAGCAGGACCGTCTTGCCCGCGCCGGACGGGCCGACCAGCGCCACGACCTCACCCGGCGCGGCGTGCAGGTCGACCGGGCCGATCACAGTGCGGCCGTCAGCGTCCACGACGTGCAGGCCGGTGACGGACAGCCCGCCGGCCACCGCCGCGTCTGATGTAGAGCCGTTGCCGGTCATGCCGGCCGTCCGCGGGTGCGGCCGGCGAGCTGACCAGCGACCGTGACGAGCAGGGACACCACGGCCAGCGCGGCCGCGGGCGCGGCCAGCGCAGCGGGGTTGAGCGCGGCGCCGGTGAGGTTCTCCCGGATCATGGCGGCCCAGTCCGGCGCAGGTGGCGCCGGCCCCAGACCCAGCAGACTCAGCGCGGCGGCCAGTTGCAGGGCGACGACGAACCGGGCGGCCAGGTCTGCGCGGACCAGCCCGGCCAGCGCGGGCAGCACCTCCCGCGCCAGGATCACCGGGTCGGACTCGCCGCGGCCGAGAGCGGCCTCGACGTACCCGGTGTGCCGCACCGCGGTGACGGTGTCGGCGACCACCCGCAGGGTCAACGGGGTGCCCCCGCACACCGTGCCGGCGACCACCGCTGCCGGGCCCGGCAGCGCGACGGCGAGGACCATCGCGATCAGCAGCAGCGGCACCGCCAGCAGCAGGTCCATGCTGGCGGTCAGCAGCCGGGAGACCCGGCTGCGGTGCCAGCCGACGACCAGGCCGCCGGCCACCCCGAGCGTGCTGGCGGTGACCGCCGCCGCAGCGGCGGTCACCGTCAGATACCGGCCGCCGGCGAGCACCCTCGACAGCACGTCGCGGCCGAGGGCGTCGGTGCCCCACACGGCGTCGGGGCCCGGCGGCGTCCACGGGGCACCAACCGGAGCGGTGGGATCGTGGGGAGCCAGGATGCCGCCCGCCACCGCCAGCAGACCGACGATCGTTACGGCCGCGACCCCGGTCCAGGCGCCATGCCGGACGCGGGAGAGCCACGCAGCGGGGCCGGTCATGCCGGTGAACGCCGCGCGTCGGTGGCGGCGGCGAGCAGGTCGGCGAGGAACAGACCGGCGAGCACGACCGCGGCGGCGAGCATCGCCACCGCCTGCACCACCGGGGTGTCCCGGTTGGCCACGGCCCCGGTGAGCAGCTCACCGAGCCCGGCGTAGCCGAACAGGGTCTCCACCACCGCGGTCGACGCGACCAGACCACCGGCGACCACCGCGACGACCCGCGCGGCCGGGGCCAGCAGCATCGGGCCGACGTAGAGAACAGCGACGCGCCACCGGGGCAGCCCGCGCAGGTGCGCGTCGCGCACGTACGGCCGGGCGGCGGCGTCCGCGACGACGCCGTGCAGCAGGGCTGCCCCGTACGCCGCCGACGGCAGCGCCAGGCTGAGCACGGGCAGCGCCAGCGCCCGCAGGTCGGCGGGGGTGCCGCCGGGCGGCAGCAGCGACACCGGCGGCAGCCAGGCCAGCATCCCGGCGAACACGGCGGTCAGGCCGGCGGCGACCACCACCTGCGGCACCGCCGCCACGGCGGTGACCGCGGCTGCGGCGATCCGGCCGATCCGCGACGGCGTGCCGGCGACCCAGGCCAGCGCCAGCATCGCCGGCACGGCCGCCGCCAGGGCGGCGGCAGCCAGGGTGGCGGTGGCCGGCAGCCGCTGGCCGACCAGGTCGGCCACCGGCCGGTCGGACAGCAGCGACACACCGGCGTCACCGCGCAGCAGCCCGCCGACCCAGTCCAGGTACCGCTGCCAGGCCGGGGCGTCCAGGCCGGTGCGGGTACGGAGTTCGGCCAGCTGCGCGGCGGTGGCCCGCCCGGCGGTGCGGGCGTCCGCGGCGTCGCCGGGCAGGGCCTCGGTGGCGGCGTACACCAGCACCGAGACCCCGACCAGCAGCAGCGGCGCCCGCACCAGCCGGCGGATCATCCGCCGACCCGAACCTGGTCGATGAACAGCCGGGCGAACCCCGGACCGGTGGGCAGGCCCTGCACACCCTTGCGGGTCAGGTCCAGGCCGTCGCCGGTGCCCCACACGACGTAGCCGCCCTCGTCGCGGACCTGCCGTTGCAGCTCACCCAGGGCCCGGTTGCGGGCGGCCTCGTCGGGGTTGGCCAGGGCGGCGTTCAGGGCGGTGTCGAACGCCGGCCGCTTCCAGGCCGTCTCGTTGGTGGGGGAGGTGGACAGCAGCGCCACCCGGGCCACGTCGAAGAAGGGGATGCCGCCGAAGTAGCCGGTGTAGAAGTCCTGCTTGGCCCACACGTTGGTGAAGTAGGTGTCCGGCGGGTTCAGCTTCACCTGCGCGGTGATACCGGCCTCGGCCAGTTGACGGGCGAACAGGGTGGCGGAGGTGTCCATGCCCGGGTAGGAGGTGGTGGTGTGCAGCGTGACCGTCAGGCCGTTGCCGTATCCGGCTTCGGCCAGCAGCTGCTTGGCCCGGGCGACGTCGCGCTGGCGCGAGGCCAGCCCGGTCGGGGCGGACGGGTCGGCCGGGGCGAGCACGTCGTCGCCGACCTGCCCGTAGCCGAGGAACGCCGCCTGCACCAGCGCCGGCCGGTCGGCGGCCAGCTTGACCGCCTCGCGTACCCGGGGGTCGTTGAAGGGCTTGCGGTCGGTGCGCATCACGAACGGGTACATGGTCACCGCCGGGCGGCGCACCAGCGTCAGATCGGCGCGGCCTTCGGCCTGCTTCGCCGCCGTCGGGGCGATGCTGGCGGCCACGTCGGCCTGCCCGGACAGCACGGCCTGCGCGCGGGCCTGCGGGTCGGCCACGGCGCGAACCTCGATCCGCCGCAGCGGCGGGGTGGGCCCCCACCACCGGTCGTGGCGTTCCAGCACCGCGGTCTGCGCGTCGCTGCTGATCAGCCGGAACGGCCCGGACCCGGGCACCGGGGTGGTGAAGTCGTCGCTGCCCTCGGGCACCACGAACGTCACCGACTCCAGGGCGCGGGGTACGTCGGCGAACGGCTGCCGGCTGACGATCTCGACGGTGTGCTCGTCGACGACCCGTGAGGCGGCCAGGTCGAACGCGGCGAGCCGGCCGTAGTTCTCGGTGGCCTTGCGTTCGATGCGCCGCAGCGAGTACAGCACGTCCGCGGCGCGCACCGGCCGGCCGTCGCTGAACACGGCGGTGCGGCGCAGGGCGAACCGCCATCTGGTCAGGGTCTTGTCGGGCTGCCAGGTTTCGGCCAGCCGCGGCTGGGTGCGGCCGTCGGGTCCCTGGCCGGTGAGCACGTCGTAGGTCAGGGCGAAGCGCAGCGCGTCGGACTCGTTGGCCAGCCCGCCGTGGGGGTCGTTGCTGGCCGTGGCGGGCGAGCCGATCGACACGTAGCGCAGCGTGTCGCCGGAGGTCGTCGTGGCCGGCGCGGCGGTGCCGCCGCAGCCGGCCATGGTGGCCAGCAGCGCGAGGACGGTCAGGACGCCGGCATGCCGGCGACGTAGAGGAGTTGCCATGATCACCTTCAGGATCGGATGTCGTTGTTCGTGGACAGGTGCGGGTGAAGTGCTTCGTTGATCGCGTCGGCGACGGCGGCGACCGCGGGTCGGCGCAGCACCGAGTAGTGGTGGGCGTCGACGCCGACGACGCGCAGCGGACCGGTCAGATGCCGGGTCCAGCCGAGGCCGGCTTCGCCGCGTGGGGTGTCGTCGACGCCCATGCCGATGCCGGAGTTGCGCGGCGCCGGCTGCGCCGCGCGTACCAGCAGGGTGGTGGTGCCGGCAGTGTCGAGACGGGAAGGCCCGTGGGCGGCCAGGGCCCGCAGGTGACGGTCGAGGACCGCCAGCCGGTCCCGGACCTGCTCGCCGCGGCCGAGCAGGCGGTGGGCGCGTAGCTGCCGTTCGGCGTGGCCGTATCGGTTGTCCTCGGTGGCGGCGGCCAGCCGGTCCCGCAGGCCGGGCCGGGTGCTGTCCAGGTCGATGCCGAGATAGGCCTCCAGCGCGCCGAGGTGGCGGACGACCAGGTCGGCCTGCACCTGCGGCGGCGTGCCGGAAATCGGGCGGATGTAGGTCGGGTCGTTGGAATCCACCATGACCAGCAGCGGCACCGGGATGCCGTCGGCGTGGGCCTGGCGGGCCATCTCCTGAGCGACGCTGCCGCCCATCGACCAGCCGCCGATCAGGTACGGCCCGGCCGGCTGCACCCGCCGCACCACGGCCAGGTACAGCGCGGCGAGGTCGGCGATGGTGTCCGGCGCTGCCGCGCCGACCAGGGCCGGGTCGGTCAGCGCCACCACGTTCACCCGCTCGTCGAGCAGCCGGGCCAGCTCGGTGTAGCACAGGATGTCCCCGCCGGACGGGTGCATCAGGAACAGCGTGTGCGCGCCGGTGCCGGCACGGATCGGCAGCGCGACGTCCGGCAGCTCGACCGGCGCCGGCCGGTACGCGGCTGGCTGAGGCGCCGGCGTGCGGGAGCCGGCGGCCGGCTGGTCGGTCCAGGCGTCCGCGTCGTCGGCCAGGCGGGTCAGCGCGGTGGTGTAGGCGTCGAACGCCGCCTGGACCTGGTCGGGGTCGAGGACCGGTTCGAGGGCGTCCCACTGCAGCCACAGCTCGCCGCCCTGTTCGAGGACCTGATGGTCGAGCAGGGTCTGCGGGGTCTGGCTGACCCCGTACACCTGCCGGCCGGCCCACTGCAGGTCGTGGTCCTCGCCGATCATGTCGGCCACACCGAGGGCGCTGGTGAACACCACCGGCACCGACGCGAGCTGTCCTCCGGCGGCGGAGCGTTCGGCCAGGGCGTCCAGCGCGGAGAACTCGCGGTGGTCCAGGTCGGCGAACAGCCGCTGCTGCGCTGCGGCGGCCCGCTCGTCGAACGGCGCCGGTGCGCGCCGGTCCACCTCGTGCACGATCAGGGAGGTGAAGTCACCGACGACCGCACCCGCGCCGGGCAGGTCGTCCGGCCGGTCGAACAGGGTGAGCATGAGGCTGAACCGGTCATTGCCGGACCACTCCTGCAGGGCATCGGCGTAGGCGGCCAGCAACACCGCGTTCGGAGTGAGCCGGTGCTGCGCGGCCTGCCGTTGCAGCGCCCGCCACCGGGTCGGGGACAGCCGCGCGGTCCGGCGCACGAACCGGGCGGCGGTGTGCTCGGCTACCGGCAGGGCCGGCGCCGGTGGAAGGCCGGGCAGCCGCTGCCGCCAGTACGCGGCGGCCTTTGTCGCGGCCGGGCCGGCGCGGCGGGCCTCGAGCGCCGCCACACAGGCGGCGGGGTGCACCACTGGTGCCGGCAGCGGGGCGTGCGGGTCGGTGTAGAAGGCGTGCAGCTCCCGGTCGATCAGCCACCAGCTCGACGCGTCGCAGATCAGCACGTCGACGCCGATGAACAGCCGGACCTGCCCGTCGGGCAGGCGGGCGGCCTGCACGGTGAACAGCGGCCACGTCTCCGGTGGGCCAGGCCGGGTGGAGATCCGCTCGCGCAGCGTGGCCAGCCGGCGCTGCCGGTACTCATCGTTGGGGCCGGTCAGGTCGTGGACTCGGATGCGGTAGGCGGGCAGGTGGTCGAGGACGCGCATGCGGCCCTGGGTGGTGACGACGGCCCGCAGCATCGGGTGCCGGTCGATTACCTGCCGCCACGCCTGCTGGTAGCGGTCGAGGTCAAGGTTCGGGCAGTCGTACTCCAGGTAGAAGTGGCAGGGCCGGTCGCCCCACCGGTAGCCGCCGGCGCGGCCGACCCAGTAGGCATGCTGCACCCGGGTCAGCGGGAACGTGCCCTCCGCATCGACGCCCGATGGACCAGCCGGCGACGGCAGCGCTGCCGCTGCGGGTTCGGCTGCCGGGACACCGGCGGCCGGCTTCAGCAGCGCGGCCAGTCCAGCGACGGTCGGGTGGTCGAGCAGGTCACGCAGGCGCAGGTCGACACCGAACCGGTCGCGCAGCTCGGCGAGCATCCGCGTCGCCAGCAGGGAGTGGCCGCCGAGGGCGAAGAAGTCGGCCGTCGGGCTGTCGACCGGGCTGCCCGTCAACCGCGCCCACACGTCGGCGACCGCGCGTTCGACCGCCGTCAGCGCAGATTCCGCCGACGCGACCGATGCGACCGGCGCGGCCTGCGCGCCGGCCCGGGCCGCATCGGCCATCGCCGTGACCAGGTCGCGGTGGGACACCACCACCACTGGTGGTGCGGTGATCGCGCCGCGGAGCCGGTCGAGGGCGGCGAGGCCGCCAGCGGCGTCCAGCGTGCTCGTCAGCGTGACGGCGGCGTCTTCGCCGTGGGCGCTGGTGCGCCAGCCGTCCCACGCCACCGCCAGCCACCGGGTCCGTCCGGTGGCGGCGGTGTGGGCGAACGCTTCCATGGCGGCGTTGGCCGCCGCGTACGGGCCGGTGCCGACGCCGCCGAGCATGGTGGCCGCAGAGGACATCAGCAGCACCAGCCCGGGGCGCCGCTCGTCCGGCAGCGCGGCTACGGCGTCGCGCAGGACGCCTGCGCCGGTCAGCTTGGGCGCGAGGTGCCGGGTGATGTCGGCGGGTGCGGTGTCGCGCAGCATCACCCACCGGTCGTCGCCGGCTGCCGCGGCGGCGTGCACCAGCAGCGCCAGCGGCCCTCGGTCGGACAGCTCCGCGAGCAGGGCGGCGGTGGCGGCCGCGTCGGTGACGTCGAGCCGGCGCACCGTGACGTCGGCGCCGCCGTCGCGCAGCGCGGTCAGCGCCCGGCCTCGGTCGCTGTCCGGCGGCGGTTCGCCGTGCCGGGAGGTGAGCACCACGCGGTGGCCGGCGCCGGCGAGGTGACCGGCGATGGTCAGGCCGACCTCGCCGAGCCCGCCGACGATCACCGCGGTCGCTGCGGCGGCTTCGGAGAAGTTCCCGGCTGTTGGGCGCCACGACACAACGGTGCGCCGCCAGCGTTGCTCGCCGCGGACAGCCACCTCGACGCCCGACCCGGTACCGTCGGCGAGACCCGCCACCTCGGCGACCACGTGGACCGCGACCGTCTCGGTGCTGTCGTCGCCGCTGATGTCGATGGTGCGCCACCGCAGCCCGCGCCGCTCCTGGGCGATGACGCGGGGCAGCACGCGGGCCGCGGCGCCGCCGGGATCCGGCCGTTCAGCCGGCAGGACCGCGACGGCGTTGCGGGTGACCTGGACGAGCAGCGGGACCGGGGCTGCGGCGAGCTGGCCGGCCAGCGTGGCGGCCCGGTCCACCTCGGCCGCCGCGGAACCGGTGCCGGCGCCCGCACCGGCATCGGCATCGGCGACGTCCTCGGCGACCGGCGCGCCGGGTAGGACGATCAGTCCGGCCCACGCCGGCTCCTTTTGGGCCGCGAAGTCACTGTCGGCGTCGCAGGTGCGGGCCGCGCCACCGGCGGCGCGGACAGCATCGACGACCGCCCGGGCGAGCCGCTGGTCGACGCCGGGCACGACGAGCCAGTTACCGGGCAGCCGCGGCGCGGCTGGCGCCGGGGGCTGTTGGTGCCAGACCGGCACGAGCAGCGGCTCGTCGGTGTCGGGCCGGCCGGCACCGGCGATGCTGCTGGTGTCCACCGGGTCGATCCACAGGCGCCGGCGTTGGAAGGCGTACCCGGGCGCGGTGACCCGGTGGCGGCCCGGCAGGTGCAGGGCGGCGAGGTCGACCGGGGTGCCGTGGCACCACAGGCCGCCGACCGCCTCCCGCAGGGTGACCGCGTCGGTGCCCGGCTCGTCGGCGGGCAGCGTCGCGAACGCGTCGCGCAGGGCGGTCAACCCGTGCCGTCGGGCGAGGGTCACCAGCGCGGCACCCGGCCCGGCCTGCACCAGCACGGCCGGTGTGTCGCCGACGGCGGCACGGAGCGCCTCGGAGAACCTGACCGGTTGGCGCAGCTGCCGCACCCAGTAGCCGGGGTCGGTCAGCTCGGCGTCGGCGAGGGCACCGGTGACGGTCGACGCGTACTCGATGCGTGGCTGGCGCGGGCGGACCGTGTCGGCCGCCGCACGCAGCGCCGGCAGGGCCGGCTCGACCAGCCGGGAGTGCAGCCCGGCGGACACCCGCAGCCGGGTCACCGCGATGCCGTCGGCCTGCAGCGCCTCCTCCAGCGCCTGCAGTGGCGCCGCCGGGCCGGCTACGACGCACGCGTCCGGCGCGTTGACCACCGCGAGGTCGAGCGCCGGGTGCCCGGCGAGCAGCCCCGTCACCTCGTGGGCGGGCAGCGGCACCGCCAGCATCGCCCCGCCACCGGCCGACCGGGCCACGTGCGTGCACCGCACGGCGACCAGGCGGGCGGCCTCAGGCAGGCTCAACACCCCCGCGGCGACGGCGGCAGCGTATTCGCCGACGCTGTGGCCCAGCACCACGTCCGGTCGCACACCCCAGCTGTCGAGCAGTCGGGCGGTGGCGACGGAGACGGCGAACAGCGCCGGCAACCCGAACGCGGCGTCGGCCAGCCGTGCCGGATCGGTGGCCGGGTGCAGCGCCGCGCGTACGTCGGCGTCGAGCTCGCCGGCGAGCAGGTCGGCGCAGGTGTCGATGGCGGCGGCGAAGACGGGTTCCTGCTCGTAGAGCTGCCCACCCATGCCGGCGAACGCGCTGCCGGCGCCGGGGAAGGCGAACACCAGCCGGGGTGGCCGCGTCGCGGCGGGCACCGGCGCCGGCATCCGCCGCCGGTGCCCGACGGCCGCCACGCCGGCCACCCGGTGCGGGCCGTGCGCGCGGCCCACCTGCAGCGTGTACGCGACGTCGGCCAGCCGTTCGTCGGCCGGCACCGCGGCCAGCGCGTCCCTCGCGGCGGCGGCCGCCTGCGGGGTGTGGCCGGATGCGACGAGCAGCTGCGGCCGCGCGTCCGGGGTGGACGGTGGCTGCTGGGGTGCCGGGCCGAGCACCAGATGGCAGTTGGTGCCGCCGATGCCGAAGGAGCTGACCCCGGCGTACGGCGCGGCCGACCACGGCCGGGTCTCGGTGACGACGTCGAACGGGGAGCCGTCCAGGCCGAGCAGGTCGTTGACCGGCTTGGCGTGCAGCGATTCCGGCACGATCCCGTGACGACGGGCCAGCACGGTCTTGATGAACGACGCGATGCCGGCGGCGGAGTTGGCGTGGCCGATGTTGCCCTTCACCGAGCCGAGCCCGCACCAGGCCGGCCCGTCGGCGCCGAAAACCCGCCGTAGCGCCTCCACCTCGACGGGGTCGCCGAGCCGGGTGGCGGTGCCGTGCGCCTCCACGTAACCGACCTGGCGTGGCTCGACACCGGCGACCGCGAGGGCCTCGGCCACGACGCGGGCCTGCCCGCGCACCGACGGGGCGGTGAAGCCGGCCTTGTCCGCGCCGTCGTTGTTGACCGCGCTGCCGTGCAGCACCGCGAGCACCGGGTCGCCGTCGGCGAGAGCGTCGGCCAGCCGCCGCAGCACCACCACACCGACGCCCTGGCTGTAGACGATGCCGGAGCCGCGGGCGGAGAACGGGCGGACCCGCCCGTCGGCGGAGAAGATCCCGTCCGGGACGTGCCGGTAGCCGCGGCCCTGCGGCACGATCAGCGACACCCCGCCGGCGAGCGCGGTGTCGCACTCCTCGGCCAGCAGCGACTGCGCGGCCAGGTGCACCGCGACCAGGGAGGTGGAGCAGGTGGTGTTGACCGCGATCGCCGGCCCGGTCAGGTTGAGCCGGTACGCGACCTGCAGCGGCAGGTAGTCGGTGTGGGTGCTGATCGCGGTCTGCAGGCTGCCGCCCGGGTCGGCGCCGCCGCCCGTGGGGTCCCATCGGCCGGCGAGGTTGCTGGTCAGGTACGCGCTGTGCGCCGCGCCGGCGAACACGGCGACCGCACCGGCGTCGCGGCCCCCGCCGTGCCCGGCCTGCTCCAGGGCCTGCCAGCAGCACTCCAGGAACAGCCGCTGCTGCGGGTCGAGCAGCGCGGCCTCGGCGTCGGTGAGCCCGAACGGCGCCGGGTCGAACAGCTCTTGCCCCTCGATCAGCCCACCGACCGGCACGTAACCCGGGTCCCGGCGCAGCCGTCGCGGCACACCGCGTTCGGCCAGCTCTTCGTCGGTGAACCGGGTCAGCCCTTCGCGGCCGTCGACGAGCAGCCGCCAGAAGGCGTCGACGTCGGCCGCGCCGGGAAACCGGCAGGACGCGGCGGTGACGGCGATCTGCCCGCCGGTCATCGGGCGGCCTTCGCCGCGACGGCCCGAGCCTGCCGCCGGCCTGCCGGCCGCGGCGCTACGACGGGCGGCTGCGGCGGTTCGCCGGCAGGGGAGTGGGTGCTGGCCTCCAGGGGACCGGTGGCGGCGACCAACGCGGGAAGGTCCTGGCTTCCGGCGGCGGTGGGTGCGCCGACGGACCGTCGGGCGGTGAGGTGACGTGCCAGGTCGCGCACCGTGGGATGGGTGAACAGGTCGACCACCGCCAGGTCGCCGTCGACCTCGGCGGCCAGCGTGCGGTGGGCGCGAACGAGGGTCAGCGAGGTGGCGCCGAGCCGGAAGAATGGGGTGGTGACGTCGACCGGCGTGCCCAGCAGGTCGCTGAGCACGGCGGCGATGCCTCGCTCCAGCTCCGGGTCCGGCAGATCGGCAATCCCGGGGGCGACCGCGGAGGCGGACGCCGCGAGCGACGGCTCCATCGCCGTGTCGTCGATGGCCGGCGGCGCCGAACGGGCGGTGACGGTGAGCTCGAGCAGCGCGTCGTCGGTCAGGCGGGGAGTCATCTCGTACCCGTCGGCGAGGGGCAGCGGGCCGACGGCCGCCAGGGCGGCCGCCGCCGCCAGGGCTGCGGCGGGGTCGAGGCGTCCCGGGTGCACGGTGACGCGCAGCTGTAGACCCAGGCGCACGGCATGCTGCAGCAACGCCGGCAACCGGTCGGCGGCAGGCTGCGGCGCACGTGGAGTCTCAGCGGCCCCGGCCGGGCCGGTCGCGACGGCAGCAGGCGGGGACGGAGCAGTCTCGTACGGGTTCGGCAGGGCGGCGTGGTCGACCTTGCCGTTCTCGGTCACCGGCAGCGCGGCCAGGCGGACGAACCGGCTCGGCAGCATGTAGTCCGGCAGGCTGGCCCGCAGCCGGGCCACCAGCTCCTCATCGCCGGGCGCGGTGTTCGGATCGGCGGCCGCGACGTAGACGACCAGGCGGGGACGGCCATCCGGGCTGGGCACGGAGCGGGCCACGCACTGCCGCACGCCGGGTGCCCGGTCGAGCACGGATTCGATCTCGCCCAGCTCGATGCGGTGACCGCGGATCTTGACCTGCCGGTCGACCCGGCCGAGGAACTCGATGGTGCCGTCGGGCCGCCACCGGCCGAGGTCGCCGGTGCGGTAGACGCGGCGGCGCAGCACCGGGTGGGTGGAGAAGCGGTGTGCGGTCTGTTCCGGGTCGCCGATGTAGCCGCGGGCCACTCCGTCACCGCCGATGTACAGCTCCCCGGCCTGCCCGACGGGGCATGGCCGGCCGCTGTCGTCGAGGATGTGGAACGACTGGCCGCGCAGTGCGCGCCCGTACGGGATGCTCGGCCAGGACGGGTCGACCTGCCCGATCGGGTAGCAGATCGACCAGATCGAGCCTTCGGTGGCGCCGCCGAGGCTGACCACCTGCGCCCCGGGGGCCAGGGCCCGCAGCCGGTCGGGCAGGGTGACCGGGATCCAGTCACCGGACAGCAGCACCAGCCGCAGCGCCGACAGCGCGGCCCTGGCCGCGTCCGGGTCGATCTCGGCGTACTCGACGAGCATCTCCAGCAGCGCCGGGGCGGTGTTCCACACGGTGACCCGGTGGCGCTGCATCAGGCCCAGCCAGTGGCCCGGGTCGCGTTGCCGGGCCGGATCCGGCAACACCATCGCCGCGCCGGCGCCGAGGATGGCGAACACGTCGTACACCGACAGGTCGAAGCTCATCGCCGACAGCGCCAGGACCCGGTCGCCGGCGGCCAGCGGGAACCGGTCGGCCAGGTCGTCCAGGGTGGTGCGGGCCTGCCGGTGCTCCACCGCGACGCCCTTGGGTCGCCCCGTCGAGCCGGAGGTGAAGATGGTGTACGCCAGATCGTCCGGTGCCGCCCGGCGGCGGTCGGACCCGTCGACCTGCGGCGCCGGCAGGGTGCCGTCCGGCTGCAGTTGGTGCACCCGCACCTCCTGCGGCCACGTCGGCGCCGGGTCGCCGACCACCAGGGCGTGCCGGATGCCGGCCTGGCTACATACCGAGGCGATGCGGGGCGCCGGCCAGGTCGGCTCCACCGGGACGTAGCCGGCGCCGCTGGTCGTGACACCGAGGATGGCGGCGACCTGTGCGGCTCCCTTGGGTGCCGCCACCGCCACCAGATCGCCGGGCCCGATACCCAGGCTGGTCAGCGCTGCGGCGGTGCGCCCGGCGCGCGCCGCAAGGTCGCCGTGCGTCACCGGGTCACCGTCGCCGATCAGCGCGACCGCGTCCGGCGCCAGCGCGGCGGCTGACCGCAGCGGGTCGTCGATCAGCGGTCCCGCGTCGCCGAACGGTGCACAGTTCAGCGGCTCGTCCGGCAGGAACGACGGGTCCCACCCGAGCGCCGGGTCGGACCAGGCGGCCTCATCGTCGGCGAGACGCCTCAGTAGGCGCAGGTGCGCATCGCGCATCGCGGCGGCGAAGCCGTCGGGCAGGCAGCCGTCGACGGTGTCCCAGGCGATCCGCAGGCGGTCGGCCTCGTCCCACACGATGTGGTCGATGAGCACCTGCGGGGTCTGCGACACCCCGAACACCTCCCGCCCGAGCCAGGCGGTCGGTGCCTCGCCGTCGCCGCCCAGACCCACACCGCTGGTGAACACCACCGGGTAGGCCGGGGTGAGGTCGCCGTCGCGATGCTCGCGCAGCACCTCGACGGCGGAGACGGAGCGGTGGTCCAGGTCCGTCCAGAACCGGCGGTTCACCACGGCGGCGTACGAGCCGAACCCGTCCCATGCGGTGAGGTCGAGGGCCGGGGACTCGCTCAGCACCGTGGTGGTGAAGTCGCCCACGACCGCGTCGAGGTCGGCATCGTCGGGCCGGTCGAACAGCGTGGTGTTCAGGCAGAACGGCGCGGTGGTGCCCCAGCGGTGCAGTACCAGCGCGCATGCGGCCAGCAGCACTGCGGTCGCGGACAGGCCACGGGCCGCAGCGTGGCGCCGCAGGGCCGCCCACTGCTGGTCGGTCAGCTCGGCGGCGTACCGGGTGAAGCGCGGAACGCCGAGGTCGACGGCGGGCCTCGCCCATGGCAGGGCCGGCCCGGGCGGCAGGGCCGGCACCCGCTGCGACCAGTAGGCGTGATCCGTGGACCGCCGCGCCGTCTCAGCCGGATCGCGGTCGCGGCGGGCCAGCGCCGCCGCGAACGTGGTGGACGCCTCCGGCAGGTCCGCGTCGGGATCAGCGGTGAGCTGCCCCCACTCGCGCATCAGCCGCATCCAGCTCGCCATGTCCAGCGCGATGATGTCCATCCCCAGGAACAGGCGAGTCCGCCCGTCCGGCAGCAGCGCCGCCCGCACATCGAACAGCGGCCACACCTCAACGGGCCGTAGCTGGTGAGAGCACTGGTGCCGCAGCCGGGCAAGCTCACCGGCGAGGTCATCGTCGTCGCAGGCGCGCAGGTCGACGACGGCGATGCGGTAGGGCGGCGCCGCGGGCAGGATGTGTTGCCGCGCGTCGGCGTCGACCACCATCCGCAGCATGGGATGACGGGCGATCAGCCGGTTCCACCCCGCTTCCAGCCGCAGCACGTCCAGTTCCGGATCGTCGGCGGGCTGCCGGTCGTACTCGAAGTAGAAGAAGGTCGCGACGCCGCCCAACGGAAAGGACGGATCTCGGCCCACCAGATAGGCGGCCTGGACCGCGGTGAGGGGGAACGCCTCGCGTCCGGGGTCGGCGGAGGCGTTTTCCTGCGCCGGCACGCTTCGGATCGTGTCGGTGGCCTGCAGGCGCGCCGACTCCACCGCGGCCGCGACCGTGCGCGGTGTCGCCCCGTCCAGGAAGACGGTCAGCGGCAGGTCGGCGTCGAGATCCTCGCGCAGCCGGCGCCGCAGCCGCACGGCCGTGAACGACTCCAGGCCCAGCTCGGTGAGCAGCACCTCGGGCTGCACCTGCAGCGGGTCGAGATCGAGCACCTCCGCCAGGCAGGCGCTCACGGCCTCCAGGCACTCGGCTGGCCGGTACGGCTGGGTCATACGTCTCCCTTTCCGGGCGGCTTCGGGCAAGCATTAGAACACGAAAACGAAAACTATTTCCAGTAGCGGCATCGGCGAGGCCACAAGGGGGCGATGAGAGTGCGCTGCCCAACCGGAATCGAAGAGGAGGTGAACGGCGAGTCCGTACTGCGCCAGGAGCAAGCCGGAGGAGATCTCAGCCGCCGAGCAGGTAGAGCGCCGGAGCCAGCACCGGCATGGCATCGCTGAACCAGTTGGACAGGGTCGCCGTCGACAGACCGTCACGTTGCCCACGGCCCCCGACCGGGTCCTGATGGACGGTCGGGGGCCGCGGGAATGGTTACGGTGTCAGCCGACCTGGATGGTGTAGCTGACGGTGGGGCTGGCGACCCCGGAGCCGCCCTGCGTGGTGGCCTTGAACGTCAGCGTGTAGGTGCCCAGTGCTGAGAACGCCCAGTTGCCGTGGGCGTGCGTGCCGGCGCTGATGCCCCCCGGCCAGGCGGAGATCGGGCAGCCGGTGGCGGTGTTGGAGTTGAGCCGGTAGCTGGGGGTGCCGAAGGCGTTGGTGGTGTAGAGGGTGAATCGGCCGCCGGCGGGGACCGAGGACACGCTGACCAGTTCCATCTTGATCGGTCCCTGGTCCGCGGGCACGTCCTCGGTGTTCCAGCCGGCCCACAGCAGGTTGGTGTTCTCGGCTTGCGGGGCGACGTAGACGGTGGAGCCGGCCGTTCCGAGGCAGTTCCAGGCGGATCCGCTCGGCACCGTGATGGCGGAGCTCGACGGCAGCCGCAGGGTCGTGGCCGCCGGGGAGAGGTCGTCGTTGGCGGGGCTGTACGTCCTGATGTCGAGGGTGAGCGAACCGTTGGCGTAGTCGAGGTCAAGGACGTCGATGTGCCCGGTCTCGATGGTGGCGGCGGACGCCGGTGCGGCGGCCAGGCCGAGGACAGTGGCGGTGACGGCGGCGGTGACCGCCAGCAGCCGCTTGGCAAGCCTCATGATCTGTTTCTCCGTTCTACCGGCTGAAAGCTGGGTTGGTGGTGCGGGTCAGCACTGGACCTGGAAGGTGAGCCACGCCGCTGCTGAGGTCACCCGCTTGCCGGTGGCGGCCAGGATTCCGGTCGCTTCGACCTTGATGCGGTAGGTGCCGGCCTTCTCGAACGCCCAGTTGGCGTGCAGGTGACTGCCGACTGGCCTGGTGATCGCGTCGGGCAGGCCGTCCTCGCTGTCGACCAGCACGTTCGGCGCGCCCACCGGGTCGGTGGTGAACAGGCTGAACCCGTCCGGACCGATGACTCTGGTGACCCTGATCTGGATGCTGTCGCTAGCGAAGACGCCCGACTGCAGTTCTTCCGTGGCGAGGCCGGGCCACAGCAGGTTCTCGTCTTGGACCTCGGGGAGGACGTGGACGGTGGCGCCGGGAGCGCCGAGGAACGCGTACCTCGGGTCGTCCGGCACGGTCATGGCCGCCCCAGGCTTGACGACGAACACCACGTCGGCCGGGTCGCGCTCCACGTCCGGGTCGACGGTCTCGTCGTGGACCGAGATCTCGAGCGCGCCGTTCTCGAAGGCGACGTCAACCGCGTCGACGTGCCCCTGGGACAGAACCACGGTACTGGCCTGGGCGGGTGCGGCCCAGGCCAGTACGCCGGCGGTCATCGCCGCCGTGACGGCGGTCAGTGCCGACATCCTGGCTCGCATGCAACTCCTCCTCACGCCCGCGACACCACGTCGCAGGCAGTTGGAAACGATAATCGTTTCCATGAAGCTGTCAAGCGTGTCGTCCCGCCCGCGACACAGGACAGAGGTGACGAGCTGACCCGTCACGTAGGCGTATGTGGAACGCCTGGGCCGCATGCCGGTCCAGCTGTCTCGACATGGCGATGAGGCCGTGCTAGCTTCCCCCGCGTATCTGACATCGGTTTTCATTTTATGTTTTGGAGGGAGGGAAATGAGGGCGAGAAGACTGAAGCGCCTCGCCGCCGCCGCCGGCACGGTCATCGCAACCGTCGGCGGCCTGGTGGTGGCCGTCTCCGGCCCCGCTTCGGCTCAGGAAAATGTGGTGCTGTCCGCGGGCCACGTCGATGCGGTCGACGTGCACTATGCGGACGGTCGGTTGGTGTTGAAGGTGCACGACGACACCGTGCAGCCGTCGGTCAGCCGGGACCCCGGGGACGTGGCGTTCCAGGTGTTGCCGCAGGCTGCGGTCGAGGTGCCGGATCTGCCGGAGTACGCGTTTCTCGGGCCGGCTGGCTCGACGGTGTGGCTGCTGCCGATGACGCAGGATCCCAACCTGTTATGGCCAGGGTGGAACACCACCCGGCTGCCGACCGGGGTGTTCCGGGGTGAGAAGGTCAGCCTGAGCCTGGTGGACGTCTCCGGACCGGGCCGCGTCTCGGTGTTCATGACCGACCCGGTCGGGCAGCCGCTGATCAAGTTCCGCAGCGACGATGGTCTGCCGGATGCGATCGACGTGCCGGTCGGCACGCACGCCCACGCCAACTGGGTGTTCGGGGCACTGGGAAGCTACACGTTGACGTTCCGCGCCGACGCCACGCTCACCGACGGGCGGCAGGTGTCCACCGGTCCGGTGGCGTACCGGTTCGTGGTGGGCGACCTGCCGGATCCCGACCCGCAGGTGCAGCTGTCGATCCAGGGCCTGCAGCCGGCGTACGCTCCCGGCGCGACCGTGACGCTGACCGCGGTCCAGACCCCCACCAGCGACCTGAACCGGTACCGCTGGTTCAGCAAGTGCCCAGGCACGGAGGAGTTCACCGCGGTGCCGGGCGAGACCTCGGCGGCGTACTCGTTCACCGCCACAAACCAGCTGGACGACTGCCAGTACCTGGTCCGGCTGTACCGCGACGGTGAGGTGGTGGCCGCGGAGAGCGGTCCGGCGACCCTGAACGTCGACGATGCCGCCTCGCCGGCACCGTCGCAGACGATCACGGTCACCATCGACGGGACACAGGGGGCGTTGGTCGTCAGCGTGGACCCCAACGACCGGACAGTGACGCTGCCGGCGGCCGTGCTGTCCACGGCTGGCGACCGGTGGCAGAGCAGCGGTGAGCTGCGCCCTGTCACGGTGACCGACACCCGACCGGGCGCGCCCGGCTGGAATGTCGCCGGCCGGTTGAGTGACTTCACCTCCGGGGCCACCCGGGTGGGCGGTAAGTACCTCGGCTGGGCACCCACCGTGCTGGCACAGGCAAACGGTCAGGGTGTGGCGGCGGGCCAGGAGGTCAAGCCCGGCTTCGCCTCCGGCAACGGTCTGGCCGCCAGCAGCGTGCTCGGCTCCGCACCGGTCGGTGCCGGACGGGGCACAGCCCGACTCGGTGCCGGGCTCAACCTGGAACTGCCCACCGATACCGGCGCGGGCCAGTACACCGCGACGTTGACCCTGACCGCCATCTAGATCCATTACGCCGTCTCGGCGGCTTCGGCGAAGTCCGGGGCCGCCGAGACGGCGAAACTAACGTGGGTTCCGGAAGCGAAGGCAACAACCGTACGAGGAGACCTGAGGTGAACCTCACCTCCAGCGAGGCGAGACGGATGAAGGCAGCCATGGCGGAGATGTTCGACCGCGGCGCCGCAACCTACGACCGGGTCGGCGTCGAGTTCTTCGGTCCGATGGGACGTGAGCTGGTACGCCGAGCCGACCTGCGCCCCGGGCAGCGCGTCGTCGACGTGGGCTGCGGGCGCGGCGCCGTCCTGCTCCCAGCGGCGGCGGCCGTGGGGCCGACAGGCAGGGCGATCGGCATCGACCTGGCTCCGCGGATGGTCGAGCTCACCCGAGCCGAGGCCAGGGCTGCCGGCCTCACGCAGGTGCAGGTGGAGGTCGCCGACGCCGAGGCCCCACCGCTGCCCGAGACCGCCTGGGACGCGGTGCTCGCGGGCCTTGTGCTGTTCCTGCTCCCCGCGCCCCTTGAGGCGTTGCGCGCGTATCGGCGTCTGCTCCGCCCAGGCGGGCGGGTCGGATTCACCACGTTCGCCGCCCACGACCTCCGATTCACCGACGCACTGCGCGTTCTGGCGCAGCACCTGCCCGACGGAGAACGTCAGTCGCCGACGGCGGCCCAGGAGGGCCTCTTCGCCACGCCGGAGTCAACCGCCGCGCTGCTGGAAACCGCGGGCTACCGACGGGTCACGGTTGAGGAGGCGACCTTCCGCAGCCAGTTCCGCGACGTCGAGCACTGGATGACGTGGGCCTGGTCGCATGGGGCTCGTGCCCTGCTGGAACGGATTCCGACCGAGCGGCTTCCCGCCGCGCTCGCCGACGCCAGCCGGGTCCTGACCCGCGTCGGCGAAGACCTGGTGCTGACCACGACCGTCCGGTTCGCCTTCGGCGTACGCGCCGCCCAGTGACTCGCTGCGGACTTCGCTCCCGCGAACCCGAACCCCCCGATCCATGCACGTAGCGGGCAGTTCCACCACGAACACCTGCTCTGCAGCGTCGGGTGGCGGGATCGGCAGCCCCGGCTCGGCGTCGGCCGGCACCTGGAGCTGCCGACCGACCCCGTGCCCGGACGTACGACGCGGGTCAGCGCATCGGCGAGACATGTCCGGCCGCGATGGCCGAGCCGGCGGCGGGTTCTGCCTCGCCGGAAGGCCGCTGGATTCGCGTGCGGCGTTTGGTGAGCAGGCCGTGGCGTGGGGCGAGCAGCCAGGCGGTGAGGAAGATGGTGGTGGCGACCAGGACGATGGTGCCGCCGACCGGTGTGTCGTAGCTCCACGACAGGTACAGCCCGACGAGCGCAGACGTGCCGCCGATCGTCGGGGCGAGCAGCATCATCACGCCGAGCCGGTCGGTGAGCAGCCGGGCGGCCGCGGCGGGAGTGATCAGCAGGGCCAGGACGAGAATGTTGCCGATGGTCTGCAGGGAGATCACCACGGCCAGGGTCACCAGGACGTAGAGCACGATGTCGAGCCAGAACACCGGCAGGCCCATCGAGCGGGCCATCTCCCGGTCCAGGCAGACCGCGACGAATTCCTTGTGTAGCGCGAGCACCAGGCCGAGGATGATCAGGCCGGTGATTCCCACCAGGTAGAGGTCGCGGTCCGGGATGCCGGTGATCGAGCCGAACAGGAACTGTTGCAGCGAGCCGGAGTATCCGGGCGCTTGCGAGATGATCACGATGCCGAGGGCGAACGTGGCGACCAGGAAGACGCCGATCAGGGAGTCTTCCTTGACCCGTCGGTTCTGGGAGAAGATCGCGATCAGCAGGGCGGTGGCGACGCCGGCGACGGCGCCGCCGAGTACCAGGCTGCCCTGCAGGACGAAGGCGATGGCGAGGCCGGGGAAGACGGCGTGTGCGACGGCGTCGCCGATGAAGGCCATCCCGCGCAGGACGACGTAGCAGCCGACCACGCCGCAGACGATGCTGGACATGACCGCGATCGCCAGTGCCTTAGGCAGGAATGCGAGGTCGGGGTTGAGCAGGTCGGTGAGGAAGTCGGTAATGGGCACTAGCTGGCCTTTACGAGTTTGAGGAGCGGTGAGGTCTCGCTGACCCCGAAGGTGCGCATCCACACCTCGACGTCCTGAAGCTGGTCGGGCCGTCCGTCGGCGATGACCTGGCCGTTGAGCAGGACCAGCCGGGTGCAGGATTCCATCGCCGCGACCAGGTCGTGGGTGGTCATCAGCACCGCATGGCCCTCCCGGGCGAGGTTGGCGAACAGGTCGCCCAGCAATTCCTGGGTGGGCATGTCCAGTCCGGTGAACGGTTCGTCGAGTAGCAGGATGCTCGGCGCGAGCGCGAGGGCGCGCGCGACCAGGACACGTTGGCGTTGCCCGCCGGAGAGTTCGGCGACGGGCCGGGCGCGCAGCGCGGACAGCTGGACGCGGTCGAGTGCGTCGCCGACCGCCCGCCAGTCGGCCACGCCGGGCCGGCGGAGCAGGCCGATCCGACCCGTTCGGCCGCTGAGCACGGTCTGTTCGACGGAGATAGGGAAGTCCCAGGTGAACTCATGGCGCTGGGGGACGTACCCGATCGCCGAGCGTCCGGGCCGGGACGGTTTGCCCTCCACCAGCACCCGGCCGCCCCTGGTGCGAACCAGCGCCAGGACGGCGCGCAGCAGGGTGGTCTTCCCGGCTCCGTTGGGGCCGAGCAGCCCGACCAGTTCCCCGCGGTCGAGGTGCAGCCGCACGTCGCGCAGTACCGGCCGTCCGCCGAGGTCCACGTCCAGGTGTTCGATGTCCAGCGCTCTCACGGCTGAACCCCCGACGGTGACGTGCTGCGCTCCCGTTCGGCTCGGCGCTTCGCGCCGCGCCCGCGCAGCAGGACCAGGAGCAGGCCGGCGGTGAGCAGGAGCGCGGCACCCGCCAGCACCACGACCAGCGGCAACGGCGAGGTGTCGTCTGGTGCGCCAGCGGCGTCGCGGGACGCACCGGCCGCCGCCTCGCCAACCGGCATGCGGCTGCGGTCCACAACAGCCGCGAAGGCTTCGTCGGTGCTGGTCGCGTCGCCGACCGCGAAGCGCAGCGTCCGGGTGGCGGAGACCTTCTCGCCGCTGATCAGGTCGGCCGACACCTGCACGGTGACCAGGTAGACGCCGGGAGTGGAGAAGACCCAGTTGGCGTGGGTGTGGGTGTTGACCTCGACCCAGAACGGCTGGGCCGCCGGCTCGGCGGAGCGCCACAACACCTGCGGCGCCGCGAAGTTGCCCGCCTGCAGGAAAGTGGTCAGCGTGCCCGGCCCGCTTACGCCGAGCAGGTTCAGCGTGGCTCCGCGGTCGATGGTTTGCATCACCTGGGGGTCCTGGGTGTTCCAGCCGATCCAGACCACGTTCTGGTTCTGTACCTGCGGCACCACGTGGACTTGCTTGCCCGCCTTGATGCCGAGGAAGGCGTACGCGGGATCGTCGGGAACGGCCTGCAGCGCGGCGTCGGAGACGCGTAACACCGTCTCGTCGGGGCTGCGCCACACCGGCCGCTGCTGTGTGCCGTCGTGGATGAGCAGGGTCCACTGGCCGTCGACGTAGCGGGGTCCGATGTCCACGTGCCCGGCGTCGAGCACGACCCGGCCGGTGGCGATGGGCTGGTCCGCGGCGATCGACTGACCCGGGCTCGGCGCCGGCTGCCCGGCCACGGCAGGCGTCTGCGTCGCCACCACCGCGACCAGGGTTGCGACCGCCCATCGGCTGATCGCCGTCGCCGTCCGCACCGCGCGCGAACGCGCCCGTCGTGCCGTCACTTGGTCCTCCCTCGATCCGCCCTGGTCAGGCAATCGCGCAGCGACTGGGCGTTGAACCGCATCATGTCCACGTAGTTGGTGACGTTTCCGTCGAAGGTGTCGCCGTAGATCGAGCAGACCCGCAGCCGCTCTTCCCGGGCCACCTCGCTCAGGGTGGTGGAGCGGGCCGCCAGGTTCGGTTCCAGGAACACGGCGGGGATGTCGAGGTTGCGGATCGTCTCGGTGAGCCGGCGCCGATCGGCGAGGCTGGGCTCGGTGGCCGGGTTCGGGGTGACGAAGCCGGAGATCTGGATTCCGTAGGCCTGGCCCAGGTAGCCGAACGCGTCGTGCGTGGTGACCAGGTGCCGCCGGGACGGGGGTATCTGGGCGATCGTGTCCCGGACGTAGCCGTCCAGCCGCTCGAGTTCGGCGATGTAGGCCGCGGCGTTGGCGCGGTACGTCGCCGCGCCCGGCGGGTCCACCCCGACCAGGGTGTCGCGGATCAGCTCGACGTAGGAGATCGCGTTGCGCACGTTCTGCCACAGATGCGGGTCGATCTCCCCGTGCACGTGCTTGCCGAGCACCGCCTGCGGTAACTGGTAGACCCGCGTGCCGGGCCGGCCGAGGAACCGGAACCTGCGGTCACCGGGCACCTCCAGCAGCGCCTTGTTCGGCACCTCGATCACCGTGCTGGCCGGGTCGTACACCCGCTGGTTGGCCTCGCCGTTGCCCTCCGGATCGGCGAACAGGTACAGCCGCCCTTCGTCGATGTCCGCGGTGAGGTCGGCGTGTCCGGAGTTCAGCACCGCCGCGTCCGACATGCCCGGCACCGAGTGCGGATCCACCCCGACGGCGAAGGTGAACGCCTGCTCTCCGAGCGGGACGGGCGCCGCCTGCGGGGTGACCGCGAGCTGTGCCCGCATGGTCAGTCGGTAGATGCCGGGCTTGGTGAACGCCCAGCTCATGTGGGTGTGCGCGTCCGGTGGCAGGCGGGCGGTGTCATCCCGGTAGCCGTTTGCGGGATCGAACCCGTCGGCGGAGTCGACGTAGAACGACGGGTTGCCGAATGACTCGGTCAGGTAGGCGACCAGGTCACCCGGCCCGTGCGCTGCGGTGGCGGTGAGAAGCACGTCGGAGGAGCGGTTCGCGCCCAGCGCCGTGCCGGTGCCGCGCACGCGCATGCCCAGCCAGATGGTGTCCAACGAGGCGTCCTCGACCAGCGGGATGATCTCCGCCGCGTACTTCACCGCTCCCTCGGCCAGCGAGATGTTCGGTACGCCGTCGCGCAGGTTCGCGTCCAGCGTCTTGATGACGGCCTGCTCCTCCAGCAGCAGGTAGTTGCTGAACGCGACGTCGGCGTACACGACGTTGCGGACGTCGCGCAGGGACGGCTCGTAGCTGTGCGGATCGGCCCGGTCCGGCACCAGTGAGCTGACCCGTACCCGGTCGCCGCCGACGCGGCTCGCCAGGTCCCGCAGGATCCCGGTGGTCGTGATGACCTGGACCCGCTGGTCGTGCGCGCTCAACGCCACTTCGGCGCGGCAACCGGCCAGCACCCCGATGAGCAGGGGCAACACCAGAAGTCGCGGCCACGCGCCGGCCCGGCGCGGGCAGGCGCGGGGAGCCCCGGAACCGACAACGGACACCTGCATCCTCCTCTCCTCGGCGCTTAGGGGATGGGTCCGGCGGGTGCCGCCGCCGGGTCGCGGCGACGACGACCGGCGATCCGCAGCAGCGCTCCGACCAGCACGAGCAGGAGCCCACCGGCGGAGACCGGAATGACCCACGACTCTCCGGTACGGGGCAATCGGCCGGTGCCGCCGGAATCGCCGATGCCGGGCTTGCCGTCACCGCCGGTGCCGGATCCGCTGCCGAACCCGGAGTTCGGGTTGGTGCTGTCGCCCACCGCGATCGTCAGCGTCTTACTGTCGGTGACCGTCTTTCCGGCGGTGGTGGTGGCGCTCATCTGTACCGCAAGCCGATAGAGGCCGGGCTTGCTGAAGGCCCAATTGCCGTGGGCGTGCGTGTTCGGTGGGATCGGCAGCCGCTGCGGCAGGCCTTTGGTCGAGTCGAACAGGACGTTGGCGTTGCCAAACGATCCGGTCAGGAAGAGCGTGAAGCGTCCTGGACCGTCGACGCCGGCGAGAGTCCAGGTCACGTTGCCCCGGGTGCCGGTGATGACCGACTCGTGCTGGGTGTTCCAGCCGGGCCAGACGATTCCGGCCTGCTGGGCCTGCGGCAGCAACCAGATCGCCTCTCCTGCCTTGCCGAGGAAGTCCGCCCCGGCCGGCACCGTTGTCTTGGCTTTGTCCTTGACGTGCAGGACCACGTCGGCGAGTTCGCGCCACACCGGTGGGCTGGCCGTGTCGTCCCGGACCCGAATCGTCCAAGCCTCGCCGGACAGTTGCGGCCCCATATCGACGTGCCCATCAGCGATCACCCGGCGGGCGCCGGTGGCTGCCGACCTGGCAGCGGCCGCGTTCGCGGCCGCAGGCAGCGGGGGCGAGGATGTGGCCGTGGGCGTGGCCGCTGCGGCGTTCGGGACCGCCATCCCACGCGCCGGCGGGGCCGGGGGAGTCTTGACCGCAGCGGCCGGGGCGGGTGCCGGCGCGGCAGGACCCGGCTGGATGGGCGGGACACTGATCCGGTACGTCGCCTCGGTGGTAACGGATCGGCCAGTGGACAGCGTCGCCGACGCGGCGAAGGTCAGCCGGTAGTCGCCGGCCGAGTCGAACGCCCACACCACCGGAGTGCGGGTCGCGGCCGGCAACGCGATGTCCCGTGCGGCCCGGCCGAGCAGATGGCGGGGCGCGCCAAGGCCGGACAGGGTGTAGGCGGTGAAGTTCCCGGGACCTTCAGCCGCTGTCAGTGACAGCGTCACCACGTCCCCCCGGACGAGGCCACGCCGCACCCCGCTGGTGTCGAGCATGGGTAAACCGGTGTCTCCGGGGGTGAGCGACCAGATCGACGTGCCGGGGCTACCGAGGAACGAGAAAGCCTTGTTCTGCGGTACCCGTACGGCCACCCCGCCGTCCGGTCCCAGCGTCACGTCGGCCGGGTCGTGCCCGACTGCCTGCCGGGCCACCTGCGTGGCGTCCCGGATGCGTAGCGACAGCGCGCCGTCGACAACCGACAGGGACACCAGATCCGCCCCGGCGGCGTCGACCGACACCGCGGCGGCCCCCGCCGGTACAGCGCCGGCCGGCAACACCAGAGCGGCCAGGGCGAATCCCGCGACCGCAGCACGCAGACGTGCTGTTCTCATCATTCTCCCTACTGGATCCGTCGTCTGTCGAAGTTGCGGACCCCCGCGCGCTGCGGGCCGGTCACTCCTCGACCTTTGGGGTCGGCACGGGCGCCGCCGGTACGTCGTCTGGACTGCGCCCTATCCCGCGCGACAAGGCATCAGCGGTCATGTCGGCCGCAGGTTTCTCGGTCGGTGCCGCTGTCGTCACCGCGGCTTCGGCGCGGCCTTGCTCACGAGCGGTGGCCAGGGCGTGCGCCAAGTCTCGGGCCGCTGCGCGCCGTCGCCGTCGACGGACCGCCACCAGCGTCCAGGCGGCACCGGCGAGCAGGGCCAGCATCAGCAGCTGGGACCACGGCACGGCCCAGACGGTCACCTGATGGGACACGGTGCCCGGCGGCGGGTCGAGCGTCTGCCCGGCAACGGCTGTCGGTGTGACAGCGGCGGTGACGGTGAGCCGGAACAGAGGCGGGACCTGGGCGAGCCGCACGGTGGTCCGTACCGCGTCGCCGGGCAGGATCTCAGGAAGCGTCCCGCCGGACGCAGACCCGGCGGTCAGGCCGAGCGGTCCCGCAGCGTGCACGGTCGGCGTGCCGGCGAGCCGGACGTTGCCGGTGTTCCGAACCGTCGCCGTAGCGGTGACCTCGCCGCCACCGAACGGATTGAGTGAACCGCGGTGCTGTACCCGCACGTCTTCCAGCGCCAGCGCCGGCCGAAGTTCGCCGGTGACTCGCAGATAGATGCGAGTACCGACCCGGTGGTCGACGGCCACCTGATTGCCGTGGGCGTCGGTGGTCGTAGCCGTGAGCGAGGCCACGACACCGCCCACGTGATCACCCGGAGTGGCGTTGGCCGGCACGTTCACGGTGAACGGCACGTCCACCCGGGAGCTCGACGGGATCGTCAGCTGCCGGGAGGTGAGGCTGACCCACGAACCCACATCGACCGGCCGCCGCGCCGCGGGCAACAGGTCGAAGCCACCCTGCGCTGTGGTGACCGCATCGCTGGCGTAGACACTCAGGGTGATTGGCCGCGCGGAGTGGTTCGTGACAGCGACGTAGTCGGTCAACCTGGCACCGGGATCAAGCTTGTAGGCGAATGCCGCACGCCCGTTGGGCCCCTTCGGGCTCGACGGACTCACCCCCCACGTCACAGCCGCCGGCGCCTCTGCTTTGGGAGAGCCGCCAGCGGGTGGCGGCGTAGGCACCGGTCTCGGTACGGCTATCGGCGGGGCGATGCCGAGCAGGACGACGGCGGAAACACCGATGAGTGAACGCATAGCAGAGGCAGCAGTCCGTTTCGGGTCGAGACGTGGCCGGGGTGGACCAACGGTGATGGCGGCGAAAGTTACGTGAGCCCCGTGGCCGGTCTTGGGTATCAACGCTCATGAACTCGCGCCGCCGGAACGCAGCCTCTCAGCAAATGAAAACCGTTGTCAAGTAGTTGGCGGGATGCGAGCCCGCCGGGTGGTTGCCGGGTGGTCAACGTGTTCTTCGGCTGGTGGGCCTGGGTCGTGGCGTCTCCAGCAGGCGACCCGTCGGTGAGGCCTCTCCTTGGAGGTTCTGGCCGCACGGATCGGGACATTATTGACATCCTCCCGGCCCTGAAGGGGCCGGGATTCCCACGGTTGCCCGTGAGGTTTCCTGTTTCATTGCCGACTGCCTGTCCGGGAGGATTTTCCTTGAGGTCTTCTGTCAGCTCCGCAGGCGTTTTACCTCTCCGCCAGCCCGGCGGCGAGGATGTTTGTCGCGGCGTTGATGTCCCGGTCGTGCTCGGCCTTGCAGCCGGGGCACGTCCAGGAGCGGTCGTTGAGGGCGAGGGTGGTGTTGATCCGCCCGCACCCGGA